>JBKDDT010000041.1:0-36866 GCA_046339895.1 bacterium | reverse complement strand
TCCTTGACCTGCTCAAGCGCGTGGTTCGTGTCAGCGTCGAAACCACGAAGATCATAAAATCCCTTCCGGCGCTCAATGAACGGGTGTAATAATCGCGAAAGGGGAACTCATAGATGACGAAACTCTTGACCTTTGGTGAGGCGATAAAGGCGTCTGCGGGCTTCAAGAAGCGCCACTTGCTCCTTGGAAATGGATTTAGCATCGCATGCCGCGCGGATATCTTCCGCTACGACGCACTCTTTGAACAGGCGGATTTCACAGCTCTCTCCAAAGCTGCTAAAAGCGCGTTCACGCTGCTACGTACTACAGATTTCGAGCGAGTCATCCGAACACTTCGGGATGCAGCAACCCTTGCGACCGGTTACGGCGTGGACTCCAAAGTGGGCGACTCGATGCGGGCGGATGCGGAAGCACTGAAGGAACTCCTCGTGCAGACGATCGCGGCGAGCCACCCCGAGCGTCCCTCTGACATCACAGACGCCGAATACGCAGCGTGCCAGAAGTTCCTGTCGCACTTCGGCACGACGTACACGTTCAACTACGACCTTCTGCTTTACTGGACCCATATGCACCGGGAAAGCGATGCCGAGATCGTTTCCGATGACGGGTTCCGCACGTCGCAGGGTGACATCGACGACGACATGGATTCGGACTACGTCGTATGGGAGCCGGGCCAGTCACACGACCAAAACATGTGGTTTCTGCACGGGGCACTCCATGTGTTCGATTCCGGGACCGAGGTTCAGAAGTACACATGGCGGCGGACGGGCGTCCGCCTCATCGAGCAGGTGCGGAACGCCCTGAGCAAAGATTCTTTCCCATTGTTCGTCGCGGAAGGCAGGTCTGAAGAGAAGGTTGAAAGGATACGACACAGCGACTATCTGGCCAAGGCGTACCGCAGCTTTCAAGAGATCGGCGGCTGCCTGTTCATCTACGGCCATTCCCTCGCGGCGAACGACGAGCACTACCTGCGTCTCATTGAGCGGGGCAAGGTTACCAACTTGTTCGTTGGGCTCTACGGCAACCCTGGCACTCAGGAGAACCGGCAAATCATCACGCGGGCTCAGGCCATGGTGGTTGCGCGAGGGACACGCAAGGGGTTGAGAGTAGAGTTTTATGACAGCGCAACGGCAAAGGTGTGGGGGAAGTAAGACCTCGCGGTCCGGTGGACGGAGTCTCCGCGGAGAGAGTGGGCCAAGGCGATCATCGTCGCCGTTCTCGAAAGGATCGGGCGCGAACGCAACCAGACGATGCTCGCGGCGTTCATTTACCGGTTCCGGGGTATTCAAAGGACAGGAGTAGATCGAAAAACATGGGTCGTGGGCTCCGCCGCCTCAGAGGACGGGAGTCGATCAGCCCGACGCGTTCTATTTACGTTGAACCCATTTGGCGATCGAGGCGGGCGTGCACTGAAGCGGTTTCTCAGGTCCTGGCGTTCGAGGGACGGCGAGTTGAAACCAACTCGCACTCGTGCCCGCAATGCCAGATGATTGCTCCGTTCAGCTGACAGCCAGCAGGAATGGCCAATCCGATACCGCTACCCAAGGCAGACGATCAACTGTCACCTGCTATTTCCGCCCCGGTGCGGCTGCGAACCGCGGCAGATGATCGGGACTTGGCACAACCCGTCTGTAAACCAATCCGCCCACTCTCGCCCGAGAGCCGAGAGTCAGGCAACCAAATCGGGCATCAGGGGGTAGTTTCAGACTGCGGCCTTCGGCCAAGCGCGAAACCAGAGAGAGCCGCAGCTCCGGGGACAGGTACCAGAAACTCCCAGATTTCTGTAGGAAACGGTGTACTGGCTAACCACCGGGACGGGGCCGACCCTGTAAACAAACAGGGCCGCGCCCTTTGGACGCGGCCCTCAAAACTCCCCGACTAGGACTCGAACCTAGGACCTAGCCGTTAACAGCGGCTCGCTCTACCAACTGAGCTATCGGGGAAACTGGTTTTTCTGCCGCCAAACCTCGGCTGGATGCCCACAGGCCGCCCTCACAACCGCAACCGACTTCTACCAAGGATAGGGCCTTCCCGGCATCGGTCAACTCCGACGCCACCTTATCCAGAAACACCCATTTTTTGCCATTTTTTCCCGCCCCCTAAGAATCAGTCGGGCAGCACCCACCCCAACGCGATCTGCCGCAAAACCATGAACACTCCCACCACTACTACATTTACTAAACCCACCAGTCCCCGCCACACCCGCTCCACCCACTCTCACGCTTACACTCCCCCGATGAACGCATGGACCACCGGCTATCCCATTGGCAAAGCACAACGCCTCTGCACCCACACCGGGCAAACCCTCCAGGTCGGCGACCCCATCGTCGCCGCGCTCATTGAAGACCCCGACAAAAATCTCCTCGAGCGCCGAGACTACTCCCTCCCCGGCTGGTCCCAAGCCCGCGCCGCCGATCTCATCCCCGACGCCACACTCCTGGGCTTCTGGAAGTCCCACCTCCACCCACCCAACGAAAAACCCAAGCCCATCCTCGACGACGAGGCGATGCTCGACCTCTTCAGCCAAACCCAATCCCACTCCGACGCCGGGCCGCGCGCCAACCTCCGCCTCGTCCTGGCCCTCATGCTCATCCGCCGAAGGCTCCTCACACACGACGGCAACCGCGGCACCACCATGCTCGTCCGCACACGCGGCACACCGCGCCCACCCCAAGGCCCACCACTGATCGAAGTACACGACCCAGGCATCAGCGAATCCACTATCGCAGAGGTCATCGCCGAGCTCGAATCCCTCGGCATGACCAACCCAGATCAATCCACACAAGCAACCACCACCACTACCACAACTGGGGCCGACCAGTGAAGACCCACTCTCGCCGCGCCGCCCTCTACGCCCTGCTGACCGCCACTCTCATCACCCTCACCGCCTGCCAAACCATCGGCACACCCACACCCAACTCCCCCGGCCTCGCCTTCCCAAACCCCTCCAGCACCACCTACGAGCAGGCCGCCGAGGCCTACAACCGCAACGCCCGCCAACTCCAACGCCTCTGGGCTAACGCCGTTGTCCGCATCTCATATACCGACGAAAACAACGAACGCCGACAGGAACAAGGCGACGGCCGCCTCCAGATCATCCAGCCCGACCGCGTCGCGCTCAACATCGGCAAACTCGGTCAAACCTACCTCTGGACCGGCTGCGACGCCACACGATACTGGTGGATCGACCTCACCAGCGACGAGCACTTCGCCTTCGCAGGCAAGCACCAGGGATACCAACGCTCCCGCGCACGCTCCTTCGGTATTGTCGTCCCACCACTGGAAATCATCACACTCCTGGGCATCAAACCCATCCCCCCCACCGGCGGCGCAATCCAGGTCTCCAGCGACGGCAACCTCCTCGGCCTGACCACCAAACTCGCCGACGGCCAAGGCAAACAACGCATCTGGCTCGACACCAACACCGCTCTCCCAGTCCAGATCGAAATCCTCGGCAGCGACCCACAAAGCCAACTCGTCGCCGAACTCGCAGACCACCAGACCGTTGCCGTCCGCGGCACAGGCAACCCACCACAACTCGCCACACGCATCAAAATAGCCCATACCGCCTCAGGCTCACTCGTCACCCTCGACCTCTCCGAAATGGAAGATGGCATCGAACGCCTCCGCCCCGAAGCCTTCAACCTCGGCACCCTCCTCACACAGATGCGCGTCGATAAACTCTACGACCTCGATAAACCACGAACACCCACACCCACCCCGGCAAAAACGCAGGAATGACCACCACTCTTTTTCACAAAACCGCTCCCGCGCTCTGCGCGATCCTCCTCCCCTTCCAACTCCACGCCGTCGCACAAAGCCCAACGCTCGCACCGACACCAACCACCCAACCCCAGCACCGCCTCCTCGCCGCCGCTGACCTCCTCCTTCCGAACAGCGACCCGGCACTCACCTCGGGGCACACCTGGCTCATCCTCCCCACCAGCGAGGCACAGGCCGACCTCCTGCACCTACCACCCCGCGACGGCTCCACACGCTCAACCACCGGCAGCACCCGCCCGATCCTCCCCATCAAACTCCCGCTCGCCGCCATCGCCGCGTGGGACGGCCGGGCCTACCTCATCGCCGGATCACCCACCGCCACCACCCGCGGCGTTCAATCCATCCTCGCATACCCACGCATCACCGATGGAAGTTGGCGCTACACCCCACAAGGCCGGCTCGAAACCCTTGACTCACTCCCAGGCCCATCCACCATCCTCTCCCTCGCTGGCACACCCCTCGGCCTGGCCCTGCTGACGCAATCCCCCAACAACCAAAACACACTCCGCCTACTCGACCCGCAAGGGTGGCTCACACTCCCACTGCCCGACGACGCCCTGAACGCCAAAGAACTACACCTCCTGCCCGATGAACTCGGCATCACACTTGCCTACCGCTCACCCCCCAGCCACACACTCTCACTCGCCCGCGCCACCCTCACTCGCACAACACAACAAACAACCCCCACCAACACCACACAACCGACCACACCCAAAACCATCACCATCACCCCGGCCTGGAGCACCCTGCCGCCCCTGCAACTCCCACCCGAAGCCACCAACCAGCCGATCAACACCGGCGAAGGCCCCTCCAACTGGTCCCTTATCCGCAGCGACAACCGCATCACACTCGCCAAGTCAGACGACAAGCACCTCTACCTCTGGCGCCTCGGCAGCAACACACCCTCAGCACTCCCGCCAATACCGCTGACCGACGCCGCCTTTGCCGTCCTCGGCCTCAGCGGCCAACACCGCCTGACCATCCTCTCGGCCACGAACCCCGCTCCGACCGACAAAGACTCCCGAACCCCCCCACCACCACCCATCCTCACCGTCCGTGAAGTTTCCCTCGCCACCGGCACCATCGCCGCCACCCAACGCGCACACCCCGATTCACCCATCTCACGCCAAGACCTGCAATCCCTCTGGCTCATCCTCCTTCTCATCGGCGGCACCGTCCTGGTCATCGTCGTCCGCGCCGATACGCAAGGCCCGGTCCTGCTCCCACCCAACGCCTCCCTCGCCACGCCGGGACGCAGGTTCGTCGCGGGCGTGCTCGACCTCTTGGTCGCCGCCGCCATCGTCGGGCTTTTCATGGGCAAGACCCCATCGCAGGTCTTTTCCGCAGCCACGCTCGCGACTGGACCCATCACACCCCTGCTCGCACTCCTGGCCGTGGGATGCCTGCACACCACACTCGCCGAGGCCCTCACCGGCCGGACCCTCGGCAAGTGGGCGCTCGGCATCCGCCTCAGCGCCATGCAACGCACCAAAGAAGGGTGGGCCGCCGCACCACCTCGCCCACGCCAAGCCCTCACACGCAACCTCATCAAGTGGGGCCTCCCACCCTCCTCGATCATGATGTTTCTAGACACCAACTTCCGCCACCCCGGCGACATCCTCAGCCAAACTATCGTCGTCCAAGACAATCCACCACCCGAGTAACGAGATCGCCGCTGCGTGTTTGAGCCCCTCCACCCAAAGGAGGGGCAGCGGTGGGGTTATCAAATGGCCATTTGGTCATTTGTCCAGTTTCCCCCCTACCCTCACCCATGCCCGACCACGCCCACCCCACACAGCCGGCATGGTCGAAAACCGACCTCGCCAGCGACCCCCACGCACGCGACGACAAGCACGACCGCGTACGCACAATGTTCGCCGCCATCAGCAAGAGTTACGACCTCAACAACCGCCTGCACTCCTTCGGCCTCGACCAATCCTGGCGAGACTTCGCCGTCCGCCACGCCAACCTCAAACCCACCGACCATGTCCTCGACGCCGCCTGCGGCACCGGCGACCTCACACGACTACTCGCAAAGGGCACCGCCGGCATCACACCCGCTAAGGTCATCGGCCTGGATTTCACACCCCAGATGCTCGACATCGCACGCACCAAACGCGCACGCCCAACCGACCAAGAGATCGACTACATCCAGGGCGACGCCATGAACCTCCCATTCCCCGACAACTCCTTCGACGTCCTCTCCATCGCCTTCGGCCTGCGCAACGTGCAGTCCCCGCAGCAAGCCGTCAAAGAGTTCTTCCGTGTCCTCCGACCCGCTGGCCGGCTTATCGTCCTGGAGTTTGACCGCCCACGCAACCCCCTGGTCCGCTGGGCCAACGATCTCTACACCAAGCACATCATGCCCACCACTGCCACGCTCATCAGCCGCGACAAAAGCGGCGCATACAAATACCTCCCCACCAGCGTCGCAACTTTCCTGGACCGCGACCAACTCACCCAGCTCTTCTCCAGCACCGGCTTCACCCAAGCCCAGCACTGGCCCCTCACCCTCGGCACCTGCATCTGCCACCGCGCCATCAAGCCATAACCTCAACCATGAACTTCGCCGACCGCCTCGCCTCGGCCATCGCCCGCACCGGAACATTCGCCTGCGTCGGCATCGACCCCGTCCTGGACAAACTCCCCCCACCGCTGCGCACAGGTGATCCGCACACCGCCATCGGCACCTTCGCCCGCGGCGTCATCGACGCCGTCGCCGATGTTGTCCCCATCATCAAACTCCAATCCGCCTGCTTTGAGCGCTTCGGCCACCGGGGCTACGCCCAACTCGAAGAAACCGCTTTCCACGCCCGCAGCCGGGGGCTGCTTGTGATCCTGGACGCCAAACGGGCAGACATCGGTATGACCGCCGAGCACTATGCCGCCGCCGCCTTTGATCAGATCGGTGCCGATGCCCTGACCGTGAATCCCTATCTAGGCCCAGACACGATCGAACCGTTTTTACGCCCCCATCGGGGCCTTTTCGTGCTCGTTCGCACCAGTAACCCTGGCTCTGATGAGGTCCAGGCCCAACCATTGACCGCAGGCCTGAGCGTTGCCGAGTTGATCGCCGAGCAGGTCACCCGGCTGGGCAACACCCAAACGGGTGGAACTGGCACATCGGGCCTGAGCAGTGTTGGTGCCGTGGTCGGCGCGACCAAGGCCAGCGATGCCAAGTCCTTGCGGGACAAGATGCCCAACCAAATCTTCCTCATCCCCGGCTACGGTGCCCAGGGTGGCTCGGCCGCTGATATCCAAGGAATGCTCCGCCCAGGCCAGCCCGCCCCCACAGCCGGAGTGCTCGTCACGGCAAGCCGATCAGTCATTTATCAAAAATCAACGCCCGATAATCCAGCCGAATCGAATGACTGGAAGGATTTCGTTAGGATGTCGGCCCTCGCATTTATCTCAGAGCTTGCCCAGATTACCACGCACTAAGACGTGATTGCTCGGTGATTGTATTTTTTTTGTAAATCAACACCTAGCAGGTTGCCTTGCCGATATTTTGGAGGTATGTTAGACCGTCGCGTCGCTGGGAAGGGACTTGTCCATTCCAAAGCGAACCACACCGCCGGGAAGCGGTGTGGGTTGTCCAGTTCCGCGATCATCGGGCCGCGTCGTCCCGGTGTGTGCTGTGCGTTCTCTCAAACGCCGGCAGGCCTGCGTGTTGGAGGATTCCTACGCGGGTCTGGTGCTGACAGATTTTGGAAGGAGTGATTCAATTGAAGAACATTGCTGCTCTTGGTGTGATCGCGCTTGCTACTGCCGCTGGCACTGCGAACGCTAGTCTGGTCTTTGAGGCCGAGTCAAACAACACGGCCGCCACGGCTAACCCCATCGGAACGTTCAACATCCCCGGCGGTTCGGTGCTGATCGACGGCACGATCACCCCCGGGACGTTGCAACAGCAGACAGGTGCGCCGGGCACGCCCGGTGATGTCGACTGGTTTACCTTTACGGTAACGGGCACCTCAACGGTTGTCGCCTCGATCTTCTCGCTCAACAACACTGCGGCCGACAGCCAGTTGTGGCTCGTTGGTAGCAACGGGACGACGATCCTGGCTTACAACGACAACGGCAACCCCGGCGGCGGCTCGCCGTACATGAGCTCGCTGATCCAGTTCAACCTCGCGCCGGGCACCTACTTCCTGGCGATATCCGGGTTCAACGATGGTAATGCCAGCAACCTGCCCGACGGGTTCGCGGGCAACACCACGCAGTTGAGCGGGCACACGCAGAGCTTCGACTACAAGTTCCTGGTCGGCTTCAACGTTGTGCCGACCCCCGGCGCTGCGGCCCTGCTCGGGCTTGGCGGGCTGGCCATCGCCCGTCGGCGTCGGTGAACCGGGTTGACCGTGCGACCCTGGTCTCGCTCGCGCGGCCTTTTTAGTGGCCAGTGTACACTGGTCTCTTACTTTGCAGACAACTTAAAGCCCCCCGCGTTGCATGACGCGGGGGCTTTCTATTTTCTATTCGGCAGAAATTGCGGACGCTTGCCCGCATGAGCGGGCGGGGCTTGCGTGGTGCTGGTGGGTGTGCGATCGACCTGAGAAACATTTATTTTGCGTGAACCTGTCGTTTTTTGTGGTCGGGGATGCAAACGTGTGTTATATTTGTTCTGTCGCGTCGCCTGGGAAGGGGCTGTCTCATTCCAAGCGGCATATCCCTGCACCACGTGCAAGGGGTATCTGGTTCGTTGCGCACCCCCCGAGCAGTGTTGCTCCGGTGGGTGAATCAGCTAGGGCTCTCTGAGCGTGCGTAGCGCGGCAGATGGGGCTTGGGCCAGAGCTTGGTGAGCAGGTGCCCACTAGGCGTTGTGATCCGGTAGTGTGAATCTAACAAGTCGTATATAGGAGTTGAACAGATGAAGAACATTGTTGCACTGACCATCGTGGGCCTTGCTTCGGCGGCCGGGACGGCCAACGCCAGCCTGATCCTTGAGAGCGAACCGAACAACACCGCCGCGACGGCGAACCCGATCGGGACGTTTAACATCCCTGGCGGTTCGATCCTGATTGACGGGACCATCACGCCGGGCACGCTCGGCACCCCCAACACGCCCGGCATGGCCGGGGACGTGGACTGGTTCGGTTTCACCGTTACCGGCAGCGCGATGGTTGTTGCCTCGATCTATTCGCTCAACCCCAACGGGACCGGCGACAGCGAACTCTGGCTGGTGGACTCCACCGGCAGGGTGCTGGCCTTCAACGATGACGGGAACCCGGCCGGCGGGGAGTTCATGTCGTCGATCTTCAACATCAACCTCCTGCCAGGGAACTACTTCCTGGTCATCTCTGGGGACAACGACTCGGGCACGGACTCGGGTGGGGCGACGCTCACGGGCGATGCCGCGGCGGCCGTGGCGCTCCCCGATGGGTTTGAGGGTGCGACAACGCAAGTCGACGGGCACACGCAGAGTTTCGACTACAAGTTTGTCGTCGGCTTTAACGTGGTCCCCACGCCGGGCGCGGCGGCACTGCTTGGCCTGGGCGGGCTGATGCTTGTCCGCCGTCGTCGCTGAGATGATGGTCGATTGACATTTATACACAAACGCCCCTGGACCAGATGGTCAGGGGCGTTTTTGCTTGAGTTGGTCTGTAGATTAAACGAACCCTACCCCTGCCCCTCCGCCCGAGGGGAGGAGCTCATACGGTTCACATCGGTTTGTTGTTGATCGTCAGATCGTACATCTTCAGGAGTTTTTCTTTGTCGAAGATCATCTCCTGGCGGGTCATGCCGACGATGTCATAGACGGGTGTGAGTTCGATGGCGTCGACTGGGCAGGCCTCTTCGCACATGCCGCAGTAGATGCAGCGGAGCTCGTCGATCTCGAACTTGACAGGGTATTTCTCGCGGTCATCCCACGGGCTTTCGCCGGCAACGATGTGGATGCACCTGGCCGGGCAGATCGTCGGGCACATCATGCAGGCAACGCACTTGACGCGACCGGCCTCGTCCTTGTTCAACCTATGGAAGGCGCGGAAGTTGGACGCGTTGATCCCTCCCTTCTCGACGGGCAGGTCCTCCCGGCGTTGCTCGGGGTACTGCATCGTTCGGCTGGTTCTGCCCTGGCCGATGCTTGTCAGCAGGTGACGCATAGTGATGCCCAGGCCCGTGAAAACCTCGCGGAGATAGAGGCTCTCAACGCTGCTGGGCGGCGGTGCGGGTATGGTGTAAGTATCTTCAGGTTTGATCGCCATGTCGAGGCGATGGTAGGCCCCCGACCGCAAGCCGCACAAGGCAGGCATGGCCCAGGCCCACGATCGGCCCGCAGCGTCGGTTGAACCTCTCGGCGAGTCGGCTTTAGGGTATAATCGTAAGGAATAGTATTCCACTCTCAGGGAGGGGCATATGGCTGGTGGACAATCGACATCCTCGGGCACTGGTAAAGCGGCACGTCCAGTGGCAGCACAGGGTGTGGCGAAGGTCTGCACGTCGTGCGGGCAGGATGTCGCCGTGCTGCCGAGGGTCAAGGACGAGGCCGGGCGGTATTGGTGCAAGCCGTGCGTTGCCAAGGAGGAGGCGCGGGCGAGCCAGAAGGCCGCAGGTGCTGGTGGTAGTTCTGACGAGACTCGTTACGGGGAGGACGGCGGCGCGGGCTTTGACGGGATCGACCTTGCAGCCGCGGCGGCGGTGGAGGCGCGGGCGGAGGCCATCCGTCTAGAGGTGCCCAAGGAGTTGCGCTGCCCAGGGTGCAGCGGGGAGCTCGACCCTTCGGCTCGCATCTGCATCAAGTGCGGGTACGACAAGGAACGCCGGGGGAAGGTGGCGACACAGGTTCACAAGGCCCCAAAGTTGAAGGCGAGCAGGGAGGAGTTGGCGAACGCGGACAATACCGCAGGTAAGGTCCTGCTGGGGGTGGGGCTGGTGCTGGTTGCCTGCGGCATGTTTGCGCCGTGGGCCGGTGATGCCGGGGTGCCGCTGACAGTGGCGGTCGGAGTCTTTACCACCGCAACGTTTATCACGTGTGTGGTCTTTGCGTTTATCGATCGGCGGATGCTGCCTGCGTTGTCCGGATCGTTTGTGATTCTGGCACAGGTGGTGTTGGTGATCGTGATGCTTGTCTTTGTCTTCAACGCTGCCGGTGGGGGTGAGGGTGCTGCGGCTACGCCAGGCGGGGGGCGCCCGGACTTTGGCTCTGCGATCGGTGGTCTAGCTGTCGTTATGGTGCTCTTTGTGCTGATTATCTTTGGGTGTATTTCACCCCTTTTGTACGGGATGCGGCAGCACCGGGCGTGGCTAGGCTCCATGGCGCTCTGCACGGCTATCTCGATCGCCTGCTCTCTAGCGATGGGGCTGCTCGTTGTAATCGGCGTGGTCCCCAAGCCTGGGGAGTGAACACGTTGGCGCGAGAAGGTTGTGCCACACGTCCAGCGGCTGCGCTGCGCCCGAGCGTGCGGTCAGCGTTTCTTCTTGGCGGGCTTGACCTGGGCTTTGGCAACCTTTGGGCTGGTCTTTTTGCCACCCTGCGCGGCGACCTTCCGCTCTTGCACCTCACGCGTGCGCTCCGCGACGTGCGAAGGCTCCACCCGGCTGCCCGTGTGCGGCGTGCTGGTGGGCGATCGCCTCTTCTGCCCGCTCGCGCCGGTGGTGTTGGTACGCTGCCCGCCTTGTTTGCTGATCCCGGCCATATTGCGAAGCTCCTATTGCGGGTGCCCAGGGGCCTCGCACTGATGGATAATACGGCCCCACAACGCCCGGCGTGGAGGGATCGTCAGATCGATAACGAACAAGCCGGCCCGCGCTCAATGCACAGGCCGGCTTTGTTTCAAGTGGGCGCGGAGGGATTCGAACCCCCGAAAGCGTTAAGCTAGCAGATTTACAGTCTGCCCCGATTGGCCACTCCGGCACGCGCCCATGGACCCACCAGGGTTGATGTGGGGTCTGGTGGGTCAGGAGGATACGGCACCCGCCGCCCGGTGTCGAGCCGGGGGGCCCCGGGAAGGCAGAAGCCCAGGCCGGGGGTTCTCGGGCCGGCGAGGCCGAGAGAAGCTCGAGGGAAAAAGCCGGTGACAGGAGTCGAACCTGCGACCATCGCTTTACAAAAGCGATGCTCTACCACTGAGCTACACCGGCAAGGGCGGCCCTGAAGCTAACTCTAGATCGGTCGAGGCCGCCTGTCATGCTGGCACGATCTACCCTCGGGGATGCCCACCGACGCCGAAACGTCCACCCCCGAACTCGTCCTGCGTGTGGTGATGATGCCCAAGGACACCAACCACTACCAAACAATCTTCGGCGGCGTGATCCTCAGCTACATCGACCAGGCGGGGTTTGTGCAGGCCTTGCGCCACCGCCACCACAAGTGGGTAACCGCGGCGATCGACCGCGTCGAGTTCAAGGCCCCCGTGCTCATCGGAGACGTCGTCAGTTTCTATGGACACACCGTGCGAGAAGGAAACACCAGCGTAACGGTCGCAATCGACGTGCGGGCCGAGCGGCACGATACCGGGGCGGTAGTGGGCGTTACGTCGGCACAACTGGTGATGGTCTGCGTGGACCACGGCGGGACGCCGGTGCCGTGGAGGTCGGCGGGGGTTGGCAAGCAGGGTGGGAACAACAAGTAGCGCGGATCGGGGGTAAAACTCGGGCCTTTGAGCCGACGGAGCCCAGGCCTAGGCCCCAAGCCGGATCAGGTTTCATCCACGCGGCGTTCGCTCTCGGTCCAGAGTGGCTCGCCGTCGTCGCCCGTGAACGCGCCCGGCAGTGCCGAGGCGGGGAGGATTTCGCGTTGGCACTCGCCGAGGCGCCCCTCGGGGAGGGCTCGGAGCTTGGCCTCGATGGTGTCCAGGACCTTCTGGCAGAACGTCGCGTCGCGGTTGACAAGCACCAGGGCCATGCCGGCGACGTGCATGCTGTCCAAAAACGCGACCTCGGCGACGCTGACCTGGTGCTCGCGGTGCAGGCGGTCCTTGATCGACCGCACGACCCGCCGTTTGTCTTTGATCGACTCGGGGGAGGGGATGTGAACCTCAAAGATGAGCAGGGCGAGGTGCATGGGAAGGGCCGGGGGGCGAGCGGGAACCCGGCACGCTCGTAGGTTTTGCCGGTAGGGTGGCATAAAACCGCTCCCCACGCGGAGCGTGGGGATACCCGGCGCGGTCACAGCGTGCGTTTGATCTCAACCTTCTTGTAGCACTCCAAAACGTCCCCCTCTTTGATATCGTCGTAGCCGACGATCTTCATGCCGCACTCCATGTTGGCCTTGACGTCCTTGGCGTCGTCCTTGAAGCGTTTGAGTTGTTCCAGGACGCGGTCGTTGACGATGACGACGCCCTGGCGTGTTACGCGGATGAGCGCGTCGCGCTGGACGATGCCGTCGGTGACATAGCACCCGGCGATGGTGCCGACCTTGGAGACGTTGAAGACCTTGCGGACCTCGGCGTGGCCGAGCACGTCCTGGCGGATCTCCGGCTCGAGCATCCCGCTGGCGGCCTTCTTCACGTCGTCGAGGATGTCGTAGATCACCTGGTACGTGCGGACCTCGACGCCCTTGATGTCCGCCGACGCACGCGCCTTGGCCGACGCGATGACGTTGAAGCCCACGATGACGGCCTTGCTCGCCTCGGCCAAAATCACGTCGCTCTCGTTGATCCCCCCCACGGCCTTGTGCAGCACGCGGACCTTGACCTCGTCGGTCGAGAGCTTCTCCACCTGCGTGCTGATCGCGTCGATCGACCCCTGCACGTCGGCCTTGAGCACGACGAGGATCTCCTTGATCTCCGCGTCCTTCATCTGGCTGAACAGGCTGTCGAGGGTTACCTTGGGCTGGTGCAGGCTCGCCTCGCGGTCGCGGTCGCGCCGCTGCTGGGCAGCGTCCTCGGCCTTGTCGAGGCTCTCGGTTACAAAGAACGCATCACCCGCCGCGGGAACCTCGTCCAGGCCCGAGACCTGCACCGGCGTGCTCGGCCCGGCGATCTTGATCCGTGCGCCCGTGTCGTCCAGCAGGTCGCGCACGCGCCCGAAAGCACGCCCGGCAACGATGAAGTCGCCGACCTTGAGCTGACCCTCTTGGATCAGGATCGTTGCCACGGCCCCACGCCCCTCGCTGACGCTCGACTCGATGACCCGCCCGCGTGCGGGCCCGGCAAAGTCGGCCTTGAGTTGCAGCACGTCGCTCTGCAGGTCCAGTATCTCCAGAAGTTCGTTGATCCCCGTCTTCTTGGTCGCGCTGGTGCGGATGACCTCGGTCTGACCACCCCACTCAACGGGGTTGAGCTGCTGCTCGGCCAGCTGGCCGAGCACCTTGTTGACCTGCGCGTCCGTCGCCTGCGGGCTGTCGATCTTGTTCAGCGCGACGACGATCTGCGCCCCGGCGGCGCGGGCGTGGTTGATGCTCTCGATCGTCTGGGGCATAACCCCCTCGGGCGCTCCGACGACCAGCACAACCACGTCGGTAACGTTGGCCCCGCGCGAGCGCATCTGCGTGAATGCCTCGTGGCCCGGCGTGTCGATGAAGACGACGCTCTTGGTTACGCCGTTGATCTCGATGGGGACCTTGAACGCGCTGGTGCGCTGCGTAATCCCCCCGGCCTCGCCCGCGGCGACGTTGGCCTTGCGGATGGCGTCGAGCAGGCTGGTCTTGCCGTGGTCGACGTGGCCCATGATCGTTACGACCGCCGAGCGTGTGCGCTCGTCGGCGCGGACGCGAGCGGCAAACTCATCGGTCATCACCTGCTCGGCGCTCTTGGCGGCCTTGACGATCAGCTCGATGTCAAAGTCGATCATGATCTCCTGGGCCTTGGCCGGGTCGATCCCCGAGTTGACCGTCGCCATCACGCCCTGCATGAAGAGTTTCTTGATGATGTCCGCCGCGCGGATGCCCGACGCGGCCGAGAGGTCTTTGATCGTAAACGGTTCGGTGATCTCGACGGTGCTGTCGAGCGTTTCGCCCGCCGAGCGTGCGCCGGCGGCCTCGGTGCGGGCGCGGGCCTCGCGCCGGCGCTGCTTGAGATACCCCGCGCTGCGCGCAAGAGCCTGCTCGCGGGCGGCCAGGTCGGCCTCGGTAAAGCCCGTGCCGCCGACGGTCGAGAGCTCGTCGGTGTTCTCGCGGATTTTTCGCTTGGGTGGCACGACGGGCGCGCCGCCGGGGCCGCCTGGGCCTCGGCGCTTGTTCCGCCGGGCGTCGTTGGCGCCACCTGCGCCACCACCCATGCCACCACCACCGCCGGGGCCGGCGATGATCCCCCGGCCCGCGCGGTTGGCCGGGCCCCCGGTGCCTGTGAAGCCCCCGGTGCGTGCGGGCCGGCGTTCGGGAAGCGTCTCGGCCTGCTCGATGCGGACGACCTTAGGGCCCGAGAGTTCGACCTTGGCCTTCGTCGTCAGCATCGTGCCGGCGGGCTTGATGACCGTCGGGCGCGTGGGGATGTTTTGGGGTGCGGGGCGGATCGGCCCGCGCATAAACGCCGGGACGCTGCTGGGCGGCTGGTTGGTCGGGGACTGCACGATGCTGCCGAGCGCGCCCTGCGGGGCGGTGGGGGCAGACCCGCCGGGCGGCGGTGGCGTGGGGGCCGGTGCCGGGGGCTTGGGGATCTGCGTCGCGTGCCCTGCGACGGCCTCGCTGGTGATCGCAGGGGCGGGGGGAGAATTACGAGCAGGCGCAACGGCGGGGAGATCGACCTTGCCGGGCGGGGTTAGGCCCGTGCCGGGGACAACCTTGACGCGCGGCGGTGCCGGTGGTGGTGCGATGCTCGGCGCGACGCCCTCAGCCGTGGCGGTGCCCCCGCCTGTATCGCTCGCGGCTGAGTTCGCTGAACTAGCTGCTTTGGACGTGGATTTGCGCTTGCTGGCCGGGGTGGCGGCGCGCACTTCTTGGGCGTCGTGGTGGGCCTTGGTCTCGACGGCCGTGGCGGGGGCGGCGTTGCTGAACCACTCGCGGATCGAGGCCTCCAGACCCGCCGAGACGGTGCTGGCGTGCCCCTTGACCTTGTCGGCAGGGATCCCCTCGTCCAGGCACTTTTGGATGATCGCCTTGGAGGGAAGATTAAGTTCTTTCGCAATGTCGCTGATCCGCTTGGCCAAGAATTCGCTCCGGGGTCAGGGCAAGAGTCGCCGTCAGACACCCTGGCAGGCCCGAAGGCCAGCAGGGCAAAGGCCGGCCCGGGGCGGTTGGCCCGGGGCAGGCGTGATGGATCGTTCAACCCCCGCCGAGGATGTTGGCGGCGCGGGCATCGTCTGAGAGCGTTGTGGGGAGGGCGGCCTCTCCATCGGCAGCGGGCACACCACCCTCCTGGAGGACCTTGCGTGCGGCCTCTTCGTCGAGGCGCTTCTTCGCCTCGTTTTCTTCCTTCTCGCGCTGCTGCGTCTCGGCGACCTCCTTGGCCTTGATCCCCGCGGCCTCGACGGCGGCCTCGGCGGTGGCTGGCTCGATGCCCAGTTCCTTGACCAGCACGTCGGCGCCGACTTCTTCGATATCAAAGACGCTGACCATGCCCAGCGCGGCCAGGCGGTCGGCCATCTCTTCGGTGATCCCCTCCACGCTGACGAGCGTCTGAGCCATCGTGTCCAGCCCCTTGTTGAACTCGTCAGGGGTCAGGATGTCCACATCCCACCCCGTCAGGCGTGCGGCCAGGCGGACGTTCTGCCCACGCTTGCCGATCGCCAAGCTCAGTTGATCCTCACGCACGACGACCGTGGCCCGGCCCAGTTCAAGGCAGAGACTGATCTCGGCAACCTCGGCAGGCTTGAGGGCGTTGCCGATGAGAATCTGGCTGCTCTCGTTCCAACGGACGATGTCGATCTTCTCCCCGTTGAGCTCGTCGACGATGTTCTTGATCCGGCTGCCGCGGACGCCGACGCACGCGCCGACGGGGTCAACCTTGCTGTCGACGCTGGCCACGGCGAGTTTGGTGCGGTACCCGGCCTCGCGGGCCATCGCCTTGACCTCGATGATCTTCTCGGCGACCTCGGGGACCTCGACCTCGAAGAGGCGTTTGATGAAGTCCGGGTGCGCACGGCTGAGGACGATCTTGATCTGGCTGCCAGCGTCGCGGACGTCCAGGCAGAGGCAGCGGACGCGGTCGTTGGGCTGGAAGACCTCGCCGGGGATCTGCTCGCTGCGGGGCATGAACGCCTCGGCGCGGTCGATGGTTACGACCATCGCCCCGCCGTCGTAACGCTGGACGACACCCGAGACGAGTTCCCCGACGCGCTTGCCGAAGTCGGTCAGCAGGCTGTTGCGTTCGTCGTCGCGGAAGCGCTGGATCATGACCTGCTTGAAGGTCTGCGCGGCGATGCGGCCAAGCTCGGCGGGCTTCATGTCCATCGCCTCGCCGTGGCGCGAGAGGCTGATGGCGCCGGTGATCGGGTCGACCTCGCAGCGGAACTCTTCGGTGTCCAGTGTGTTGAAGTGCTTGCGGGCGGCCGAGGCCATCGCCTGCTCGAGGTCCTTGAGCAGGACGGCCTTTTCGATCTTGCGCTCGCGGGCGATCGAGTCAAGGATGCGCATCATTTCAGAGGTGTTCATGAGTCGGAGCTCTTTGGTTGGTGGGTTGTGGGGGCGGGGGGAGAAGGGCTTAGCTGTTGGGTCTGAGGTGTTAGGGAAGGAGGCCTTGCAAAACGAAAAACCACGCGACAGGGGTTCGCGTGGCCGTCTGGGCCAGCCTTGCCGACGACTCGGCAGGGCCACCGGGTTTGCCCGATCAGGTCAGTGCGCGGTGGGCACCTCCTCAAGGGGCCTGCCTGAAGGGAAAACCCCTTGGGCAGCACCGGACGCTGCGGGACGTGCCGGGTGCGGACCCGGAACGGACCACCCCCTCACCACGATGGTGAGTGGGTTAGCGGGCATGATGACGGCTGTTGGTCATGTGGAACCTGTAACAAACTACCAATGTACTCCCAGTAGTCTAGGTGCGATCGCGGGGCGGGACAAATCCCGGCGGTGGGGTGGACGGTTCGAGACCCGTGCGGGCCGGCGCGATGCCCCCTTTGGCCCTTGCCGAACAGGTGCATTACGTGCCCTGTTGCAGGACCATGTCCAGCAAGGCTGGCACGCCTGTGCCCATGGTGGCGACGGTTTCGAGCACGGGGCGTCGGCCCGCAACGTCGCGGAGGTTTTTGACCAGTTCGTTCTGCCCCGGATAGTCTGCCTTGTTGCAGACGAAGACGTCGGCGATCTCCAGGATCCCCGCCTTGTCCATCTGGACCGCGTCGCCCATGCCCGGCGTGAGAACGACCAGCGTCGTGCCCACGTGCTTGCGGATGCGCGTCTCGTTCTGCCCCGCGCCGACAGTCTCCACAAAGACGGTCTTGAACATCGGCTGCCCGTCGACGCCCGCGACGCCGCCGATGAGTTGCAGGATGTCATCAAGCGTGGCATAGTCCTCGCTGTTGATGGCCAGGGAGCGGTAGAAGAGGGCATCGCCGAGGTTGTTGAAGTCCACGCGCAGGCGGTCGCCCAGCAGTGCGCCGCTGGTGATCGGGCTCATCGGGTCAAAGGCAACGACCGCCGCACGGCCGAGGCTTGCATCGGCCTGCGCCCGGCGTGTATATTCGCCAGCAAGGGCCGCGACCAGCGTGCTCTTGCCCGCGCCGGGTGAGCCGGTAACGCCGATGACCCGCTGGGGCTTGGCCTTGCGCACGCCCGCACGCAGCGGCTGGCCCGCGTGAGCCAGGGAGATGTCGCGCGCGAGTTGCGCGGCAGGGTGCCCGCCGGGGACGGTCTGGGGCCTTGGTTTGGTCGCGCCTTTGACGGCGTTGACGATGTCCATCAGCCCCGTGGCCGTGGTAAAGCACGCGGCGATCCCCTTGGCCATGAGCGTCGGGATGTCTTCGCTCGGCAGGATGCCACCCATATAGACGGGGATATCCGGCCTGCCCAGCGAGGCCAGCTCGTCGATCAGACGCGGGCCAAGGACCAGGTGGCTATTGCTCATCATGCTCGCGGCGATCACGTCGCAGTCCTCATCACGCGCAGAGATCGCCAGGCTGCGCGGCGTCTGCCAAAGCCCCGAGTAGATCACGTGCACCCCCGAGTCGCGCAGCGCACGGGCGATGACCTTGACCCCCCGGTCGTGCCCGTCTAGGCCCATCTTGCCCAGCAGCACGCGCGGGCGATGGTCGAGAGTTGCGCAGCGGTCGAGCTTCTCAAACTCGGTTGTCGCGGTCGTCAGCGTGGGGCTGGTGGTGGCCATGCGGGAAGTTTAGACGCTTGGCATGCTTTGATGGTGGGCCACCTGGGCGAAGGTCTGGCCCGGGTCTTTGGGGTGCCAAGGATTGAGACTATGGCCAGCCAACCACCCGATGTGTCTGCCCACCCCGGCGTGCCCGTGCTGCCCAGGCACGCGCTGGTCTACACGGTGCTGGCGTGCGCCAGTGTGATGTGCCTACTGATCGCCGATGTCGTGGGGGTCAAGCTCTTCCAGTTCCAGCTCCCCTTCTCGATCTTTGGCAAAACGACCATCGAGCACACCTGCGGGATGCTGACGTTCCCGATCACGTTCCTGATCACCGACTGGGTCAACGACTACTACGGCAAGAAGGCCGCCCGGCGGATCGTGCTCATCTCGTTTGCCATGGCGATGGGGGCGTTCGGTGTGATGCAGACGGCGCGGGCGATGCCGCACTGGGATGTCCCCTTCAACGTCTCGGCCGGGGCGTTTGACGCGATCTTCAGTTCCGCCAGCGTGATGTACATCGCCTCGCTGTGCGCGTACATCGTGGGGAGCTTTGCGGACATCTTCCTCTTCGGGCTTTTCAAGCGGCTGACCAAGGGCAAGCACATGTGGGTGCGGGCGACGGGAAGCACCATCTTCTCGCAGATGATCGACTCGTTTGTCGTTACATGGCTCGCCTTCCGCGTAAGCCGGCAACTCTTCCCGCAGGCGGACGGCCCGGCGGCGATGGGGATGGGTGAGGTGCTCAGCACCGCGGCGACGGGGTACACGCTCAAGTTCTTGATCGCCGTGGGTATCACGCCGCTGCTTTATCTGGGCAGCGGGTTGATCGCGCGTGTAACGGGGCTTCGCCCGTTGCCGCCGGGGAGCAAGTGAGGGTTTGGGAGGACGGGCCTTGGCGGGTCGTCCTGGTGGCTTTGGCTCTCGGGCATATCACGGTCGGCAAGGCCCGCCGGTGGCGGGACAAGAGGCCAAGCACAATCGCAGCGGGGGCATGCGTTCGGGCCGATGTCGATGTTGTTGAGCAGTTGGGGCTTGATAGCCGGGGGCGTGGTATCGAGGTTCAGGGCGCAGTCGGGGCATCGGCGTTTGTGCAGGCAGGCTGGGATGCCGGGGGTGCTCGTTTGGCCGTCCTGACGCATCGCCTGGATGATCACGACGATGCCCGCAAGCCCCACCGCCGAGCTGATGGCCAGAGCGGCCCACCAGCGTGCCACGGCCAGTGCATCGACTTCTCGCACCAGCACAAGCACAGCCCCGGCAGCGAGCAGAAGGCCCATGCCGACGGCCACACCACTCCGATCCCCGCGCGCCAAGGACCGGAGCGTGAGCAAGGCGGAGGGAAGGGCGATGGGCAATGCCATCAGAGCCATCGGCCACCCACGCAGGTCTTGTACCCCCTGCCCCGGATCGCTGGCAACAACGCCCAGAAGCACAACGGGCAGGATTAAGCCGACCAGGCCGATGAGCAGGGCCGGGCCTGGGGGGTGATCTTGGCTGACCCGGCGTGTAAGCCAGTGCGTGTGCCGGCGGTGGTGCTCTTGGCCCAGGGCCTGGAGCGTGGCGTGGACTCGGGGCGCGGCGGTGCCGAGGGTTTCGATTTCTCGCATCGCCTCGGCGTAAGGGTGCGTGCGTGCGGCGCACCGGCGGGCATTGGCCCGTCGGCCGTGGCCGGCCAGGGTGTGGTTCGGCGGCGCATAGGCCAGGTCCAGGTGGTCCCACATGCTGACTCGGGCAGAACGCATCCGCACCTCTCCGGGCACCGCTGCACACTGCGCGGGTGCCGATGATCGATGACTCTACACTCCCGGCATGGCCGACGCACGGGCAACCCCCACACCAACTACCCCCCCCACCGCCCCCGGGGTGGCCAGGCACGACGGGTGGGATACGCGCAGGCTGCTGGGGTGGATTCAGCAGGCCTTCGCATCGCGGGCGATGGACTCACCCCGCCTGGCCGCCGAGATTCTGCTCGCGCACGTGCTAGGCACCGAACGACTCAAACTCTACATGGACCCCGACCGCCCGGCGTCGCAGTCAGAACTGGCGACGCTCCGCGGGCTGATCCAGCGGGCTCTCAAGCACGAGCCGGTGCAGTACCTGACGGGGCAGGGATGGTTCTTTGGCCTGCCGTTGGCGGTGGACAGGCGCGTGCTGATCCCGAGGCCGTGCACGGAGGTGGTCGTCGAGACGGTGCTGCAGCACGCGCGTGGGAAGGGGGCCAAGGAGCCGGCGATCGCGGATATCTGCACCGGGTCGGGGTGCATCGCGCTTGCGCTGGCCAAGAACATCAAGGGCGCGCGTGTACACGCCAGCGATGCCTCGGGCGACGCGCTGGCCGTGGCGCGGGCGAACGCGCAAAGACTGGGCGTGGATGAACGGGTGGAGTTTTACGAGGGGGACCTGCTCGGCGCGTTGCCGCCGTCGCTGCGCGGGACGCTGGGTTACTTGGTCAGCAACCCGCCCTACATCCCCGACCATGAGTGGGACGCGGTGCCGGCGAACGTCAAGGACCACGAGCCGGCGCTCGCCCTTCGCGGCGGCATAGACGGTCTGACCTTCGTGCGCCCGCTGATCGAGCAGGCAGCCGAGTGGCTCGCGCCGGGGGGTATGCTGCTCGTTGAGATCGCCGCGTGCACGGGTGGGGAGGTGCTGGAACTTGCGTACGCACAGCCCGGGCTGGCCGGGGCGCAGATCATCAAGGACCTGGAGGGGCACGAGCGGGTTTTGATGGCTAGGCGGACCGGTTCTTAGTTGCGCTGCCGGCTAGACGGCCGCCCGCGCCAGACCACGCTCGATACACGCAAACACCCGCGGCCAGTCCGCCTCATTGAAGACTGGCAGCGGCGGCAGCATGCGCAGGTGGTACGGGCCGTGCCCGCAATAGAAGGTGATGACACCCTCCTCGAAAAGCATCTTCGTCGCCTTCATCACCTTGTCCTTGTCCCCGGCGAAGGGCGTGAACTTCATCATCCCGCCGATGCCACCCCAGAGCTGCCCGCTGCTGGTGGCGAGTTGACCATACTTGGGGCTGACGGCAGGGAACCAGTCGGGGTGCTTGGCGACGAGTTTCTGGACCTCCTGGCCAAAGCGTGCGTGGTGGCGAGCAAAGAGCCCGGCGGGGCCGTAGTTGGCCGGGTTGTCCAGGCGTTCGAGCACGCGCGTGCCCGCGCGGAACTGGCTCGCGCCCCCGATGAACGTCCCCGAGAGCAGGCCCGGGCCTGGGTTGTATTCGGGCGTGAACATCGTCGCGCACACCTGCGTCATCTTGCCGACGCAGAAGACGTCGACGTACTGGCCCAGGTCAAAGAGTTCATAGGCGAACATCTGCTCAGTGCGGCCGAAGGTCTGGATCTCGTCGTCCCACACGGCGATGGCGTTCTCCTTGCACACCTCCATCAGCGCCTTGTGGTAGTCGCGTGTGCCAACGTTGAAGCCACCCTCCCCTTGGATCAGCTCGAAGATGAAGCAGGCGTGCTGCTTGGGGTAGCGCTCGATGTACTGCCGAAGGTGCAAGACGCACATATCGATGTAACGCTTGTGTCCCGTCGCCCCCGGCCCCATGCGCTCGGCGGCGATGGGGTCGTAGAAGGGCATGTAGTCGACCTGCGTGCTCAGCGGGATGCCGATGCGGTTGGCCGCGGCGTCGCCGATCTGGCTCATCGTTACGCTGCGGCCCATGAAGCAGTCCTTGAACGCCAGCACACGCGAGGCGGGGGCGTGCTTCTGGAAGCAAACCTTCACCGCGTTCTCGTTGGCCATGCACCCGCTGGTGGCGCAGTAGACGTGCTTGAGCCGACTGCCGCGCTGGGCCAGGGCGCTGAGTTTTTCCATGAAGGCAAAGGCCTCGGCGTTGGCCATCAGGTTGCCGTGCATGAGGGTGTCGGCCATCGCGCCGCGGAGGGAGGCCTCGATGATGTCCGGGTCGCTGTGCCCGAAGAAGTGCACCCCGATGCCGGTGATCATGTCCCACTTAACCGAGCCGTCAACAAGCTCAACGAGCGCGCCCTTGCCCAGACCCGAGCCGATGTAGGGGTAAAGCAGCGCCCGCCCACGCACGTCCCCGGCGTGCTGCATCATCTGCTCAAAGGAGACCTTGGCCGCGTCGCTACGCGGGCCGCGTTCGCCTGTGATCTGCTCGCTCGCCTGGCGCACGGCGGCGGTGATCTGGGCGATGGCGGCAGCGACGGCGGGGCTTGCCTGCAGCTCGCTGCCGACGGAGTGGTGCGTGGTCGGGGGGGAGGTTTGTATAGTCGCTGTTGACATTGCAGGCAAGAGTATCGGCCCTGGGCCGGTGCGGGCGTAAGTTGCCTCGGGCAGTCTTCACCCGCGGTGGAAGAGTTTTTCCAGGTCGCCCATCGTCAGGCGGACGCTCGTGGGCCGCCCGTGCGGGCACGCGCTGATACGCTCGATGCTCTCACGCGTGGCCAGCAGCTCGCCCACCTCCATGTCGCTGAGCTGGTTGCCCGCCTTGATCGCCGCCTTGCAGGCCATCATGTCCAGCACCTCGGCCAGGGCGCCCTCGATGGCCGCGGGGTCGGTGATCGACCCCTCGGCCCACCCATCGCCGGCGAGCTTGACGAGCAGGTCGCCGACGAACGGCTCGACCTCGACGTTGCGGTCAAAGAGGAACGTCGGGAAACTCGACACCCCCACACTCGCCGGGCCAAGGGGACGCGCCTCGATCCCCAACCGCTCCAGCAGCGGCCGGGCGTGCTCGACAACCTCCACGGCACGCGGCTCGGTGTGCACGACAACTTGCGTGAGCAAACGCTGGCTCTCCAGCGGCTGGGGCACCGGTGCAGAGCCGGCGGGTGCATCCGCCGGCGGCACGCTCGCCCCGCCGAGCACACGGGCAAGGAGCTTTTGGAACATCACACGCTCGTGCAAAGCGTGCTGGTCGATAATGAGCATCCCCTGCGCATCCTGGGTTACCAGGTACGAGTTGTGCACCTGCATCGGCCGCGTTGTCGGCGTGATCGAGAGCAGTTCGGGCGCTTGCGGCGCAGTCGCGGGCGTTGCACCCGCCGTGGCGGCCTGCAGAGCGGCAAAGTCGATGCGTGCGCTCGTCGCGCCCGTCGCCTGCTCGCTGGGGTATCCGCCGGGCGACCCGCCGGGGGATTGGTAGCGGGCCTTGAAACCCTCGACAAACCTCCTGGCCTCCTCCGCACGCACAGCCGGGGTAACCACCGGGCGCGGCAACGGGTCACCGGAAGGCACCCCCGCCACGCCTGGGCCCAGCAACCCCTGAGCAAACGCGTGCCCCCGGCTCTCAGCTTGCCAGGAAGCCGTCAGGTCGGCCCCCTGCAGGGCCTGCCGGAGCGCGCTGAGCACCGTGCCGTGCACGAGGGAAGAATCTCGGAACCGCACCTCCGTCTTAGCGGGGTGGACGTTGACATCAACGCCCCGCGGGTCCATCTCCAGCAGCAGAACAGCCGTGGGGTGCCGGCCAGGCTCGATCAGCCCGCGGTACGCCTCCTTGATAGCGTGCTGGATCGTCCGGTCGCGGATCACGCGCCCGTTGAGGGCGACGTGCTGCCCGCTGAGCGTCCCCCGCGCCAAGCTCGGCATCCCGATGAGGCCCCAGAGCGTCAAGACCCCCGCGTGCGCCTGCGACCGTGCGCCCGAGTCGGCCTGCACCTCAAGCAGTTGCGGTGCGAGTTCCTTGCCGAGCACGTCCAAGACACGCTGGCGTGGCGTCTGCCCCGCCGGCAAGTCCAGCAGTGTGCGCCCGTCGACGATCAACGCAAAACCGATGCCCGGGTGGGCGATGGCGATCTCACGCACCACCTCCGCACACCGCCCCTGCTCGGTAGCGGGCGTGCGCAGAAACTTTCTTCGCGCCGGCGTGTTGAAGAAAATATTCCGCACCGTAACGCTTGTGCCAATCGGCCCCGACGCCGGGCGCACCGCGACGATCACGTCCCCCTCCGCCTCGATGATGCTCGCACCCTGCGCCTGCGGCGTACGCGAGCGGATGCTCGCCCGGCTCACGCTGGCGATGCTCGCCAACGCCTCGCCGCGGAAGCCCATCGTCCCGATGTGCTCGAGTTCATCGGCCGAGGCGACCTTGCTCGTCGCGTGGGGCGTCAGGGCCAGCCGCAGTTCACCCTCGGCGATCCCCTGCCCATCGTCCGTTACGCGGATCAGTTCGATCCCACCTTGCTCTAGTTCCACGACGACCCGCGTGCCGTGCGCGTCCAGGGCGTTCTCGATGAGCTCCTTAACGACGCTCGCCGGGCGCTCAACAACCTCGCCCGCGGCTATCTGGCTAGCGACCAAGGGCGAGAGCACCCGGATGGGCTTGCGGGCGTGGGCGGGCGCGCCCGTTGCGGGGTCGCCCGGCGTGGTGCTGGTGGTTACGGCTCCGCCGTGCATGTTGTGAGGATACCCGGCCTCGGGGCGGTCTGTTTACCCCGGCTGCACGGCCCCCTTCACCGGCAGCACCCAGGTGCTCTTGATGTGCACCTCGCTCTGCGATTTCTCCGGCACCTGACTCGGCGCCTTGGTCATCAAGTCAGCGCCGATCTGCGTCTTGGGGAATGCGATCACGTCGCGGATGTTGTCTGTGCCCACAAAGTTCATCACCAGCCGGTCAAGCCCGAAGGCAATCCCCGCGTGCGGCGGCGCGCCGAAGCTCAACGCCTCCAGCAGGAAACTGAACTTCTCACGCGCACTCTCGGGCGTCAGGCCCAACAGCTTAAAGACCTTGCTCTGCACGGCACCATCATGAATACGCACGCTCCCGCCGGCGATCTCCTGTCCGTTGAGCACAATGTCGTACCCCGCGCTGACGATCCCCTCGATCGTATCGTCGTCCTCAACATCGGCGTCCAGGAAGGCCCGCATCTGGTCGTCGCGAGGGCTGGTGAAGGGGTGGTGCATCGCCACCCACTTGCCCGTCTCCTTGTTCTTCTCGAACATCGGGAAGTCAACAACCCACAAAAAGTTCCACGGCCCCCCCTCGGCACCCGGCTTGGGCACCATCCCCATGTCGCGCGCAACCTTCTGCCGCAACTCCCCGATCGACTTGGTCGCAACCGCGTACGTATCGGCAGCAAACAGCACCGTGTCCCCGATCTGCGCGCCCGTCGCCTCCAAGAACGCGCCCTTGACCGGCTCTAAAAACTTGGCAATCCCCGTGTCGAGCTTCGGTCCCCCGTCCTCACCCTTGATCACCTTGACGACAGCCACGCCCCCCGCGCCAAAGCCCTTGACAAACTCGGCGTAACCGTCGGTCATCTTCCGCGTCAACTTCTCTGCCCCCCCCGGCACGCGCAACGCCTTGACGACCCCACGCTTGCTATTGAATGCAGGACGGTCCTTGCCCTTCTCCAGTGCGCCCTTGAAAACATTGAAATCCACCGTCGCGGCAAACACGCTGATGTCCTTGATCCGCAGGTCATACCGCGTGTCCGGCCGGTCAATGCCATAGTCCTCCATCGCCTGGCGGTAACTCATCTGCTGAATACTCGGCACCGCATACCCGGCCATCTCCTGCCACAGCCGACGCACAAACCCCTCCATCATCTCAATGATGTGCTCACGCCGGACGAACGACATCTCCAGGTCAATCTGCGTGAACTCCGGCTGCCGGTCCGCACGCGGGTCCTCATCCCGAAAACACCGGCAAATCTGCATGTACCTGTCCACTCCCGCCACCATCAAAATCTGCTTGAACAACTGCGGGCTTTGCGGCAACGCATAAAACGTCCCCGGCACATTGCGGCAAGGCACAATAAACTCACGCGCACCCTCCGGTGTACTCTTATATAAGATCGGCGTCTCCACCTCCGTAAACCCGTTCTCATCAAAATAGGCCCGCGTCGCCTTGTAGAGCCGGTGCCGGGCCGTGAGCACATTCTGCATGCTCGGGCGGCGCAGGTCGATGTACCGGTGCGTCAGCCGCAGTTCCTCATTGGGCAACGCGGCGTTGTCGTCCGGCTGGAACGGTGGATTAGACGTCTTGTTGAGCACCTCCAGCAGTTTGACGACCACCTCAACCTTCCCCGTCGGCAGCTTGGGGTTCTCACCGCCGATGCGGGTGCGCACCGTGCCCTCGATAGCGATCACGTCCTCGCTGCGGAGTTTGTCGGCCATCGCCATGATCTCGGCCTGGGCGTTGTGCGCATCCTCTTTGTCAAAGACCAGCTGCGTCAGCCCGTACCGGTCGCGCAAATCGATGAAGATCAGGTTCCCGTGGTCGCGATAGGAGTTGACCCACCCGTTGAGGCGGACGGTCTGGCCGATGTGGGCTTCGCGGATCTGCCCGCAGGTTACGGTTCGAGAAAGCATGGTTGATCCTGTTGCATAAGAACTGTACAAGTCGGGCCGAGTGTAGCGGCACAAGGCCCACCCCCGCCGCTGGCCAAGGTGCCCGCGTGCATCTAGCCTTGCACATGGCCACCCTCTCCCGCGGCAACAAACCACCAGCACCCACACCCTCGCGCACCCCCGGCAAAGGCGTCAAGATCGCTCAACCAAACCCACGCAAGCCAGTCAACACCTCCAAGCAAACCCCCGACAAGGCCCCCACGCCCCGCAAAGGTGGCCTGCGCTCTGAGCGCCTGCGTGCGCTCCCGCCCTTCCTCTTTAACGCCATCGACGACCGCAAACGCGCCGCCATCGCCGCGGGCAAGGACGTCATCAACCTCGGCGTCGGCGACCCCGATCAGCCCACCCCACGCTTTGTCATCGACCAACTCATCACCAGCGCACAGGAATCCAAGAACCACCAATACCCCGACTGCTACGGCACCAAACGCTTCCTCGCCGCCGCCGCCGAGTTCATGCACAAACGCTTCGGCCTCAAGGTTGATCCAACCAAAAACATCGTCGCCACCATCGGCGGCAAAGACGGCATCAGCCACCTGCCACTGGGCGTCGTTGACCCGGGCGACCGCGTGATCATCTTCACACCCGCATACCCCGTCTACAACCAGGCCAGCCTCCTCGCCGGCGCACGCGTGAAAAAAATCGAAACGACCCCGGCCAACGGCTGGCGCCCCGACCCCTCGACCCTCAACGAGAGCCTCCTACGCGCAACCAAACTCATGTGGCTCAACTTCCCAGGCAACCCCACCGGCGCGAGCATCGCACTTGATCACCTCGACACCCTGGCCGCACGCGCCATCGCCCAGGGTGTGATCGTCGCCAGCGACCTGGCCTATTCAGAAATCTACTTCGAGCAAGGCCCGAGCAGCTGCCCGAGCATCTTTCAATGCCCGAGCGTGGACATCAACCGCGATGCGGTCATCGAGTTTCACTCCCTGAGCAAAACCTTCAACATGACCGGGTGGCGCATGGGGTTTGCCGTCGGGCACGCCGACGTGATCCAGGCACTCAAGCAAACCAAGGACAACTACGACAGCGGCCCCTTCAACGCCGTGCAGGAGGCCGCGGCAACCGCCCTCGAACGCTACGACGACCCGATCATCGCGGCCATGCGCACCGAATATGCCACCCGTCGCGATATCGCCGTCGCTGGCCTGCTCGCCATCGGCTGCCAGGTTACACCACCCCAAGCCGGCATCTTCGTCTGGGCACGCTGCCCGGTCGAGTCGGGCGCAGGCGAGAACGCCGGCAAGCCGATGAGCAGCTGGAAGTTCGTCGAGAAACTCATCGACGAGGCCGGGGTCGTAACCGTCCCCGGCGCGGGCTTTGCCGACACCGCCGCAAGTTACGTACGCGTCAGCCTCACCCGCGAGACCCCACGCCTGCGCGAGGCGATGGAACGCCTCAAAGCCCTCAGGTTCTGATTGATTGCATGGATAGTCTGGCTCTGGTGGTGCAGGCCCTGCGCACAAGGCCCGCGCGACCCGCACACGCGTCCCGCCTGTGCCACCAGTTCAAACACCTAAAGCACCCTCAAATGCTCAGAGATTCTCGGCACAGCACCTGTGCTATCACCTGCCCCTCACCGCGTGCCCAGCAGCGTGCGCAGGGCCATGCGCGCCGGGCCAAGGCCCCAGTGCATATCTCCGGAAACCCGGCACGCGCGTGCCGCGCTATACGCGTGCGCCGCCGAGGTGAACCCCGTCGGCCCCAGGCCCGTCTCGAACAGCCCCCGCCAAGTCTCGTCGATATCGTCCCAGACATGCTCGACAGGTATCACCGGGTGTACCGGCAGCAAACCCGTCAACAACTGGTACCCGATCTTCAAGATCGACGCGACCTCCGCCCGCTCGGTGGCCAACCTGTCAACCGGCTCGCGCGCCAGCAGTGTTGCCAAACCATAAAACTCGATAACGAGCCGCCCGGCACGGTCGACGTGCACCTGCTCCATGCTCAGCACGCCGTGCGCAAGCCCCAGGCGGTGCGCCAGGCAGGGTGCGTCCAGCAGCTGCCCGATCGCCCGCCGCGTCTCGTCGATGCTCAGCCAACCCCCCTTCAGCCGCAGCAGTTGCGCCAGCGTAACAACGCCGTCGGCGTCGCCTGTGTAATCGGTTACTACCCACGGGCCGCTCTCAGTGTCCCACCCATACGCCTGCACGACCAGCAGGTGCGGGTCGCTGAGCACTTGCAACCTCTCCATGGCCGCCGCAAACGTGCGAGGGTTCATCCCCGCCGTCGTACGAACCCTGTGCAGCAGGTGGCTGGTGTGGGCCTGTTTGTTCAGCGCCAGCGACCGCGTGCCCATCGGCCCGGCCGTCAGCTCTCGCGTTACGCTGTAATCACCCAAGTTCACACACGCACCTTAGGGCCGCAAAGCCACGCTGGCGTGTCATGCACTACCCTGCCCGCATGAACCTTTCCGCCCGTGTCTCGTCGCTCAAAGCCTCCTCGACAGTCGCCGTGATGAACAAGGCCAAGGCCCTCAAGGCCGCGGGCGCCGACGTGCTCAACTTCTCCGCCGGCGAGCCTGACTTTGACACCCCAGAGCCGGCCAAACGCGCGGCAATCAACGCCATCAACGCCAACTTGACCCGTTACATCGACACCCCAGGCGACCCGGCCACACGCGAACTCCTCGCCCGGCACATCTCCACCACCAGCCACATCCCGGGCGTAACCAAGGACCACGTCCTCGTAACCGCCGGCGTCAAAATGGCCCTCTACCTCACCTACCAAACCCTCTTTGACCTCCACCCCCCAGGCCAAGAACAAGAGATGCTCCTACCCGTCCCCGCCTGGGTGAGTTTCTCCCCCATGGCCCGCCTGGCCGGGGCCAACGTCGTCGAACTGCCGACCGGCCCTGAGCAGGACTTCAAGATCACCCCCGCGCAGCTCAAGCGCGCCATCACGCCGCGCACGCGGGCGCTGATGCTCAACACCCCGAGCAACCCGTGCAGCACGATGTATTCACAGGCCGAGCTCGAAGCCCTGGCCGCTGTCGTCGCCGAGGCCGCCAGCACGATCGCCCCAGAGATGGTCGTCATCTCCGACGAGCTCTACCAGAACATCGTCTTCGGCAGCGTGCCGCACTTCTCCATCGGCAGCGTCCCGAGCATCGCCGAACGCACCATCACCGTCAACGGCCCGGGCAAGAGCTTCGCCATGACGGGCTGGCGCCTGGGCTGGGTCAGCGGCTCGGGCGAGTTTGGCAAACAGTTGGTCGCAGGCTTGAGCAAACTGCAAGGCCAGTCGATCACCTGCGTCCCCGGCTTCTCACTGGCAGCCTTGCGCTCAGCGCTCACCGAGTGCGACGCGGAACTCGAAGCCATGCGCACCGCCTTCGCCGCACGCGCCGAGGTGATCTACGCCGAGCTGCGCAAACTCCCGGGGATCAAACTCGCCCGCCCGGTCGGCGCCTTCTACGTCTTCCCTGACATCTCCGCCCACCTCGGCACCCACTCGGCCAAGGGTGCCAAGATCAACTCCGCAGCCGACTTTGCCAACGCCCTGCTCGACGAGCAGCAGATGGCCGTCGTCCCGGGTGAGGACTTCTCCCGCCTGCTCGGGCACAAGCACATCCGCATCAGTTTCGCCTGCTCGCTAGAGCAAATCCGCGAGGGGTGCCGTCGGCTGGGGGCGTTTATCGCAGGTCTAAACCGGGCCTGAACCGGGCCTAGGCCCACCCAGCCAGCACGCCCCGGCTCCGCTAAACTTACCCCCTCATGCTCAAACTCCTCAAAAAGTACAAAATGTGGATCCTGGCGATCTTCGGGGTCTTCATCATGATCTCGTTCCTCCTGGCCGACACACTCCAGCGGCAAGCGCAGAACATCGCACACAACCAGCGCGTCTTCACCATGGACGGCGAAAAGGTAACCAGCGGGCACGCCGCCGCGGCCAGCCTGGCCGTCGAATCACTCCGCCGAACCCTCCCGCCCAACCTCCTCCAGGCCATCCGCCTGCCCGATGAAGGCCGCACAGAAAACTGGATGATGCGCACGCACGAGGCCGATCGCGCAGGCCTCAACGGCGGCCCAGTCGACGGCCGGCAGTTCGCCGACGACCTCGGCCAGGGCATCCTCCAGATGGCCGTCCAACGCACCCTCACCCAAGATGAACGCGCCCGCGGCGTAACGTGGCAGCAGAAACTCCGGCAGACCGAGAACCTCACCGATGAGCAGCTCGCCACACTCCTGGCCAGCCAAGGCTCCACGCTCATCGACCGCACCACCAACACCCGCGAGCCGGCCGTCAGCGGGGCCGACGTCTTTGCCAACCTCCGCGCCATCGGACGCATGACCGAGGAGGTCTCACAGATCGGCGTCGCCAGCGCGCCCCGCATGCAGAAGTTCGCCCAGCAGCTCGACCAGGCCTTCGTCGCCTACGTCGTCGTTACCGTCGATGAAAAACAACTCGCCGCACAGCCCGAGCCGGCCGAGGCCGAACTCCAAGCACACTTTGACCGCTTCAAAAACGTCCCCCTCAACACCGGCGACTTCGGCATGGGCCTCAAACAGCCCGACCGCGTCGCCGCCACACGCCTGACGATCGACCGCTCGGCCATCGCCGCGGCCGTCAAAATCGACCCCGTCGCGGTGCAGAAAAAACTCGCAACCAACCCCCCACTGCCAGGCACCGACGCCAGCTCGCACCGCCGGAATCTCGAAGAGCAACTCAAACGCGACCTGACCGAGCAGATCGTCCGCGAGATGGCCAGCGGCGTGCGGGCCGAGATCGTCCGCGCCGTCGGCACGCTCCCCGAGCAAGACGGCTTCCGCGTCCTGCCCGTAGACTGGGACGCGTCTAAGGTCGATCTCGCCGCGATCGCCAAGGCCGTCACCCCCCGCGTATCCCAGAAGTTCGGCCTCACTCTCCCCGAGCCGGTCGTTGTCGCCAAAGGCATACAAACCCAGCGTGAAATGGCCGCAGACAGCGTCCTGGGCATGGCCATCACCAAGCGCGGCCAGCAGAACATCCCCGCCAGCGACGTGCTCTTCGCTGCCAAGGAGTTCAAGAAGCCCCGACAGGTCATCGCCGCCCAGGCCGGCCTGCCGATCGTCGAGCCGTTCGAGGACGCCTCACAGAACACGCACTTTGTCCTCATCACCCAGGCCATCCCCGAGGCCAGCCCGGCAAGTATCGACGAGGTCCGCGCACGGATCAGCAAAGACGCCCGCAGCATCAAGGCCGTCGCCTCCATCACCGCCGCGCTGGAGGAGGTCAAGCCCATCGCCATGCTCACCAGCGTGCCCGACGCGGCCAAGGTCCTCCGCGACAAGGGTTACTCCGTCGGCGAGCAGGCCCGCGCCAACGTCAGCCAGGCCCGTGGCGTCAACCCACCCGACCCCGTCGTCAACACCCCCGACGTCATCGCCGCCGCCATGAACGCCGCACGCACACTCGACCCGACCCTCAAGATCGACCCGCTCACTGCGGGCGAACGCACCTTTGTCATCGCCCCGGCAGGCAAACTCGCCGCCGTCCTCGGGCAGGTCGTCGAGTTCAAGCCCTTCTCGCAGACCGAGTTCCAGAACTTCGGCCCCATGATCGCCGAACGCATCCGCCAATCCGACGCCCCAGCCCTACTGGACCGCACCTTCAGCAACACGGAACTTATCAACCGCCTAGACGTCCAAGACCTCAAGCTCAACGCGGCGGAATGAACCACCCATCTCTGTGGTCAATCCCCCACTCTCTATTGGCCGGGATCAAGGCCTGTGGATGGGTCGCCCCCTGGCTGGCCTTTGTCCGGTTATCGTTCCGGCCAGACGAAAACGAACTTACTCGAAAGACGCATTCTGCCGCAATCTTGCGTACTTGCCCATCTTTTCGCTCCCCCCTGCCTGGTTTGTAAGGCATAATCCCGGTCGTATCTCTCATCACCACACCCCCGGGCGACGGAGGGGTCAAAGGGACACCAATGCGTTCTGAAAAGTTCATCGACAAGTTCATCGTCATGCCCGTGCTGGCCGTGGCTCTGGCGATCGTCGGCCCTGCCGCGCGGGCGCAGACGCCCACGGTCCTGCACGACCCCACCCGCGCCCTCCCCTCGGGCAACCTCAACCCTGCCAACCCCTTCGGCGGTGCGGCAACCGAACGCTCACCCCTCGCCCCCCGCCAGGGTGAGGCCGTGCGCGTCTATTTCAAGGCCTGCTGCCAATTCGGGTACGACCGCGTCGCCCTCTATTACACAACCGACGGCACCGAGCCGCAAGGCTCCCAAGGCGTCGGCAGCGGCACAACGCAGACGCTCACGAGCATCGCCGGGCAGGTTACCTTCGTCGCCAACGACTTCAACACCTCACCAGGCGTGCGCGACTGGTGGGTCGCGACGCTCCCGGCCGGCACGCGGAACTACGCCCAGACGATCCGGTACAAAACCAGCCGGTGGACGCAAGGGAACCCCGCCAGCGAGGTCTTCAACGACGGCGCGGCATCCTCCGCCGGGGCAGCGTCGAGCAGTTACACCAACAAACTCCCCTGGCCAGGCCAAGGCTCCTTTTTTCCAGGCAGCGAGGGCGTCGGCTATCCGCCCATCCACTTCTGGAAGGAAGAGGGCGTCGTCGGCAACGGGTGGATCAACGCCATGCTCGATCAGAACGGCACTTGGTTTGACCTCTACTACCCCGGCGCAGGCGGCGTCCAGGGCGTCGGTACCCAAAACGAGGGGTACGTCAGCGGCTTGGACACCTTCCCCCCAGGGCTCCCCATCGACAACCGCGGGCAGATGCACCTCAACCAGGTTCAGCTCGGCATCGCCTACAACGGCATCACACGCTGGCTGAGCAACCAGAACGGCACCGATTACACCAACATCCAGCAAACCTACCTCCCCGGCACCAACACCATACAGACCACCAGCACCCTCGCAGCCGGCGGGGCCAACTTGCAGATCACCCAGTACGACTTTGCCCCACGCAACGTCGCCGACGGCTTTGGTAACCCGATCCGCAACCTCGTCATCAAACGCGTCCGACTAACCAACCCCAACGCCTCGCCACGCACCGCCAACATCTATCTCTACGGCGACTTTGCAATCAACGGCGGCGACGGCTTTGACGCCATGTTCGCCGACCCTGCACGCGGGGCGATGGTTGCCTACGACAACACCCGCAGGGTCGTCAACAACACCGGCTCGATCGGCTTCGGACAGGAATACAACCCCACGACGTTCCCCGGCTACGAGAAAAACGTCTCCGTCTACCTCGCCGGTGCACTCCGCCGCACCAGCACAGAAGGCACCGGCGCAGGCCCGGCTACCGATAGCTGGCGTGATAGCTCACCAGACAACGGGCAGGGTTGGATTGGCATGCAGCTTACGATCCCCCCCGGTGGCACCGAGGAAGTCGCCGCCGCGATCATCGGCGGGTTTGACAACTTCGCCGGCGCAACGGGCACATATGCCTCGCAGATCGCCCCGACGCTCGACTGGTTCCAGAGCGCCAACCTCGAATCGGCGATGAACACGACCAACACCTCTTGGCAATCGTTCCTGGGCGAGGGCGTAACCGTCGATACACCCGACGACAGCATCGACGCGCTCTACCAACGCGGCATCCTTGGAACGATGCTGCACCTCGACGAGAAGACCGGCGGCCTCATCGCCGGGTTCCGCAACGGGGCCTATCCCTACGTCTGGCCGCGGGATATGGCCTGGGCCGCCGTTACGCTCTCTCGCACCGGGCACACCGGCACCGTCCGCCAGATGACGCGCTACCTGCGTGATCTTACCTTCCGCGAATTTGAGTCCTGGGGACGGCGCGGGTTCTGGAAGCAGAAGTATTCCACCGACGGGTTTGTCATCTGGGGCGCGCCGCAGGTCGATGAGACCGCCGTGATCCCGTGGATGATCAACTACAACTACAAGGTCGAAGGTGACCTGGCCTACCTCACCGAGGCCCAGGCCACCAACCCGGGCAACACCAACTACGCCATCGTCAAGGACGCCGCCATCGCAATGAGCCAGACCTCGGGCATTGACCCGGGCCGGCTCAACCTCCGCCAGGCCTACCCCGGCGCGCCGGCAGGCCAGGTGCTGATGTACTCCAACAACGTTTGGGAAGACAGTTACGACACCTTCCTCATGAGCAACGCCAACATCATCCGCGGCCTGCGCGATGCACGCGAGATCGCGCTCACCCTCGGCCAAAGCTCAGACGCCGCAGACTTCCAGAACCGCGAGAACGGCCTGCTGCCAGGCTTCTATGGCAAGCTCGACTGGGACGGCGAGAACACCGACATCTCCCTGCTGGGCATCACCTACCCCTTCGAGGTCGTGCCTCCCAACGACGCGCGGGCATCGCGCGTTGTTGACCGCATCAACGGCGTCCGCACACGCTTGAACAACGCCGAGGGGCAGGCCAAGCCACTCGTCCGCTTCGCGGGCCAGTACATCAACGATTCGTCCGACTACGTCGGGCTCATCGACCGCTACTGGGGCGACGGCTACTGGGCCAACCCCGCCCTGGGCCCCACCGGCGGCGGCCCCTGGTTCCTGAGCACGATGTGGTACGGGTGCTTCTATGCCGTGCGCCAGGACTACACGCCCGGCACAGCGGATATCGACAACCACCTCTACCGCCTCAATCGCGCCAAGGACCACAACGGCCCCCTCGGCTTCGGTGCCGAGCAGATGGCCCCGAGCAACAGCCTGCAATACCCCGGCCAGAGCGACTTCACCCTCCAGACCGCCTGGCCCAACGCCTGGGAGAGCATGAGTTTCTACGTCGACAGCGTGATGATCTTCCTGGGCTACGAACCTGACGCGCCGGGAAACACCCTGCGCATCAAGCCACGCCTGCCCGGCGCGTGGAACACCATGACCTACAACAACGTCCGCGTGGGCGGGCAGCGCACTGACATCACCGTCAAGCGCGACGCCAACGGCGGCGAGCACGCCATCACCAAACGGACCAACGGGGCTCTTGCCTTCCGAACTGTCGTGCGCATCCCCGCCGGGGTTTCACCCTGCCAAGTGCTCGTCGACGGCGTGCGCGTCGCGCCCGTGAGCATCGACACGGCCATCGGCGCCGTTACGGTTGCCGGGCAGTTGCCTGTCGCCAACGGCGCGGTGCACAGAATCCGCGTTGACCTGCGATCCCCGGCTGATGTGGCCGGGCCTGGCCAGACGATCGGTGGGGACGGGCAACTCACAGCCGACGACATCATCGTCTACCTCAACTGGTTCTTTGCGGCCGACGGGCGAGCCGACGTCGCTGGCCCCGGCCAGTCGGTTGGCGCCGACGGGCAGTTCACCGCCGACGACATCATCGTCTTCCTCAACGGGTTCTTCGCCGGGTGCGTCTGAACAAGCCGGGCTGCCCTGCGGGCACCAATAGGCCCACTGACTTTTCACCAGCCCCGCACGCCTGCGCGGGGCTGGTTTGTTTCCACACCCGGCGGGCAATCCCATGGTCTAATAAATACTGCCACCACAGGGCGTTAACAACTCAAGCTCAAAACTGGTTGACGAGCTGGGAATTTGCCCTCTTTTCCACATTCTCGGTCTGGTCGATAGACACCCTGTAGTGGCGTGGGCCATTGAGTCGTTGGAGAAGCCGTCTGTATTAGACAGGATGCATGAGAAAGTCCAAGAGCACAACCCGGGCGCGCGCCGCCGGCACGGCTGCTTTG
>JBKDDT010000040.1:0-14613 GCA_046339895.1 bacterium | reverse complement strand
GGGGGGGGGGGGGGGGGGGGGGGGGGGGGGGGGTGTTGCGAGTTCGACGGTCCAGGGGATGCGCAGGAGCTGATTGAGCAGCCGGTTGTCGAGTTGGATGCGCATGGAGTCAAAGAAGATCATCTCGATAGGCCGCCACATTACGACCCACCCGGCGATGACGAGCGCCTCGGCGATGAGCGTGCGCAGCGGGCCTGCTGGCTCGTGAAATGTTTCACTTTGCAACGCCCACGAAGCGGCCAGGGCCAACGCCAGCGCTGCCAGGGCCTTGTAGAGCGCGCGGAGGCCAAAGCTCCGGCGTAGGGAGATGGTCTTGCTGTTGAAAATAATTTTACACCGGCACCACCTGCGCAGGCGTTCGGTGAGTTCGTCCGCGGCGTGGGCGGTGGAGGCATCGGGGGTGTGCAGGATGCGGATGACTAGCCGGGTTGCACGGGGATTCTCCAGGGCCATCAGGAGCAGGCGGCCGACGCCTGGCTCGCCGAGGGTTGCGCCGATGTCGTCCCAGCGGCGGTCCTCGTCGCCGGGGTATGCGCGGCGTGCGGTGGGTGGAGCATCGAACAGTTCCGCGGCGTTGGCCAGCGTGATCAGGATGCAGTCGGGGTTGGTTGTGGGCATGGTATGGTTGACTAGAAGATAGTTTGGACGAGGACCCACCCACTGGCGACGCTGACGATGGTGCAGACGAGGCCTGGGAGCATGAAGGAGTGGTTGAGGACGTACTTGCCGATGCGGGTGGTGCCTGTGGTGTCGAAGGCGACGGCGGCGATGATGGTGCCGTAGGTTGGGAGGAAGAAATAGCCGTTGACGGCGGGGAAGCAGGCGATGAGCGTGCCGGCTGAGAGGCCAAGGCCGATGCCGACGGGCATGAGTGCGGCGACGGTGGAGGCCTGGCTGAAGAGGACGATGGAGAGGGCAAATAGGCCGAGGGCGAAGACCCAGGGGTGCGCGGTGATGACGCCGGAGAGGGCGCTGACGATGACCTGCTTGTTGCCGTCGAAGAAGCAGTTGCCCAGCCAGCCCAGGCCGACGATGGAGATAAAGGCGACGACACCGGCGGCGGCGACTGAGGTGCGGACGGTTTTGGTCGGCTCGGCGCCGAAGAAGAGCATCATGACCCCGGCGGCGGAGTACATGATGATCTGGATCAGCGTCGTCATGCTGACGGGGACGGACTGAATCTCGGCGGGCTTGGCGCGGAGTGACTCAAGGCGCTGAGCGATCTGTTCGCGGGTGACGGGTTCGTCGGCGCGCTCGGGGTCGCCCAGGTTGGTGATCGTGCGTTCGATGACATCGGCGGTGGCGGTGCCCGCGGGGACGACGGTCTGCGGGAAGGAAGGGCGCAGGGATGGGAGCATGCCGAAGGCGACGACAAGTCCCGCGGCGGTGAGGAACGTGGTGACGGCGCCGATCGCCCGACGGCGTTCAGGCCCTTTGAGCGTTGGCAGTGGGGCGGGGGGTTGGACAAGGCCTTTGGCTAGGCGGTCTTTGTAGACCGGGTCTTCGGCAAGTTCTTTGCCCATGAAGGAGGCGGCGATCGCCCCGGCGAGGCAACCTATGAGGGTGCTGGGGATGCAGATGGCCAGGATGTGCCAGAGTTGGACGGGCTGGTTGTTGATGGTCAGATGGGCAGCGCCGAGGATGCCCAGGAGGCCTGCGGTGGCGGCCGAGAGTGGGCTTGCGGTGATGGCCTGCTGGCTGGCGATGACGCTGATGGACATGGGGCGTTCGGGCCTGATGCCAGCCTTGCGTGCGACCTCGGCGATGACGGGCAGGACGGCGTAGGCGACGTGCCCGGTGCCAGCGCAGAAGGTGAAGGCGTAGGCGACGGCCGGGCCGACGAAGGTGATCCACTTGGGCCTTGCGCGGAGCGCGCGGTCGGCCAGGGAGATCATCAGGTCCATGCCCGAGGAGGATTGCAGGCATGCGGCGGCTGTAACGACCGAGACGAGGATGGCCAGGACTGCAACGGGAGGAGAGGAAGGTGGGAGACCAAAGCCAAAGACCAGCACCGCAAGGCCAAGGGCTGCAACGGTGCCCAGGCCCGCGCCGCCGACGCGGGCGCCGATGACGATGGCGGCCAGGACGACGACAAACTCAAGCCAGATCATCGTTGCGGCTCCGTGGTTGTGGGAGGTTGGCCTTTAGCGTGCGGTGCCGGTGAGGTTTGCAGGGCTGAGGGCATCGCGGAGTTGTTTGTCGGTGACCCACTTGCGTTCGCGGACGAGCTCAACAACGCCTCGGCCGCTGGCGAGTGCCTCGGCGGCGATCTCGGTGGCCCGCTCGTAGCCGATGAGGGGGTTGAGGGCGGTAACGATGCCGATGCTGCGCTCGACGAAGTTTCGGCAGGCGTCTTTGTTGGCGGTGATGCCGTCGATGCAGAGGGTGCGGAGCGTGCGGCCGGCGTTGCACAGGAGGGTCTGGCCCTCAAAGATGCACTGGGCGATGACAGGTTCCATGACGTTGAGCTGGAGCTGCCCGGCCTCGGCGGCCATACCGACGCAGGCGTCGTTGCCGATGATCTTGAAGCAGACCTGGTTGACGACCTCGGGGATGACGGGGTTGACCTTCCCGGGCATGATGGAGCTGCCGGGCTGCATGGCCGGGAGGTTGATTTCGCCAAGGCCTGCGCGGGGACCGGAGGAGAGCAGGCGTAAGTCGTTGCAGATCTTGCTCAGTTTGATGCACAGCGAGCGCATAGCGGCGTGATAGAGGACGAAGGCTTGGGTGTCTTGTGTAGCCTCGATGAGGTCGGGTGCGAGTGTGATGGGCTTGCCGGTGATGCGTGCGAGGTGGCGTGCACAGCGTTCGGCGTAGCCCTTGGGGGCGTTGAGGCCGGTGCCGATGGCGGTCCCGCCCATGTTGGCGTCGCAGAGGAAGTGCTCAACGGCGCGGAGGGCCGCGACTTCGTCGAGGATGCTGGCGGCCCAGGCGTTGAACTCTTGGCCCAGGGTCATGGGAACGGCGTCTTGCAGTTGCGTGCGCCCCATCTTGACGATGCTGCGGAACTCTTTGCCCTTGCGCTTAAAGGCATCGGCCAGCTCGACCATGACGGCGATGAGGCGTGCATTGCCGAGCAGCGTGGCGACGTGCAGGGCGGTGGGGTAAGCGTCGTTGGTGCTCTGGGAGAGGTTGACGTGGTCGTGTGGATCCAGTCGGTCGTAGGTGCCGCGGGCGTAGCCGAGGTGCTCGAGGGCGAGGTTGGCGATGACCTCGTTGGCGTTCATGTTGGTGGAGGTGCCCGCGCCGCCCTGGAAGATATCGACGGGGAACTGCTCGTGGAGTTTGCCTTCGATGATCTCTTTACAGGCTTTCTCGATGGCTCGCAGTCGCCGTGTATCCAAGGCGCGGCAGTCGTGGTTGGCGCGTGCGGCGGCGAGTTTGACCATTGCAAAGGCGACGATGATGTCGGGGTAGTGGGAGACCGGCACGCCGGAGACCTTGAAGTTGTCTATGGCCCGTGCGGTCTGGATGCCGTAGTAGGCTGAGGTGGGGATGGGCATCTTGCCGAGCAGGTCGTGCTCGGTGCGGAAGGAGGGGGCACGCTTGGAGGACTTTTTCTTCTTCGCGGTCGTTGGCATGTGGTGCTCGCTGGTGTGGTGGTGGGGCAGGCGGTGGATAGCGTATCCGAATCTGTGTAACAAGGCTAGGTATTTGGTTGCCGGGTGTGCCGTGTTTGGGGCGGGTTATTGTGAGCGATTGCGCAGCGTGGCGAGGATCATCTCTGCGTGCTTGGTTGTTGCGCCCTGGTGAGCGCGGATGCACGCGCGGCCGCGCTGGGCCATCTGTGCGCGCAGGTCAGGCTGGTCGAGGAGTTGGCCAAGGGTTGTGCGCAGGTTGCCAGCGTCGATGACCTGGATTCCACCCGCGTCCTTGAGTGCATTGACGACGGCGGTGAAGTCGCCGTAGCGTGGTCCGATGATGGTGGGCCGGCCGAGGGCGACGGGTTCGATGGGGTCGCTGCCGTGCAGGTTGCCGAAGCTGCGTCCGACGACGGCGATATCGGCCAGGGCATAGGCGGCGCGCAGTTCGCCGATGGTGTCCAGGAGGAAGCGGTGCTGGGGTGTGCCTGGGGTGGTGGGGGTGGTTGATCTACTGCGCCTTGAGCAGCCCGGCAGTGCCTGTGCGGCTTCGTCAAAGCGTTCGGGCCTGCGCGGGGCGCAGAGCAGTTGCACGCCCGGCGGGCAGGCCTCGTGCAGGAGGGCTTCTTCACGTGGCCCGGTGCTGCCGGCGACGATCAGGGGCCTGGTGCGGTCGATGCCGAGGGCTTGGGCAAGGGGGATCGACTCGGGCACGTCGTCGGTGAGTTTGGCGGTGTCCCACTTCATGGTGCCGGTGATGTGGACGGCAGCGGCGGGGACGCCCATGTGCACGAAGCGGTCGGCATAGACCTGGTCTTGCACCGCGGCGAAAGTCAGGCGAGCGAAGGTTTTGTGGAGCAGGAATCTTGCCCGGCAGTAGCCCTTGAAACTCCGCTGGCTGAGGCGGCCGTTGATGACACCGACGGGTATGCTGCGCTGTTGGCAGGCGTGCATGAAGTTGGGCCAGAGTTCTAGTTCACACAGCGCGACGGCGTCGGGCTGCACGGCGTCTAAGAAGCGGGCGACCGAGCGTGAGAAGTCGAGCGGGTAGCGGCGGACGAGCGCGGGGCCGAAAAGGTCGGTGGCACGCTTGATGCCCGTGTCCGTTGAGGCTGAAACGATGACGTGTGCGTGCTCGGCGAGGATGGGGACGAGGTCGCGCAGGGCGTTGACCTCGCCGACGGATACGCCGTGCAGGAGGATGCGGGGGCGGGATTTGCTGCCGAGAGCCTCGATCTTCCCGAGGCGTTCATCCCACCCCTTGCGCCGTTTGAGCCCCCATGCTGGCCAGGTCGCAACGGCAAGTGCGGCATAGGCGGCGTCCAGTGCGTTCATGTGGGAGGTGGACTCCGAAAATGGGCGGGCCGGGACTCGAACCCGGGACCCTTCGCATGTAAAGCGAATGCTCTAGCCAACTGAGCTACCCGCCCCAATTTCCGACTCAACGGCCCAAGCCTAGACGCACAGACCAGCGTTGTCAGCGTTACTTCCCGGCGGGCTTCCAACTCTCTAGGACCAATACCATGCCCTGGCCCTCGCCGGCCTCGGAGCGGTCGGCGATGTGCCCCTGGGCGATGATCGACGCACCACCTTTGAGCTCGCGGTGCCCGTTCCAGGAAGGCACGGGCAGTTGCTTGTCGGCAAGTTTGAGCGTCCACGATTTCTTGCCGTCCGGCTCGATGGTGCCGGCCAGCAGCACGCGCTGACCGGGGATCAGTTCACCGATTGTGGCACTGGGTGTGTTGGCCTTCTCCCGCTCGCCGGCGTCAGCGGCGGGTCGCTGGGCGGGGCTGAAGCCGTCGTAGCGTTGGAAGTCTTGGATGTCTTTGGGTGTGATGACGCTGCCGGCCCAGGCGCTTGCGTAGTAGGCGGCGAGCATGTCGGCGGCGTCGTTGAGGCGGGCGGTGATGAACTCTTTGCCTGGCTTTTGGTCGAGGGTGCCGTCTTTTTCCATTTTGTAGAGCGGCTCGACGAGTGCGTGGCTGCGTTTGAGGTACGTAAGCGTCGGCTCCCACGCGCTGTCCGGATCGATGGTGGTGGTAAAGGTCTGCGTTGGGCGGAGGGTGTGGTAGTTGAGGCCGTGCAGGAAGAGGACGCCGCCGTCGATATAGGCGTGGAAGGTCTTGGCGGTGGTGTACTGGTTGGGGTTGTCGCCGACCCAGCCGTTAAAGTGTTTGGTGGTGTGCAGGGGCTGGGCCATGTCGCCGACGAAGTGCGACAGGATGCCCATGGTGGAGGTGATGTTGGCCTTGGTCTGTGCCAGTTGCGCTGCGCGGGCGGGGTCGTTGAGAGCGATGAGCGTGCGGTAAGTTTTGAACTGGCTCAGGAGTTTGGCGTGGTGCTCGGCGACGGCGTGCAGGACCAGGCCCGGCCACTCTTTGTCCCCTGCGGTGTCGAGCTTGGGGTTGTACGGCTTGTAGGTTCCATCAGGCCCGGCCGGGTGGGCTTGGCGGGCGAGGGCGACGTCGCGGACGAACCGGTAGCGCAGCGGGTTAATGGTTTCGAGTGTGAGGCCGAAGGCGGCAAGGTCCTCGACATCGATGTAGTGGTCCGGCGCGTTCTCGTGGCGCAGGATCGGTGAGGAGACGCCGCGCCAGCGGTCAGGCTCGGCGGCCTGCCAGGCGACGCCGTCGCGGATATCGGGCAGGCGCAGAAATTCCGGGGCATCGGGGGGAAGGTTGTCCAGGGCCAGCCAGGTGATGGCACGGTGCCCGACGGCATCCCAGGCCAAGGCGCTTGAAGCAGAGATGCACGCGGCCAGGAGGGCGGGGATGGTTCGTGTCATGCAGCAAGGGTAGTGCCGTGGAGAGGGGGTCGCCCGGGGAGGGATTATCGGGGCTAGCGGTGGCTGTTGCGTTCGTTCTGATCCCCGATGACCGCGCCGCCCAGGCCACCTGCGATGGCGCCGATGGCCGCACCTTTGCCCATGTTGCCGGAGAGTGAACCGATGGCCATGCCGCCTAGGGCACCGGCCCCAGCGCCGGTCAGGGCGCCCTGGCCGGCGTTATCACACCCTGAGCCAAGGGCCAGGCCACCAACGAGCAGGGAGACGGCAAGGGCCTTGCATGCGGTGCGGTGCGTCGCTTTTTTCACGGTCAATGGCATGTACATGCCCAGGCACATCGGACCGGCTGGGGTGCGTCTTTAGGGCAACAATTACCCCGGTGCCTGCTTCCCCTCTTGCCCGTGGTATAGGACTTGGGGTGGCGCCCACAACGAAAACCCAAAGCGTCCCGGGCGCGATTCGAACGCGCGACCTGCCGCTTAGAAGGCGGCTGCTCTATCCAACTGAGCTACCGGGACACGGCTGCACAGAGCATAGAAGGCCCAAAGGATGGGATGACGAGAGTGCGGGCGGGGTCTTCACGCCAGGTTGACAGTCGGGGGTACCTTCATGGCCCCGATACTGCTACCCTTGCCAGGATGCGATGGCCGGGCCTGGCGTGCAGGCGAATTAGGCGAGTAGAGTTACCCCGACGTGCCCATACCCTCAGGCCAAATGCGATCCTCGGCGTCATCGGTGGCCCAGGCCACGCGGGAGCAGCGTGTCCGCACATGGACGCTCTACCCCCCTGGCACACCGGGTAGCGAGCACAACCTGACGGCCCGTGTGCTCCACGACGGGCCGGAGACAGGCGTGCCGGTGGTCTTCTTGCACGGTCTGGTGGGTCTAAACGAGCATTGGGAAGACCTGGTCGACAAGATCAAGCACCGCGCCCGGTGCCTCTGCCTGGAACTGCCCCTGTTGCAGACGCCGGCGCACGACTGCTCGATCGAGGGGATCACCCGGCTGACAGAGCGGTTCTTGCGCGAGGAGGTCGGCGAGCCGGTGGTGCTTGTTGGCAACTCGTTCGGCGGGCATGTGGCCCTTCGGCTGGCGATCCAGCAGCCGCAGATGATCAAGGGGCTGGTGCTGGCCGGTTCTTCGGGGCTGATCGAAGAATCGATCGTCTCGACCGTTGAGATCAGGCCCACGCGTGGGTGGTTGCACGCCAAGATCGCCGAGCTTTACTTTGACCCCAGCAACGTGCGTGAGCAGGACGTTGACCGGGCCTATGCCGCGCTGAGCCAGCGGGGGAGCGTTCGGGCGATGGTCAAGCTCTCGCGTTCGGCACGGCGGGACGTGCTGCGCGGGCAGGTCGGCCAGATCAAGGCGCCCACGCTGTTGGTCTGGGGCAAGCAGGACGTTGTTACACCGCCCAAGGCGGCCGTTTCATTCGCCGAGCTGATCCCTGGGTCCAAGCTTGTCTGGATCGACAAGTGCGGGCACGTGCCGATGGCCGAGGGTGCGGAAGTCTTTGCCTCGGCGATGCACGCGTTCCTCGACGCGCTGGGCACGGGGGCGTGAGGGGCGGGGGATGTTGCTTCACTCAGCGCTGCGGGCCGGCCATGCCGGCGGCCTCGGCTGCTCGCAGGTTGGTCTGTTCCAGGATCCGCCGATCGGAGACGTCCAGCGCCGCGTTGCGGTTCATGTCCGCCTCCCCGAGGTAACTGGTGAGCGTCCAAGATGCGTACAGGTCGTCGATGGTTACCAGGCCGTCGAGGTTGACGTCGCCGGAGCCGAGGGTTACGACAATGTTGCTGATGCGTGTGATGCTGGAGCGCCCGGAGGTCTCGAAGGCGACGATCGTCAGCGAGTTGACCCCCGGCGGGAGGTTGCCGATGTTCCGCCGCCACTCGAAGCGGTCAAACTGCGTCGCCAGGTTGCTGCTGCTCAGCAGTGGGATCGGGTCAACGCCCACGGGCAGGTTGGGGAGCATGTAAACGCTGGTAACAGTGCGGTCGGGGACGCCCGCTGTGTTCTGGGCCTTGACGACGAAGGAGAAGTTCCCGGTAGCGACGTTGGTGTCGCTGACGAGCTGCACGGCCGGGGGTTGGCGATCGACATAGATGACCTTGCGGAAGTCGCCATAGATGGCCGGGCCGCCGTCGGTGCGCCGGCGGTAAGCGATGGCGTTGATGTAGTTCATCCCTTCGGGGAGCAGATCGGTGTTGATGGTCTGGCGGTAGAGGCCCTGCCCGTTGTTGCCAGCAGTGGAGCTGATCGGCTCGTTCTGAGTCAGGAATCGCTCGTACCCCGCGTCAATCCCGGCCGACGGGGGCTGCTGATCCACTACCCCGTTGCTGTTGTAATCGAACCACCCCTTGTTGATGCGGAAGACAGCAAAGTCATCAAAGGCCGAGTCGGCCGGGTCGCCCTTGATGGTGTCGAGCGTCAGGTCAAAGGTGGGTGCGGTAACGATCTCGACGGGAGTATTCCGGCGGCGCCAGAGGGGGACGGTCGTGGGGTCAGCCGGGATCGTGCCCGTCCCGCCCGAGACGGTGAGTGTGCCCACCGGGGCCAGCGGGCCATAGAGGACGTACCCCCGGTGGTGGGTAACTCCCGCGGAGTTGACGTTGTTGGGGACCACGATCGTAACTCGGCGGTTGCTGTCAACGGTAATAAAAGTCTGGATGAAGCCCTGGTTGTTGACCACGGGGTCGGCGGCGGCGCCGGAGAGTTCGTACAAGCGTGTGCCGGGGGCGAAGTTGGTGAGGACGTTGCGCGTCTGTGTGCCCGCGTCGTAGCGGTCGTTGACGGCGACGAGGATGGAGGCCTGGTTTGAAGCCGCGCCGCCGCGTTGGAAGACGAGCACGTCGTTGAGTGAGGGGTTGACGGTATCGGTGCTGTTGAGGACTGTGAACGCTCCGCGTGCGTAGCCGTTGGCAACGCGGATAAGGCGTGAGAGGTTGGTGTCGTAGTTTCCGAGGGCTGTGGGGTTCCCTTCGCGTGCCCAGAAGCCCCGGTTCTGGTAGCGGTCGTGCATCTCGCGCCCGTTGTAGTAGACAAGGGGGATGCCGGAGCGGAAGAGGACGTAGACGTTCTGCGGAAGGGCGTACTTGTCGGGCCCGGGCAGCGCCGGCGCGGAACCGCCATCGCCTACCGAGCCGTTGTCGTGTGAGTAGACGTGGTGAACGCCTTGTGTGCCGTTGTTCTGCCCGTCGTCCTGGTTATCAAGCGAGCGTGAGAGGACGTTGCTCCATGTGCCCAGGCCGTTGGCGTTGCGGTTATCGCGTAGGCCCCCGGCCTCGTTGAGGTCGAGCGCATCGCGGTTGCCGAAGCCGTCTTTGCGGATATAGGTCTGGACAAAGTCGTTGCCAGCAACAGACTCGCCGAAGGAGAAGGCGGTGGCCTTCTGCCCGCTCGGGAGCGTGCGGCGTTGGTACATGATGGCGTCGAAGTAGGTATCCCAGAACCACTGCTGGACGTGCTTGGCGGCGTCGAGGCGGAAGCCGTCGACCTGGAACTCGTCAAGGTACCACTGCACCGAGCGCATCAACATGCCCGTTGCGTTCTCGACAACCGGGTCGCCGGCCATTGGGGTGGTGCGGTTGAAGGGGTAGATGGTCCAGTTGCTGGTGCCGGAAAGCCCTGACCTGCCCGGGTTGGTGAAGGTGATCGGGGTGAGGGCGCGGTCGGGATAGAGCCGAGCGTTGGCCGGGTTGGGGCGGTTGCGCACGGTGCCGGGGGGGATGTTCTGTGCATGAGCGGCCACGGGGTGGCGAATGAAGTTGAAGTTGCTAGCCTGGTTGATGTCGATAAGCCCGACGAGGTCCCCGTTCCAGAGGTTGTACCCCGCTGCGCCTGGGTCGATCGACTGCGTGGTGCCGTCGTTGAAGTCACCCCAGAACGCCGCACCGGTGCCGGTGCCTGGGAGGTAGAACCCGGGCCAACCCCCGGCGGCGATGAACGCGGCGTTGTTTGTGCGTGCGCCGTTGTGGTTCAAGACCAGGTCGGGATAGACCGCGGTTCCCGCAGCCTTGAGTTCGCCGATCATCTGGCGAAAGCGTGCCTCCGTGCCGAAGGTGGTGGGGCTGTCGCCGCTGCCGAGGTCAAAGCGGTCAAAGACGTCGTACCCGACGGACCCGTCGCTGGCGCGAGCGGGCTGGGGTATCCAGAGGGCACCATAACCGGCCATGAACAGGTCGGGCGTGCGCACCTCGATACTGCTCCAGCTGGTGTCAAACCACTGAAGGATAACGGGGTTGTCGTTCCCGTGCGCGCGGCAGGGAGCCAATAGAGATGCACCCGCGGCAAGCACGGCGGCAACTAGGGACAACGGTGCTCTGCACTTATGGGTGCATGGATCACAAAGCATCGATCACTCCTACTAACCGTGCCAAGAAGTGGCCGGTGCTGTGCCCTAAACATAAGCCCAAATCGGGCCAAAGCCACGTGAACAATCGGGTGATTGTGCGGAAACAAGACTTATCGGTCGGTGATGCCTATTCGGGTCCTACTCGCCGGTCCTATTCGACTTGTCGGGCTTGGCGGTTGCCAAAGGGGACCGCCCGGCGACGATGGCCGTACGGACGCCGTTTGCAGAGAGTTCGGCAATAAACCGCTGATACTCCGCATCCAGGCCCGCGAGGTCTTCTCCAAAGTACGCCCGAAAAACCAGTAAGCCCCCTGGCAGGCCAATAGCCTGCCGGTCCGTGTCCAAGCCCAGCTTGATGGCTGTGCCCTGACGCAAGTTGCCAGTGCTGGCATCGGTAAGTGCCTGGATCACTGCGGAGCGATACTTTCCCCCCTCGCCCTCGGCTAAAAAGTGCATCAGCGCCCAGACCTGCGCATACCAGATCACCGGCGCGTCTTGAGAGGGGACGGGCTTGTTGAGCATCTCGGGTGTGAGTTTGCCCGGCCAGTCCACGCCGAGCATGGAACCTGGGGTGTTGGTGAGCAGCTCCTCCAGGGGGCGGAGTTGCTTTTGGACGAAAGCCTGCTTGAGTCGGTCATAGCGCGCGACATTGGCCCACGGCCCAAAGACCACGGTGCGCCCGACCCAGCGGTGCCCTTCCACATAGGTGGCCATCCCTTCTTCAAGCCAGACGGGCATCGGCTGGCGGAAGGTTGTCTGCGTGTACTGGTGCCAGCCCTCGTGCGAGGCGATGCTCAGCGTATCGCCGGCGCCGATGTCAAAGAGCATTGCCCTGCCGCGGTACGTCAGGCCCCCGCGGCGGATCCGCGTCGCTGGCTCACCCAGCGGGCCAAGCACCTGGCGGACCATCGCCTGCCACTGTTTGCGGTCGGCCATCACGAAAGTCTCGAGCACCGGTGTTGGCGCAGGGAGCGTCGTAAGTACGCTGCGGTAGTGCCCCAGGGCCGCTTCCATAAACCCGGGCAACCGCTCGGCGATGGCCGGGGAACGCTCGGTGGTGTGGATCGCATAGTGGCGTGTGCGGATGACCTGCCCGGCCTGCTCGCCGAAGGCCCAGGGCTGGACGTCGAGGATCAGGTCGGTGCCGACGGAGCCTGGCATGGCAGCGGCTGGATCAGCACGAGTTGCAGTGGGGGGCTTAGGGTTTGTGGTGGTCGTGGATATCCTCGATGGGTTTGTGCACGCGAGCAAACCCGCCACCCCGGCGAACATCAGCAGCCAGACGCCAGCACCCCGTGTGCAGCGGCAAGCATCACCCACGCAGCACCGCCAGTTCAGCCTTGATGGCCTGCAACTGCGCCTTGGACTCTTCAACCAGTTTGGCCGGGGCACGCTGGGCGTAGCCGGGGTTGTTCAGACGTGCGGTGATCGTGTCGTGCTGCTTCTCTAGCTCTGCGATCCGTTTGGCCGTCATTGCGTCGGCGGCCTTGGCGTCCACGGCGTCAGCAAGGTCTGAGAGCCAGGCGTCCTCGCCGAGCAGGCGAATCTTGAGCGATCCGTGTGGGGCCACGAACGAGACCAGGTCGGTGATCCCGATCACTGCACCCAGCCCCGCCAGCGTTGGCACCAGTGCCCCGGCGGTGTGAAACTCGGCTACCAGCGCCGGCGATGTGTGCAGCGTGATCTTGCGCTTGGGGTGCACCTGCTGGGCCGCACGCACCTCGCGGACGGCTTCAACAACCTGCCGGAGCCGCTCAAACGCCCCCTCGGCCTCTGCGTCACGCAGGTGCAAGTCAACCTCGGGCCAGCCGGCCAGGCACAGCAGGTCATCACGCCGGGCTGGGGGCAGGTGCAGGCCCACAATCGGCGCGACGCGCACTTGCCGGGCCTGCTCCCATATCGCCTCGGTTACATAGGGCATCGCCGGGTGCGCTAGCCGCAGGATCACCTCCAGCGAGTGCGCCAGCACGGCCTGCTGCTGCGGGTTGTTGTCGATCGTCGGCTTGATTGCTTCGAGGTACCAGTCGCAGAAGTCGCGCCAGAGCAGGTCGTAAACAGCCGTGGCGTACTGGGCAAACTCGTAGTTCGCCAGTGCCGCATCGACGGCCTGCGTCGTCGCCACCACCCGCGCGAGCATCCACCGATCGACAAGTGACAGGTCGCGTGCGTGCACCGGGTGCGGCGGGTTTGCATCCTGCCCATCGCGTGGCAATTTGCTCAACGCCAGCCGCGAGGCGTTCCAGAGTTTGTTGCACAGGCGTTTGCCGAGGTCAAACTTGCTGCTGGTGTTGCGGCCGGTCGGGTCCTTTTCAACGGGCAGGCGAACGTCCTGCGTCTGCGTGGCCATCTGGGCGAGGATGAAGCGCATCGCATCGCTGCCGTGCGTGGCGATGATGTCCAGCGGGTCGATCCCGTTGCCGAGGGACTTGCTCATCTTGCGGCCCTCGCCGTCCTGGATCACGGCGTGGATGACCACGTCTTTGAACGGAACCGGGCCGTTGCCCCTGCCGCTGGGCAACGGTTCGGGTACCCCCACGCTCGGCGTGGCGCCCCCCCGCCCACCCCACCCCTCCGGCATCAGATACCGGTTGAACATCACCATCCGGCTGACCCACAGCGTGATGATCTCCCGTGCCGTGCAGAGCGTGCTGCTGGGGTTGAAGGCCCTGAGCAACTCGGTGTCGCTCGGCCACCCCATCGTCGAGAGGGGCCAGAGGGCCGAGGAGAACCAGGTGTCCAGGACGTCGGGGTCGCGGATAAAGCCTTTATCTTCAATGAACTGGATCACTTCGGCATCATCAGGATTGCGCAGGCAAATATGATCCGATTGACTTTCAATGACTCCTAGCGGCGGCGGGCTCCAATACAATCTACCCGATTTTTCCCATGGCTCAATCTTTGACTTTATCTCCGAAATGCTAAATGGAGGTTCGCTTTTCCCTGGGTGAGGCTTGCTCCACACCGGCACCTGATGCCCCCACCAAAGTTGCCGGCTGATGCACCAATCCCTGATCCCATCGTGCCACTGCTTAAAGGTCTTGGCGTAGCGCTCGGGGTGGAAGGAGATGGTGTTGCCGGCAACAGGTGTTGCTTCCAAGGCTTCCGAAGGCTCGGCGGGCGGGGACGCCCGCCCCCACTTTGGTGGGGTATCGGTGGGGCGAGCGTCCCCGCTCGCCGCGGGTCCACTTCCGGTGGGGCGGGCGTCCTCGCCCGCCACGCCCGCAGCCTCCGACAACACAACCATCAAAAACTTATACTCCCCAGGCTTGGCCACCAATCCAGCCTTGACGGCGTTGTTCTCAATATACCCAAGTTTCTCATCAAACTCCTCGGCATCGCGGACGATGCGGTCGAACCATTCATCCTGCCACACGCTCCCCTTTGTGCCGCGGGCCTTGTTGATTTCGTGTGCCGTGAACGATTTGATGCTGTGCATGATCTCGCCGAGTGTGTGCCAGACACCATCTTCACGCTCGGTGGGCTTGAGGAGCATGTGCACATGGTCCGGCATCACCACCACTGCGAAGAACCTCGCCCGCTTGCCGTGCCAGTGGTAACAGGCTTCGAGGACGACCTGGCGTTCCTGCTCAGTAAGGGTGCCTTTGCTGGTCCGGAATGTTACGAAGTAGGTGCTGCCGCCGCGCTCGAAGTGGGGGAGGCGACGGATGGAGATGGTTAAGTTTGCGGAGATGCCTTGGTCCCAGGTATGGGGGATTGCGCTGCCTTCTTTGAAGGCTCGCTTGGGGAGGGGTGTGAGAGATTGGGGCTGGTTGGAGGCGGGGGGGGGGGCCCCCCCCCCCCTCTGAGGACATAGGCCCCGCCAATGAGATGTCTTCGCCCCCCCCGCCCCCCGCGGGGGGGGGGGGGACGCCCCCCGCGCCGAGGCTGGCGGC
>JBKDDT010000039.1:0-5231 GCA_046339895.1 bacterium | reverse complement strand
GCCCGTCGAGCGCCGCGTCCACAAACCCCATCGACTCGTTCTTCCCAACCGCCATGATCGCCTCCAGACCGGCCCACCGAACGGGCCTCGATCCGATACGATCATTCACACGAGACGGTTGCGCGATTGTTCAGAGATTCCGATTGTTGGTTTCTAACTTCTCGACCAAAAGTAGACATCGGACGGGAACGCCCGGTGTCTACTTTTTATGCGTGTAGTGCGGACCCGGTCCGTTAGCCGGGCTGTGCGGGGTGTATTGTCGGTAAATGGGCGATTTCTCTTTTGGGTTGGTCTGGTCTCTTGTTCATCGGTTGAGAGCTGATATGGAAAAGAAGGCTTGCGGCGTTGTTGTTCGAGGCATTTACACTGCCGCCCAGGCGTGTGTGCGCGGGTTGTTTTTCTCTCCTGTGGTGGTGGCGGTGGCGCTGATGGGTGCGCTGGTGCCGGGCAGGTCGGCCTTTGCGCAGTGTGAATCGGGGTGGGTTTCGGGCATAGGTGTGTCGGGTCTCGATGGCCGGGTCAATGCCGTGCTGGCGTTGCCGGGTGGTGTGGTGGTGACAGGGGGTTCTTTCAACAGCGCTGGGGGCGTAGCCGCCAATGGCGTGGCTTTGTGGAACGGCTCAGCGTGGTCGGCGCTCGGGACGGGGATCGACGGCCCGGTCTATGCGCTGGCGGTTTTGCCCAACGGTGATGTTGTTGCTGGTGGGGATTTTTCAACAGCGGGGGTGTGAGTGCGTGGAGCATTGCCCGTTGGAACGGCATGTCGTGGTCGGCACTCGGGACGGGTATCGACGGCACGGTTTCAGCCTTGGCGGTGATGCCCAATGGCGACCTTCTTGCTGGTGGAGCTTTCACCACCGCTGGGGGAGTGCAGGCGAACTCGATTGCGCGTTGGAATGGGTTGTCGTGGTCGGCGTTGGGGGCGGGGATCGAAGGCGGCGTGAATGCGTTGGCGGTGCTGCCGGTGAGCGGGAGCATTGTTGCGGGTGGTTTTATTGCAACTGCCGGGGGTCTGCCTGTAAACTATGTTGCTCGTTGGGATGGATCATCGTGGTCCCCACTTGGGGTTGGAACGAACAGGTTGGTCCTTGCGTTGACATCTGTTCGTACTCCTGGCGGTGGTGAGGATTTGTACGCCGGGGGTTTCTTCACGACCGCAGGTGGCGTGCCGGCGAACTACATCGCCCGTTGGAATGGCACGGCGTGGTCGGCGCTTGGGACGGGGACGAGTTACATTGTTACCTCGCTGGCGGCGTTGCCCGACGGGGCTGGTGGTGCGTCGGTGATTGCTGCTGGCCCGTTTGGGGGTGCCGGCGGGGGAGCGGTGTGGGGTGTTGGTCGATGGGACGGGTCGGCGTGGTTTGCTCTTGGTGGGTACACCGACCAGTTGATCAACGCGATATCGGTGCGGGCGGATGGGGCTGGTGGTGGGGACTTGTATGTCGCCGGTGATTTAGCCGAGGCGGGGAACATGCTCTATGAACCCGACCCGGTCCAGAAGATCGCGCAGTACCGCTTCGGCAAGGGCTTGCCGAGGGTTACGGCACAGCCGGTGGGCGGGTCGAGGTGCACAGGGGGCGAGGCGACGCTGGAGGTTTTGACGGGTGGGAGCGGGAGCACGCTGAGTTACCAGTGGCGTAAGGGTGGGGTGCCGATCGACACGACGGTGAATCCCTCGGCGGCGTGGGCACGGCTGGCAATCAGCAATCTTCGCAGTGCCGATGCGGGGTCGTATGACTGTGTGATCTCCAACGCCTGCGGGAGCACGACGAGTACGCTGGCGGTGCTGTCTGTTGGCTCGTGCGGGTGCGGGCTGAGCGATATTGCCGGGCCTGGGCAGAGCATCGGGGCCGACGGATCGCTGACGGCCGACGACATCATTGTGTTCCTGAACTGGTTCTTCGCTGGCGATTGGCGTGGGGATGTTGCCGGTGCGGGCCAGAGCAGCGTGCCAGACGGGCAGTTCAGCGCTGACGACATCATCGTCTTCTTGAACCGGTTCTTTGCGGGCTGTTCGTAGTAGGGCCAGGGGTTGGACTCTGGCCGGTCGGTGTTGATTGGGGGTTCTAACCTGAGGAACAAATCAGAGCACCGGGCGGGAAGGCCCGGTGCTTTCTTTGGTATAATCGCGTTTGCCCGGCTGTGCGACGAGCGCGGGCTTATGCCTTCGCCTGGTCCTTCGTCTGGTCCTGGGGCTCGACGGAGCGTTCGAAGGAGAGGTAGTGCGTCTGGAGGATGGGGTGGGCGACGGCAAGCCGGAAGCCGACGTAGTCGGCGGGATCGGCGTGGGCGAACTGGAAGGCTTTGGCGGTGAGTTCTTCGTGGCGGGCGTGCAGGTCCGAGTGTGCGTTTGCCAGGCTCGGGCCTAGGAGGCTCGGGAGCAGGGGGATGGGGAGCCTGTCGAACCAGCGTTGGGCTGGCGGGCCGTTCAGCCCGCCCAGGGGGCCCTCGCGGTAGATCGCGGCGGTGCAGTTGAGCTCCGCGGCCCAGGCGCGCGGGACGTAGACGTCGGTGAGGAGGTTCCTTGCGGGCGTGCCCAGGATCGTCCCGCAGTTGAGGTACGCCCGGCCGTTGCTGACGGTGACGACGCTCTTGTGGAAGAAAGGGCCAGCGAAGATATCCGCCGCCTCGGTGTGCTCGAAGTTGGCATCGACGATGCCGATGCGTTTATCGTTGCGATGCTCGATGATAACGTTGGGCAGGGGTCTGGTGCAGAAGTCCTCGATCAGGAAGGTGTGCGGCCCTGAGGGGCCGTCGGTCGGTTTGCCCACCGAGGCCGAGCAGGAGAGGACAAACGGCATGGCCTCGGAGGTGCGCTTGAAGCCGACGCGCCCGACCAGTGCCGTGGCGTCGAGGTCTACTGGGCAGGTGGGTGAGGCGGCGGGTGTGTATATGCGCAGGTTGATGAGTTGCTCGGCGTAGCAGCCAATCTGAGTAACAGCGGCGTCGAAGGCGAGCCGGCGTGCGTTGTCGAGCCTCAGACCGGCGGGGCCTGGGTGTTTGCCGTCGGTCGGTTGGGCCTGGTTGAGGGCGTCGAGGAGTCGGCGCTGGCTGCCCCCGGATCGGGCGATGAGCTCGGCAAACTCTTTGATGGCGGCCTCGGCGTGCGCGATAGTGTCTGGGGGGCGCCTTGGATGCTCTTGACGGCGTGGACGAACATGGTCAGGCCGGTGGTGCCAGGGAAGGTGCCCAGGACCAGTGCTGCACCCCCACTGGCCAGGGTGCCCGAGAGGATCCTGTGGCAGAGAGGGACTTGCAGGCCAAGGAGCCGGGCCATGGCGGTGGCACGCTGGGCGTGGGGTGGGAAGGCCGCGATGAGGTTCCCAAACTTGCCACGGAGACGCTGGGCCACGCGCTCGCACCAGGGGCGGTCGATGAGGCTCTCAGACCCGTGGGCAACCATCTGGCCAAGGTCGAGCGGAATCACGGGATTAGGCATTTTTACCAATAACGACATATTTGAGAGTATATTCTAAAAAATATGCTCGGGCAACTTGTGGTTGGTCGGTTTTTGATGTACCTTCAGGGAGTCTCTGGTTAAGGGTTGCCTGTGTGGATGATTCGATTTCTGAACCGTCTGGGTTTGAGGGCTTAGGAGCATACCGATGATTCGCACGCGTTTGCAGTTGTTCTCCTTGGTGCTTTGTTCGGCTTTGGCCTGTTTGGCCCCTGCGGTGCGGGGTCAGCCCGCGGTCTTCTCTGAGATCACCGACAGCATCACCCCCCCGGCGGCACCCCCGTCAACGCAGGAGTATGTTGGCATCCCCAGCGATTTTCTCAGCATCTTCAACGGCGATGTGGTGATGGTCAATTGGCTGAAGATCAACGTCGCCACGCCGGTAACGGGGGATTTGTTTCTGGATATCGATACACGGATTTACACGGATATCGGCTCGGTCCCGGGGGACCTGTTCATGGCCCTGTACGACGCAGCCGGGAACTTGGTCGCCACGGACGACACGGACGGGGGTTTCCCGGTGGGGTTGGCGGCGGGGCTTTCCTTCGGCTCCACGGCGTTCCGCACGCCCGCGAATACGCCGGCGCTGGCGGGGCAGGATGGTGATCTGGCGCCCGGAGAGTATTGGCTGGCGGTGATAGCCGGGTCGGCGTCGCAGGTGACGGCCAGCCCGACCGGGTGGAACGCGTCAACGACGACCTCGTACCAACTCGGTTTTTCGCCGGATACGTACAACGTCGAATTCAGTATTTCGATCGGCAACACCACGCCACTGGACCCGCCGAGCAACGACGACTGCGCGAACCCAGTGGTGATCGGCGAGAACGGCCCTTCGGGTGAGCCCGTGTGGAGTGGCTCCAACGCCGGCGCGACCAACGACGGTCTGTTCCCATGCTCCATACCGGAAGCACCGGCTGCGTTGCAACCCAAGACGATCTGGTTCAACTACATCCCAACGCAGACGGGGTTCGCCGAGGTTGTTGCCCGCAGTGGTGCCGGGAGCGGGGTGGATCCGATGCTGGCCCGCTACCCGGGCGGGTGCGGGAGCTTCCCGTCGCAGTGTAACGAGGGTGGTTCCTTTGACTTTGCGGGCGACTATAATACGCGGCTCATGTTCCCGACGGTGCAGGGGGAGCCTGTGCTGCTGGCGCTGGCGGTTTGGGCCGGTGATGTCGGGCCGATGACGCTGGACGTGAGGCTCCTGCCGCCGCCGTGTATGCTGAGCGTTCCTGTCGGTGCGATTGCGGAGAGCGAGCCCTGCGGCGGTTCGTCCAATGAGGGGTGCAGCGTCTTTCCAGATGGGGCGTTTGAAGCGATCGCGCCGGGGCAGACTGTCCTTGGCACGCTGTTCAACGGCACGGAATCTCGCGATGTGGACCATTTTAAGTTTACGATTCCGACGCACTCGGACGTTACGGTAAGTTACCAGTCGCAGTACCCCTCGTTTGTCATCGTCTTTGCCCTTGGGCCCACTCCGAGCGAATGCCTTGGACAGCCGGTGCTTTGGCTGGAAAATCCGGGCTTCTCGGATATCTGCAAAATCAACACCCACCCGGGCTCGCTTCAGCTTCAACCGGGGACGTACCGCATGATCATTGGCAACTTGGACTTTGACGGGTTCGGGTGCGGTGCGGGGTATGAGCAGTATTGGCTGAGTCTGTCTGCGCAGGCGGTGCCCCCGGAGCCCCCGGTGCTCGTTCCGTGCGGGAGGTCTGACATTGCGGGGCCTGGGCAATCCGTCGGCTTCGACGGGGAGCTCACGGCTGACGACATC
>JBKDDT010000038.1:0-31103 GCA_046339895.1 bacterium | reverse complement strand
GTTGTGGTTGGCGATGCTGACGGCATGTTCTTTGTCGTGGTGTTGGGGTGTTTGTGCATCCAGGGCGGGGGGTTGTTGTGGTTAGCGGGGGCCCGGGCGGGGGGTGGCGGCGTGTGTAGGCATTGCGGTCAGGTTATGTCCTGTGTGGGCGCGCGGGAGCAAAGGGGGGGGTGATTGCCGGGCCGGTCTCGATGGCTTATACTGCTATCCACTCAGCCCGGGTGGCGAAACTGGCAGACGCGCTACCTTGAGGTGGTAGAGCCCGCAAGGGTGTGCAGGTTCAAGTCCTGTCCCGGGCATTACAGGAACAAGTGTGCCGAGCACGGCGTGGGGTGGGCGTGCCGGCGCGAGTCTGTAGTTGGGGGCCGATAAAAGAGCGTGTGGGTGTGCCTGGTGGGTTTGAGTCGGCCCACCGGGATGGGTGGGTGGTGCTGGGGGGTAGTGCGTTTTGTGTGCATAGGCATAGATTCGTCTGTGGTGGGCGTCGATAAAGGGCATAGGGATCGACGCAGATCAAGCCTCACCATGTCCACGCCTCCCCCCCCCACTATCGTCGGATCGAGCACTGCGGGTGCTGGCGTGCCAAGGCAGATTGAGGTGTTGGTAGTGGATGATTCGCCGTTTTTTCGTCGGGCGTTATCAAAGTTGATCGACGCAGAGCCTGGCATGCGGGTGGTGGGGACAGCGCGGGACGGCAAGGACGGGCTGGAGAAGGCCAAGGCGTTGCGGCCGAACGTTGTAACGCTGGACGTGGAGATGCCCGGGGTGGACGGGATGACGTGCCTGCGTGCGATCAAGCGTGAGTGCAACCCATCGCCTGCGGTGCTGATGTGTTCGAGCCTGACGTCGGCGGGTAGCCATGCGGCGTTGCAGGCGTTGCGGTTCGGTGCTGCTGAGGTGATTGCCAAGGACCAGTCGACGATCTCGGACAAGGTCGAGGCGATGCGGGATGAGTTGATCGCCAAGATCAGGGCGATCGCCCCGAGCGGATCGTTCCCTTTGGAAGCTGCGGCTGCGCCGGTGCGAGCGTCGTCTGGGTTGCCAAGGGTGGCATTGCCCGAGGGGCAGGTGTGGCGGATCAAGCCTGAGCACCGGTTTGATCGCGACGAGTTTGGGTTGATCGTGATTGGTTCGAGCACGGGTGGGCCGCCGGTGTTGGAGGTGCTCCTGTCGGCGTTGCCGGCGGATCTGAGCTGCCCGGTGGTGGTGGCCCAGCACATGCCGGTGCTGTTTACGCGGAGTTTAGCGCAGCGCCTCGATGAGATGTGCAACATGACGGTGGTGCACGCGGAGGTGGGCATGCCGCTGCACCCTGGTACGATCTATATGTGCCCGGGCGGGGTGCACACGCACCTGGTTCGGGGCGCTGGCGGGAAGGTAACGATTGCTACGTCCGAGGAACCCAAGAGTGAGTTGTATCGCCCGAGCGTGAACGTGCTGTTCTCCACGGCGGCGAAGGTGGTGTCGGGGAAGGTGCTCGCGGTCGTGCTGACAGGGATGGGCGAGGATGGGGCCTCGGGGGCGCGTGAAGTCAAGGCCAGGGGTGGAACGATCCTGACGCAGGATTCGGCTTCCTGCGTGGTCTACGGGATGCCCAAGGCGGTGGTGGCAGCGGGGGTGTGCGACGGGGTGCTAACGCCTGAGCAGATCGCCGTGATGCTCGGTGCGCTGGCGGAGGATCGCCCGGCGAGCGACGCGGCGGCGTGATGGGGGCAGAACAAATCGGTGTGCGTGCGTACGCTGGCGCGATGTGTAGGGTGCGGCTGGGCATCTTGGGCGGTGGGCAGCTCGGGCGGATGCTCGCATTGGCGGCGCATGAGTTGGGTGTGCAGACGCGATGCTGGGACCAGCGTGAAGACGCCGTGGCGGGGCATGTTGGGGGGTTGCATGTTGATGACTTTCAGAGGCCGGCGCGGCTGGATGCATTTCTGCGCGGCGTGGACGTGGTAACGACGGAGTGGGAGAATGTTCCCGTTGCGCTGCTAGAGGAGATCGAGCGGCGCGGCGTGCCGGTGCGCCCTGGGAGCCTTGCGCTGCGTGTGGCGCAGGACCGCGTGCTGGAGAAGAACCTGGCGAGGTCGCTGGGGATACCGACGCCGGCGTTTGTGGCGGCTGGGACGCTGGGGGAACTGGAGGGTGCGGTCAGGGAGGTGGGGCTGCCGTGCGTGGTCAAGACGCGGCGGTTTGGGTATGACGGCAAGGGGCAGGTGGTGGTGCGCAAGGCGGAGGATGTGGCGGCGTGCTGGGGGGCGTTGGGGGCGACGGCGGGGGGGTTGATGGTGGAGGGGTTTGTGCCTTTTGCGCGGGAACTGTCGATCATCGCGGCGCGTGGGGTGGATGGGCAGACGCGGTTTTATCCGCTGGTGTGCAACGAGCATGCTGGGGGGATTTTGAGGGTGAGCACATCGCCGGTGGAGGGTGTCAGCGAGGGGGTGCGTGCGCGGGCGGAGGAATATGCCGGGGGGGTTCTTGGCGCGTTGGAATATGTGGGGGTGCTGGCGATTGAGTTGTTTGAGGTGGGTGGGGAGCTGGTGTTCAATGAGATCGCCCCGCGGGTGCACAACAGCGGGCACTGGACGATCGATGCCTCGGCGACGAGCCAGTTTGAGAACCATGTGCGGGCGGTGCTGGGGTTGCCGCTCGGGGATGCGGGGATGGTCGCGCCGGGTGTGCACGCGGGGATGGTGAACCTGATCGGGTCGATGCCCGATGCACGGGAGGTGCTGCGGATCGCGGGGGCGAAGTTGCACGACTATGCCAAGGAGGCGCGGGCGGGGCGGAAGCTGGGGCATGTCAACGTGCTGGCGAGCAGCCGGGGGGAGTTGATGGAGCGGATCGGGCAGGTGCGTGGGCTGCTCAGGTGATCGAGCGCCCGCCGTCGACGTTGATGACTTGGCCTGTGCAGTAGTGGGCGCGGAGTGCGAGCCAGGCGACGGCCTCGGCGGCGTCGGCGGGTGTGCCAGCGCGGGTGAGGGGGACGCGGGAGAGGTAGCGGGCTTGGGCGTCGGCGTCGGATTCGCGGCCGGCTTCGGGGAAGGCGACGACGCCGGGGGCGACGGCGTTGACGCGCACGCGTGGGGCGAGTTCGCGGGCGAGGACGAGGGTCATCTCTAAGAGTGCGGCCTTGGACATGGAATAGGCCAGGTGGTCGCGCCGGGGCTGGCCGAGTGCGCCCATGGCGTGGATGTCGCACATAGTGACGATCGCGCCGCCGCCGGGGAGTTTGCTGGAGGCGAGTTTGCCAGCGAGCGTGCGTGAGAGCATAAGGGGGGCGAGGGCGTTGACGCGATAAAACCGCTGGCATGCCTCGGGGGTGAGGCGCTGGGGGGGGGTGGGGTCGTAGAGGCTGGCGTTGTGGATGAGCACATCTAAGCGTGGGAGTTGTTCGCTGAGTTGCGCGGCCAAGAGGTCGACGCTGTTGAGGTCTTCCAGGTCGAGCTGCTTGAGGATGATGGTGGCGCGGGGGGCGTCTATCTGCACCTGCTCAGCGGTAACCTCGGCGGCGGCCGAGGATGTGTTGTAGGTCGCGATGATGTCGCAGCCTTGCTTGGCCAGGGCGACGGCGATGGCGCGACCGACGCGCTTTGCTGCGCCGGTGATGATCGCGATGGGGCGGTCGCCTTTCATGGGGTGTCTGCGCAGACGGCCGGGTCAGAAGCGGTCGGGTTCTTCTTTGATCTCGGAGTCTTCGAGTGGGATGCGGTCGGCGGACTGCTGCCAGGGGCTTGGGCTGGGGCGTTTGGGCTTGGGTTTGGGGTTGTCAGTGTTGGGGAATGTGAAGCGGCGTGCGAGAGTGAGGAGGGCAGATGTCAGCACGAACAGCCCGATGAGGGAGGGGATGATCCAGAGGGGTTGCACGCTGCTCGATCGGCTCGGCGGGGGTGCGGGTGGCGGGCTGGTTTGGGCCGTGCCGAGCATGGGTGAGGGTAGAGGGTGTTGGTCGATGGGTTAGTGTGTGGGCTCACCTGTGATGCGGTCAAAGGCCTCTTGATACTTTGCAAGTGTTGCTTGGACGACATGGTCTGGGAGTGGTGGACCGGGTGGGTTTTTGTCCCATTTGCCGGCCTCGACAAGGTCTTGGAGGTATTCGCGGAGGAACTGCTTATCGAAACTGCGCTGCGCCCGGCCCGGCTGGTAGGTGTCGGCAGGCCAGAAGCGGGAGCTGTCGGGGGTGAGGGCCTCATCGATGAGGATCGGGGGCTGCCAGACGCGGGCGGCCTTGGCGAGGGCGGCTTCGGGGATGCCGAACTCGAACTTGGTATCGGCGATGATGATGCCGCGGGCGAGGGCGTGCTCGGCGGCCTTGGTATAGATCGTCAGCGAGAGGTCGCGGAGGGTGGTGATGGTCTCTAGCCCGACGGCGTCTGCGGCCTGCTCGAAAGTGATGTTCTCATCGTGCCCCTGGGCGGCCTTGGTGGCGGGTGTGAAGATCGGCTCGGGGAGTTTGTCGCACTGGCGTAGGCCGGGGGGGAGGGTGATGCCGCAGACGTTGCCGGTGGCTTGGTATTCCTTCCAGCCGGAGCCTTCGAGGTACCCTCGAACGACGCACTCGATGGGAATGACGGCGCAGCGCTGGCCGATGGTGCATCGGCCTTGCAGGTAGGCCTGTTGGGGTGAGCCAGGTGGGGCGATGGAAGCAGGGAGGTCGGCGGTAGTTGTGCCGAGGGTGTGGACCTCGCAGATGCGGTGGGACTTGATGAAGTCGAACCAGAAGTTAGACATCTGGGTCAGGAGGCGACCCTTGCCGGGGATGGGGGTGGGCATGACGACGTCGAAGGCGGAGATGCGGTCGGAGGCGACGAGCAGGAGGCGTGGGATGTGGTCTGCGGGGTCCGGTGGGAGTTGATAGACATCGCGGACCTTGCCCGAGCGGAGCAGGGGGAGGTTAAGCGTGGTCGCGGGGGTGGGCGCGGAGGTGGGCATGCGGGAGTTTAGGGTGGGGATGTGGGAAGTTGGTTGTCTACGGTTGGGGCGATGTACAGGAGCACCGGTGAGTTTGTGGCCGCGTTGGAGAGGGCTGGGGAACTGGCGCGGGTGCGGGCGTTGGTCGATCCGGTTCTGGAGATTTCGGCGATTGCCGACCGGGAGAGCAAGTCTGCGGCACCGCATGGGCCGAGCGCGTCGGCACGTCGGAACGATCCGCGGTTTTACGGACGGGGTGGGCGGGCACTTCTGTTTGAGAACGTCGCGGGCAGTGACTTCCCTGTGCTCATCAACGCGATGGGTAGTTACCGGCGGATGGAGATGGCGCTGGGGTGCGAGCGGTATGCTGGGGTTGGGGGTGCGAGCGGGTTTGATGCGATCGGTGCGCGGATCGGGGGGCTGGTCAAGCCTGAGCCGCCGAGGTCGTTTGGGGAGTTGATCGGCAAGGCCCGGCAGTTTTTGCCGTTGCTGCGGATACCACCTAAGCGGATGCGTGGTCGTGGGGCGTGCCAGGAGGTGGTCAAGACGGGCGATGGGATCGACCTGACGCGGCTGCCGATCCTCCGCTGCTGGCCGCATGATGGGGACTTTGGGGCACTTGGGTACCCGGCGGGGGTCAACGATGGGATCGAGGGGCTTGGGAGTGGTGCACAGTGGGATGCGAAGTTTCGGGGGCGTTACATCACGCTGGCGGGCGTGCACACGATCCACGCCGATGACATCGGGCAGGCCAAGCCGAGCAGCGCGAATATCGGGATGTACCGCGTGCAGTTGCTCGGGCCCCAGCGTGTGGCGATGCACTGGCACATGCACCACGACGGGGCAAGGCACTGGAGGTCGTGGAAGGCGAAGGGGCAGAGGATGCCCGTGGCGATCGCGCTTGGTGGTGAGAGCGTGCTGCCGTATGCGGCGACTGCGCCGCTGCCGCCTGGGATCAGCGAGTTGCTTCTGGCGGGGTTTCTCAATGGTGGCGGGATCGGGCTGGTCAAGGGGGTAACGGTGCCGTTGTGGGTGCCGGGCAACAGTGAGATCGTCATCGAGGGTTGGGTGAGCGATGAGGCGGGGTTTATTGACTATGACCCGCGGGTAGAGATGGCCAAGTGGGCCAATGGGCAGAGGCCGGCAAAGGACCCGTATGGGCTGGGGCCGGGGGGGGTCTTTGAGGGCCCGTTTGGGGACCACACGGGGTTTTATTCTTTGCCAGATCGGTACCCGATGGTGGAGGTCACGGCCATTACGCACCGGCGTGGAGCGATGTATCCAACGACGGTGGTGGGTCTGCCGCCGCAGGAGGATTACTACTTGGGCAAGGCGACGGAGCGAGTGTTTTTCCCGTTGCTCAAGACGGTGGTGCACGATATTGAGGATTATGACCTGCCGCAGTTTGGGGCGTTTCACAACTGCGCGGTTCTGGCGTGCAAGAAGGCGTACCCGTTGCAGGGGCGTAGGTTGATGCACAGCGTGTGGGGTGCGGGGCAGATGGCCTGGACCAAGACGGTTTTTATTGTCGATGCCGACTGCGACGTGCACGACACGTTGGGGGTGTTGAGGAGGGCGGGTGAGCGTTGCCATCCGCTGCGGGATGTGGAGTTGGTCCATGGGCCCGTGGACATTTTGGATCATGCCGCGCCGTTTGTGGGGGCGGGGACGAAGATTGGGTTTGACTGCACGGGTAAGCGTGCGGGGGAGGGTTTGCACGGCGTGGGGCATGAGGTCGGGCCGGTTGTTCGCGATGCGGGGCGGCTGGGGGCGTATGCGGAGGCGGTCGGCAAGATCGCGGGTGTGCGTCAGGTGGCGGTGCCGGGGGAGTTGGGGGGTGGGTGGATGCTGGTGGGGATAGACAAGGCCAAGCCTGGGCAGGGGATCGGGGTGCTGCGGGCGGTCTATGCGGTGGATCATGGTGCGTTGGGGCTGCGTGCGGAGGATTTGCCGCCGTTTGTGATCGTGCTGGGTGGGGGTGTGGATGTCAGTGATATCGACCGTGCGTTTTTCTTCTGGTGCGCGCACTGCGACCCGGGACGCGATGTTCTTCGGCACCACAGCGCTGGGAGCAGTGCGCATCGGCTGGGCTTTGACGGCACGGAGAAATCGCCGAGTGATTCACGGCTGGGGGTGCCCGCGCGGCAGTGGCCACCTGTGCTGGCGATGAGCGATGAAGTGCAAGGGCGTGTTGCGCAGCGCTGGCAGGAGTATGGGCTGGGGGGGTGATGTGCGGGGTTGGGTTTGGGGTTGATACACTGAGGGCGTGAAAAACCGATCGCTTGCCGTGCTGGTGTTGGGATTTGTTGCACTATCTCTTGCCACCCCCTGGGCGCGCGGGCAGGAGGATGACCGCCGTCAGGAGGGGACGGCTTGGCAGTGGCGGTGGGACCCGGCGACGGGGCGGGACTTGACAAACTATCCGCCGGCGGTGGAGTTTGACCATCAGCAGATGGTGCTGGAGATCAACATTGCCGACATGGGCGTGGCGAAGTTTGACGGGGTGCTGACGCTGACGAGCGCGGCGGTGGGGCCGGCGCGGGGGACGATGACGCTCAACGCACGGGAATCGCTGACCATTGGCGAGGTTACGGTCGATGGGGTCAAGGCGGCCTTCGAGCACAAGGATGAACTGTTGACGATCACGCTGCCCAAGCCCGCGCAGCCTGGGGTGGGGGTGGTTACGCGGGTCGTCTACAGCGCGGCGAACACGTCGCGCGAGGGCGCGGGGCTGGTCTGGTTGACGGGGCAGGAGGGGCGGGCGGACCGCACGCCGCAGATTTTTAGCCAGGGGCAGCCGAACTGGAATAGTTTCTGGTTCCCGTGCCATGACTTTCCGAACGACCAGTTGGCGTCGAGTCTGATTGTTACGGCCCCGGCGGGGTTCACGGTCATCAGCAATGGGGCGTTGGAGGCAAAGGAAGAGGTGCCGGGCAAGGGTGTGCGCTGGACGTGGGTGCAGCGCAACGGGCATGCGTCGTACCTGGTTATGCTGGCGGTAGGGAAGTTTGACGAGGTGGATGTGGGCGGCGCGGATTCCAAGCGGCCGGGGTTGTGGATGCCGGTCTATGGGCCGGTGGGCAAGGGGGAGCAGTTGGCGAAGGTGTTCAAGAACACGCCCGAGATGGTGCTGTTCTATGAGGGGTTGTTCGATGAGCCGTATCCGTGGGAGAAGTATGCGCAGGTGATCGTGCGCGGGTTTAATTGGGGCGGGATGGAGAACACCAGCGCAACGGTTCTTGCCGAGTATGCGGCGTCGGGCAGGGAGGGGGACCATGACGATCTGATCGCCCACGAGTTGGTGCACCAGTGGATGGGGGACTTGATCTCGTGCAAGTCGTGGGAGCACCTGTGGCTCAACGAGGGTTGGGCGACATTCGGGGAGTGGTTGTGGATTGAGCACAAGGAGGGTGCGGGGGCGTATCGCAAAGCCGTTAACGATGCGAGGCGGAAGCTGACGGTCTCGGCACGGGAGGTGCTGCCAGCGGGTGTGCCGGTGGTGAGCAAGTTGTATGGGGAGCCGGACGACACGTTTACGAAGGCGGAGGACCCATACGTGCGCGGCGGGGTGGTGCTGCACATGCTCCGGCAGCGGCTTGGGGCGGAGGTTTTTTGGAAGGGCGTGCGGGTGTATATCGACAGGTTCCAGGGTCGCTCGGCCGAGACGGATGACTTCCGCAAGGTGATGGAGGAGGTGAGCGGCCAGAGCCTGGAGCGGTTCTTTGACCAGTGGCTGCGCCGACCGGGGATGCCGACTGTCAAGGTTTCACGAAGGTTTGCAGACGAACAGATCACCCTGACGGTGCGGCAAGTGCAGGAGATGGATGGTCAGAATCCAGCGTGGGCATTTACGCTGCCGATCTGGTTGAAGTTTGAGGATGGGAGTGAGAAGTGGGTGTATGTCGAGAGCGATTCCCGCGTGGCTGAGATAACAATCCCGAGCAAGCAGGACGTGAGCAAGATGCGTGCGGACCCGAACGCGGAGGTGTTGGCGGAAATCCAGACCGAGCCATGATCGGTGGGGTATAGCCCTCACAAACAAAGGCCAATCTGGAAACTCTCTTATCGCATAGGTGCGATGATCTGCCGAGAAGGTTCTCGGGCATAACGGGGGTTGGAAATGCAACCGCCGGGGTGGGCGTCTCGAATCTGCTCTTGCGTGCATGAAGCGGGCGGTCTGCCCGCCCGACGTATCCTTCGATTGAGCCCGGCGGTTGTGGGCCGAGAGATAAGACGGGGCTTTGTGCACGGGTTGACGATCAAACAACTTCCATAGCGGACCAGATCGGAGTATGCAGTGAGGAGTACGCGGGTGCATGGTTGTGTGGCATTGGCGAGCGTGGCTCTGGCTGGGCTGGCGGTTGGTTTGGCTGCGGGTGTCGCATCTGGCCAACCAGCTGGGCAAATGCAGGTGGCGGCGTTTGATGATCGACAGCCTGGGCTGGAGGCGTTTGGCATGCCGGGGTTGCCGGTGCAGCCCGGGGCCGAGCCGGTCTTTGTGCCGTTGAGCAAGCAGTTTGGGTTGGGCGCGAGGGTTGTGCCCGTGGTCTCGCTGCCGATGCTGGACCACGCGGCACTGCTGGCCGAGGACCTCCAGGCGGATGGAAGGAAGAGGCCGATGCGTGTGGGTGTTGCCCGCCCCTTTACGCTCGCGGGGACTGATGGCGTTTGGACGCCGCTGCCCGACGGCGGCAGGCTGTGGACGTGCGATGTGCGTAGCGAGGGTGCCTATGGCGTGCGAGCGCAGCTGGTAGGGATGCAGTTGCCCGAGGGGGCGTTGCTGGCGGTCTTTGAAGCGAACAACCCGGCCGGTGGGGGTAGGGTGTATGAGGGTGCTGGAGACTTTGGCACGGGGGTGCAGTACACGCCGACGATCTGGTCGGACACCGCCCGGCTGGAGCTCTACATGCCCCCTGGCACAGGTGGGCAAGGGCTGCCGTTCGGGGTCGATACGCTGCAGCATCTTTACCGCGACGTAGCCAAGAGCGCGCCGGCTGATCCTGCACCTGGGCCTGCTACGGAGCCGGTGCCCGTCCCCACGCCGCGCGCGGGCAACTGCCACCGTGATGTTACGTGCGAGCCTGCGTGGGCGAATCAGTCGCGTGCGGTGGCGTTGTATTACTTATCGAATGGATCGGGCACCTTTGAGTGCACGGGGCAGTTGGTCTCGACGACGAGCAATGATCTGACGCCGTATTTTCTGACGGCCTCGCACTGCGTCGATACCCCGGCGGTGGCGAACACGGTGGATGCCTACTGGCTGTATCAGACCGCAACGTGCAATGGCACGGTGCCGGCTCTGGCGTCTGTGCCGCGGACGACCGGCGCGGTCCTGGTTGCCACGCGGTCCACGAGCGACACGACGCTGCTTCGGCTGACGGGCCTGCTCCCCGGGGGGCTGTTTTACATGGGCTGGACGGGGACGGTGCCTGTCAACGGCACGGCGGTGGCGGGAATACACCACCCGACGGGGTCGTGGAAGAGGATCAGTTTCGGCACCGTCTCGCGGTCGTCGACGTGCGCAGCGGCGGATGGGCAGCTCAACGCCGAGTCGCTGCGGACGGACTGGGCCACCGGGGTAACAGAGAGTGGCTCCTCCGGCTCGGGGATCATGACCGACGACGCCAACAAGCAACTTTTCGGCGTGCTCTCGTGCGGGAGTTCGGCCTGCGGCGCGCCAGCGAGTTTACAATATGACACTTATGGGCAATTCGCACCCTTGCTGACCCAGGTCCAGACCGCCCTCAACGGGTTCCCCGATGATTCCTTGGAGCCGAACAACACCTGCGCGGTAGCGCGGTTCATCGACCTGGCGACGGCGCAGAGTTACACGGGGCTGGTCGTCAAGGCCGTGAATACGGATTGGTACCGCTTCACCCTGCCGGCTGGCGCGCAGTTGAACGCCTCGCTGAGTTTCACGGCCACGACGGGGGACATCGACATGAAGCTCTACACCACCTGCGGCGGTGCGGCGGTGGCGCAGTCGATCGGCACGACGGGGGCTGAATCGATCAGTTACGCCAACAGCAGCGGCGCGTCTGTGGATGTCTATTTGAACGTCTATCTGTCGGGCACGGCACCGTTGAACACCTATTCGATGAACGCCAGCCGGACGTTTGTCCCGGTCAACAACACGTGCGCCAATGCGATCGCCCTGACCGCAGGGACGACGATCACGGGGACGAACGCCTTTGCAACGATCGATGGGTCGAGCTCGTGCGTATCGGCCCAGCAGCCCGACGTGTGGTACAGCTTCACCGCCCCAGTAGCCGGGGCTTTGCAGATTGATACGTGCGGCTCGGCATTTGACACCGTGCTCTCGATCCTCAACAACGATTGCGGGGGCACCTCGCTGGCGTGCAGCAACGACGCGGGTGCGGGCACAGGTCCATGCGGGAGCACAACCAACAAGACCTCATACGTCTCGGCGACGCTGGTCTCTGGCCAGAGCGTGCGTGTACGCGTCGCGACGGCCGTGGGGACGCCGCAGGGGACCTTCAACCTGCGGACGGTCTTTGTGCCCGCGGTGCTGCCGCCGAGAAATGACGCGTGTACGGGGGCGATGGCCATCGCGCCGGGTACATACTCCTTTGACACAACCGGCGCGACGACCGAGGGAACGGCCGAGGCGCTCTGCACGGCGTTCGGGCACAACGGGATCGACAAGGACATCTGGTACAGCTTCGCCGCGCCTAGCAACGGCACGCTGTTGGCCCAGACGTGCGGGACCAACTGGGACACGCGGATTGCTTCCTACGCGGCGTGCCCTGGCAGCACGGACAACACAGCGACCGACTGCAATGATGACGCGTCGCCGATGTGCAGTACCGGCTCGCCGCTGGCATCGCGCCTCACCGCGGCGGTTGTGCGTGGGCAGGTCGTGCTGCTGCGTGTGGGTGGGTTCCGAAACACCGTCGGGACCGTTGCCTTCGGGGGTGGCACGCTGCAGCTTGCGTTCACGCCGGACCCGTGCGGGTTGTCGGATGTTTCAGGCCCAGGGCAGGCGGGCAGTGCGGACGGCGACCTGACGGCCGACGACATCATCGTCTATCTCAACGGGTTCTTCGCGGGCAACCCTGCCGCCGATGTTGCCGGGCCTGGGCAGAGCGCCGGGGCGGACGGGGATTTCACGGCCGACGACATCATCGTCTTCTTGAACCGGTTCTTTGCCGGATGCTGAGGTAACGTTGGGTGGGTTAGCTCTTCGGCCCGGCCAGCGATGGGACGGTCGTGATGATGCCACGTGCTTCGGCGTGGATCATCTCCAGTGTGCTGGTGGTCTCGCGCACGAGATTGACAGCGGCGTAGACCATCGAGAGCATCCCAAAGCTGCAGACCGCCAGCATGACCACGACGCAGAGGCGGGCTGCGCCTTCGTGCTGGAAGTAGCCGAGCGTCGCGCCGAGGATGGCGATACAGGTACCGGCGGCGAAGGACCCAACAGCAAGATAGCACGCCCGCAGGGCTCGGATAAGCACTCGGCAGCGGTGGCTTGCGGGGCGGAACTGCTCGATGGCCAGCTCGCGCGAGAGCATGGCCGGTCCGGCCTGGCTAGCCGTGATCGCCGACGCGATGCTGCGCATGCGGTCGATGCTACGGGCCAGGCGGTTGCCCGTCGAGAGTGTCATGAGCGTGCAGGCGTTGGTCAGGATCGCCGGGGCGGCCAGGAAGGTGAAGATGATAAACGGGTTGTGCTCGAAGCCGTATGGGGGGGGTTGCATGTTCACGTGTGGTGTGCGGGTGGACGGGTGGTTGCGGGGGATAGTCTGCCGGCGCGGGGGGTTTGGCAAGGATTGGCCAAAGTTTTATCCGGCTTGGTGTGGCCGGAGTATTGCTGTTTGCGTGCGGCGGCGCGCGGCTCGGGCGAGCGCGATCGGTCTATTCTTGTTCATGGCTCACGACACACTGCGGACGTTTTTGCACGGACTGATCGACTATGCGGGTTTGTTCCCACCCGCCGGGCTGGCGATGGACGCAGCGGTTGGTGAGTTTGCCCGGCAGCGGCGGTCGGCGCAGTCGTATGCGCTGGCGCGGTTCATCACACCGATCAGTCGGCTCGATGAGTTTGCAGAGGCGCTGGCCCCGCACCTCCGCCGCGATGCGGTGCCGGGCGATGAACCGGCGCCGGAGGCGTGGGGGATCAGCGTGCTGCTGGACGTGCCCTTCGAGCAGGGGTTGCGTGCAATCGAGTCGTTCAACAAGGGCCACGCCGCCGGGGACGGGCACACGCACAAGCACGCGCACAGCGCGGTCATAGACACCATCGAGATAAAGGTGCAGACGCCCGAGATCATCGACAAGGCGATCGACAAACTTCCCGAGGACCTCTTCCCGTTCTTTGAGATCCCGCCCGAGGGGGACTTCCGCTCGTTTGCCACTGCCTTGGCGGGGACGGGGTATGGGGCGAAACTTCGCACCGGGGGCGTCGCGCCGGAGATGATCCCCACGCCCGAGCGAGTGGGTGAGTTTCTGCACGTCTTTAACCAGGCGGAGGTGCCGATCAAGTGCACCGCCGGGCTGCACCACCCGGTGCGCGGGGAGCAGAAGTTAACGTACAAGCCCGACAGCCCCACTGCTGTGATGCACGGGTTTATCAACGTGTTCTTTGCAGCCGCGGCGGCCCACGCGCTCGAGGTCGAGCGCGGTGTGCTGGTGAGCATCCTCAAGGAAACAACCCCCGAGGCCTTCGCGCTGGATGACTCGGGCATCAGTTGGCGTTCGCTGAAGATCAGCACAGAACAGCTCGGCGAGGCGCGTGAGGTGTTCGCCATCTGCTTTGGATCGTGCTCCTTCGCCGAGCCGATCGGCGACCTCGCCAAGCTCGGCCTGCACGCGTGAGCCGGTGCTGGGGCATAAACTCCGCTCATGCCCACCAGCACCGCCCCGGCTAGGCCAACTGACCCGAGCAACCCCTCCGACCCGACCATGCGCCCCGACCTGCGGAGCTGGCTCCCCTCTGCGCATGCGCCCGGGTCTGATTTTCCCATCCAGAACCTCCCACTGGGGATCGCTTTGGATGAAGAGTCTGAAGCAGTCTTCGTGGTTGTGGCCTGCGGGGACCAGGTGATCGACCTGGACATGCTCGTGCACGCCGGGGCGCTGGGCAACGACGAGACGATCGACATTGCCCACTCTGCCCTGCACATGGCCAGCACCAACTTGCTGATGGCCCAGCCGGCTGTGTGGCGTGAGTTGCGCCGCCGGGTGCAGGGTTGGCTTCTCGATGGTCCGCCCGGGGGGCAGTCCAACCGGCGTCTGCGGGAGAAGGCAGCCCGGCCGATGGCCAGCGTGCAGATGGTCGAGCCGTGCGTGGTGGGCAACTACACCGATTTTTACGCCAGCATCCACCACGCCCGTACGGTCGGGGCGATGTTCCGTCCGGATAACCCGCTGCTGCCCAACTACAAGCACGTGCCGATCGGTTACCACGGGCGGGCGTCATCGGTCGTCGCATCGGGCACGCCGATCACGCGCCCGATGGGCCAGACCAAGCCCGAGGGGCAGGACTCGCCGATCTTCGGTGCGTGCAAGCGCTTGGACTATGAACTGGAACTGGGCGTTGTGATTGGTAAAGAGAACACCCTGGGCACGCGCGTGCCGATCGACGAGGTGGATGACTCGATCTTCGGCTTTGTGCTCGTCAACGACTGGTCGGCCCGCGACATCCAGGCGTGGGAGTATCAGCCGCTTGGGCCGTTTTTGTCCAAGAGCTTTGCCACCTCGATCAGCCCGTGGATCGTTACGCGCCAGGCGATCGAGCCTTACCGCGTCCCCGGCCCGGCACGCCAGGGCGACGACCCGCAGCCGCTGGATTATCTCCGCGGCCAGGCCCCGTGGGGGCTGGATATCAACCTGGAGGTGCTGCTGACCTCTTCGGCGATGCGTGCCAAGGGTGTGGAGCCGATGCGCGTCAGCCGGGGGAACTTTCTGGAGATGTACTGGACTGTTGCGCAGTTGATCGCCCACCACACCAGCAACGGGTGCCCGCTGTTGGCCGGGGATTTGCTGGCGAGCGGGACGATTTCTGGCCCGGCCCCCGACAGCCGGGGGTGTCTGCTGGAGCGCACCTGGCAGGGCAACGGTCCTGACGGCAAGCCACTGCCGCGCGTGCCATTGGCGCTGCCGACGGGTGAGAGCCGGACGTTCCTGGAAGACGGCGACGAGGTGATCATGCGTGCGTGGTGTGAGCGGCCGGGCGCACCGAGGATCGGCTTTGGGGAGTGCCGGGGGATTATCCAACCGGCGGTGTGAGGCGTGCGTGCATGAGTGAGCCTCTCCATACTGCGCGACCGTTGCCGTGGGGGGTATATCTTGCCTGCTCGTGGACGTGGTGCATCGGGATGTTTTTGCCCGTGCTGTTGCTGCGCGACCTGGGGGTGTGGTCGTTCGTGGCCTTTGCGCTGCCGAACATCATCGGCGCGGCGGCGCTGGCGTGGGTGATGCCGACGCCCGATTCCAGCAGGGAGCTGCTGCGTGAACACAGGGTTGTCGTATGGGCGTTCTCGGCGTTGACGATCGCGTTCCAGGTTTATTTTGCCGCATGGATCGCGAGGCTCCTGCCCACGATGTGGGGGTTGAACTTGGGGTGGGCTTTGCCAGTGTTGTTAATCCTCTCGGCGATCACGCCGGGGGCCTTGGCACGCCGGTTTCTCGTTGCCGGTTTCATCACGTGGGGGCTCTCGGCAGCGGGGATCGTCTACCTCTTGCTCACGCAGGGATTGCCCCCCCTTGCGGCGCACGGCACGCTGCCGAGCAACCACCTCTGGCCGATGGCCGTCGTCTGTGCGCTCGGGTTTCTGCTCTGCCCATACCTGGATGCAACGTTCCACCGCGCCCGCATCGAGTGCGGCGGGCGGGCAACCGCCGCGTTCAGCCTCGGCTTTGGATGGTTCTTCCCCCCGATGATCCTCGGCACACTCGTCGCCTCCCCAATGCTGCTGACAATCGCCAGCGGGCAGGCGATCACCCCAGGCGGGCCGCTGCTGGTCTTCTTGCTCCTGTGCACCGGGTGGCAGTTGCTCTACACCGTGCGGGCGCACGCGATGGAGCGCCCCGCGGGCAAAGCCGCGGCGTGGCGCGTGGGTCTCGCCCTGCCGGCGGCGATTGTCGCGGTGCTGACGCTGCTGGCCCCAAGCCTGAAATCAACCTATGCAGACCTCACGCTCGGCGAGATCATCTACCGCGCATTCATGGGCCTCTACGGCCTGGTATTCCCGGCATACGTCCTCTGCTGCATGTGGCCCGTGCGCGGACGCGACGGCTTGCGCATCAGTACGCCCACCGCCGGGCGTGTGGCCTTCTGGATCGCGGCCGTTGCCGCGGGGGCACCGTTCTATACGCTCGCATTCATCCACCGGCAGACGTGGTGGGCGCTGCCCGGCGTGGCCGTGGTGATTGTTGCCTGGCTCGGCGCGACGGCCTCTGCACGGCGCACCGCCTCGACGCATTGACCTGCACGCCGTCGTCGCTCAGCACAGGCCGACATATTCATCTAGCCCGAGCATCAAGTTGGCGTTCTGCACCGCCTGCCCGCTTGCCCCCTTGAGCAGGTTGTCGATCGCAGCGACGATCACGGCGTGGCCGCCCACGACGCGGGCGTTGATATGGACAAAGTTGGTGCGTTGCACGTCGCGCAGGCTTGGTGCATCCTTGCGCACGACCACCAGCCGCTCGTGCGCATACGCGGTGGTGAGGGCCTCCGTCAGCCGGGCGGTGTCGGCATGCGGGCTGGCCGGGACGGCGTAGATCGTTTCAAGTATCCCACGCTCAACGGGCAGCAAATGCGGCACAAACAACACCGGCGGCACACCCGATCCGCCCGGCGAGCCGACCGCGCTCGTTGATAGGTGCAGCGTCTGGATGATCTCAGGCTGGTGGCGGTGCGCCCCGATGCCGTAGGCGCTGAAGTTGTCCCCAGCCTCGACGATCGTCAGGTGCGGCTTGGCCTCGCGACCCGCACCGCTGGCACCGCTGGCGGCGTTGACGATGATCCCGCGTGGCTCGATCAGACCAGCCCGCAGCAATGGGTGCAGCGCGAGGGCCGCCGCCGTCGGGTAGCAGCCGGGGTTGGCAATCAGGCGGGCGGTGCGGATGTGCGAGCGGTTGAGTTCGGGCAGGCCGTAGACGGCCGTGGCCAGGCCAGGGGCATCGGTGTGGGGGTGGCCATAAAAACGTTCATAGGTCTTGGCATCGCGCAGGCGGTAAGCCGCGGAGAGGTCCACAACCTTGACGCCACGTGCGAGCAGTTGCGGCACGTGCTCCATCGCCGCCTCGTGCGGGAGGCAGAGGAACGCGATCTGGCATGACCTAGCGATCGCGTCATGCTCGATCGGCCGGCACTGGGCGGTTTCGCCGGGCAGCACGCCGTGCAGGCGCGGGAACTCTGCGTCGATCCGCGGCGGGTTCTCCCGCGCGCTCGCCAGGTACGCCGGCCTGATGCGCGGGTGCCGGGAGAGAATCTCAATCAGTTCCAGTCCCGTGTAGCCGGTCGGGCCGAGGATGGCGGCATGGATATTCGGTTCGGGCATAGGGGTCATGAGAGTTTCAGTGCCGCACGCACACGGGCGAGCAGGTCAACCTTGTTGACGGGCTTGGTGAGATAGTCGGTGATGCCCAAGTCCTGGGCACGCTCGATATCGCTGACCTCGCCGAGTGCCGTAACCATGATGATGGGGATGTGCCGGGTGGCCTCGGCGGCGCGCAACTTCTGGGCGACCTGGAAGCCGCTCATCTTGGGCATCATCACGTCCAGCAGGATCAGGTCCGGCGCCTGCTGCTGGACCGCCCGCAGCGCGGCCATCCCGTCGCCAGCGGTCTCAACCCGTGCGTGGACTTCTTCGAGATACGCCTCAAGCAACTCGACGTTCTGCTCATGGTCATCAACGATGAGGATGCGGGGGGCGTTGGCCTGAGCGTCTGCTTCAGAGAGCACCATGTGTGATGGTAAGCCCTTTGGCACACGCACGCGGGGCCATTACCCGGGCACCGGGTTATCCAGACGCGGGGTGAGCGCCCGAGCCCTATTATTGTGGGCAAAGGCCCAACTTTTACAGCCCGGCACGCCCCAGAGCCGAAGTTGCCGGTGATGCCAACCACTCTCGCTAGGATCGCGCTGCTGCCGATGCTGTGTCCCCGCAAACCGCGCCCAAGCACCCCTGCATATTCTCGCCTGCTGCCCACGGCTGCGATGCTTCTGGCTGTGCTCACCCCGCTGCTCGCGCTGGGCCAGCAACTCGAATCGACCGTCCGCAACCTCGTCGCCAACGCCAAGATGGCTACGGGCACCGAGGTCGGCATCGCCGTCATTGACTGCCAGAGCGGCTCGCCGCTGGTAACCATCGATGCCAGGCGGGCCATGATCCCCGCCAGCAACCTCAAGCTGCTCACCTCGGGTGTCGCCCTCTCGGTGCTGGGACGCGACTTTGAGTTCAAGACCCAGTTCATCATCGACGGCACACGCTTGGTCATCAAGGGTGCCGGCGACCCGGCCCTTGGTGACCCCAAACTGTTGGCCGAGAACAACTGGGACGTCCCCGGCTTCATCGGGCAGATCGTCGCCGCCGCCGAGAAGGCCAGCGTCCGCGGCATCACCGAGATCATCGTCGATGACCGCGTCTTTGACCGCATCGCCATCAACCCAGGGTGGCCCGACAAGCAACTGAACCTGTGGTACTGCGCCCCCGTAACAGGCCTGAACTTCCACACCAACGTGCTGGAGATCTTCCCCCGCAACGGCGACCGCATCGGCGACCCGCCCGGCGTGCAGACACAGCCCAGCGCGCCGTGGATACAGATCGACACCTCCGGCGCACGCACCTCACGCGACGGCTCGACAAGCCTGTGGGCGCAGCAGACGCCATCTGACGCTGTCTTTGCCTTCCGCCTCTACGGTTCCATGCGCGTAACAAGCAAGGCCGGGCAGCGGGAGCCGATCGAGGTAACCGTCGCCGACCCGGGCCTGATGCTCGCTCGATTGCTCGCCGATGCCCTGGCCGCTAAGGGCATGCTCGCCACACCCGCCATCCCCGTCCGGCTGATCCACCCGACGGAGGACATGGGCAAGGGGACACCCTTTGCCATCGTCAGCACACCCATCGCCACCGTGATGCGGCGGAGCAACGTCGACTCGCAGAACCTCTACGCCGAGTGCCTCAGTAAACGCATGGCCTTCGAGGTCACCGGGCAGCCCGGCTCATGGCCCAACGGCGCGACGGTCGTCCGTGGCAGGCTGCAAGAGATGCTCGGGCCGGATATCGGCTCGGTGCAACTCGCCGACGGCTCGGGCCTCAGCCGGGAGAACCAGATCCCACCGCTAACACTGGCCCGCTTCCTGGCCGCGATGCAGCGCGACCCGATACTCTTTGACCCGTTCTACGAGTCCATGGCCGACGCCGCCGAGGGAAGACTCGAGGCCCGCTTCCGCGACCGTAAACTCCAGAACGAGCTCCGCGCCAAGACAGGCTTCATCCGCGGGGTCCTCTGCCTGAGCGGCTACGTCCGCCACGAACGCGATGGGCGCATACTCGCCTTTGTCGTCATGGTCAACAACTTCGGCGGCGACGCAGGCAAAGCCCGCAAACTGCACGAGGACGTCGTCGAGGCCATCGACCGCTGGCTGACAACACAAACCCCCAAGCCCGAGCCGGCCCTTGGGGGTTGATCCTCGGGCACACGCACTCTCAATGCCCATCTACCTTCGCCCCATGCCAGCCCACGCCGAAAAGCATGCCGTTGTGCTCCTCTCTGGTGGTATCGACTCGGCCGTAACGCTGGCGATCGCGCAGCAGCGGGGATTTGTCTGCCACGCGCTGACGATAGACTACCGCCAGCGCCACCACGCCGAGCTTGCTGCCGCCGCGGCCGTGGCCAAGCAACTCCGGTGCGCCAGCCACAAGGTCCTCGCGCTCGACCTGCGCGCCATCGGCGGCAGCGCACTGACGGGCGATACGCCCGTGCCTAAGGACCGCCCCGAGGCCCAGCTCGCCGGGCACATCCCGGTTACCTACGTCCCGGCCCGCAACTTGGTCTTCCTCTCCCTCGCTGCGGGCTTTGCCGAGACCCTCGACGCGGCCGACCTCTTCGTGGGGATCAACGCGGTGGACTATTCAGGCTACCCCGACTGCCGGCCTGAGTTCATCACCTCGCTCACTGCCACGCTCAACCTAGCCACCCGCCAAGGCACCGGTGCCGGGCCTGGCAGCCCCGCCGGCCGGCCCTGGACGATCCACACACCGCTGGTCGCGCTGAACAAGGCTCAGATCATCGCCCGGGGCTACGAACATGGTGTAAACCTCGCCCTGACGCACTCGTGCTATGACCCCGGGCCAGGCGGGGCGGCGTGCAGGCACTGCGACAGTTGCCTGATCCGCGCACGCGGCTTCGCCCAGGCCGGAGTCGCCGACCCGACCCGCTACGCGTGAACCTGCTTACACCCGGTCCTCATACAGACGGCCTCAGAACCCTGTGGCAGACTCCAAAACTGAGTAGAGCGGGCTGATATTGGTGGAGCGGGCCTGCAGCCCGGATCTTTGGCCTTCTGTATCAAGCTCTTAGCCAAACCGCCCGGTTACATACTGCTCCGTTTCGGGCAGCTTGGGTTTCTGAAAGATGTCCGCCGTCGGGCCAAACTCAACAAGCCGGCCAAGGTACATAAACGCCGTGTAGTCGCTCACCCGCGCGGCCTGCTGCATGTTGTGCGTAACGATCACCACCGTGATCCGACCGGCGATCTCGCGGATGAACTCCTCGACCTTCAGCGTTGCGATCGGGTCCAGCGCGCTGCACGGCTCGTCCATCAGCAGCACCTCCGGCTCGGCGGCGATCGCCCGCGCGATGCAGATCCGCTGCTGCTGACCGCCCGACAGGCCCAGGGCAGATTCCTTCAGGCGGTCCTTGACTTCGTTCCACAACGCCGCAGCACGCAGGGCCTTCTCGCACGTCTCCTCCAGCACGCCCTTGCGCCGCTCGCCGTCGATGCGCAGCGAATAGACCACGTTCTCAAAGATGCTCATCGGGAAGGGGTTGGACTTCTGAAAGACCATCCCGATCCGTTTGCGGATATCGATCACATCAACGTTGGGCGCATAGACACTCCGCCCAGATAGCAGCATGTCGCCCGTAACGCTCACCGAATCGATCAGGTCGTTGAGGCGGTTGATCGACCGTAGCAGCGTGCTCTTGCCGCAGCCGGATGGGCCGATCAACGCTGTAACTTTCTTGTTGGGGATCGACATGTTGATGCTGTAGAGTGCCCTGGACTGGCCGTAGAAGAGCGAAAAGTCCTGCACCTCTAGCAGGGGCTTCTCACGCCCAAGCGCCGCGTGCACCGCCGGCGGGTAGGGGTGCCCAAGACGCACGCACTCAAGAAAATCCGTCGGCTCCGTCCGGGGGTAGAGCAGCCCGGCAGCCGGGGGCTGGGTAGCGCCAGCCATCAGACCGCCGGCCGGTGCGGCCGCAGGATCGGCGCAGGCGGTTTGCTTGGGTTGGTCCGTCGGCATCGTTGGGTGCTCTGTTGCAGGGGTTGGTGGGACGGAAGTCGGGTGAACAATAAGCCGGTCTGTCTCACGCCGGGCTTGGAACGTGTCAACCTGTTCTGTGCTTTCAAGGCTCATGGTTTCTGCTCGCGACCAGTCGGACGCACGTGCTTGATCAGAACGCCTCCCCCAGGAACTTCCGCCGCAGGTTCGAGCGGATGCGGATGGCGGTGATGTTCAGCGCAACGACCACAACGATCAGCACCAGCGTTGTGCACCAGACCACCGGTCGAGCCGCCTCGCTGTCGGGGCTTTGGAAGCCAACGTCGTAGATATGGAACCCCAGGTGCATGAACGGGCGGTCAAGGTGCACAAACGGCACGTTGCCGTCCACTGGCAAACTCTCGGCCAGTTTGACCGCACCGACGAGCATCAGCGGGGCTACCTCGCCGGCGCCGCGCGCCATCGCCAGGATCATCCCCGTCATGATCCCCGGCATCGCCCGCGGCAGCACGATCCGCTGCATCGTCTGCCACTTGCTCGCCCCGCACCCGTAACTCCCCTCACGCATCGTCCGGGGCACCGCCGCGATCGCCTCTTCCGTTGCCACGATCACCACGGGCAGCGTCAGCAGCGCCAGCGTCGCGGCACTCCAGAGCATCCCCTTGGACGCGAACGTCGGCGACGGGGCACGCGCCTCAAAGAACCCCCGGAAATACGGCGTGTACGCCAGCAACGCCAACGACCCCAGCGACGCCAGGCACCACGCGCCAAAGGCGATCTTCCCAACGTTCTCTTGCAGCCGCGTTGCGTGCTTGCCCGGCACGGGCGTCGCCAAGTTCCCCATCAGCACCGCACCCACCACCAGGCCACCCATCAGCAGCACGCCGACCCACCACGCCACCACCTGCCGCGTATCGACCACCCCAAGCAGCGACACACGCTCACCCGGCAGCACCCCCGAGCCGGTATCCACAAACGCGCCAACCGTGTAGACAAAGAACCCCAGCCCAAAGACACCAAACACGATGCTCGGCACGCCCGCCAGATTGTTGATCGCGATCCGGATCAGAGACGTCAGCGCGCCCTGCTTGGCATATTCACGCAGGTACAACGCCGCGATCACACCCAAGGGCACTACCACAATCGAAAGCAAAATCGTCAGCGCAACAGTGCCGAAGATCACAGGATAAATCCCACCCTCGGTGTTCGCCTCGCGGGGCAGGTCAAACAAAAACTCACCCCACCGGCTGAGGTACACACCCAACTTGCCGAGGAAACTCATCCCGTTGGGCTGCACCGCACGCACCACCGCCGAGATACGCATCGGCTGGTCCGGCTCGGTCTGCCGTACGGGCGCAAACCGCCCCGTGCTCGGCTCGCTAAAGACCACACGCCACTGGTCGTCCAGGGTGTCCACCTGGGCGATCTCGCGTTGCACCTCCCGGTACCGGCCATTAAGCCGGGCGATCTCCTGCTCTGCGCTCGCCCGCACAGCCTGCACGTCCTGAGCGGTAACCTTCCTTGCCGCCCACGGGTTCTCTGCATATGCCAGAAGCCCAAGGCCCAGCCCCACCGTCAATAGCAACGCGTTGATCAACGCCCCGCGCCGGTCTGGCTCAGGCAAGAACCCCTGCTCAACGGGCTTGCGCGCCCGCAGGCGAGCCACCAACGCACCGATGCACAGCAACGCCGTGGTGGCCGAGGCCACCACCACCACCCCGGCCAACCCCTCCCCCAGCAGCCCATCGGCCCCACCGAACTCCGAGCGGGCCAGCGCGATCTCGGCATCGCGCACCCGCAGGCGCTCGGCCTCCAGCCCCAGGTTGATCCGCCCGATCTCAACCTCCTTGAGCCTGGCGATCTCCGCCGCCCGCCCTACGGCCGAGGGGTGCTGGGCCAAAAACGCCTGCATCACAACCTCCGGCGTGCCCTCCCACGTGCGCTTCTCACGCACCAGCACCCTCCCCCCGGCACCCTCGCCGACTACCTCCCGCTCTACGCGAACCCCATCGGCCCCGACCACCTCGGCCTTGACAACCGCCGAGGCTGGCCCGGGCACTTCCTTCTCAACGATCTGCACCGTCGCCGTCGGGAACCCGTGCCACACACCCCAAGCCCGGCGCTCCAGCAGCGTCGCGCTTGGCTCAAGGCTCGTGCTGGCGATCTGGTAGACCGGCACCCACCTGAAGGGCTGCTCACGAAACTCCTTGTTCCCAACGCGGTACAGCCGGCGTATTGGCAGGCCGTCCGCATCAACAGCATCAGGGGCCAACGCCCCTGCCTGGGCCAGAGCCTTGATCCGCGCATGCTCGGTCGGGTCGGGCGTGTAACTATCCGTCCGCACAACCGTGCCCAAGAAAACCTCACCCGGCTTCCCACCAACGCCCACAAGTTTCACCAACTCAATCGGCCTGGGCCAGAACGTACGCAGACCCCCAAAGAGCACGATCGCTAGCAGCCCCACCACCATGATCGCACAGACCGCCAGCGCCCCCCCGGTGAGCCAGACCATCGGCTCACCACGCGCCGCCAACGGCGTCGAACGAGAGCGGGCGTTCCACTTCCCTCCCGGGGCCTGCGGCACGGCTGGTTCCAGATTGCCCGGCATCCCCGTTGTCATAGCGCAGCCGACCTCCGCCGCACACGGATGCGGACAAACTCGGCCAGCGTGTTGACCACAAACGTCAACGCGAACAGGCACAACGCACCCAGGAACAGCACGTAATAGTGCGTGCTCGCCTTAGACGCCTCGGGCATCTCCACGGCAATGTTCGCCGCCAATGTGCGGAACCCGCTGAAGATGTTCATGCTCATCCCAGGCGTGTTGCCCGTTGCCATCAGCACGATCATCGTCTCACCGGCCGCACGCCCAAGCCCGATCATCACGGCCGAGAAAATGCCCGACAGCGCGATCGGCAGCACCACCCGCGTGGCCGTCTGCCACCGCGTCGCCCCACACCCCAGGCTCGCCGAGCGCAGCTGCCCCGGCACCGCCGAGAGGGCGTCCTCGCTGATGGTGTAAATGATCGGGATGACCGCACAGCCCATCACGATCCCCACCACCAGCGTGTTCCGCTGTGTGTACGAGCCCAGGATCGAATCGCGCGGATCAAGCCCCGACGCCGAGACTACCCACGCCAGCACCCCGGCCACACCCAGCCCCACCACCAGCGTCCCCACAAACTTCCCCAACTCCAGCAGCGCCGCCGATATCCCCACACGCGCAAACGGCAGCGCCTGCACGAACGGATCAACAAACCGCGCCCGCAGCAGCACCGTCAGGATCAACCCCGGCGCCGTCATCACCAATATCCACCCCGGCCACGGCCCGCCGATCACCCCGTCCAGCCACAGCCGCATATCCGCCCTGTCCAGGCCGTTGATCGCGATCAGCTGTGCCGTCGCCGGCTCGCGGATATCACCCACCGGCCGCACCAACCCACCATCGCGGTAATAAAAACCCTCCCCACGAAAAGGCCTCGCCTGCTCGGCGCTCAGCGACCGCACGTCCCGCAACGACTCGGGCCACTCTGCCCTCGGCACCACCTGTGTGCTCCCAGCCATCACCAACTGCTCATCAGCCGTCGGCGTAAAGAGCACCCCCTGCGCTGCCCGCCCAAGGCCGATCGACGCCAACCCCGCACCCAGCACGATCACGACCACCAGCAGCAGGTGCTGCACGTTCGAGAGCCGGCTGGCCACACGGATCGGCACCAACTGCCACAAGTACGCGCCCGTCAGCACCCCAGCGGGCACCACCAGCAGCGACGTGAGCACCCCCGGCAGGATGTCGCGAAAAATCGGCGCGATCACGATCGCCGCCAAGAACCCCAGCACCACCGATGGCAACGACGCCATCATCTCGATGACGGGCTTGATCCCGTTCTTCACCCTCGGGTGCAGGAACTCGCTGGTGTACAACGCCGCCAGCAACGCGATCGGCACCGCAAAGAGCATCGCATAAAGCGTCGCCTTGATCGTCCCAAAGATCAACGGCACCTTGGAATACTTCGTCTCGGCCGTGTCCTCCCCCGTGCTCGCTTGGTACGTAAACGCCGGCGCAGGGTCCCCCTCGTACCACACCCGCCCAAACAGCGCACGCACCGACGCCTCAGGGTGCCCCACCCCCATCGCGATGCTCACCATCTTCCCCTGCGCATCGATCGCGCCCAGGCCGTCGAGTTTCGGCGCCACCGACGCCAACGCGATCGCCCCCGGCAGCGCACGCGCCAGGCGCACGATCTCCTTGCCGCTGGTCATGTGCCAGACGACCAGGTTCCCACCGCCATCGCCGACGACAAAGCACCGGTCGCGCATCGAGTTGCCAATAGCCGTGATCGGCAGGCCGTACCCAGTCTCAAACCGGTGGGCCACAACGAGCACCTCCCCGTCGGGCGTCCGCATCGTCCCGCTGCGGGCCGCAAACACGCCACGAACCTCGCCGGCACTGTCGCCCAGCACCAGCGTCCTGCTCCCAAGCAGCATCCGCGCGGCGGTGATCGTCCTGCCCCCCTCCGGCAGCACGTCCGTTGTCTCGCCAAGCTGCCATTGCTCGCCCAGCGGCTTGGTATACCGCTGCACCGTCCCGTCGATCCAGATCGCCAGCACCTGCGTCCCGCCGTCTTTGGCAAACAGATAGTCCGGCACCGCCGACAGACCCTTGGGCGACGTAAACGGGATCACCTCACTCTCCAGCCGGGTCCGCGGCTTCCCACCCCCCAGCGGCCTCGTGATCGACACGGTGTTGAAGACCAGCGTCCCATCACCACGCAGCACCACCAGGTATTGCGCCCCGCTGGAGGCTCGAAAGTCGATCCGCTCAACGCCCCCAGACCCCGCCCCCAACTCTACCGGCGCCGTGGCTACGACCTTGGGCACTGTCCGCCGCAACTGCCTCTGCGGCGTCATCTCCACGTACCCAGCATCCAGCGTCAGCCGCTGCCCACGCTCCAGGGCCTTCATCGCGGGCGTGGCATCCTCCTGTGCTATAAAGTCGGTCTCAAACCCGAAGGTAACAACCTGCACCCTCCCGTCGCCCAGCCCGATCGCCGTGCTCCCGGCGTCGTTGACCTGACTGATGGCCGAGGCCTTCCCGCCCTCAACGGCAACACCCTCGGGAGCGAACGTCGTCCAAGAGTCCGTCTGCACCCCCTGCGCCCGCCCGTCGCGCAGCATGAACAGCGTCCCGCCCCGGTACTCATCGATCACCCCGAGCACCGGCTCCCCCGCCAGTGTTACACCCCGAGTCTCCGCCGCCACCAGCCGACCAGATGAGAACAATGGCAGCACATTGACGCCCAGATACACCATGATCGCCAGCACCGCCGCGACGATCCCCACACCCCCGATAGTGATCACCACACGGCTGGCCGCGTCAAGAAACCGCACACGCTGACTGGTAACTCGCCGGGCCATCGCGATTGTTCCAGAAACTCCGCCGTCCCAACACCACTGCCCCCAAGCCGGGGCACACCCCCGCAGCAAAGAACCCGGCGGGCACTCGTTGTACCCGCCGGGCTTCTAGCGCTTGTCTAAACTGATCCCGCTACAGGCCCTCAATCAGAACCCGGCCTTGATGCCCAGGCTCTTGAGGTCCTCGCGGGCAATCTCGGCCGTCACCGGGATATACCCGTCCTTGATCACCGACTCCTGCCCAGCCTGGCTGAAGATCATCTTGATGAACTCAGCGCGGGTCGGGTCCACGGCCTCGCCTGGCTTGGCGTTGACATACACCAGCAGGAACCGGGCGATCGGGTAGCTCCCGTCGTAGCAGGTCTCGGCCGTCGGATCGACCGCGGGGCTCTTGTCGTCCTTCTTGACCTTCAGGGCCTTGACGTCGGCCGTGCGGTACCCAATCCCCGAATAACCCATGGCATACTTGTCGGTGGCGATCGCCTGCACCACCGCCGATGAGCCGGGCTGCTCCTTGACCGTCGGCTTGTAGTCCTTCTTGCCCAGCACGTGCTCCTTGAAGTAGCCGTAGGTGCCCGAGGCGCTGTTGCGCCCGTACAGGCTGATCGGCTTGCTCGCCCAGTCGGCGTTCTTGACGCCCAGGTCCCCCCAGGTCATGTCCTTGCCCTCAACGGAGAAGATCGCCTTGGCCTGGTCCATCGTGATCTCGCTGACGGGCGCATCCTTGTGGACAAAGATCGCCAACGCGTCGATCGACGTGCGGATACCCATCGGCTTGTACCCGAACTTCTTCTCAAACTTGTCCATCTCGTCATTCTTCATCGGGCGGCTCATGGGCCCGAACTGGGCCTGACCCTCGATCAGCGCCGCCGGGGCCGTACTGCTCCCCTTGCCCTCCAGGGAGGTCTGAACGTTCGGGTAGAACTTCTTGAACTCTTCCATCCAGTGGGTCATGACGTTGTTCATGGTGTCGGAACCGACCGACTTGAGCGAGCCGGAGACCCCCTCAGCGGCCTTGTAGACGGGCAACGCCGAGTCCACAACCGGAGGCGCTCCTTGGGCAGCCAACGACATACAACCAAACACCGAAAGGCCAGCAAGCAGTAACTTGTTCACAATAAACTCCATAGGCGTATGAGGAAAACTTCCCGAGCCGATCACACCCGGCACCCGGCCCAGAACAACACACGCTGTTGTAGACAATCAACCCCCTGACCTGCCCCGTAACTGCGCTAATCTTCGGTGAAGATTCATCAAGAAACGCAGGGGAGGTGTTATCCTACATCTATGCCCAGCACGTACTTGCTCATACTGGCACTCCTGTTGCCCATCACCCCGCTGCACGGTCAGCCAACCAACACCCCCCCTACCACCCTCCAGGCGCCCACCCCGGCTGTTCCTGCGGGGGTCGCCGACCTGCTCACCCAGATCGAGCGGGCAGTTCTGGCCCAAGATAAACCAGCATACATGGCCCTGGTCGTCCCCGAAGCCGGCCCGCTGGTGGACCAGGTCTTCCGCACCGAGCAGGGGCGCTGGGCCGATGACTGGGTCAAGAACCGAGTCGAGGTCTACAAACTCAAGGCCACTCCAGCCGAGCCTGGCCTAGGGATTCAGGGCTCTGGCCCAGACCGGTTCGTGTGCAGGCTGAAGACGACCTGGAAACTCCCGACCTCCAAACGCACGCGATCGACCGAGTTTGAAGCTGTCTTCGTCCGCACCGAGGCCGGCGCTTGGCTCTACGCCGGCGAAGCGTGGTGCACCGCCGAACACCCTGCGACAGCAACCTTCGCCGGCGCACGCGTGAAGTTCAACCCCGCCGACGCCGTTGTAGCCAAGACCGCCAGCATCGCCGGTGCCGCGATGCCCGAGGTCCGGGCGCACGTCGATGACTTCCTGGGTGTCAAACCCACAGTTGTGCAGGAGATCAAACTCTACCGCTCCCTGGCCCACCTCCAGCACTCGATCTGGCTCAGTTACACCGAGCCCCTCGGCGGCTGGAATGAGCCTGGCGAGGCCATCAAGGTGCTGGTAACACCCGACAGCGTGCGCAATATCAGGGGGTACCTGGCCCACGAGTATGCCCACGTCGCCACGTTTGTACACGGGCCAAACGCGACAGACGCCCCTTGGTGGCTGCTTGAAGGGATCGCCGAACTCGCCAGCGCAAACTACCGCCCCGGCGCAACCGAGGCCCGGCAGCGGACCGTCGCCGCCTGGGCCGAACAAGACCAGTTCGCCCCGTGGGAGGCCATCGCAGCCTTCCCCCTCAAGCCCGAGGATGAACAGTACTACCGCCACGTCTACACCCAAGGGGAAGACATGCTCGCTTGGCAGACCGAACAGTTCGGCGCACAGGCCCGCAACGCCTTCGTCGCCAGTGTCTGCAAGGGGGATTCGCTCGACGTGGCGTCAACCAAGGCCTTTGGCAAGCCGTGGGCGGCGATCGACGCTTTGTGGCGCAACGCGGCGGCGCTCTTGATCAAGCCCGAGCCTGAGAATGCCCCTTAGCGCTGCTTGGCAGGCTTTTTCCGCACGGAGTGGCTCTGCCCGTTGGCGTTGCCGCGCTGGCCTATGGCCCCGGCGCGTGCGTCTTTCTTGGCCAGAGTGGGCTTGTCGGCCTTGTCGGTGGCGATGGCCCCGGCCTCGCCCGAGAGGCGGTTGCCGAAGTGCTGGTCCTGCACAGGGACGATCTCCCGCAGCACCCTGATGAGCACTTCACCGGGCGAGTCCATCGCCTCGACCTCGGCGATCAGCGATTTGTCGTAGAACTTCAGAACCGGGTAGGTCTCTTGCTTGTAGACCTCCCACCTTTTGCGGATCACGTCCTCGCGCGCGTCGTCAAAGCGGTTCTCTTTGATGGCCCGCCGGCGGAGGCGCTCGATCATCTTGTCCTCATCCCGGCAGACCAGGTGCACGATTTTCAGGACCTTGAGGTGCTTGTCCAGCAGCCTGGCCTGGGCGGGGTTGCGCGGGATGCCGTCGAGGACCAGCAGGTCAACGTTGGGCTTGTAGATCCCCATGACCGTGCGCGCGTGCATGTGCTGGCTCCACATCTGCACCGTCGGTTCGTCGGGCACGAGCAGGCCCTTGCTGGAATACTCCACAAACGTGCGCCCCAGGGGGGTGCTGACATCCACGTTGCGGAAGACATCCCCGCAGGAAAGGTGGTAAAACCCCGGCACATGCCCGAGGATCTTCCCCTGCGTTCCCTTGCCCGCACCGGGGGGGCCAAAGAGCAGGATCGTGCGGTAACGCGTGTGGCTCATCGGGCAGGCTCCTGGCGTGCAAAGGGGATCGATCAGAGAGATCGACCTCTGGCGGTCGTCAATACACCTTCCGTGCACAGACCGGCACGGGCACACTAGGCCAGCGCCCCGCCGGCGTGGACAAGAGGGCGCAAATGCCCGCAGGCGCACCTTATCGGCTGATGATGTTCAAGACGGCGTGGTTGGGGACCCAGATATCCCGCTTTTCGCCAACGCTGTCCAGGCCTCGGATGACGATCCAGTTGTCGTTGAAGGCCAAGACATCTCCCTGTACGCCGATGGCCCCGTTGCGGACCTCGCTCCACCCGGTGATCTGCTCGCCGGCGATGCCCAGGGCGTCGCGACGAAACTGGACGATGACCGTCTTGCCGATCAGTTCTGGGTAGGTGGTGGGGCCGGCGTAGGCCGGGGCCGAGGATGCGAGTGTGGCGCGATAGGCCGTCCAGAGCAGGGCCAGGCCAAGGGCACAGAATGAGGCGCGTGTGATGAGTTGGTTGCGCTGCATGGGGGGCTCCGGGGGTGCGGATAGACTGAATGGAATTTGTTTGGCACTACCAAAGACCGATCGTTATTCTGTGCTGATCCATCCGGGCTTCGGTATGCTTTGGTGTGCAGATGCAACCTTCTACTCGTTCGCCCGAGCCTGGTTCCGGGCCGGCCTCCGGCGCGAGGATGAATCTTCGGCGGACCCAGATGGCGGCCTTGGCGCTCATCGCCGGGACGCTGGTCTTTGCCGGGGTAGCGACGATCGTGAGTCTGAGCCGATCGAGCCCGAGCGTGCCGCCGATGCTGTGGGGGTTCAACGCGTTTGTGGTAGGTGCTGGTGGGTTGTTGATCCTCTCGACGGCGCCGCTGGTGCTGATGGGTGGGGTCTTTGCCAAGCGTGCCGGGGAGGTTTGGAAAGCCCGGCAGGATGACGAGCAGGCGATCGGGGTGGTCATGCAGTTGTACCAAAAACTGGCATTGTCGCATCTGGCGGTGCTAGAGGGGGTCGCGCTGCTGGCGTGCGTGGGGATGATGCTGACGGGGGACTGGCTGTGCTTAGGGG
>JBKDDT010000037.1:0-17194 GCA_046339895.1 bacterium | reverse complement strand
GGGAGGGAGCGAGCGAGCGCGAGGGAGGGAGCGAGAGGGAGCGAGAGGGAGCGAGAGGGAGCGAGAGGGAGGGAGGGAGGGAGGGAGGGAGGGAGGGAGGGAGGGAGGGCGGGGGGGCGGGAGGGGGGGGGGGAGGGGGGGGGGGGGGGTGGGGGGGGTGTGGGGGGGGGGGGTTGGTGGGGGGGGGGGGGGGGGGGTGGGGGGGGTGGGGGTTTGTGGGGTGGGGGGGGGGGGGGGGGGGTGGGTGGGGGGGGGGGGGGGGGTGGGGGGGGGGGTGTTGGCGCATACCCTGCGGTCTATGCCGATGATCCCGTCGAGCCAGGTGCGCAGGATGTTCATGGAGTTTTTCATTGCGCGTGGGCACACGTTTGTGCCCAGTTCGCCGAGCGTGCCGCTGGACGACCCGACGCTGTTGTTTACCAACGCGGGGATGAACCAGTTCAAGCCGTTGTTTTTGGGCCAGGCCGACCCAGCGACGGCGATGGGCCGGCTCAAGCGTGCGGTCAACACGCAAAAGTGCATCCGCGCAGGCGGCAAGCACAACGACCTGGAGGATGTGGGCAAGGACACCTATCACCACACGTTCTTTGAGATGCTCGGCAACTGGAGCTTCGGCGACTACTTCAAGCAGGATGCGATCGACTGGTCGTGGGAGCTGCTCACGAAGGTCTATGGGATCAACCCCGATGCGCTCTACGCGACGTACTTCGGCGGCAACCCGGGGGCTGGGATGCCGGCGGACGATGAGACGCGCGAGTTGTGGCTGCGGCATCTGCCCGCCGGTCGCGTGCTGCCGGGGAGCATGAAGGATAACTTCTGGATGATGGGGGACACGGGCCCGTGCGGGCCGTGCACGGAGATTCATGTTGATCGGCTGACGGCTGGGGGAGAGGGCAAGCGCGACGCGGCGGGGCTGGTGAACTCCGGGGACCCGATGGTGCTGGAGGTGTGGAACAACGTCTTCATCCAGTTCAACGCCGAGTATGGGGCCCAGGGGCTTGCGGCCTTAGAGCAGTGGGACAAGACGCCCGAGGCGGAGCGTGCGCGGCTGCCCTATGCGTCGCGGGCGCAGGTCGAGGCCAAGTTTCGCACGCTTGCGGCGTTGCCGGCTAAGCATGTGGACACGGGGATGGGCTTTGAGCGGCTGGTGAGCGTGCTGCACAACGTGCGGAGCAACTACGACACGGACGTATTTGCGCCGTTGTTTGTCGCTATCGAGCGGATCACGGGTGCGACGGCGTACAGCGGGAGGCTGGGTGAGGCGGACATTGGGAACAAGGACACGGCGTACCGCGTAATCGCGGACCATATTCGCACGCTGACGTTTGCGATCACCGACGGGGCGACGCCGAGCAACGAGGGTCGTGGGTATGTGCTCAGGCGGATTCTTCGGCGTGCGGTGCGGTATGGGCGGCAGACGCTGGGGGCCAAGACGGGGTTCTTCTCGCAGTTGGTGCCGGTGCTCGTTGAGCAGATGCACGATGCGTTCCCGGAGCTTGGCAAGAACCCTGGTCGGGTGCAGGAGATCGTGCGTGAGGAGGAGGAGAGTTTCAGCCGAACGCTGGACCGGGGGATCGTGCTCTTTGATGAGGTGTGCGCGCGGACGCTGGCCGGTGCGCGTCTGGCCCCGCACCACCAGGCGCGGAACCAGGTTGTCAGCGCGAGCAAGGGTGCGAGCGGCTGGGTGGTGAGTATCGGCGAGCGTGATGGTGGCAAGCAGGTGGACAGTTTGGCGGTGTCGGAGGTCACCCCGAGGTGGACCGATGCGCACTTTGGGCCATCGAGGGTGGTCTCGGGGGCGGATGCGTTTAAGTTGTACGACACGTTTGGGTTCCCGGTGGACTTGACGAACCTGATGGCCCAGGAACGCGGGTTGACGGTGGATTCGTCGGGGTTTGAGCTGCTGGTGGAGGAGGCGCGTCAGCGCGCGCGTGCCGGGGGGCGGTTTAATGCCGAGCAGGGCGGGCTGGGACTCAGCGGTGAGACGATCGCCAAGTTGAAGCACATGGGCGTAAAGCCAACGGATGATTCGGGGAAGTTTGCCGGGCGTGAGGTGGCGGGGAAGATTCAGGCGATCTGGAACGGGAGCAGCTTTGATCAGACGGCCGGGAGCGCGGCGGCGATGCACCAGGTGGCATTGATCCTCGACCACACGAACCACTACGCCGAGATGGGCGGGCAGGTGGGGGACCACGGGGTCATCAAGGTAACGCGGGGAGTTGGGCGCGAGCACAGCGGCGACTTTGTGGTGCAGGATACCAAAGCCTTTGGGGGGTATGTCATCCACATCGGGCGGGTGCACAAGGGCGAGCTGCACGTGGGCGATGAGGTGATCGCGGCGGTGGACCACCACAGGCGTGCGGCGGTGTCGAGCAACCACACGGCAACGCACCTGATGAACCTGGCGCTGCGCGAGGTGCTCGGGGCGGGTGTGGAGCAGAAGGGGTCGCTGGTGGCGCACGACCGGCTGCGGTTTGACTTCAGCCACGGCAGGCCGGTGGGGGTGGAGGAACTGGCTCGTATCGAGTCGCTGACGAGCGCGGCGGTGAAGGCCGATGTGCCGGTGTATGCCGATTTGATGCCACTGGAGCAGGCGAAGAAGATCGCGGGGGTCCGTGCGGTCTTTGGTGAGGCCTACCCGGACCCGGTGCGTGTGGTGAGCGTCGGGCGTGCGGGGCGCGAGCTGCACGACGCGGCTGGGGCGACGGGCACGAGCGCGGAGTTCTGCGGCGGGGTGCACGTTGCTCGCACCGGTGAGATATCGAGTTTTACGATCGTTTCTGAGGAGGGTGTGGCCAAGGGTGTTCGCCGCGTTACGGCGTTGACGGGCGTGCCCGCGATGGCGGCGCTGGCGGCGGCGGCAGAGATCGACGCGAAGGTTCGTGCGGCGTGGGGGCTGGGCGATGAGGCGTTGGCTGCGGAGGTCAAGGCGATCGGCACGGAGATGGAGACGCTGACGCTGCCTGTGGTGGCCAAACAGCGGATCAGCGCGGCGCTTGCGCAGGTGCAGGAAAAGGTCCGCCAGGCGAGCAAGGCGGCCTCGGCGGGGAGGGCGGCGGAGGTGGCGTCGGCGGCGAAGAGCTTGGCCGAGAGCAGCGAGTGGGAGATGATGCCGTTTATCGTCTCGACCATCGAGGCCGGGAGCGACAGGGAGGCTCTCTCGGCGGCGATCGAGGCGGCGCGGCAAGCGCGCCCGAGGCACGCGGTGCTGCTCATCAGCCCCGACCAGGGGCAGGGGAAGTTGACGATCATTGCCAGTGTGCCCGATGCGCTGCAGAAGCGGGGGCTCAAGGCCGGGGACTGGGTGCGCGATGCGGCGGCGGCGTGCGGCGGGCGCGGGGGCGGGCGGCCTGATTCGGCGCAGGGTGGTGGGACGGACCTGAGCAAGGTCAAGGACGCGCTCAACGCGGCGCGTGCGCACGCGGCGGCAAAGGTTCCTTCTTAGTTCAATCGGATCGTTCACAGCCGGAGCGCAGCATGCCTGTCATCAATACTGATCCGAACAAGGGCGCTGGCGGGGTGATGGGAACGACGGGGCGGGCGTATGGGATCGCCATTGAGTTTGTGGTGTATATCGGCGTGTGCGCGGGGCTGGGGTGGTTGGTTGATCGGTATGTCATCGGCGGTGGGCAGACGGGTGTGATCGTCGGTGGTGCGTTCGGGTTGGTGGGGGCGACGATCCGGATTGTGCGGGCGATGGGGAGGCTTGCCAACACCCCGAGCAAGCCGGTTGTGCCGCCGGGGGATCGGGTTGATCGGCCTCGCTAGCCTTGGGTATGGCAACGCAAGTGGACAAGGTGCTGTCGTGGCTGGCCCAGAACGAGGGTGCGGGGGTCGATCGGCTGCTGGAGTGGCTTGGGATTGCCAGCATCAGCACAGACGCAAAGTATGCCGGCGATTGCAAGCGTGCGGCGGAGTGGGCTGCGGGGCACATGCGCCAGAGTGGGCTGGAGGTGGAGGTCTTGCCGACGGGGCCGGCTGAGAAGCCAGGGCACCCGGTTGTGCTGGGGCACTCGCCGGGGAGCGCGGCGTATCGCGGGCCGCACGTGCTGTTTTATGGGCATTACGACGTGCAGCCTGTGGACCCGGTGGATTTGTGGGATAGCCCGCCGTTTGAACCGGTGATCCGCGAGGCGGCGGCGGGGGGCGTGCCGGGGCGGCGTGTGGTCGGGCGCGGGGCGGTGGATGACAAGGGGCAGGTGATGACGTTCTTGGAGGCGTTGCGCGGGTATAAAGAGGTGACCGGCGCAGTGGCGGGGGGCGTGAAGATGACGGTGCTGCTGGAAGGTGAGGAGGAGTCGGGGTCGGTGCATTTAGACGACTTTATTCGTGCGAATAAGGGGCGGCTGCAAGCGTGCGATGTGTGCCTCATCAGCGACACGGGGATGCTCGGGCGTGGCAAGCCGGCGATCACGTACGGCGTGCGCGGGCTGGCGTACACGCAGATCACGCTGCACGGGCCGGACCAGGACCTGCACTCGGGGTTGTGGGGCGGGCGTGTGTATAACCCGATACTTGCGTTGACGCATATTTTGGCGCAGATGCACGATGCGGAGAACCGGGTAACGATCCCGGGGTTTTATGACGGGGTGCCGGGGGTTGATGCGCGCGAGCGGAGGGCATGGGAAGGGTTGAACATGTCGGCGGCCGAGTCGCTGGCGGGGATCGGGCTGCCGGCGGGGGCAGACTGGGGTGAGAAGGGGTACAGCGCGGTCGAGCGCGAGTGGGCGCGGCCGACGGCGGAGATCAACGGCATCTGGGGTGGGTATACCGGCGCGGGGGCCAAGACGGTTATCCCGAGCCACGCCAGCGCGAAGGTGAGCTTTCGGCTGGTGGGGGACCAGCAGCCGGGGAGGGTGGCGGGGCTCTTCTTTGACTGGCTCAAGGCCCGCACGCCGGCGGGGTTCCGGTGGGAACTGACGGACCTGCACGGCGGGTACCCGGCGACGCTGCCGATTGACTCGGTGCACATGCAGGCGGCGGGGCGGGCGCTCAAGCGGGCGTCTGGGGTGGACGCAGCGATGATCAAGAGCGGCGGGTCGATCCCCGTGGCCGGGACGCTTAAGCGGGAACTGGGGATGAGCACGATCTTTATGGGCTTTGGGCTTGACGACGACCGGGTGCACAGCCCGAACGAGAAGTTCGAGATCGACTGCTTCAGGCTCGGGTGCCGATCGCACGCGCTGTTTATTGATGAGCTGCTTGCGTTGCGGCAGGCGCCCTAGGAGGGAGCGTGGCGTAGCACGGGTGCCTGAGCGTGCGGGCCCGTGGGGGGTTGCGTGGCGTCTGGTGATGAAAGCCACTTCAGGGATTTGAACCCTGGACCTATGCTTTACGAAAGCATCGCTCTACCGCTGAGCTAAAGTGGCGTTCTGCCGGCGGGTGCCGACGGCAGGGGAGGAAGTATCGGCATCATGCGGGGAGATATCCACTCGGCGTGGATACCCGGTGGAGGCGTGGCGGGGTGTGGGGCAGGCTGGTCGTGATGCGGGGGTGTGGTGGGGGTTGCGTGCGAGTGCGGCATGGGGTGGTGAAAACGCCCGCCGGGTCTGGACAATGCCTGACGCCTCGCTACGATGGGATAGTCGCCTCCGTAGCTCAGTTGGTAGAGCAGCTGACTCTTAATCAGCGGGTCAAAGGTTCGAGTCCTTTCGGGGGCATTATCTCAGGTTCGACAGCATCGCAAGCGGCACCAACCCCCACTAACTGCTGTGAGTAATGGGGGTTTTGTGTTTTGGGCTTGGACGCCTTGGGCGCGCTTTGGCGCGTGTTTGTTGCCGGATTTGCTGCCGCCTGTCCGGCAGCCGCCACGCCCGCTGCAAGGTCGAAGTGGGCATCGCGGGTTTGCAGGTAGTCTTGGGCCGCGATCAAGGGGGAATGTCCCAGCCACCCGGCGACAACGTGGGCGGGGAACCGCTCGACCCAATCCATCGCGCACGACGCCCGCATGTTGTGGAACAGCCGGGGCCAGGGTGCCACGCCGGCTTTGGTGATGATCTTCCCGAATGTGGTCCGCAGGTTGATCGCCGCCCCCCCGTCGCGCAGCCGGGGTATGACCGCTTCCACGCCCACTTCGGCGCGGTCGAAGAGGTCTTGCAGGATCGGGCGCAAATCGGGTGGGATCGGGACGACCCGTACCGCGTGGCCCTCGTGGTCGGCGGTCTTGGGGCTTCGCACCATCAGCCGGCCGCGTTCCCAGTTCACGTCGCCCCAGCGCAGGGCCACGATTTCGGAAGGGCACCGCAGCCCGGCGAAGCGCGACAGGGCGATGATCGCCCGCCACTGGTCGTCGGGGCACGCATCCAGTATCGCCGCGATCGCTTCACGGGTGACGTAGAACGCCCGATCGGGGTTGGACTGTGAACCGGCCCGCAGGTCGGCGAACGGGTTGGACGGGATCAACTCCCACCGTACCGCCTTGCGAAAGACACTCTTTGCGATCACAACGCGCTTGGCGACCGTGGCGCGGGCCGGCGTCTTGGCCGGCTCGGTCTTGTCGTCGGGGTTCGCCTTCGGCTCGGCGATCGACTTGCGCCAGTTGTCGGCGTGGGCCGGCGTGTGATGGACGCCAGGGGTGCATCCGCGCCCAGGAACGCCCGCAGACTGTCGGCGACTTGGCGGTATTTGTATTTCGTTGTCGGCTTGACCGCGCCCGTCGCGTCGAATCGGTCCAGCAGGTTGGCTAGCGTTACGACCGCCGCGTCTTGGCGTGGTTGGCACAGCCCGTGCGCGACCACGCGGGCGTAGAGCACTTCGTCGATGCCGCCCAGCCAGCGCACCGCGTCGGCGTGGGGCACGCCGTTGTGGCGCTTGGCGATGACAAGATGCCCGATCGCCATTTTCGCGCTTCTCGCGTAGTCCTTCGGACACTCGCCCAGCCGGATACTTTGCTGTTTTCCTTGCTCATCGCGGAACAGGATGCGTGCCCGCTTGCCTTCCCATCCGATGCTTGCCATCCGTCACCTTCCTTTTGTGGTCTTGGCCTTGGGTTCGATCGTGATTTGCAAACCCAGGTAGTCCGCCAGCCGTTCGATCGTCTCCGTTGACATTCCGCGTTCACCGCTCAGCAGCCGAGAGAGTTGACTACGGGCCACTCCCGCGCCCTTGGCGATCGCGTAGGGCGTTTGATCGCTCGCTTTCACCGCCGCCGCTATGGCCTTGGTCAGTTGACCCATGCCCGGAGTATACCCCATGCGTTGCCGTATGGCAACCTTTCCCCATCGACTCCCCGACCGCCACCAGCCAGGCCGGCGATCCGGGGTGGGTGGGCAACCCCAGTTCGTCGGCGACGCCCAGGCGCTCGCCCAAGATGCACCCCGCGTCCGTAGGGGGGTCGGGGGTGTACCCGTTCACCAGCATGGCCAGGATCGCGCCACGATGCTGCCGCAGCCGGACGGACAGGTCGGGGGGCAGGTCCGCCGGCCCGCCCGGACACTTGAACCGCAGCCGAGCGGCATCGGTCGGATGGGGGGCCAGTTCGATCCCAGCCCGCCCAAGGGACAGCAGCAGCGGGGCGAGTGCGTGAGGGTGCGGGTTCATAGTTCCCCCCAGCCGTTGCCGGCGTCAGTTGGCTTGGCGACCGTGGCGACTGCGACAGAACCAACGCGATTCCCAGCGTTCACGGGGGTTTCGTCGCCGTCGCCAGTGTCGCCAAGCCGCGACACCAGCCGCACCCGTTCCGTTGGACGCCCGCCCTTGGGGCCGTGGTCATTGTGAACCCACACCGCGACACCCGCCGCCACCAGTTCGCTCAGTGCCTTCGCCGCCTTGGCCGTGGGATCGGGGGTGTCCCGATACTCGCGGGGGCCGCGCGTCAGGTTGCGCACCGTCGCCGTGCCGCCCTTGCGTTCGATCCACTCCACCAGCCGGCGGGATTCTCGCCCTTCGTCCGACTCCTCCAGGATCGCGTAGACACGCCGGGCCTCGTCGCCGAACCACCGGGCCAACACCACGCCCGCCGCGATGCTCGCCTCATCGACCCGCGCAGGATCGCGTAGCGTGGCGTCACCCGCCGCCCAGCGGGTCAGGTGAACCACCAGCGCCAGCCGGGCCGCGTATCCCTCCAACTTCGACCACGCTGCCGACAGGTCGCCAGAGAGTTCGGCTTGCTCGGTCGCGTGTTCGTTGTAGAACCGCACCCACGCTGCCTTCCCGTCGTCGGCCAGCCGCACCAGCCGGGGCTGTTCGTTGCCGTTGTCATCGGTTTCCGGCGTCAGCCCGAACAGCCGATCGAACACCAGCGCCACCGCCGCTTCGGTGGTCGCGTTCACGTCCGCTTCAGTCCACCGCTTCGGCTTGCGCGGGGGACAGGTCAGCAGCAGGCGCGCCGCCAGCCCGTTATCCCGGTGTTCCTGCCCCAGCGACCGCCGCAGGGTTTCCGGTTGGATGCCGCCGGCGATCGACACCGCCGCGCGGGGAACGTAGAGCGTGCCGCCCGACTTGCGATCCACCACCATCGGGCGACCGCCGAACATTTCCAGCCACTTCGCTACGTCGCCGCCCTTGCTGGACTTGTACGCATCGAACGAGAACCACCCGGCGAGTTCATCCCGAACCATCAGCAGCCCGCGCGGGTTTTGTTGCAGCAGCACCGCCAGGGCCTCGGTTGTTGCGTCGTCCGTCCAACACCGATCCGCGATTGGGGCTTCGGGTTTGGCGGGTGGTGGCGTGTCCGAGTTGGATTTCTTCCAGTGTGCCGCGTCGCGTTCGTGCGTTACCAGCGCGTCCTGGAGTTGCTTCATCGCTTCCGCGTGTTCCTTCATCGCGTTGTGCTGCCGCTTGCGGATCGGGCGTAGGCCCAACTCCAGCGCGGGCGACTTCGCCGCACCGCTATCGCCCACGATCGCCGTCCACACAATCGCCGGCTCGGTCCACCCGCGCTTCAACTCGATTAGGTGGGTGTTACCGATCGCCGACGCCAGCCCGGACAGCAGGGGGAGGGCGATGTACGACGCATCGCACCCGATCGCCTTGGCCGCTTGGGTGACGAATCCCCGGATCGGATCGGGCAGCACTTCAGCGGGGAAGGGCTTGAACGCGGGGACCGCCCCCACACCCGGAGAGTTCGGCGTCACCGCTTCCGGCTCGGTCTTGCCCGTCAAGGCATCGACTTCCGCGCGGACCGGGCCAACGTCCCCACCGCGGTGCTTTACAAAGTCCGCCATATCACCGCCTTCGGGCATACGTGCCCAGAGTTCAACAAGCCGAACCACCCGCACCGATTCCGCCCCTGCAGTCCTCGCCAGCCGCGTCACGTCGTTGGCGTACCGCTCGCTGGCGTCGTCGTGGTCGGGGAGGATCACGACCTCACGCCCGGCCAGCGGGGACCAGTCCGCCTTGCTCGCCGACTTCGACCCTTGCGGGCTTGTGGTCGCCACCAGCCCGACGGCACGGGCCGCGTCCGCCGCCTTCTCGCCCTCGCAGACATAGACCCGCGACCCCGTCGGCGTCGCCAGCAGGTCGGGGAGGGCGTACAGCGGTCGGGGCGTGGGCATCCCGCCGAAGACCCACCCCGACCCGTCGGGCTTCCGCGACACGGGGCGCACGTCTTTGCCCGTCGGCGTGTTCCAGCGGACCACCAGCCCCACCGGCTCGCCCGCCGGGTTGAGGTACGTCCAGGTCGTCGATCGTGGGCCGTGCCGCCGCTCTAACTCGGCCACCGCGTCGCTGGCCGTGGTGAACGTGCGATTGCTTGCTTTGGGGGTGGCGTCTTTGGTAACGGCGACGGAATCCCCGCCGGGTGCTGGCTTGCGTGGAGTTTCGTCGCCGCGTCGCCGGGTCTTGGTGTCGGTGGGCGCGTGTCCGTTCCGCCCCACCAGCCGGATCGGGTCAGGGGTGAACAGGTCGGCGGGATTCAGCCAGACCGCGCCGCAGACAGCCTCGAACGTGCATCCGGCGTGGCAGTTCACCAGCGCCCGCCCGTCGTCGCCGGCGTGGATCGACAGGGAGGGGTTTCGGTCATCGTGAGCCGGGCACCGGGCGCACCACCCCGCGCCCACCTTGCGGGGTTCCTGCCCGTGGTGGCGCAGAGCCGACAAAACCCGCTCTGTGGGGGTCATCGGCCCACCCCCTTCTGTGCTTCGATGTACCGTCGCAGGTCCGCTACGTCGAACAGGCGACGGGCGAGGAGTTTGACGCTGGGGAGTTCGCCGCGCGTCCGCAGGTTGTCGATGGTGCCGGGGGAGACACCCAGCAGGCGTCCGGCTTCGCGCCGGTCAACCAGGAGCGGGGCCGGGGTTGTGGGGGTGTTGGTGTTACTTGGCACGGGATACCCCCTCGCGCTTGGCGCGTTCGATCAACAGCCTTTCAACCGTTGCCCGATCGAACAGCATTCCCCTATCAGTCTTGACATGCGGGAGCGCACCCCGGTCGGCTTCGGCCCGCAGCCACTTCACCGAAACGCCCAGCAGTCGGGCCATCTCGGCGAGTTTCAGCGGGCGCTCGCTTGGTGTGTTCAACATGCCCTAACGATCCCGGGCAATATTGAACGATGCGCCGGAGTTATGTCGGCATTAGTGCCGGAGTTATGTCGGAGTTGCGCCGGGCAATCGCTTCCGCCCCGCGTCTGTCAGCGCGTACCCCTTGCGCTTCCCATGGGGTCGATCGACTAATCCGAATCCCGCCAACTCACGCAGTAGCCGCTCCACGGTTTCACGGTTGCGAATCGGGCCTGTGCTCGCAAGGTCTATCACGGTCTTGCATTTCGTTGGAGTCTTGCCCAGGACCGCCAGTATGGAATCGTGGTCCTTGGTGAGGGCCACGACGGCGGGGAGGTCCGGGGGCTTCGCGTCGCTGTTGTCGCCAGTGCCGAAATCGCGGGCGACTATTGCCGCCGCCCTCTCGGCCCCCTCCCTGTGCGTGATTATCGGTGTGTTGTGAATCACGCCAGGCGCAGGCGGCTCGTTGATTGCACCCGCAAGAATGCTCCCGTTTGCCTGAATACCCGTTCCCGCTTGACTGCTGCCCCCCGCGAACATGCCGCCAACGGGCACGGGGTCTCCACTTCGCCGCCCCCACCCCCCAGGCACTATCCCATCCCGTAGCCATCCCTTCAGCATCCGAACCAGCTGATTCATCCGCTTGGTGGTCACACCATCGAAAAACCCGCCATAGATTGAAACTTCGTCGTCACAAAGCCTCAGGCAACGGCCATCCCAAAATATGTCAGCCATGAGTTTGTCAACTAGTTCGCCGGTGGGGCGCGGTACGATGGGTTCGGGTTCGTCACGGTCATGGAGGCCACCCAGAGCGACCAACCAGGTTCCAACGCGGTCGTGCATGGTCTTGTCCCGTAGGGCATCGGGATCAAGGTTTAGACAAAATGACGCATCGGCCCATTCCTCGGGCTTGGCGAGATAAACCTCCCACTGAAGGTCTTTTACGGTCTTAGCCTCTGGGCTAGCGAGGAAACGCTCACTCTCTGCCCTCTGCTCGTCCCGATTCAATCGCTCCCACGCTGCCCGCGAGTCGAGTGCTGTGAGCAACGCTGGAGCGATGCGGCGTTCTTCGTCTGGGGTGAATGATGAGAACGCTGAACGATCGCCGATGAGTTGAACGATTTCGTTGGGGATCGACCAGTTAATCTCCTGTCTCAGCCAGCCGGTCGATGTATCTGATCGATTCGGATCGCGGATCCGCCCGCTGGCCAGCAACGCCCGGCAGAGTTCAAGCACTCTCTGCGTATTTTCGCGTCTGAGTTCCTCGGATTTGGCATAGTTTTCGAACGCCCATGCTGTAGCCGCCTGGATCGGGCCCTTGATCCAAGGATTCTCGGCAACAAGGTCGCGGGTGAGGTCCTGAAGATTCTCCATTGATTCGCTATAGAGTGTTTTCCCCATCCCCTCATCTACACGCAGGCGCGCGTGCGCGTGCGCGGATAGTGGTATCAGTAGCATCCCGCTCGGTTCCGCTAGCGGGGCCAGCAGGTCGGGGGACACGCCCGGCCCGCTCCCCGTCAGTGATTCGCCCCGCGTCGCCGCTTCGTGCTTTGCCCACACCTCCACATCGGCCAGCAGTTGTTCCGCAACGCCCGGGGGCAACGCTTGCACACTCAGCGGGGGCTGATTCTGGTACCAATGCTCCTTGTCGATAGGGAAGCGATACCGCCACACCGAATGCGCCCCAGCGGGGTGCACCCTGTCGCCGGTGTTCTTTGGCTCGGGAACGATGGGGCGCAACGCGCCAACGTCGGCCAATCCGCCCAGCCTGTGAAGGGCGATCGTGCGATAGTCGGCCTCGGCGAACCGCTCCAGGTCGGCCCGATCCAGACTGCGAGGGTCGGCGGGTTCCTGCCAGTCGGCGGGGCGCGACACCACGATCCTCCACTGAAACGAAACGTGCGTCTTGGCTGCCTCGGCCGCGAGGTACTCCGCCCTCATCGCCTCACGTTTCTTCTCTGGCAGGTCGCGGGCCTGAAAGATCACGTCGCGGTCCAGTGCGGCAAGCGCCGCCGCCGCCCCCTCCCGCTCCAGTTTCCTTGGCATCACGTCGCCCAACCCGTGCTTCCCAAGTCGCTCGGCCAGAGCGACGGGGCACAGCCCTTTGACCCACTCGTACAAGAACGGGCGGTTGTCCCTTGCCTTGGGGTCGAAAAGCCATCCCTTGGCCAACAGTTCGCGGGCCAGCCGGCGCTTCCGATCCTCCATCGCCGACTCTTCGCGGTCGTGACGTTCCCGAAGGGCCAGGAAGCGGTCGAACGCGGCCCGGACCGCATCGGCGAACCAGCCGTGGTTTCGCGCGAGTGTCCGCACGCGGGCCTGTACCGCTTGCAAGCGCGTGAGTTCATCCGACCCGTTGGGTGTGGTTGCCATGCTCCACCGTCCTTTGCCGGGCCGGAAGGGCGGGGCAGCGGGGATGGTGTGTACCGCCGCCGCCGCCCATCCGCTCGCGGGGGATCAGCCCGCTACCCGTTTGTACCGGTGATTCTTGGGCACAGAAGTGGCCGGGGTTGGCTGCCGGGTGCCTGGGGGTGCGAATACACCCCTCCACGGCCCCTCCAGCACCCTCCCGGTCTGCGTATCCTCGCGCGCGCCCGCTAGAAGACGACGAGGGTTTTTCACCTCCCTTTTTTGGCTTTTCGTCCTCTCAGACGATGGGTGGATAAGCCGGTTGTGGGGCACGCTTTGGGCGATCCGGGGGGGCCGTGGACACCATCGCCGGCAAGGCCCGCCGCAGTGCCCCTTCCCGCTCCGGCGGGGCGATGGGCTGTCGCCAAAGGTGGAGGGCAGTGCATGCCTGGGCAGCGTGAATCACCCCGACCCGCCCCGGATGCCAACCCACCCGCCTGCCTCATCCGCTGCTGCACCCGCTCAGGGGGCGTGCTGCCCTTGTGCCAAAGACACCCCCGCACCCCGGAAGGGAGCCCCCCGCCGGGATAGCCCTGCATGCCGAGGGCATCGAGCGGGGGTGGTGGAGGCCGCAGCCCGGTTGGCGGGTTTGTCCCGTACCATTTCCCCCATGCCCCTGTCCGAGGCCGACACCCACGCCAAACTGGTCAACCCTGCCATCTACGGGCGGGGGTGGACCGAGGACCACATCAAGCGTGAGGAAACCACCGGGGCCGTGGACATCATCGCCGGCAAGGCCCGCCGCCGGGCCAAGGGGCGGACCGACCTGACGCTCCGCATCGTCGTAACCGCCGAGATGCAGCCGGTCGCCGTCGCCGTCATCGAGGTTAAGAAGGACACCCTCGCGCCGGGGCACGGGCTGGATCAGGCCAAGGGGTACGCCAAGGCCGCGCTGCTTAACGTACCGTTCGTCTTCTCCACTAATGGCCAAATGTTCGTCGAGTTCGACCGAGCCAGCGGGCGCACGACCGACCCGCGCCCGATGACGGCCTTCCCATCCCCCGCCGAACTTCGCGCCCGCTACGAGGCCGCGATGGGCTTCTCGCTGAACTCGCCCGCCGCCGCGCCGCTGCTGCGGCCCTATAAAGGCGGCGAGGGTGCCCGCCGGTACTACCAGGACGCCGCCATCCGCGCCGTGTTCGAGAAGATTGCCAAGGACGTGGCCGCTCAGCGTCCCGCCCGCGCTCTCCTGTCACTCGCCACCGGCGCGGGCAAAACCTTCATCGCCGCAAATCTTCTCCGCCGCATCGCCGATGCGGGCCAACTCAAGCGGGCCTTGTTCCTCTGCGACCGTGATGAACTCCGCCGCCAGGCGCTCGGCGAAATCAAGAACTACTTCGGTTCCGATGTGCTGGCCGTCGAGCGCGGCCCCAACGGCGAGAACGCCGCCCGCAACGCGCCGATCCACGTCGCCACCTACCAGACACTCGGCGTTGATACCGGGGACGGCAATGAGTCGTTCCTCTCCGAGTTCTACCCGCCCGACCACTTCTCCCACATCATCATCGATGAGTGTCACCGCTCGGCTTGGGGTAAGTGGTCCAAGATTCTCACGATGAACCCCAACGCGGTGCAGATCGGCCTCACCGCTACGCCGCGTCAACTCACCACCACCGAGGATACCCCCGAAGCCAAGGCCGACGCATCCATCACCGCCGACAACTATTCTTGGTTCGGCCCGCCCGTCTACGAGTACGAGATCGGCCAGGCGATGCAGGACGGCTACCTCGCCGCGATGGATATCAAACTCGCCCTGGTGGACCTCGATGCTCGGGGGATAACCCTCGCCGAGATCGTCCAGAAGAACCCCACCGACGCCAACACCGGCCGGCCCCTGACTCCGCAACAGATCGCCGACCGCTACGACGCCAACGCCTTCGAGAAGGGCATCATCCTCCCCGACCGGGTCAAGGCCATGTGCCGCGACCTCTTTGAGCAGATGCTCGGGAACATCATCCACCGCGCTCCCGACGGCTCGCCGCTGGGCGTTCGCCAGAAGACCATCGTCTTCTGCGCCACCGATCGCCACGCCGACCTTGTCGCCGCCGAGATGAACAACCTCTTCGCCGCCTACACCGCTGCGCTGGGCGAGGAACGCTTCGACCCATACGCCTTCAAGTGCACCGCCAGCGTGGGCGGCAACGAGTTCATCCCCGACTTCAAGGGTTCGGCCAGGACCTACTTTGTCGCCACCACCGTCGAACTCCTGTCCACCGGCGTGGATGTCAAACCCGTCCGCAACGTCGCCTTCTTCAAGTACGTCGCCAGCCCGATCGCCTTCTATCAGATGATCGGGCGTGGCACGCGGATCGACGAACCCACCGGCAAACTGGTGTTTACCATCTACGACTACACCGGCGCGACCCGCCTGCTCGGTAAGGCGTTCATCAGCAAGCCCCCGCGTGAGGGCGGCGGCACCGGCCCCGATGACGACGGTCCCGGCCCACCCCCGCCACCCCCGCCCCCCGAGCCCACCGTCTGGGTCGAGGGCTTCGCACCCATCGTCAACGACCTGGGCCGCTTCGTCGGCACCATGGTCGATGGCCGCCTGGGCATGGTCACCATCGAAGACTTCAAGCGCGGCATGGCCGCGGCCCTCGTCAAGGAAGCCCCGACGCTGGCCGACTTCCGCGCCCGCTGGGTCGAGCCGCCCACCCGCCGCGAGTTGCTCGATGCCCTCGTGAGCGCGGGCTACCCGCCGCAGGTGGTGCGCCTGATCGACGACATGACCGACTACGACCTCTTTGATGTGATTGCTGGTGTGGCCTTCGGGCTGGACCCCAAGACCAAGGCCGATCGCGCCCTGGCCTTCCGCTACAAGCAGAACGATTGGCTTTCTCGCCTGCCCGAGAAGACCCGCGCGGCGGTGCTGGCCGTGGCCGACCAGTTCAAGCACGGCGGGACCGACGACCTCGAAAACGCCTACATCTTCCAGACGCCCGAGGTGCAGGCGGCGGGCGGGGCGGCCGCGCTGGCGGGGACGGGTGATGCCAGGGCGCTCATCCGCGAGACCAAGGAAAGGATCTTTGCGGCATGAAGAGCGTCGCTGCGCGAGATGAGAAGGCCGAACGCGGAGGACGCGGAGAAGCGCCGAGGGACGCGGAGGCGTGGCCGCGCGTGCCGCTGCGTGAAGCGTGCCGACAAGACCGGCAAATCGTTGAACCCGGCTCGCGCGAAGCGGACGCCTTGCCTTATCTGAGTCTCGAACACGTTGAATCCCAGACGGGCCGCATCCTCAAGCAGACCGATACGCCTGTTGAGGATGAAGGCAAGAGCACGACGTTCCGCTTTGACACGCGACACGTCCTGTACGGCAAACTCCGGCCCTATCTCAACAAGGTCGCGCTTCCAGACTTCGCCGGTCGCTGCACGACCGAGATGATCCCGCTCCTGCCCGCCGATGGCGTGGACCGACAGTTTCTCGCGTGGCTCCTTCGCCGCGAAGAAACCATCGACTGGGCCTTGCGACAGAACACGGGCGCGCGGATGCCGCGTGCCGACATGGATTCTCTGTTGACCCTCTCCATCCCCCTCCCCCCGCTGGCGGAGCAGGAGCGGATCGCGGGGCGGCTGACCGAGCAACTGGCCGCCGTGGAGCGTGCCCGTGGAGCCGCCCAATCCCGCCTCGCCGCCGCCGAATCCCTCCCCGCCGCCTACCTCCGCGAAGTCTTCGGCCCCGTGGCCCCGTTCAGTGCTGCGCCGCTCATGCCCAAGGAAGGAACTCGCCCCGGCTGGCGCTGGCACCTTCTTACAGACATCGCTCGCCTAGCGACCGGACACACGCCGAGCCGACGCGAGCCGACTTGGTGGGGCGGCGATATTCAGTGGCTTCAACTGCCCGACATTCGCGCGGTCGATGGCCGCCGCGTGACCAAGACCATCGAGCAGACCAACCCGCTCGGCATCGCCAACTCCTCATCCGTGCTTCTGCCAGCGGGCACGGTCTGCATGTCCCGCACCGCATCGGTCGGCTTTGTGACGATCATGGGCCGCGAGATGGCGACCAGCCAAGACTTTGTGAACTGGGTGTGCGGTCCCGACCTTGATCCTGATTTCCTGATGTACCTCATCCTCCGATGTCGCCGTGAAATCCGCGACCTCGGCAGCGGCGCGACTCACCAGAGCATCTACTTCGAGACTGTCGAGAACTTCAGCGTGTGCGTGCCCTCTGTGGCCGACCAGCGTCGCATCGCCGCCGACCTCGCGGACCGCCTCGCCGGGGCCGAGCGTCTGGCCGAAGGCATCCGCGCCGAACTCGCCGCCATCGAAGCCCTCCCCGCCGCCCTGCTGCGCGAGGCGTTCCAAGGAAGCAACTGACCTCATGCCCAGACCCCCCAGAGCCAGCACGA
>JBKDDT010000036.1:0-30684 GCA_046339895.1 bacterium | reverse complement strand
GAAGCGATACCCGGCGAATCCCACCCCGCCGTCGGAGCTTGGCGCAACGTTTGGGTCCAGGCGATTCCAGTTCAGGTCGCTGTTGCCTGTCGGCGATGTCAGCCGGAACCAATAGGTCGTTGCCGCGGCCAGCGTGAAGTCTGCGGTCGTCGTCAACACGACCAGGGTCGGCTCGAGAACCTGCCCGAGCGTCAGCGTGGCCAACGAGGCCAGCAGCACGCCCGGGTTACCACCGACATCGCTGTAGATCCCCCCGCTCAGTTGAGCCGGAGAGGAAGTTACCAAAACACGCATCGCATCGAAACGAAGCTCGCTGGCACCGGTCGTGATCCCCACCGCCTTGGTGAAGTCCGCTACAACCGACGGGGGAACCGTCGGCCCGATGCTTGTTCCCACATGCGGCACGCTCGGCCCGGACAGGCCCGAGACGTTCGACAAAATCACGTCCCCCCGCGCCGGCATCGCTATGGCCGCACACGCTACTACCACGATCGACACCGCACTGATGCGGTTGATAGTACAATCAGTAGAAATGTTCATGCTTTTCTCCTTGGTAAATGGCAACAGGAATCACAAAAATCTCTCAACAGCCGCGCAACCGTTCCGATTAGATGACCCTACCGCTCCACAGCCCGTATCACAGAGTCGTCCGCGCCGGTCTGGAGACGACCACGGCGAACCGCACGCCCGGCAACGGCCCGGTCAGCAGTGATGTCATCTTGTTCGCACACGCACCGACGGCGCTGCCCGGCGACCAAGCCGCCGATGGCCAGCAGTGCAACGGCACCGGGCGCAGGGACCTGGGAAACACGAAACCCGATGGTGTAGTTCTGGCTCCCCGGAACGAAGTCGATGAGGCGGAAGTCGGCCCGCAAGTTGTTGACATCAGATTGCCAACTGAAGTTCCCGCCCCGAAGGCCGCGACTGGAAACATTCAGGATCGCCTCGTTCCACTCCATCACGTTCCCGCCCATGTCGAAGGCACCGTAGTAGTTCGCGGCGTACGAGCCGACGGGCGTGCTGTTGCCGATCACGTCCCCTGGGCCTTGCCCAGCGAGCCAAGGCAGATAGTTCGCTTGTGCCGTGGTGATCGTGTTACTGGAGTTGGGGTACAGCCAGTAGTTGTCGCTGTCGCCGCCCGCGCTGGCGGGCTGGTGGTACGCGGCCTTGTACCACTCATCCTCGCTGGGCACGGCCCACTGCGCGCCCGCGTTGCGGGTAACGGTGTTGTTGGCTCGACCGTCTTCGGTCAGCGTGTACGCCCCGTCCTCGGTGGTGCTGCTGTCCTGGACACCCGTTGCGGGCTGGCCGTTGTGCAGCCAGTTGGCGAAACGGGTCGCATTCCAGAAGTTGACGTAATGCACCGGGTTGTTCGCGCGGCTGGCGACCGTCGCGTAGCTGTACGTCCCCGGCTCGCCCGTGCGGGTGATGCCACCAAAGGGCCCGGCCCAGTCCACGTTGTAGAGGTCGAATCTGTCGGTGCGGGCCACGGCGTTCAGGAACGCCGCGTACTGCGCGTTGGTCACCTCGGTGGCCCCGATGTTGTACGTGTACGCCACCGAGCCGTAGCCGGTGGTGGGGTCCGCAGCGTTGCCGGGGTTGCCGATGGTAACGGTTGGGATGGTGATCTGGGCCGAGGCACCCGAAACCGCCAAGCCAGCAACGGACGCGACTACGACGATGCTTGCGACGGACTTCGTGAACATGGGATTCTCCGTGAAAAAATTTGGTCTTCGCTCTTGACGCCTACGCCGATCCGCATTCGACTCACGCACGCCGACGCCCAGTGAGCACCCCGCCCAGACCCAGCCGCGCAGCACCGCTGGGCCCTGGAATCCCCATTTTGAGCAACCCGCTGTACGTCTGCCCGTTGAACATGCCATACCCCGTGATCGCCGACTCGATGGCACTGATCCCCTCACCAACCGACGACGCGCCGCCCAGCCTCCCCAGATAAACCATCCCCGGTGCCCCCGAAGCCACCCCCGCACAGGCAACAACGGCAAACAACCCGCTTGCGAGGGACACCCCGACAAACCGTGAGGCAAAACGCTGCATTGGCAAACTCCTTCTTCCCGCCGCCGGGGACAAACACACATCCCGCCGCAACATCACAAAAGGATCTCTGGGTATTATACCCGCAGATTGTTAGGAATTCCACTGCTGGGCCATGAAATCATGCAAGATCGCTGATGTATTTATTTTGTCTGATTTCCCGTCCTCCGGACAGACCATAATCCATGCCGCCAGGCATGCAAACAAGATGCTCATCTACCGCAGCCCGCACCCCCTCACCCATGCAGATCCGGCATCTCCAGATCAGGGATGCTCGTAAACGAAATCCGCATCGGTGCCGACACCACATCCGCCGACGCCGGACGCACCGCCCCGTATCCGAACCGCGCGTTGATCTTGTCCACCGCCTCGTCAAGTCGCTCCTCATCCTTCTCACGGTCAAACAACGGCCCCGGCGACCCCGCCGCCCGCGTCATCGCCCCGAGGGTTACCGCAACCGTGATATACCGGCAACGCGGCGCACTGGCCCACTGCTCGGCCATCGCACGCAGCAGCACACCCGTCGAGCTCGTCGGCGGCAGCACCGTCCGCCGCGACCACTGCCCCTCCGGCAGCAGCCGCCCAGCGCACACCAGTTCACCTGCACGATACCCCTCCCGCCGCAGACGCTGCGCCGCCTTCGTCAATAGACGCACCAGCACGCACCGCGCCTCCTCCGCGCCCCGCTTCTCAGGCGGCAGCACGTGCTGGTGCCCCAGCGTCCGCCGCACCGTCCTCTTCTCCGGCACGTCAAAGCCCCGTATCTGCATCCACCACCGCTGCCCGTCAATTGAGCCAAACACCCGCGCCATCTCATGCTCAGTCAGCGCATACATCTGCTCCGTCGTCATCACACCCGCACGCTCAAACCGCGCACGCATCCCACCGCCGATGCCCGGCCAGTCCTCCAAGTCCAGCTCATACAAACACCCAGGCAGCATCCGGTCCTCCACGATGTTCAGCCCGTTGGGCTTGCGCGCGTCGGCGGCCACCTTCGCCAGCAGCCGGTTGGGCGCCGCGCCGATCGAGCACGTCAGCGCATCGCTCAAACGCTCCCGCATCGCACGCTTGATCGCCACACCCACGCTCGCCGCATACACCGGGCAACGCTCTGCACCATCAAGCCGGCACGCCAGTTCATCGATGGAATACACACGGTGCACCGGCAACACCGACTCGACAATCCCGACAATCGCGTGGTGCAATCGCACATACTCCGCCGGCCGCGCGTGCACGAAGCGGATATCCGGGCACAGCCGCCGCGCCTCGTGTACAGGCGTACCCGTCCGCACCCCGCTCGGGCGAGCCTGGTACGAAACCGCGATGCAGCACGACCCCTCCGCAGGCCGCCCATCCCGCGTAAACACCGGCACCACACCCACAGGCCGGCCCCGCAGACGCGGGCAAAGGTGCTGCTCGGCCGAGGCAAAGTACGCGTCCATGTCCACCCAAATAGTCGTCAACGGCATATCAGGCTCCTTCTATGGAACCCTACTGTATACCTAACAATACTACCGAACAACAACCACCCACGCCAACCGACACCCTCTCAAAAACCCTCCCTCACCCCGGGTATATTCACCTTCATGATTCCACCACGCCTGCTCACCGAGTTCATTGGCACCTTCTTCCTTGTTCTGGTCATCGGGCTGGCCGTGGCCTTTGCCGGGACGCTCGCACCCGTCGCCATCGGGCTGGCGCTGGCGGTGCTGGTCTATATGGGTGGGCACGTTTCCGGTGCGCAGTACAACCCGGCCGTCTCCATCGGCCTCTGGCTCCGCGGCACGCACGACCTTCGCCGGGCCGCTTCCGTCATCATCGCGCAGTTCGCCGGGGGGCTTTTGGGCGCGTTGCTGAGCAAAATGCTCACCAACGCGCCGATGAACGTGCAGCCCGCCGTAGGCGCGTCGCTCTCGGCAGTGCTCGCCGTCGAGGTCATCTTCACCTTCCTGCTTGTCCTGGTCGTCCTCAACGTCGCCACGCACCCCAAGACCACGGGCAACTCCTACTACGGCTTTGCGATCGGCGGTGCTGTGCTCGTCGGCGCGTTTGCCGGTGGCCCGATCTCCGGCGGCGCGTTCAACCCCGCCGTTGGCCTCTGCCCCGCCATTGTCAGCATGGTTACAGGTCAGGGCGCAGGCTTTGGCCAGGCCTGGGTCTACCTCGTCGGTCCGATCGTCGGCAGCGCCCTGGCCGTGGGGGTCTTCAAGGCGCAACTCAAGGGCGATTGATGCCCGCGCATCCCCACGCAGTGGCGATCAAAAGTGGAGATGCACCACGATGGCTCAGGAGCCACACGGCGGGGTCGGGCAGGCCTGTGGGTCCTCCCAAAATCGCACACCCCAGAAGCCCGGCAAACGCCCTTTGCCGGCCTTCGCGCAACGAAGCGGAGATCGCACCCGGATTTATCCGGGCACCACCAGCCACTCCGGCAGCGCCTGCGGGCGCCCCGCGCGGTCGATGCACGCCAGCGTCGTGCTGGCGGTAACCAGCAGGGGCATCTCGCCGGGGAGCAGGGTGGGGTCGGGGTGGTTGTGCGGCGTGATCGCCGGCTCGACGAGGCGCAGTTCGTAGGCGTGCTCGATCTTCACACGTGAGCCGCCGACAACGGTGGTGGTCAGTTCGAGCAGGTCGTCGTATCGTGCCGGGCGTTTGTACTTGACGTGCACGGAGATGATCGCCAGCAGGACGCCGAGGGCTTCGAGGTGGGCGTAGGTCATCCCCCCCGCGCGGAGCAGGTCGGTGCGCCCGATCTCCAGCCACGGGACATACGCGGCGTGATGCACCACGCCCATCGGGTCGCACTCGTTGTAACGCGGGCGGAACCGAAGAGTGTGCACCCTGGGCAAAGGCTGGGTGGGGGGCACGATCGTCGGGCGCGTGGTCATAGGGGATTGAAGGCCCGTAACTGCGCGATGGCGCGGGCTATGCTGCCGCTGGGTGTTTGCCAGTGTGCGCGGCAGGAGCTTGGTTTGCAGGTCTATACGAAAACCTCAGAGATTCAAGCCGAGGCACGGGCGGTCTTTGCGTGGCATCAGTCGCCCGGTGCGCTCACAGCACTCATACCACCTTGGGAGCGTGTAACCGTCGAGCAGGCCCCGGCCTCGCTTGCCGACGGGCAGACGGCGGTGCTGGTCATGCACCTGGGCCCCTTCAAGTTACGCTGGGTCGCCCGGCACAGCGGGTTTGTTGACCGGGGTGAGGATGGGGGCGAGTTTGCCGATACGCAGGTCTCCGGCCCGTTCGCCTCGTGGGTACACCGGCACAGTGTGCGGGCGGTCGGGGCGGGGCGGTGCGTGCTGGAGGACAGGATTGAATATGCTCTGCCCATGGGGTGGGTGGGCCAGTTCGTTGCCGGGTGGCACGTTCGGCGGAAACTCGATCGCATGTTCGCCTATCGGCACGAGGCGACCAAACGTGCCGTGCGGGCCGGGGGTGATTTATGACGGCTGAGGGACCAGTGAACCCGCGTTGGATGGGCCGGTGGTTGATTGCCGCGGGGGTTTACAACCTTGTGTGGGGCGCGGCGATGGTGCTCGCGCCGGTCTGGACGCTGCGGATGCTGGGCGTTACGCCGGCAACGACGGAACTCTGGCCGCAGTTGTGGGCGTGCGTCGGGATGATCATCGGGGTGTATGGCATCGGGTACCTCATCGCTTCGCGCGACCCGGCCCGGCACTGGCCGATCGTGCTTGTCGGGCTGCTTGGAAAGATCCTCGGCCCGATCGGGTTTGTGCGCTCGGCGGTGCTGGGGGAGTTGCCCTGGTCGATGGGGGCGACGATCTTGACCAACGACCTGCTCTGGTGGGTGCCCTTTGCGATGATCCTCTGGCACGCCGCGCGGAGCGCGCAGCCCGCCCCGCCCGGTGAGGTAAGCCTCGACACGGCACTGGATACGCTGACCGATGGGCAGGGGCGGACGCTGCGCTCGTGGACGGATGCGCGCCCAACGCTGGTGGTGCTGCTGAGGCACGCCGGGTGCACGTTCTGCAAGCAGACGCTGGCGGACCTGGCGCGGTGGCAGGAGGGGATCGACAAACGTGGCGTGGGGTTGGTGGTCGTCGCGCTGGCCGGGACGCCCGCGCGTACCGAGTCGCTCGGGCGCGTGTACGGCATCACCTCGGCCGGGTGGTTTGCTGACCCCGACAGGCTCTTGTACCGCGCGCTGGGGCTTGGGCGCGGGTCGTTTGGGCAACTCTTTGGCCCCAGGGTTTGGGTTGCGGGGGTGCTGGCTGGGTTGCGCGGGCACTGGATCGGGAAACTGCAAGGGGATGGTTTCCAGATGCCCGGGGCGTTTGTGATTCAGAGCGGGCGGGTCGTTGGCGCGTACCGTCATGCCCGTGCATCTGATCGGCCTGATCTGATGGAGCTGGCATGCCCGAGCACGTGATGACAATCTGCCTGCTCGCGCACGCCGGGGCGACGTGGTTTATGGTCGGGCTGATCTGGTTTGTGCAGGTGGTGCACTACCCGCTGATGAAGGTGGCCGCGACGGGAGATTTCTTGGCCTATTCCAGGGCACACTTGGCCAAGACACCCCTGGTCGTCGGGCCAGTGATGCTTGTCGAGGGGTGCAGTGCGGTGCTGCTGGCCTGGGGTGCAAAGGGTTGGTTCACCGGCGGCGTGCTTGCCTGGGCCGGGTTGGCCCTTGTGCTGGTGATCTGCGGCGTTACGTTTGCCGTGCACGTTCGCCAGCACCAGCGGCTGTCGATGGGCTTTGACGAGGTGCTCTGGCGCAGGCTGGTGGCGAGCAACTGGGTGCGGACGTGGGCGTGGTCGGCACGCGGGGTGATCGCGATGCTCATGCTGCGGGTGCATTGAGGTTGAACAACGCAAGGGAGTTTTGTTATGTCTTCTCAACGGTGTTTGGTGATCGGTGCGGCGGGTGGGATCGGGCGGAGCCTGGTGCAGATGCTGCACCAAGCGGGGTGGTCGCTGGTGCTGGCCGGGCGGAGCGAGGAGGGCTTACGCGAGGTTTCCAAGGCGGTCGGCGGTGAGGTTGTGTGCGTTGATGCGCAGGACTTTGACGCGGTCGACGCGCTGTTCACGGCACACCCGGGGATCACCGGCGCGGTGAACCTAGCCGGGTCTATCTTGCTGCGCCCTGCGCACCTGACGAGCGCGGCGGACTTCGACGATGTGGTGGCCCAGAACCTGCGCACGGCCTTTGCGCTGACGAGGGCCGCCGGGAGGCACATGAAGGCTACTGGGGGGAGCGTGGTGCTCATGTCGTCGTGCGCGGCGGGGGTGGGGCTGGCCAACCACGAGGCGATTGCCGCGGCCAAGGGTGGGGTCGAGGCGCTGGTGCGCTCGGCGGCGGCGACGTACGCCGGGGCGGGCATCCGGTTCAACGCCGTTGCGCCCGGGCTGGTCGCCACGCCGATGGCCAGGAAGATCACGGAGAATGAAGGTGCGCTCAAGGCCTCTGTGGCGATGCACCCGCTGGGGCGGATCGGTCGGCCAGAGGATGTTGCCAGCGCGATCGCCTTCCTGCTCGGCCCGCAGAGCGCGTGGACGACGGGGCAGGTGCTCGGGGTCGATGGGGGCCTTGCACGCGTCAAGGCGCGGTAGTGGGGCAGTGGCGAGCACGGCATGCGAATAGAGTGCGGGCATGAAGACGAACTCTGTTGCACGCCGGCCCGTGCTGACGTTGGTGGGCAAGGTTGTGGGGTTGGTGTTATTGCTGGTGATCGTCGCGTGCGCGGGTGTGGCGTTTGCGTGGGTGCGGGTTGCGCGTGGGTTGCCGGGGTTGCACGGGTGGCACAGGGAAGCGCCGGGGTCAGAGTTTGTGGCCTCTGATGCGAAGGGGGCGTATTCGTTTGCCGATTACCTGGCGCAGGAGGATCGCGTTTTCGCCGAGCTCGATGCGCTGGTGGGCAAGCGGTGGGCTGGGGAGTCAGTCGGGAAGTTCTGCCGGTATAAGGCGGATTCGGTCTGCAACCCGGCGACACTGTTTGAGCGGAACTGGAACCGGACGTTTGTCTTTGAGGCCAAGGAGCCGGTGGGGGGTGTGCTGCTGGTGCACGGGCTTTCGGACGCGCCGTATTCGCTGCGGGCCTTGGCTGAGCGGATGCACGCGTCGGGGTACACGGTGATCGGGCTTCGCGTGCCGGGGCATGGAACGTCGCCCAAGGCGCTGGTGGATGCACGCTGGGAGGACTGGGCCCAGGCGGTGCGTGTGGGGATGGTGGGGCTGCGTGCGAAGGTGCCGGGGGGGAGGCCTTTGATAATGGTGGGGTATTCCAACGGGGGTGCGTTGTGCGTGAACTATGCGACGGGGGTGATCGCCGGGGGCGCGGCGGCCTCGCTGCCGAGGGCGGATGGGCTGGTGCTGATCTCGCCGATGCTGGCGATCACGCCGATGGCGGAGTTCACCCGGCTGTATCCGGCGATCGCGCGGGTATCTGGTGAGGAGAAGATGTCGTGGAGCGGGATCGAGCCTGAGATCGACCCGTTTAAGTATTCGTCGTGGCCGACCAACGCGAGCTTGCAGGCGCACCGGATCACAAGGCACGTCGATGCGGACTTGGCCCGGCTGGCGGCACAGGGGAAGATGGGCGAGTATCCCCCGGTGCTGGTGGTGCAGTCGGTGGCCGACGCGACGGTACTGACGCACGGCGTGATCGATGCGCTGCTGGACCGGCTGCCCGCGGGGCGGGGTGAGATGATCCTCTTTGACATCAACCGGTTTTCGTGGCTCGATGGGTTGACGGGGAGCGAGTTTGAGAGGGAGATTTTGCCGAGGCTCAAGAGGCCCGGGCTCGGGTTTAGGGTGGTGCTGGCGACGAACCGTGAGGTGGACTCGCGGGAGGTTGTCGCGCGGCAGTATGAGGGTGGGAAGCCTGTCGATGCGATCATCAACGCCGAGTGGCCGGCGGGGACGTTTTCGCTTTCGCACGTTGCGATACCGATACCGGTTACGGATCGGGTCTATGGGTTGGGGGAGGTTGGGCTGCCGCCGTTGTTGCCTCTCGGGACGTTGTCGTTGCGTGGTGAGCGTGGTGTGCTAACGATCTCGCCTGGGTTGATGATGCGGATGCGGTACAACCCGTTTTATGAGTGGACGGAGGGGAGGATCATGGGGTGGGTGCGGTCATTGAGAGCGGGGGCATAGGGATCCTGCTACGCTTGGGTTATTATCGCCGGGTGTAGAGTTGCCGTGGAAGTGAAGCCCTGCAAACACGGCAGGGCAGAACAAAGGGAAGTACACAGATGCAAAGCCGCACAGGTCAATGGTTTGGTCGATGGGAATTGTTTGGTGTGCCCGGTGCGTTGTGGGTGTCGTTGGTTACGGGTGGGGTGCTGCTGTTTGCGGGCGGTTGCCGGCAGGAGTCGCCGCCGGCGGTGGAGGTAGTGCGCCCGGTGCGTACGACGGTGCTCAAGGCGCGCGAGCAGGCGCGTGTAGCCGCGCTGCCGGGGATTGCCAAGGCGACGACGACGGTTGAACTGGCCTTCCAGGTGCCGGGGCTTCTCGTAAGGCTTCCGGTGGAGGAGGGGCAGGAGGTGGCCAAGGGGGACGTGATCGGGGAGCTGCGGGTTGAGGAGTTCAAGTCTCGACAGACGGCATTGAGCGGTCAGCTGGAGCAGTTGCGTGTTCAGCTGCGGACGCTGAAGGCTGGTGTGCGTCCTGAGGAACGCCTGCGGCTGGAGAGCGACCTGCGAGCGGCCGAGGCGCGGCTGGTGAGTGCCAAGGCGCAGTACGAGCGGTTCTCTGGCCTCTTGGCGAGCAACGCGGTTGCGCGTGCGGACTTTGACCGTGTCGAGGCGGAGTATCGGGTTGCGAGGGAAGACCGGCAGACGGCCCTGCAGCTGCTGGAGATGGGCACCAGTGCGCGCAGCGAGTACATCGAGGCAACGGAGGCCGAGATTCGCGGGCTGGAAGGGCGCGTGCGCGAAGCGACGTTGCAGGTGGAGGACACGACGCTGCGAGCGCCCTTTGCCGGGGTGGTGGCGCGGAGGTTTGTTGATGCGAACCAGAGCGTAACGGTGCGGCAGCCGATCGTGCAGCTGCAGACGGCCGGGGAGTTGAGCGTGGACGTGGACGTGCCCGAGCGGCTGATGGCAAAGGACCTGCGCACGGCGGACCTGAGCGCGACGACGGCGGAGTTTGTGGCGATACCCGGCCGGCAGTTCCCGGTGCGGATCGGTGAGATCGCGCAGGTGGCCGACCCGGTTACACAGACGTTCCGGGTGCGGTTTGTGCTGACAAAGCCACCGGGCGTAAACCTGTTGCCGGGGATGTCTTCGATCGTGCGGCTGCGGTATGGGCAGGCGGGCGGTGCGGGCGGCGCGCTGCTGGTGCCGTTGGCGTCGGTGTATACCGAGGGGAGCGGGACGAAGGTGGTGTGGGTGATCGGTGGAGACTTGGTGGCCCGGCGGACGGTGGTCAAAGTTGGTGAGATCGTTGGCGAGAATATCGAGGTGCTCGACGGCCTGCGTGAGGGCGACAGGATTGCAACCGCAGGTGTCTCGCAGTTGCGAGACGGCCAGAAAGTACGGGACCTGGGTGATGCGCTTGGGGGAACAGGCCAATGAACCTCGGCGTAAGCTCGGTCAAAAACAAGCGTGTTACGTTCTTTTTCATGTTCCTGCTGCTGCTGGGCGGGGTGGTGGCGTTCAAGCAGCTTGGCCGGTTGGAGGACCCGGAGTTTACGATCAAAGAGGCGTTGATCATCACGCCTTATGAGGGTGCCAGCGCGCAGGAGGTGGCCAACGAGGTGACGAACGTCATCGAGCGTGCGTGCCAGCAGCTCGGGCAGCTTGACCGTGTGGAGTCTGAGTCGGTGCGTGGGCGGTCGACGGTCAGCGCGATCATCAAGGGGCAGTACAACGCCGACTCGATGCCGCAGGTCTGGGACGAACTTCGGCGGAAGGTTGCCGATGCGCAGTCGCAGCTGCCGCCGGCGGCGCGTGGGCGGTCGGTGGTGGTTGACGACTTCGGGGATGTGTTCGGGATTTTCTTTGCGATCAACGGCGAGGGCTTCAGCGAGCCGGAGTTGCGGCGGTATGCCGAGTTCCTGCGTAGGCAGCTGGTGAATGTGCCGGACGTGAAGAAGGTGGACATCTTCGCTGCGCAGCAGGAGGTGGTGTTCGTTGAGATTTCGCGCAAGCGGCTGTCGCAGTTGGGGATCAACGAGGAGCAGATATACGCCCAGTTGCAAGCGCAAAATGTCGCGGCCGACGGCGGGCGTGTGCGCGTGGGCGAGCAGTTTTTGACCATCGACCCGCGTGGTGGTTTTGCGTCGGCCGAGGACATGCTGGACATGGCCATCGGTGCGGGGGGGACGGGGGCGCAGCTCTTCCTGCGTGATGTGGCGACGATCCGGCGTGGGCTTGAGGACCCGCCGAGGCGGATCATGACCTTCGACGGCAAGCCGGCGGTGGGGCTGGGTATATCGACGGTCAAGGGTGGGAACGTCGTGAGCATGGGTGAGAAGGTGCGCAAGCGCCTCGCTGAGCTCAAGAGCGAGCAGCCGATCGGGATGGAGATCGGGGAGATCAACTTCCAGCCCGAGGCCGTGACGGAGGCGACGAACCTGTTCGCCTTCAACATCGCAAAGGCCGTGACGATCGTGTTCGTTGTGCTGCTGATCGCGATGGGGCTGCGTGCGGGGTTCATCATCGGGGTGATCCTGGTGGTAACGATCCTGGCGACGGTGCAGGTGATGTACTTCCAGCAGATATTGATGGAGCGGATATCTCTTGGGGCGTTCATCATCGCCCTGTGCATGCTCACGGACAACGCGATCGTTGTTACCGAGAGCATCAAGGTGCGTATGGAGGCGGGTGAGGAGAAGATCGAGGTGATCCGCGACAGCGTGGCGCAGAACCAGTGGCCGCTGCTTGGCGCGACGGCTATTGCGGTCATCGCGTTCGCGGCGATCGGGCTTTCAGACGACTCGACGGGTGAATACGCCCGATCGCTGTTTTATGTGATCTTTATCTCGCTGGCGATCAGCTGGGTGACGGCCATCACGTTCACGCCGCTTCTGTGCTATTTGCTGTTCAAGCCGTCGAAGGACCCGGCGTACCGGGACCGGGACCCATATGCGGCGTTGCCGTACCGCATCTTCCGCAGGATGCTGATTGTGTCGCTGAAGTTGCGATGGGCCGTGCTGGTGGTGATCGTGGGGTTGTTCATCGCGGCGGTGTATGGGTTCGGGCACGTGCAGCAGAACTTTTTCCCCCCAGCAACTCGCCCACAGTTCATGGTCGATGCGTTTTTGCCCGCGGGGACGGATATCAACGAGTCGGCCAAGTTCGCCGACAACGTCGGCGGTTTTATCAAGAAGCAGCCCGGAGTCAAGCACGTTACGGGGTTCGTCGGCGGCGGTGGGCTGCGGTTTCTGCTGGTCTATTCGCCCGAGAATCAGAACCCGGCATATGTGCAGTTCCTTGTCAATGTTGATGAGCCCGAGAGCATCGACGCGTTGATGGGCACCATCCAGGGGTACTTGGACAAGGAGCACCCGTCGGCCAACGCGATCGCCCAGAAGTTTCTGCTCGGCCCCGGCGGTGGCGGGCGCGTGCAGGTGCGCTTCAGCGGGCCTGACCCGGGCGTGCTACGCCAACTCTCGGCCAAGGCGCGCGAGATCATGAACAAGGACGGCGGCGCGCTGTGCGTGCGAGATGACTGGCGCGAACTCGAGCCGGTGGTCCGCCCTGACATGCTGGAACTGCAGGCAAGGCGCAACGGGATCACGCGTGTTGACGTTGCACGCGCGATCGAGACGGGCTTGCAGGGGCGTAACGTGGGGTTCTACCGCGAGCCGGGGCTGGCCGGGCTGGGAACGTTCCCGCAGGAGGCACGCTTGTTGCCAATCATCGCGCGGCCGCCGGAGGCGGAGCGGACGGGTATTGACGCGATTTCAAGCATGCAGATATGGAGCCCGGTGGCGATGCGGATGATCCCGCTGCGTCAGGTGGCCACGGGCACGAGCGTGCAGTGGGAGGACCCAGTGGTGATGCGGCGGGACAGGTTCCCGACGATCACGGTGCACTGCGACCCGCGGTCGGGTCTGCCGAGCCAGCTGTTCAATCGCCTCAGGCCCGAGATCGAGGCGATCGAGTTGCCGACGGGGTACACGATGGCTTTCGGGGGCGAGCACGAGGACTCGAAAAACGCGCGTGCGGCGTTGGCCACGGCCCTGCCGCTGGCGTTGATGCTGATGGTTGCCATTGTTGTGATGATCTTTGACTCGATCCGCATCACGATGGTGATCTGCCTGGCGGTGCCGCTGGCGATCATCGGCGTTACGGGCGGCTTGCTGCTGATGAACCAGCCGTTCGGGTTCATGGCGTTGCTGGGGGCGATCGCGCTGGCTGGTGAACAGATCAAGAACTCGATCGTTCTTGTTGACGAGTTTGGGACGCAGAAGAACGACTACGGCAAGTCGCCGTACTGGGCCGTTGTTGACGGTGCCGTCAGTCGGTTGCGGCCGGTTATGCTGGTGGCGATCACGACGGTGCTGGGGATGATCCCGCTGCTGTCGGACCCGTTCTTTTCTGCGATGGCTGTTACAATCATGTTCGGGCTGGGGTTTGCGTGCGTGCTGACGATGATCGTTGTGCCGGTGCTGTTTGTGATCCTCTTTAGGATCAAGGTCGAGCCGGAGTCTGCACGGACGCCAACCCCCAAGCCGGGTGCGGCCAAGCCGGCGCACGTTTCGTGATTCATTGAGTTTTTGTTCCAAGGAGTAAGCATGCAGACGGAACAACTGAGCCAAGCCATCAACCCCGTCGTTCGTTCGGGCGTCCTTGCGTGTTCGTGCCGCTTCAAGGCCGGGGTGTGCGTGCTGATCGCGGCAGGTGCTTCGGTGCTGTTCGGGTGCGAGAACGCCGGGCAGGGTGCCGCGTCGGGCGCGGCCGTCGGCGCGCTCTCGGGGCTGGTCATCGGCTCGATGTCGGGCAACGCCGGCACGGGTGCGGCGATCGGTGCCGTCGCCGGGGGCGCGGGTGGCGCGGTGATCGGGGACCAGAACCGGCGCAACGCCCAGAACGCGCAGGCGCAGGCGAACGCCACGGCCGCGCAGCCACAGGTGATTGTCGTCAACGCACCAACACCACCTGCTCCGGGCCTGTCGCCTGCTGATCGAGACCGTGCCGCGCTCGGGAAGTTTGCCCGCAACTGGGTCGTCAGTGGCTGGGAGACGGTCAACGGGGAGCGGCGGTTTGTCTCGGGCACTGCTGTGGGGAGCGTTGAGAACGCCTTCTACATGCGGCTGGACATGCAGGTGACCGACCAGTTGACCGGTAAGATCAACAGCGGCACCGTAACGCTGGCCTCTGAGCCGGGGCGTGGGATGACGCTGAACAGTCGGTTCAACACCTCGCCCTCGCCGGTGGCGTACGTTGGATCGGTCTCTCCCGATGGGCGGGTCTTTTCGTTCAACGAGGTGGGGAGCCAGTTGGGCCGGCGGATGACGATCAACTTTTTCTCGGACGATGGTTTCACGGCCGATGTCGCCGAACTGCGCGGCGGGAGCACTGTCCCCTCAGCCAACTTCACATTCTCTGCGCTGCGGTAGGGGGCCAGCGGTAACGCCCTCGTCGTCGGGCAGGTCAGATCGGAGCATGATGGTGCGTTTGATTTTAGTTCTCTTGGTTTTGCCGGCATGTCTGCTCGCCTCATGCTCGGCCCGCTGGCGCGCCCCGGCGGTGCCCGAGGGCCTCACCGATCAGGTGTTGCTGCTGAACAACCCGGCCATCCGCACGGGCAGCGACTATGTCAGTGCGCCGTTCATCGAAGAGATCGCCTCGGCCATCAGGGCCGAGGTCGCCTACCAGCGATCGCTGGGGCACAACGGGACGCTCCCGCCGACGAGCATGCTGGCGATTTCTGGCGGCGGCAGCTATGGCGCGTACGGCGCGGGGATTCTTTGCGGATGGACGACCCGCGGGAATCGGCCGGATTTCAGCATCGTTACGGGCATCAGCACCGGGGCGTTGACTGCTCCGTTCGCCTTTGCCGGGCCGCAGTATGACGCCAAACTCCGCAGGGTTTATACCACGGTAACAACCGCCGACCTGATTTTGTTTCGGGGTATTTTCACGGCCCTGACGGACGACTCGGCCTTTGACACTGGCCCACTTCGGCGGATGATGGAGGAGCTCATCGACCAGCAGATGATGCAGGATATTGCGAGCGAGTATGCCAAGGGGCGCATCCTGCTGGTGGGAACGTGCGACCTGGACGCCAGCCGGGGCGTGGTATGGAACCTGGGGCTGATCGCCAAGATCAGTTGCGAGGGGAACCCCGACGCACTCCGGCTCTTCCACGACGTGCTGATGGCGTCGGCGGCGATACCCGGCGCCTTCCCCCCGATCATGATCGACGTGGTCATCGATGGGAAGAAGTTTCAGGAGATGCACGTCGACGGGGGGACCAAAACGCAGGTCTTCCTCTACCCACCCTCATTCAACCTGCGGGCCGAAGCGGAGGCGCGTGGGATTGTGCGCGACCGGTCGGCGTACATCATCCGCAACGCACGAGAGGTGCCGACGTGGGAGTCGGTCCCCCGCCGAACCACAGCCGTCGCCCGGCGGTCGATCGGCGCATTGATCCACACGCACGGGCTTGGGGACCTGTTCCGGATTTATCTCATCGCCCAGCGCGACAAAGTGGACTTCAACCTGGCCGCGATCCCCGACACCTTTACGTACACGTCCAACGACCACTTCGACCCTGTATTCATGACCAAACTCTTTGACCTGGGATACGCCTACGCCAGCAGGCCCGACGGCTACCCATGGGACAAGTTCCCCCCCGGGTGGGTTTCCGGTGCAACCGAGCCACCGCCTGGGCAGTGAGCACCCGGCACCGAGCGGAGGTCCTGTGCGGCAGTGTTGTTGGTTTTGCTCACACCCGCCCGATAGACTCACTGCACCGAGAGCTGTTTCCTCGTTTCGCGATACCCCGACCACACACCCGGAGCCAATCATGACAACAACCGCATCCAATCTTGCCGACATCGACAGAAAGTCTTGGCTGCCGATGGTGGTCATCGCGATGGGGCAGGCGTTGATGTCCTTCAACGTCGCGGCGATTCCGATCTCGATGAGCGGGATGGTCGAGAGCTTCCAGACGCCCCCGACGACGATCGGCACGGCGATCGTGATGTACTCGCTGGGAGTCTCGGGGTTTGTGATGCTCGGGGCCAAGTTGGGCCAGAGGTTCGGGGCAAAGATCTTCTTCCAGGCCGCCACGGCACTCTTCCTGCTGGCGATGATCCTGATGGTTATCGCCCCGCGTGCGGAGATCATGCTCGCCGCGCAGGCGCTGGCCGGTTTTGCCGGCGCGTCGCTGGTGCCGTCGCTGGTGGCGCTGATCGCGAATCACTACTCGGGCAAGCAGCAGGCCGAGGCCGTGGGGTGGCTCGGGTCGGCACGTGCGATCGCCGGGGTGCTGGCGTTCATCATCGTTGGGTACGTCGCAACGATCAACTGGCGTCTGGGCTTCGGGCTGCTCATCGCCCTTGCGGTGGGCATTCTGGTCATGAGCACCAAACTCAAGATGTCCAAGCCACGGCCGGAGGTCAAGATTGATGTTTTCGGCGTCATCCTCTCGGCCATCGGCATCATCTGTATTGCCTTCGGGTTCAACAACGTTCGCGGCTGGGGCCTGCTGACGGCCCGGCCGAGCGCACCGTTTGACATCGCGGGCGCATCGCCAGCACTGCTGCTGATCATCGTCGGCATCATGATTGTAACGGGCTTCTTCGTATGGACACACCGGCAGACACTCGCCGGGAAGACACCCCTGCTGCCCCTCCAGGTCGTCAGCTCGCCCAGGGAGTGGGCGACGCTCGTCGCGCTCTTTATCGTCGTGGCCCTGGAAGGTGCCATCAACTTTACCGTCCCGCTGTATATCCAGATCGTCCAGGGCAAGTCGAGCATCGAGTCGTCCAAAGCGATGATGCCCTTCATGCTCACGGTCTTCTTCACCGCGATCCTGATCGTCAAGCTCTATCCCAAGTTCACACCCCGGACGATCGCCCGCATCGCTTTCGTGTTCGTCGCGGCCGGAACGGCTTGGCTGGCGGTAGTCATCCGTAATGAGTGGACCACCCCGCCGGTAATCTTGGGACTGTTCATCGTCGGCCTGGGGCAGGGTGCGCTTGTTACGCTGCTCTTTAACGTCCTTGTTACGGCCTCGCCCAAGGAAATGGCCGGGGACGTTGGTTCGCTGCGAGGCGTAACACAGAACCTTGCCGCCGCGATCGGCACCGCGATGGTCGGGGCGTTCGTCGTCGGGCTGCTCAGCTCGGCGATCATCGTCAACGCAAGTTCTAACCCGGTCATCACCGCCGAGCTGCGCGACCAGGTCAACCTAACCAACCTCAACTTCATGCGCGACTCGCAGGTGGTAGACCGGCTTACCGCGAATACAAACGCCACGCCCGAACAGGTAACCGCGGCCCTGGAGATCAACGCCGCGGCACGCATTCAGGCCCTGAAGATCGGGTTCCTGGTCATGTCGGGCCTGGCCCTGCTGTCGATCATCCCGTGCAGCTGGCTGCCGGACTACAAGCCTGGGGACATCATGCCCGATGCTGCCAAAAAATCCTAAAAAGCACAAGGAGCATGCCATGAGCCTTCCTCGACTGCTCTTTCTATCACTCGGCGGGACCATCACGATGGTCCCGTCGGCCGGGGGTGGGATTGCCCCCAAGCTTGGCGCAGCTGAGTTGGTCGCGTCTGTGCCTGATCTGGCCGAGGTGGCGCAGATCGAGGCTCGGTCGCTCTTTCGCCTGCCCAGCCCTTCGCTGACATACGTGCACCTTGTCGAGGTTGCCAAGGCGATCGAGGAGGCGTTCGCGCAGGGCTTTGACGGGGCGGTCGTCATCCAGGGGACGGACACGATTGAGGAGTCGGCGTTCCTGCTCGACGTGCTCGTAGGCGGGGATAAGCCTGTGGTGATCACCGGCGCGATGCGTGGGGCCGATGCACCGGGGGCCGATGGGCCGGCGAACCTGCTGGCGGCGGCGCGGGTGGCGGCGTCGCCGTTGTCGCGTGGGCTGGGGACCTTGGCGGTGCTGAACTATGACATCCACGCGGCGCGGTTTGTGCAAAAGTCGCACACGGCGTTGCCCTCGGCGTTTTTATCGCCGTTGGTCGGGTCGATCGGTACGGTGATCGAAGGGACGCCGCAGTTTTATGTGCGTGTGGCCCGCACGCCCACGCTGTCGACGAAGGGTGGCCCGCCGGTGCCTGTTGCGCTCATGAAGGCCGTGATGGGGGATGATGGGCGTGTGTTTAGCACGCTGCCGGGGCTTGGGTATGCGGGTGTGGTGATCGAGGGGATGGGCGCGGGGCACGTCCCTGCGGATGTTGCGCCGATCTTGGGGGAGCTGGCCGCGAAGGTGCCGGTGGTGTTGGCGAGCCGATCGATGACCGGGCCGGTCTTTACCAAGACCTACGGCTACCCGGGTGCGGAGATCGACCTGATCAATCGCGGGCTGACACCGGCGGGGTATCTGTCGGGTCTGAAGGCCCGGCTGCTGCTGGGGCTGGTGCTGCGCGAGGGGAAGGACGCCGGGCGGGTGAAGTCGGCGTTCGCGTCGTATCAGTAACCGCGTTCGCCTCTGTTTGTAGTTCGGCCCCCATCGGGTGAGGGGCAGGGTGGGGTTCGTTCGTCGGCAGGCGCGACCCCCACGGCGGTGTCTAGAAGCCCGGCTGCCGGGCGCGATCGCGGGAGGCTCCAGAGGTCTACTCGACCCTGCCGAGCGGCTCCTGGGGCATCTGGGTGCATATCCACTTTTGATCACAATCTGTGGGAGATTCGGCGGGTGCCGGTGGGTGGCCGTCGGCAGTGTAAAACTTGATTGTCGGCGGTGGTGTGGGGAGAATGCGGGTGTCCGGTTCGGTCAACTGTGATTGTAAAGGGAGTGTTTATGACTACTGCCGTCGCCAATGCCAATGTTCAGTCCGATGCGGCCGAGAGGCACTTGCTGGGGAAGAAATGGCCGATGTTTTTGGTGGCCGGTCTGCTGATGGTTGCGCTGGGAACGTTTGCGATCGGTTGGATGTGCCTGGCGACGCTGACGCTGGCCACGGTCTGGATCTTCGGCGCGTTCCTGGTTGTTGGCGGGGTGGCGTCGGTGCTCAGCGCGTTCTGGGCGGGCCGGTGGAGTGGGCGGCTGCTGCACGTGCTGGTTGGGCTGATGTACCTCTTCGTCGGGTTGATGTTCATGAACGAGCCGAAGGACAACGCGGTGAGGCTGACGCTGATCATCGCGGTGTTCCTGATCGCAACGGGGATCATCAGGATCGTTGTGGCGCTCAGCGAGCGTGTGGCGGGGCGTAACTCTGTGCTGTTCAACGGCGTTGTTTCGCTGATCCTGGGAATCCTGATCTATCGGCAGTTGCCGGCGTCGGGGCTGTGGGCGATTGGGCTGTTCATCGGGCTTGAGGTGCTCTTTAACGGGTGGACGTGGGTGATGCTGTCGATGATCGGCCGGCGGGCCAAGCAGACGGGCGTGGGCGTGAAGCCGGCGTGAGTGTGGGCAAGTTGGCAAAGGGTAAAACGGCCAAATGCTCAAACGGTCATGCGGTCAAATGGTCAAATCTGCTACAGTCAGATTTGGCGATTTGACCGTTTGGTCATTTGGCAATTTTGATAACCCCACCCCTGCCCTCCCTTGGTGGGAGGGGTTCAGCGCGGGATTGGTGGGGTTTCAGAAGGCGATGCGGAAGCGGGCGGTGAAGACGGCTAGGGCGTTGTCGTCGGGGGCGTTGCTGGGGTCGAAGATGCCCTGCATGCCGAGGGAGAACTGTGTGAATCTCGTGAGTTGCCAGCGGTGGAAGGCCTCGACGACTTTTTCGTCGCGTTGGCCGTCGGTTGCGGGCTCGGCGTAGGAGTAGGCGATGGCGGTGAGGTTGTCGGGGCTGCCCAGGAGGCCGTTGACGCCGAGGCCGAGCTGGATGGAGTAATCGATGTTTTCAAGGGCGGTGTCGGCGTACTGGTAGCGTGCGAAGGCGTACAAGGTTTTGTTCAGGTCTTGCTCGGCGATGACGGTGAAGCCCTGGTCTTGGGGGATGTTGGGATCGGTGCGTGCATCAACGTGCCAGAAGGCGACGGCGTAGCGGCCGCGGCCCATGCCCTCGATGGTGGGTGTGTATCCGGCCTCAACGGCGTAGAAGAGGTCCCAGTTTTCGCCCAGTGAGCTGAAGTCGCTTTGGGTCGTGCGGCCGTAGGCGTTGTTTGCGGCGAGGGTGAGATAGCAGACGGAGGCGGGGCGGAGGGTGATGAGCGCGCCCATGCCGTGGCCTGGTGAGGGTGCGGTTGCGAGTGCGGAGAAGGCGCGGTTGGAGAAGGAGTTGTTGATGCTCTGGAGGCGGTAGCCGCCGAAGTAGTCGGAGATGTCGGATCGGCCGAGTTGGATGCGGAGGTGGTCTTCGAGGAGTCGTTGTTCCCAGAAGGCGTCGCGGACGACCCATCCGCGGTCGTTGAAGCCGCCAGTGGTGGCGGTGAGGGAGCCGATGTTTCGGCGGAGTGCACTGGCGGGGTCGGAGCCGGCTTTGAAGCGGTATTCGGTGGTGAAGACGAGGCGTCCGGTGTCGGCGGTGCCGCGGCCGATGAGGGTCCAGTCGGAGATGAAGTCGATGTCGCCGGAGGTTCCGGTGCGTGAGTTGGGGCCTGCGCTGGCCTGCTGGAAGACCATGGTGTAGGCGAAGCCGAGGCGGAGGCCGGTGGCTTCTTGGAGGGACCGGCGTTTATCGAGCAGGGCCTGGAAGGGTGAGTCGAAGGATTGGGAGTCGATTGATGGTGTGACGGGCTGGGAGATGTCGTCGAGTTCCTCGGTGGGGGAGGTGGGGGTATAGACCTCGTCGTAGAGGTTGTCGGGTATAGAGGGTGCAAGGGTGGTGAGTTTGATCGACGGGGCGGTGGCGGCCGGGGTTGGGGCCGGCGTGGTGGGGGTTTGGGCGAGGGTGGTCTGCGCGGCGAGGAGGATGGCCGAGGCGATGATCGCGGCGCGGTGTGTGGTGGGCCGGGGGGCTGTGCGACTGGGTGTCATTGGGTGCGTCAAGGCGAGCTCCTGTGGTTGGAAGCGATCGGATAGACGTGTGGATGATACTCGATTTTCGGGCGTGGGTGCGGCGTGCAGGCGGGTGTTGGAGAAGTTGTTGTGGGAACGGAGTGCGTGGACCGCCAGCGGGTTCGGGCCTAGTCTAGGGCTCGGTTGGGGGCTTGTGGTTTGCGGTTTGCTGGGCACGCGGTCGGCGGCGGTCATGAGTACTCAGCCATGAACACAGAACTGATGCTTGTGCTGGGGTTGCTGTTGGCGGCGGTGGTGATGTTCGTCATCAACAAGCCGAGGATGGACGTTGTTGCGTTGCTGATGATCACGGCACTGCCGTTTACGGGCGTGCTGAAGATGAGCGAGGCACTGGCGGGGTTTAGCGACTCGAACATCGTGCTGATCGCGGCGCTGTTTGTCATTGGCGAGGGGCTGGTACGGACGGGGGTTGCGCGGAAACTGGGGGACATACTCATTTCCAAGACGGGCAAGAGCCAGACGAAGTTGATCGTGCTGCTGATGGTGAGCGTCTGCGGGCTTGGTTCGATCATGAGTTCGACGGCGGTTACGGCGATATTTATCCCGGTTGCGTTGCGGATTTCGCAGAGCACGGGCACGCAGCCCGGTCGGCTGATGATGCCGTTGTGTTATGCGGCGTTGATCAGCGGGATGATGACGCTGGTGGCGACGGCTCCGAACCTGGTGGTGAATGCGGAGTTGATCCGGCAGGCTACCTTGGCTGGGGTTCCGGAACCGGAGTCGGCGGGGTTTAGTTTCTTCCAGTTCACGCCGTTCGGGGTGCCGGTGTTGGTGGTGGGGATTGTGTACATGCTCTTTGCGGGTCGGTGGTTGGTGCGTAAGGATGAGGATGGGTCGCGGGGTGGTGGGGCGCAGGTGAGGCCGAGCCTTGCGAAGTGGATCAAGGAGTACAAGCTGGGCAACCGGGAGCAGCGTGTGTGTGTGCGGGGTGGGTCGCCGCTGGTGGGCAAGACGCTCGGTGAGATTGAGAGTGGGGGGTTGACGGGGGTGAGTGTGATCGCCGTGGAGCGTGCGGGCCGGCGGGGGAGTGTGCTCATCGAGGTTGGTGAGGGTACGGAGTTGCGTGCGGGGGATGTGCTGCTGCTGGATTTGCACGGGGCTGGGGTGGACGTGGCGGCGCTGGCGGAGCGGTATGGGTTTGAGAGGTTGGCGATCCCGGGCGGGTACTTTGCGGACCGGTCGCAGGAGATCGGGATGGCGGAGGTGATCGTGCCTGCGGACTCGCACCTTGTGGGCAAGAGTGTGGTGGAGGCGCGGTTCCGCAGCCGGACTGGTGTGAGCGTGATCGGACTTCGGCACGGGTCTGCGGCGCAGGAGGGGGCGATACTGGATGAGAAGTTAAAGATCGGCGACACGCTGCTGGTCGTTGGCCCGTGGAAGCGGATTCAGTCGCTCAGTCGGGACGACGCAGGCGTGCTGGTGATGCAACTGCCGACGGAGGTCGATCAGGTGCTGCCTGTGCAGGGCAAAGCATGGCATGCGGTGGGTTGTCTGCTGGTGGTGGTGGTGCTGATGGTGAGCGGGTGGGTGCCGAATGTTCAGGCGGCGTTTATCGGGTGTTTGCTGATGGGGCTGACGGGTTGTATTGACATTGGGAGCGCGTACCGGAGCATCAGTTGGAAGACGATCGTGCTGATCGTGGGGATGCTGCCGTTCTCGATCGCGTTGCAGCGGACGGGCGGGGTGGAGATCGCGGCCGATGCGTTGACGCGGCTGACGAGCGGGTCGGGGACGTATGTGGTGCTGGGGAGTTTATTTGCGATCACGGCGCTTTTGGGTCTGTTTATATCGAACACGGCGACGGCGGTGCTGATGGCTCCGGTGGCGATCGCGGTGGCCAAGGAGATGGGGGTGTCGCCGATGCCGTTTGCGATGATCGTGGCGTTGGGCGCGTCGACGGCGTTTATGACGCCGATTTCATCGCCTGTGAACACGCTGGTGGTGGGGCCTGGTGGGTATAAGTTTGGGGACTTTGTGAAGATTGGTGTGCCGTTGGGGTTGATCGTGATGGTGATCTGCGTGGTGATGGTGCCGTGGCTGTTGCCGCTACACCCTGGGAAGTAGGGTCGCGGCCAGGTGTGTAGGACAGTCGTTTTGACAAGGAGTGTTGGCCATGAGCGAGGCGATACCGGGACCCAAGAGCGGGATGCAGAAGGTTCTTGACGTTGTCGAGCGTGTGGGCAACCGGGTTCCTCACCCGGCGGTGATTTTTTTGCTGTTGATTTTGGGCACGATGGTCGTTGCGCACGTGCTGTCGCTGATGGGTGTGAGCGCGACGTTTGAGCAGTACAACGAAACGACGGGGAAGTTGGAGCAGGTTACGCAGTCGGTGCGTAGTTTGTGGTCTGCCGAAGGGGTTCGGTTCCTGTATAACTCAATGATCCCGAACTTCATGAGTTTCACGGCGGTGGGGCTATTGATCGCGGCGATGATCGGGGCGGGTGTGGCGGAGGAGGCGGGGCTGGTCAAGGCGTTGATCCGGAAGCTGGTGGTGGTTGCGCCGCCGTGGGCGATCACGTACATCATCGTGTTTGTGGGTATTTTGTCGAGCGTTGCGGCGGACGCGGGGTATCTGGTGCTGATCCCGTTGGCGGGGATCGCATTCCTGAGCCTTGGCCGGCACCCGTTGGCGGGGATCGCGGCGGGGTTCGCGGCGGTGGCGGGGGCGTTCACGGTGAACATGCTCATCAAGCCGCTGGACGCGGTGCTGACGGAGTTTACCAACGATGCGTTGCCCGCGGCCAGCAAAGGGCTTGCGATCGGGCTGACGGCGAACCTGTGGTTCTCGATCGTGTCGGTGATGGTGCTGACGCTGGTGATCTCGCTGATCACCGAGCGGATCATCGAGCCGAGGCTGGGGGCATACAAGGGGACGGGTGATGGGGAGAAGGCCGAGTCGGGGGTCTCGGCGGAGGAGTCGCGGGGGCTGAAGTTTGCGGGCCTTGCGCTGGTGGGTGTGATCGCGTTCTTTGCGCTGCTGACGCTGCCGCCCGGCGCGCCGCTGCGGAACCCGGACACGGGTGCGGTGATCGGTGATTCGCCGTTTATGAACCAGCTGATCGTGTTCATCATGGTTACGTTTTTGGCGACGGGTGCGGCGTTCGGGCTTGGGTCTGGGAAGATGAAGGGGATCACGGACATTGTTAAGGCGGTCGAGAAGTCGCTCGGTGCGCTGGGTGGTCTGCTGCTGCTGTTGTTTATCATCGCTCAGTTTGTGGCGTACTTCAACTACACGCACATGGCGACGATCCTGGCCGGGAGCATCGCCGACACGCTGCAGGGAGCGAACATCGGGGCCGTGTGGCTGCTGCTGGGGTTCATCATCGTGGTGATGCTGCTGGACCTGCTGCTGACGGGTGCGATAGCGAAGTGGGCGATCTTTGCGCCGGTGTTTGTGCCGATCTTTGTGGCGCTTGGTGTGGCGCCGGAGGCGGTTCTGGCGGCGTATCGTGTCGGGGATTCGCCGATCAACATGATCACGCCGTTGAACGCATACTTTGCGATGGTGGTGGTCTTCTGCCAGAAGTATGACAAGAACTCTGGAGTGGGCACGGTGGTGGCGTTGATGCTGCCGTTTGTGATCGGGATTTCGGTGCTGTGGACGCTGCTGTTCCTGCTGTGGTTTATGCTGGGGATTCCGTTTGGATTGTAAAGGTTTAGTTGATCCCGCAGGTTGTGGCCTTGGTGGTGTGTGATGTGTGGAGATACAACCGAGGTGGTGGGCGTTGGGCCACTGCCGATGAGATTTGTAAGGAGCAAAAGATGGGCAAGAGCATTCCGCCGGTGGACGTTAAGAGTGCGCAGGACCGCCTGATGCGGTACCTGGGGATCGAGGGTGTGAGCGGCCAGGAGGAGGCGATCGGCCAGGCGATTGTCGCGGACCTCAAGGCGCTTGGTGTGCCGGCGTCGGCGATCGGCTTTGACGATGCGCACAAGCGGATTCCGCTGCCGACGCAGACGGGGAACTTGTACGTGCGTTTGCCCGGCACGCGTGGCGGCAAGCCGATAGTCTTCGCGACACACATGGACGTGGTGCCGTTGTGCGCGGGGGCGAAGCCGAAGGTGAGTGGGAAGAAGATCGTCGGCGACGGGACGACGGCGCTGGGCGGCGACAACCGTACGGGTTGTGCGGTGCTTGTTTCGCTGGTCGAGACGCTGCTGAAGAACAACCTGCCGCACCCGCCGATCACGCTGCTGTTTACGGTGCGTGAGGAGAGCGGGCTGCAAGGTGCGCGGTTCATGGATCCGAAGATTCTCAAGGGCGCGTCGGTGTGTTTCAACGTCGATAGCAAGACGCCGGCGGTGCTGATCACCGGGGCGGTGGGTGCCGAGCGTTGGGATGTGGAGATTCACGGCAAGGCGGCGCACGCGGGCGTTGCGCCGGAGAAGGGGATCTCGTCGACGCTGGTCGCGTCGATCGCGATAGCCGAGGCTCGGCGTGGGGGTTGGTTTGGGAAGGTGGTCAAGGGGAAGCAGCGCGGCACGAGCAACGTTGGTATCTTCGGCGGCAAGGATGGGACGGTCGCGGCGGGGAATGCGACGAATGTGGTTACGGACTTTGTGTATGTGCGAGGCGAGACGCGTAGCCCGGAGGCGAAGTTTGCCTCGGCCATCACGGCGGGGTACAAGGCAGCGTTTACTAAGGCGGGCAAGCAGGTCAAGGACGACAAGGGTGGTACGGCGAAGGTGAAGTTCACCAGCCGGTTTGAGTACCCGTCGTTTGGTATCAAGGACGACGCGCCGGCAGTGAGGCACGCCAAGCGTGCGGCCGAGTCGATGGGGCTCAAGCCTGTTACGATGTTCTCCAATGGTGGCTTGGATGCGAACTGGTTTGTCAAGTACGGCGTGCCGACGGTAACGATCGGTGCGGGGCAGTATGAGATCCACACGGTGCACGAGTATGTGAACCTGCCGGAGTTCTTTGATGGGTGCAGGCTGGCTGTGGCGCTGGCGACGCTGGAGGGGTGAGTTGGTACATTGATGTCGGGAGAGCGCGGCAAATTGGCGCATTGAGTGATGGGTAACCCCACCCCTGCCCCCCTCGGGTGAGGGGTTGTTTATTTTTTGGTCTTCGTGCGGCCGAAGTATCTGCCGACGCGGCCGACCTGGAGTTGCCAGAGGCCGAGGGACTCGGTGATGACTTTGTAGAGTGATGCGCCCATAAGGGTTCCCAGTGCGATGGAGGCGAAGACGAAGACGGCGGTGCTGAGGCCCTCGACGCCTGCGGCACGGTCGCTCATAAGCTGCTTGACGCTGATGAGGCCGAGGGCGCCTGGGACGAGGAGCCAGAAGCTGGGGAGGAAGGTGACGAGGATGGGTGGGCCACGGAAGCGGAGGTGGATGAGGTATGCGAGGGGCATGGCGACAAGGGTGCCGAAGAACCCGCTAAACTCGCTGCCGACGATGGTGGCGGAGATGCGCTGGGCGGCAAAGGTGATGATGAGGACGAGCAGGAGCCACCTGAGGGAGCGTTTGGGTGCGCAGAAGTGGACATTGACCCCGATGCCGAAGACGATGACGCCGAGCCATGGAACCCAGGGGCTGGAGATGATGCTGGCGGGGTTATCCACAAGATCGGCCATCCCGACGCCGGCGAGTGCTGCGCCGCCGGCGAGGCCGAAGGCGAGGAGGACGAGTTGGATAAAGCCGTTGACAAGCCTGCTGGAGCCGCTGACCATGTCGCCATAGGCGAGTTCGACCATTCCCATGGCGAGCACTGCACCTGGTAGGAAGGTAACAAGCGGTGGGATGAGCGCGTGGAGCGGGTCGGTCATGTAGCCGTGCTCGGCGGCGGTGAAGACGATGGCCGAGACCAAGACGGCGGCGACGACGGAGAGTGGGACGGCAAGCACGCCACGGCCTTGCTTGAGGGCCTTGAGGACGCCGACGAAGGTGCCGAGGATGCCCGCGGCGAGGACGTTGTTCCACGTGGGCATGAGGACCAGGGCCAGGCCGATGGAGAGGACGGTGTGGCCGGCGATGATGCCCAGGGTGCCGAAGCGGGGCTGCATGCGGAGGATGGCGGTGAGTTGTTCGAGGCCTTGCTGGGGCGTCAGCTCACGGGTTTGTACGGCTGCGCCGAGTGTGAAGACGCCAGCGATCTGGTCGAGTCGGAGGGATGTGGTCGGTCCCTCGGCGAGTGTGAAGCGTTCGCCGGTGCCGTCGTCGACGCTGACGAAGAGGGCGGTGGGGAAGGCGACGACGCGGGACTTGCGTATGCCGTGGGCGGAGGCGATGCGGCGGAGGAGCAGTTCGATCTGGGCGGTCTGCTCGCCGCTGGCGAGATAGGCCTGGCCGAGTCGGCACATGAAGTCGATGAGGGTGGAGGTTTCTTTGGTGGGATCCTTGGCCGTGTCGTTGGTGGGGACGGCGTTGGCCTGGGGCGTGGGGGGCGCTTGGGGCGTGCCCGGATCGGTTTTTTGGGGCTTTTCTTGCTGCATTGAGGCGTGTGGGTGGGCAAACGCGGGTGATGGGTGCGTTGTGGGAGTATATGGTTGCCGTGCGTGTGCCGTCGGCGTGTGGGTGGGGGTTTGCCGACACGATCAAGGAGATGTTTATGGCTGGGATCAATACTGGCAATGTTCAATCGACCCCTGGTGTGGGTGTGGTGGCGGGCGGGCAGACGCCCGAGCAGGTCAAGAAGGTGGTGGTCGAGGCGTACGAGAAGTGCAAGGGGTTGAGTGAGGGGAAGGTGGCCGACTACATCCCTGCGCTGGCGGCGGTTTCACCGAAGTTCTTTGGTGTGTGCGTGGTGGGTGTGAACGGTGCGGTGCACTCTGCTGGTGACGCGGAGGTGGAGTTTTCGATCCAGAGTGTGTCAAAGCCGTTTGTCTTTGCGCTGGTTTGCCAGGCGATTGGGGAGGATGCGGCACGTGAGAAGTTGGGGGTCAACAGCACGGGGCTGCCGTTCAACTCGGTGATCGCCATTGAGCGGACGGGCACGGGGACGACGAACCCGATGGTCAACTCCGGCGCGATCGCAGCGACGAGCCTGGCACCGGGCGAGACGGCCGAGGCGAAGTGGAAGTTTATTCGCGAGGGGTTATCGAAGTTTGCCGGGCGGAGCTTGTCGCTCAACAAAGAAGTGTATGAGTCGGAGGCGGCAACGAACCAGCGGAACGAGGGGATTGCCAACATGCTGCGGGCGTATGAGCGGATCTTCTTTGACCCGATCCAGGCGACGGACGTGTATACGAAGCAGTGCTCGCTGAACGTAACGGCTAAGGACCTGGCCGTGATGGCCGCGACGCTGGCCAATGGTGGTGTGAACCCTGTAACGAAGGTGCGCGTGATCGACGCGATCCACTGCCAGCACGTTTTGGCGGTGATGGTTACGGCGGGGTTGTACGAGACGTCTGGGGACTGGCTGTATGAGACCGGACTGCCGGGCAAGAGCGGGGTGGGTGGGGGTATGCTGACGGTTTCGCCGGGCAAGGGCGGGCTGGGGACGTTTGCGCCGCTGCTGGATGGAGCGGGCAACAGTGTCAAGGGTCAGGCGGTTGCGAGGTTGCTCTCAGAGCGGCTGGGGCTGAACCTGTTTGCCTCGACGCCGTTTGCGTGAGTGGGAGGACGGCGCGGCGGGTTTGATATGGTGTCTGGAGTGTGTTCTCTGCTGAATCGTTTGCGCGGGATACTGCTTGAGTCGCGTACGTTGCTAGTCAGCGCGTGGGGGCGCGTGCGGGTTGGATCGCGGGCGATGCTGGTGGCGTTTGCGCTGGCGGAGTTGGTGGCGGCGCAGGTGCTTATCCCGTTGACGGCGGGTGTGGTCAACTGGATGGTTCGCAGGTCTGGGCATTATGCGATCGCCAATGAGGATCTGATCCGGTTCTTTTTGTCTTGGGTGGGTCTGGCGACGCTGCTGGTGGCCGGGACTGTTACGCTGGCGATTGATGGGATGGGTCGCGGGGCGATGATGCTGGCGTTGCGGCGGGCGGAGCGGGACAAACAAGCATCTGGTGTGTTGGCGTTTATCGATGCGTTGCGTCGCGAGGGGGTGATCGTGGAACTGGCGGCGCGGAAGGTGCTGCTGGCGGGGGTGCTGGGATTGCCGTTTGTTGCGGCTATTGGTCTGGTGGTGTGGGTAACGGTGCGCGGGGTGGATGTGTATTGGCTTGTCAACGAGCGGCCGGTGCGGTTCTGGATCGCCCTGGCGTGCGTGGTGCCGGTGGTGGTGGTTGGTTTCAGGATGGTCGCGCATCGGTTGCTGGGGTGGTCGCTGGCGTTACCGCTGCATGTCTTGAGCGGGCGGAGGCCGAGGGTGGCGATGCGCGAGAGCCGGGAGGCGATCGGTGCTCGGCTGTCGTCGCTGGCGGTTGCGCGCGGGGTGTGGGTGGTGCTCAGCGGTAGTGTTGGCATTGGTGTGCTGCTGCTGGCGCGTCTGCTGGCGGAGGGGTTGCTGCACAGCACCGCTGAGCACCTGCGAACGACGGCGGTGCTGGCTGGGTGTGTGCTGGTGGTCTATGCGTTGATCGTTTTTTCGGTGGTGCTCATCACGGCGATGGGTGATGCGTTGATTGTTGATGCGGCGTGGTGCAGGTACACGCCCGGCGATTTGTTGCCTAGCGTGCTGGGCAAGCTGCCGGGTGTTCAGGTGCACAGGCGCAAGCACAGGATCGTGCTGCTGGTGCTGCTGGGGTTTGGTGTGGGGGTTGCGGCTCTGGGGTCGCTGGGCCTGTTGGAATCGGCCCGGCGGGAGATCACGATTGAGATCACGGCACACCGAGGCGCGTCGTCGCTTGCGCCTGAAAACACCCTGGCGGCGATACGGGCGGCGGTGAAGTTGGGCGTTGACCGGATCGAGATTGACGCGATGCTGAGTGCCGATGGGGCGGTGGTGTTGTTCCACGACACGGACCTTCGGCGGATCGCCGGGGACCCGCGGCGTGTCAGCGAGATGACGCTGGCGGAGTTGCGACGGGTGGATGTTGGGTCGTGGTTCTCGGGGGAGTTTGCAGGCGAGCGGGTGCCGACGTTGGCCGAGGCGATCGCGGAGGCCGGCAGCCGAACGAGGCTGAACATCGAGCTCAAGAGCAGCGGTGGGGACGAGGCGTTGCTGGCCAAGCGCGTGGCGGAGGCGTTTGGTGGGTCGGCGGGTGGGCTGGCGCGTGGGGTGATTGTCAGTGCGCTGTCGCCGCGTGCGTTGGTGGAGATGCGGCGGGTGGCGCCGGGTGTGCCTGTTGGGTTGATCGTCGCAGCGTCGGTTGGGGACCTGCGGCGTACGGATGTGGACTTTCTGGCGGTTGAATCAAGGCTGGCAACGCGGGACTTTCTGGAGCGTGCTGATCGGGCGGGGATGCCGTTATATGTGTGGGGTGTGGGTGATGATGCAGCGTTTACACGTTTGGCACTGACGGGTGTGCGGGGCGTGATCACCAGCAACGCGGCGGGGATGCTGGCGCGGCGAGGGGAGCTGGCAAGACTGAGCGAGACGGAGCGGCTGCTGCTGGCGATCCGCGAGCGGTTGCTTGAGCGCGGGCAAAGCCCGGTGAGCTGGCGGATCCTCAGTCAATAGGCGGCGGCGTGCTGTTTGGGGGCGTGGGGGTGGGGGTGGGGGGTGTTGCGAGTTCGACGG
>JBKDDT010000035.1:0-83255 GCA_046339895.1 bacterium | reverse complement strand
TGGGGGGGGTTCTGTGTTTCCGCCGGTGGGCCGGCGGGGTTGGGGGGGGGTGCGTCGGCGGGTTGGGTATCGGGCTTGGGGGGGGGGGTTGGTGGGCGGGGGGCGTGGAAGAGGCTCTGCGCGATGGCCGGGTGTGAGAGGGCCAAGAGTGCGAGCAGGGCGGCAGGGAGTGTGTGTGTGCGCATGGGTGGTTTTATTCTGAGGACTCTGCGGAGAGGACCGCGCTGCCCCGGCCTGCGGCGCGAGCAACGAAGGGATTTTTGGAGCCCGCGAGTTGGAGGGTTACGCGTTCGCCCTGGCGGGCTTGGGTGAGGGCCTTGGCTTTGGTCTTGATGACCAGGCCGCCGGAAATTGCTTGGACGACGACGTCGTCGCCCCGGTTGATGACGACAGGGGTTTCAACATCGCCCGAGGTGATGGGCCGGCCGGGTTCGAGGCGTTTTTTGACCTGCACCCCGACGAGTTCTTGCACGGTCGGCACGCGGGCCTGACCTGGGGGAAGCCAGCGTTCTTGCACGGTGACGTCTCCCTGCGTGAGGACCTGCCCGCGCGCCAGGGGGCCAGCGGCCAAGGGCTGCTCGACGCGGACGAGGGCGATGGCCTGGACGGTTTTACGCAGGGCGACGCGGTCGCCGGCGTAGGCCTCGATGCGTACGGGGGTGCGTCCGGTGAGGCCTGTGCCCAGCGGGGTTACGTCGAGGCTCCATGTGGAGGGGACGGGTTCGTCGAGGAAGGCGAGGTCGGCGGGTGTGCCGTCGAAGCGGAGGCGGACATCGGCGGGCTGGACGGCGTTGGTGGTGGCGATGCGGTCGAGGATGATCGCCCGGAGCGTAAGGACGCCGGGTTGCGGGGTGGGGGTTGGTGTTGGGGTTGGGTTGGAGGTGGTGGTTGGGGTGGGGTCAAGGAGGGGGGTGCTGGTGGCTGGTGGTGTCTGGGCGTCGGGGTCTTCAGCTGGCGCTTGGACGAGGACGCTGGTGGTGCCGCCGTTGAGTGTGGCTTTGGCCCAGTTGATGCCCGCGGCTTCCAGTAGTGTTTTGATCTTTGCGCGAGGCACAACAATCGCGCCGGCGGTGCCTTGGGGGACATCCTGCGGCGAGAGGATGGTGATGCGGCCGAGGCGTTGGGCGTCGGGGCCGGTGACGGTGGCGAGGTCTTCGAGGGCGACGGGCTTGCCGGGGGGTACGGCGATGGTGGTGTACATGACGATGGCGTTCTGCGCCGCTGCGGGAAAGGCGCAGGCCAGGAGCAGAGCCAGTGCGGCGCAGGCTTGGGCAAGGGTTGTGCGTGCGGGTCGCATGGGGGTGCTCGATTACCGGCTGGGGGTGGGCTGTCAGATTACCGGCGGAGGTTGCTAATGGTTTGGAGGGTTTGGTCGGCGGCGCGGATGGTGTTGCTGTTCATCTCGAAAGCGCGCTGAATGCGGATGAGGTCGACGAGTTCGCGTGTGGGGTCGACGGCACTGCCCTCGACGTACCCCTGGAGGAGGCCGCCGAAGTTTTCGGTCTGGGGCTCGCCGGTGACGGGCGGGCCGCTGGCGGCGGTTTCCTCAAAGAGGTTCTGGCCGACGGGTCGGAGGCCGACGGGGTTGATGAAGGTCGTCAGTTCGATGACGCCGATTTCTTGGGGTTCGACGGCATCGGGTGTGCGAGCGAAGACGCGGCCTGTGCGGTCGATGGTCAGGTCTTTGGCGTTGCTGGGGATGGCGATGTTGGGTTCGAGGCGGTAGCCGGTGTCGTTGGCCAGTACGATTTCGCCGTCGGAGTTGCGTGTGAAGCTGCCTGCGCGTGTGTAGGCGAAGCCGCCTGGGCGTTCGGGTGTGGCGACGCGGAAGAAGCCGTTGCCGTCGATGGCGATATCGAGTTCGCGGTCGGTGCTGACGGGTGGCCCTTGTGTGAACTGGATTTGCGTGCCGGAGACCTGGACCCCGAGGCCGACGAAGAGGCCGATGGGGCGCTGGTCCCCGGTGGAGTTGCGTGAGCCTGGCTGCTGGCGTTCGACGTAGAGGAGGTCTTGGAAGTTGGCTCGGCTGGGCTTGAAGCCGTTGGTGTTGACGTTGGCGAGGTTGTTGGACGTAACGTCCATGGCGGTGTTGAGGGCCGAGAGCGCCGAGGCGGCGGATTGAAGGCTGATGGTGGCCATGAGTGTTCCTAAGTAGGCCTGGGGGTGGGCCTTGGGGTGTGGTTAGTCTGGTTAGGCGAGGCGTGCGAAGGTGTTGATGGCTTTTTGCATGACCTCGTCGTGGATCTGGATCATCCTGCTGCCCGAGCCTGCGGAGCGTTCGGCCTGGGCGATATCGAGCATCGCGCGGACGGGGTCGACGGAACTTCGCTCGATGGTGTGCTGGACGATGGAGCCCTCGGCGGGTGTTGTGCGTGTATCGGGGGGCAACTCAAGGAACCCGTCGCCGCGTTTGCGGAGGGCCTGCTGGTCGGGGACGTCGACGAAGGCGAGGCGGGCGATGGGAAGGCCGTCTTGCGATATGACGCCGCTTGAACTGATGGCGATGGGCCTGCCGCTCTGGATGGTGATGGGCCGATTGGTGTCGCTCAGGACGGGCAGGCCTGTGCTGGACTGGACGAGTTGGCCGCGGGTGTTGAGGGAGAGTCGGCCGTCGCGTGTGAGGCCCTGGCGTGAGCCGTCGGTGGAGTGGATGCGGAGGAAGCCATCGCCCTGGATACCCACATCGAGGTCGTTGTTGGTGGTTTGCAGTGCGCCTTGCCTCCAGGCGGTGCGGTTGGGTCCGGCCAAGACGCCGCCGCCGAGTTTTTCCAGGAGTTTGTTGCTGGGCAGGTGGAGGCCGTCTTCGGGGTTGGCCGCGTCGCGAGCCATGGCGGCGGTGATGTCGGACTTGAAGCCTGTGGTCTCGCTGTTGGCGAGGTTGTTGGCGGCAACGTCCATGCGGTAGAGGGCGTTGAGGGTGCCGGAGGCGGAGAGGTAGAGCCCGTAGTTCATGCGCTGGCCCCTTGCACGGCGAGGCGCAATCGGAAGGCCTGATCGCGCACGTTTTGCGCCTGGGAGGGGTGCTGGCGTTGATCCTCGGCGAGTTGAGCCGAGTGCACGGCGGCGGCGACGGTGGCCAGGCGGGCGATCTCAGCACCGAGGCGGGCCATGTCCAGCGTGGTTTGAGTCGTCAAACGTGCGGGTTGCGCGTCTGAATAGGGATCGGCGGGGGGATCGAGTGGGGGGTAGACCAGCTGCATCGCTCGGCTCCTTGCAGGGAGGCGTTACGCGAGCGGCGTGCCAGGGGGCGGGAGAGGCAATAGGGAATAGGCCATGGGCAATTGGCGCGGGGGGTGGGGTCGGAGGCGTTGGATGTATTAGGTGCCGCAGGAGCCTGGGCGTTTGCCGCAGTGGCAGGTGGGGCCGGTGTGGACGTGGGTGGAGCCTTTGCCGGCGCCTGGGGTGCTGCCTTGGGGGGCGAAGAGGCTGAGTGTGCGTTTGAAGACCCGGCCTTTTCCTTGCGGGTCGGGGACGGGTGCGTCGGCGTCCTTGATGGGGCGGAGGAGTTCGATGGTGGTGCCGTCTTGGGCGGTGTATTCGTAGATGGGCATGAGTGAGGGTAGATCGGCGGGTGAGGGGGTGGTAGTGGATGGTTTGGGTAGGGGTGGCCGATACCATTGGCCGTTGAGGTTGGTTTACACATCTGCACACCTGAAGGAACACGCCTATGCGCACTCTGATTTTGTCGTCTCTGCTGATGCTCGCGTTGGCCAGCACCGCGGTACGGGCCGATGACGCAAAGAAGGATGAACCCAAGAAGGACGACGCGTCCAAGCCTGCTGCCCCGGCGGCCCCGGCACCCCCGGCGGCCAAGCCGGATGCGAAGACCGCCGAGCCGGCCAAGGAAGAGCTCGTCTTTGTTACGCTCACTACCAGCGCGGGGACGATTGTGCTGGAGTTGAACAAGGCCAAGGCACCGATCAGCGTCGAGAACTTTGTCAAGTATGTTGACAAGGGTTTTTATGCCGGCACGGTCTTTCACCGCGTCATCAACGGGTTCATGATCCAGGGTGGGGGCTTTACCAAAGACGGGGCGCAGAAGAGCACCGAGAAGCCGATCAAGAACGAGTGGCAGAACGGGCTTAAGAACCGCAGGTACACCATCGCGATGGCCCGCACGAGCGTGCCGGACTCGGCGACGAGCCAGTTTTATATCAATGTGGCGGACAACGCGATGCTCGATGAGCCGCGTGGTGGTGCGGCATACGCCGTGTTTGGGCGGGTTGTTGCAGGGATGGATGTTGTTGACAAGATCAAGGGTGCGGCGACGGCGACCAAGAGCACGCCGAGTGGTTCTATGCAGGACTGGCCGAAGGAGGACATTGTGATCAGCCAGGCCAAGAGGATCACGGCGGAGGAGGCTGGGAAGTTGGTGAAGTAGGGTGGGTGGGTGGTGATATGTCATTTCAGGGTGTAAACAGTGGCGAACCGCACCCCTGCCCCTGCCCTCGGGGGAGGGGTTAAGAGAGGGAATCCCCACGCGGAGCGTGGGGGTACCCGTGTAGGTACCCGGGGGTAACTTAATCGTCGTCGTGGATCATGCGTGTGGGGGGGCCGTCGAGGTCGTCGAGTTGGCCTGCGCGGGCGGACCAGATGAAGGCGGCGACGGCGGCAGCGGCGAGGATGATGGCCGCGGGCAGGACGATGTAGATCACCGACATGGTGGGCCTCCGAACGTACGGGATTTGAATGCGAGCGTGAGCACCGTCAGCGAACTGATGGGCATGAGTACGGCGGCGATGATGGGGCTGAGCAGGCCCGTCATTGCGAGGGTTGCGGCGAGAACATTGTAGAAGATCGACACGCCTAGGCCCAGACGGATGGTGCCCATCGTCCGGCGCGATGCGCTGGCGAGCATGACGATCGGCCAGAGGCCCGGGCGTGTTAGGTAGACGTCGGCGGCGGCGAGGCTGGCCTCAGCGCCGCCACGCACGGCAATACCGACGGTCGCGCCCGCGAGGGCGGCAGCATCGTTGACGCCGTCGCCGACCATCACAACGGGGGAGGCGGGGGAGAGTTTGGCCGTCTCGGCGACGCGGCGGAGTTTTTCTTCGGGCGTTACGCCACCCTCGGCGTGGTCGGTGGGCAGGCCGAGCTGGCGGGCGATGCCGGCGACGACGGCGGGGTGGTCGCCTGAGAGGATGCGGACGACCCAGCCGATTCGTTGCAGCGCGGCGACGGCCTGGGGGGCCTCGTCGCGCAGAGCGTCGCCGAGGGCGGCGGCGGCGGCGATGCGGCCGTCGATGGCGATGAGGATGGGGGTGTGCCCGAGCGCAGCCGAGTGCGTGGCAAACTCGGCGATCCCCGGGGCCGAGGTGTGTGCGCGGACCTGCACAAACGCCGGGGAGCCGACGACGATGCGCTGGCCCCCCACTACCGCCTGGATACCGCCGCCGGGGGTGTGGAGGACCTGCGTGGGTTCGGGGGTGTTCGGGTCGTGTGTGAGGTCGCGGACGAGCGCGTGTGCGATGGGGTGTGTGGAGTGTGCTTCGATGGCAGCGACGAGGGGTTTGAGTTCTTCTGGGCCGAGCCAGTCGAGCAGGGCCATGCGGGCGTGTGTGAGGGTGCCGGTTTTATCGAGGAAGATGGTGCCACGACCGGCGAGTGTTTGCAGGGCATCGCCCCCTTTGATGAGGATGCCGAGTTTGGCGGCACGGCCGATGGCGACGGTCATGGCCAGGGGGGTTGCCAGGCCGAGGGCGCAGGGGCAGGTAACGATGAGCAGGGCGGCGGCGTTGTCGATGGCGCGTGCGGGGTCGATGAAGGCCCAGATGACGGCGGTGATCAGCGAGAGCAGGAGCATGCCGAGGACGAACCAGGAGGCGAACCTGTCGGCGAGGCGGACGATGGGTGCCCGGCGGCGGGCTCCCTCTTGGACCATCTTCATCAGCCGGCCGACGCGTGTGGCCTCGCCTGTGGCCAGGACGCGGATGCGGAGCAGTGCGGTCTGGTTGACAGCGCCTGCGTGGATGGAGTCGCCGGGGGAGATGGGGGTGGGTGTTGATTCGCCGGTCAGGAGTGATTGGTCGATGGTGGAGGTGCCGAGTTCAACGGTGCCGTCGGCGGGGATGGACTCGCCGGGGTGGACTTCGACGAGGTCGCCGATGGTGAGGGCCTCGATGGGGACGTCGGTGGTGGTGTCGCCCTGGACGCGGCGGGCGGAGGTGGGTGTGAGTGAGAAGAGCAGTTCGACGGCGTCTGCCGACCAGCGCTGCTGGCGTTGCTGGATGGCCCGGCCGACGAGGAGTGCAAAGACGAGTACAGAGAGGGAGTCGAAGTAGATTTCGCCGGTGCCGCGGATGGTGTTCAGGACGCTCCAAACAAGGCCCGCGCCCATGCCCAGTGCGATGGGCAGGTCGAGGTTGGGTGTGCGTGTGCGGATGGAGGCGAGCGCGCCGCGGAAGAAGATGCTGCCGGGCCAGGCGACGGCGACGAGGCTCAGGGCCATGCTGACCCAGCGGAAGAGGTGCAGGTATTCAGATTCCATCGTTGCAAAGGCCCCGGCGTAGAGGGCCAGGGCCAGGAGCATGATGTTGCCAGCGCACGCGCCGGCGACGGCGATGCGGATGAGTGTGCGTCGGTCTTCGATCTGGCGGGCCTTGCGTGCGCCGGCCTGGCGTGCGGGGTGGGGTGGGTAGCCGAGGGAGTCGAGCGTGCGGGCGATGGAGGAGAGGGGGAGGCAAGCTGGGTCCCAGGTGATGCGGACGAGGGCCTCGCGCGGCTGCAGGCGTGCCTCGATGACGCCGGGGAGGAGGGTGGGGAGGCGTTCGACGAGCCAGACGCAGGCGGCGCAGTGGACGCTTTCGAGATAGAACTCGACGCAAGCATGGCCGGGGGTGTGGGTGTGGATGTAGAGCGTGGCGAAGAGGGGGTCATCGAGTTCGCTGTATCGCCGGCCGGTGGGTTTGATGGGGGTGGGTGTGCTTTGGGCCTGGTCGCGGACGTGGTAGTAGCGTTCGAGGCCGCAGTCGCGGATGACGGCGTGGGCGGTGCGGCAGCCGTGGCAGCAGAACTGATCGGTGGTGAGTGGGTCGATGTCGGCGGTGTGGACGGGAAGGGCGCAGTGCGCGCAGGGCGTTGGTCCCGAGTGGTCGGCTGTGGGTGTGGCCGGGATGGGCAGTGTGCTAATGCTCACGGGCGCATACTGGTGGCGGGGTGATGATCTTGCCTGGGTGTTGTGTGCTCATCTGCACGGCGGCGGCGGGGGCGAGGGTGGGCATGGCGGCGCGGCCGGCAAGCGTCCAGAGGCCGACGCAGACGAGCAGCAGGGATGTGGCCAGGGGGAGATGCCTGCGGAGCCGGCCGGTGAGGGCCTGGATGCCGATCCCGAGGCCGACCATCATCGGGAGTGTCCCGAGCCAGAACACGGCCATAGTCAGCATGCCGAGGGTGGGGCTGGCGGTGCCCGCGGCGGTGATGACGAATGCATAGAGCCAGCCGCAGGGGAGCAGGGTTGTCAGCAGCCCGACGGCCCAGGCGCGGTAGACGGGCGGGAGCGCGGCGGCGGCGCGGTGGCCGCGTGTGGCGAGGCTCTGGAGCGCACCAGGCACGGGGATGCGACCGACGCGCAGGCCCGAGGCACGCAGGATCGCGGCGATGCCGAAGGCAACCATCATCGACCCGGCGAGCAGGGCGGCCAGGCGTTGGAGGCCGACGGCTGAGCCGCCAAGGTTGAGCGCGGCGCCGAGCAGGCCTGCGACGACGCCGAGGGTGAGGTACGTCATCAGCCGGCCGGTGTTGTACGCGGCGTGGAGCGCGGCTTTGGTTGGTGCGCTCTGATTGGCGTCGCCTGCGACGGCGAAGGCGAGGAATGCGCCGCACATGCCGGCGCAGTGCGTGCTGCCCAGGAGGCTGGCGATGAAGACTGCACCGACAAGGGGGATCACGGGTGCGGCTCCGTTGCCAGCGGCAGGGTTTGTGGGGCGAGTGTGCGTGTGAGGGTTTGGGTGAGCTTCTGGGGCCCGCGCTGGACGGTAAAGTGGAACTCCCACAGGCCGGGGGTGATGGCGGCGAAGGTGCCGGTGTATTGACCGGGGGACGTGGGGGTGAGGGTGGTGATCATTTTATCGCGTGCGTGGGCGTGGTGGAAGGCCTCGGCGGTGATGGTGGCGGAATCGAGGGGTCGCCCGGTGGCGTCGGTGATGGTTACGGCGAGGGTGCCGGCGTCGGCGCGGTCGATGGTGATGGTCCAGGCGAGTCTTTGATTTTGGCGGAGTTGCTGGGCAGTTTCTTCCCAGCGCAGGGCCTTGCGGTCGTAATCAGGCTCGATGGCGAAGGAGGATGGGTTGCGGCCGGCGGCGATGACGGTGATGGCAACGATGCAGAAGTTCAGGCCGATGAACAGGAAGATGATGCCCGGAAAGACGATGGATTTGGTGGGTCGTTGGTTCACTTGTGGTCGTCCTGTTTTTCGTCGAGCTTCTCGGCGGTGTGCGGGCGGTACTGGCCCTTGCCCATGACCGTGAAGTTCAGGTGCTGGACAAAGGGCTCGGCGCCGGCGGGGGCGTTGGCCTGGGTAACCGTGAGTTTCGCGGCGGGGTGGTCGCCCGCCAGGGCGCTTGGGTGCGCGGCGATCATCCCCGTGATGGTTTTGCTCTCGCCCGGGCCGAGGTGGATCGGGTTTTCTTGGATCGTCAGGTGCATGGCTTTGGTGTCGGCCAGTTCGATGAGGTACTCTGCGGGGGTGTTGGTGCGGTTGGTGATTTTGATTTTGATGGGGTTGCCGATCTCGCCGCCAGGCAGGTCAACAAACGGCCGGCCGATGCCTCGGAGGATGGTGATGTCGGCGGGACCCTGGGTGTTCAGTGTGATTAGGAAGGCGGCGACGACGACGAGCAGGATGGCCGGGTAGATGACGACGCGCGGGCGCAGGAGCCTGGGTTTTTCGCCGGCGATGAGGGCCTGGGAGCTGTAGCGGATGAGGCCGCGTGGGCGGTTGAGTTTGGTCATCACGGCGTTGCAGGCATCGATGCACTGGGTGCAGTTGACGCACTCCATCTGCAGGCCGTTGCGGATATCGATGCCTGTAGGGCAGGTGGCGACGCAGAGGCCGCAGTCGACGCAGTCGCCGACGGGTGGGGAGGCCTCGCCGACGACCTTGAGGGAGACGTCCGCCGGTGGGCGTGTGGCCTTGCCGCGCGGCTCGCCTCGGCGGGGGTCGTAGGTAACGATCAGTGAGTTGCGGTCGAGCAGGGCGGACTGGAAGCGGCCGTAGGGGCAGGCGATGATGCAGAGCTGCTCGCGGAAGAAGCCGAAGTTAAAGAGCATCAGGCCCGTAACGACAAGCACGACCAGGAACGGGGCGGGGTGGTTGAGCGGGGAGCTGGTGATCCAGTGGCGCAGGTTCTCAACGCCGACGAAATAGGCGAGGAAGGTGTGCGCGAGATACATGGAGATGAGGAGATAAAGGATGATCTTGGCGGGCTTGCTGAAGGGCTTGCCGGCGAGGGGGCCTTTTTTGCCTCGGCCGGGCGCGCCGTCGAAGAGGCGTTCGATGGGACGGAAGACAAACTCCATATAGACGGTCTGCGGGCATGCCCACCCGCACCAGACGCGCCCGAAGACCGCCGAGAGCAGGAAAATGAGTACGAAGATGCCCACCAGCAGGAGCGCGAGCAGGAGCGTGTCGGTGGGGAGGAAGGTTTTGCCAAAGATGGTGAAGTGGCGTGTGGTCAGGTCGAGCAGGACCAGGGGCTTGCCGTTGAGGGATATGTAGGGGATGGCGGTGAAGAGGAGGATGAGGAAATAGGCCAGCGCTCGGCGGCGGTTGAGCAGCCGGCCATGTGAGAGCCTGGGCTTGATCCACCGGCGCGAACCATCCTGGTTAAGCGTGGAGAGGACGGGCTGCTGTTGTGCGGGTTCTTCGTGCACGGACGGCATGGCGACTCATTTGTGGCTACAAGCTGGAGGGGGGCTTGGGTGCCGGGGGTTTGGCTGCGGGTGTGGTTGGTGGTAAGGCTGATGCGGCCGGCCAGGGTGGGATGACCTCACCCTCGGCGGCACGGCCCGGGAGGTTTTTGCCTCGGAGGGTTGCGACATACGCCGCGAGGATGACCATCTCGTTTCGTGAGAGTTTTTGTTCCCACGCGGGCATGGCGCCGAGGTTGGCACCCTTGGCAATGACTGCGTAGAGGTCGTCGATTTTTTTGACGTTTTTGTAGGCATTATCGGTGAGGTTGACGCCGTTGATCCCACCGCCGTCCTTCGCGTGGCAGAGGGCGCAATTGCCGGTGAAGATGCTGCTGGCGACGGCGAGCATCTGCTCGTTGCCCATCATGGCCAGGATGGTGGGCTGGTCTGGCTGCAGGTCGCCGACGGTGCCGAAGATGCGTTTGTACTCGGCGACCTGGTTCTGCTTCCAGGTGTCGTCTTCGGACCAAGCCCAGACGGAGAAGTGCCAGAAGACGAAGTAGAAGAGTGAGAGGACAACGGTGCCCAGGAAGATGATGTGCCACCAGGCGGGGGTGGGGTTGTCATACTCGCGGATGCCGTCGTACTCGTGCTGGAGCAGTGGTGGTTCGTTTGGCTTGCTCATGGTTTGCTCCCCGTGGGGGTGGGGGTGGGGGTGGGTGCCGTGTTGATGTCGGCGTCGTCGTGCAGCGGGAGGGAGGCGGCGCGTTCGAACTCACCCTTGCGTGCGCGTGCAAAGACCCGCGCGCCCAGCACGGCAAAGACGGCCAGGAAGATGACCAGGGCGACCTGCGGGTATGCAGAGAGTTCAAGCCGGCCCATGATGTCGCTCAATCGCATTGTCAGTTCCCCTTACCTTGCAGGTTGGCCGGGGCGTTTGCGCTCGCGGCGGGTGCGGGTGGTGTGTTGGCCCCCGGGGCGAAGTCGGCGTAGGGGTCCCAGTCTGTGGCCTGCTTGAGGTCGGTGCCCAGGCGCTGGAGATAGGCGACCAGGGCGATGATCTTTTTATCTTCCAGGCCCGGGTACCCACCCTGCTTGACCAGATCGCTGGCGATTTTTGTCGCCTGCAGGCGTGCGACGCGCTCGGCTTCGCCGGGCTTGACGAGCTGCCCGTAGGGAACGCCAAGCATTGCCATGGCGTTGACGCGGGCGGCGACGGCGGGGAACTCGATGTTGTCTGTCAGCAGGTGCTTGTAGCCGGGCATGATCGACTGGGCGACGAGTTGGCGCGGGTTTTCAAGGTGCCGGACGTGCCAGTCGTGCGAGCGCAGGCCACCCTCGCGTTGCAGGTCCGGGCCGATGCGTCGTGAGCCCCACTGGAAGGGGTGGTCGTAGACAAACTCGCCGGGCTTGCTGTACTCCCCGAAACGCTTGGTCTCGGCCCAGATCGGGCGGATCATCTGCGAGTGGCAGTTGTAACAACCCTCGGAGATGTACGTATCGCGCCCGACCAGTTCCAGCGGTGTGTAGGGTTTAACGGAGGTGATCGTCGGCACGTTGCTGCGGATCAGGAACAGCGGGATCATCTCAAAGAGCGAGGCCACGACCACGGCGATGATCACCCAGAGCGTAAACCGTAGCGGCAGACGCTCCCACCGGCGGTGCCAGGCGCCCTGGAGGAAGACGTCGGCCTTGTGCCCGAGTTCGATGTTGGCGTCCAGGCGGGAGGCCGGGGGGGTTGGTTCGTGGGCAAGGGGGCGGAGCGCGGGGGCGGAGTGGAGAGGCTCGGCGTAGACGGCCGGGCGTGTGGACCAGGTTTTATAGAAGTTGTACGCGCCCAGCAGAGCGCCGACGAAATAGAGTGTGCCGCCGACGATGCGTATCCAGTACATTGGCATCAGGGCGATGACGGTCTCGACGAAGTCGGGGTACTGGAGGCTGCCGGTCTGGTCAAAGGCGCGCCACATGAGGCCCTGTGTTACGCCGGCGGTGTAGATGGACAGGACATAGAGGAGGATGCCGACGGTGGCGAGCCAGAAATGCGTGGCGGCGAGTTTGGTGCTGTAGAGTTTGGTCTGGAAGAGGCGTGGGAGGAGCCAGTACATCATGCCAAAGGCGAGGAAGCCGTTCCAGCCGAGCGCCCCGCCGTGGACGTGTGCGATGATCCAGTCGGTGTAGTGAGTGAGTGCGTTGATACTCTTGATCGAGAGCATGGGGCCTTCGAAGGTGGACATGCCGTAGAAGGTGATGCCGACGACGAAGAACTTGAGGACAGGGTCGGCAGAGACCTTGTGCCACGCGCCGCGGAGGGTGAGCAGGCCGTTGATCATGCCGCCCCAGGAGGGCATCCAAAGCATCAGCGAGAAGAGCATGCCCAGAGTGCTGGCCCATGCGGGCAGGGCGGTGTAGTGCAGGTGGTGCGGGCCGGCCCAGATATAGAGGAAGACCAAGGACCAGAAGTGGATGATCGAGAGGCGGTAGCTGTAGACGGGCCGCTCGGCAGCCTTGGGCAGGAAGTAGTACATCATCCCCAAGAAGGGCGTCGTGAGGAAGAAGGCGACGGCGTTGTGCCCGTACCACCACTGCATGAAGGCGTCTTGCACGCCGGCGTAGACGGGATAGCTCTTGAGGAACGCCGTCGGCGAGAGCATCTGGCCGGTAGTAACCAGGTGTACCAGCCCGACAGGGACCCAGAGGTTGTTAAAGACGTGCAGGACCGCGACGGTAACGATCGTGGCGATGTAGAACCAGAGGGCGACATACATGTGCCGCTCGCGCCGGCGGGCGAGTGTGCCGAAGAAATTGACCGCGAAAAACCCGACCCAGACGACCGCGATGAGCAGGTCGATGGGCCACTCAAGCTCAGCATACTCCTTAGACTGGGTGATGCCCAATGGGAGCGTCAACGCCGCACTGACAATGATCAACTGCCAACCCCAAAAGTGCAGGTTGCTGAGCCGGTCGCTGAACATGCGGGCCTTGCACAGACGCTGGGTGGAGTAATAGATACCCGCAAAGACCGCGTTGCCGGCAAAGGCGAAGATCGCCGCGTTGGTGTGCAGGGGACGGAGGCGACCAAAGTTCAGGAACGAGGTCTCAAAGACGACCGAAAGCCAAGCCAGGGGGCGCGAGGAACCGACCTGCCACTGCGCCGCCTGCGGCGCGACCAGTTGCAACGCGATGATCAGCCCGACTAGGAAAGCAACCAACGCCCAGACCATCATCGCCAGCAGGAACTTGCGGACGATCGCGTCGTCGTACGTAAACCGCTCCATCGCCCCGGCCTGGCCCCCGTGTGCATGCAGGCCTAGATCGGTCGCCTGAAAGTGCGGGTCGGCCATTGCGAAAACTCCTGGGTGCGGGGCCTGCTAAAGGCCCGCCGGGGTGGTCGGGTTGGGGCTGAGAAACAAACTACAAAGGATACGCGTATCTTTTATTTGATTCTTGCCTACTTTTCGGCGGAGTCAACCTTCAGGGGCGAAATTTTACCGTACCGGTTCTGCTTGGGGTGCAGGGCAGCTTTCGGGCGGGCTATTTCAGGATCACATCATCCAACTGCTCAAGCCCGGCAGTGAGGACCTTTGGGCCCGTGGCGGTGATGAGCACGTCGTGCTCGTAGTGCACGCTCATGCTCCCGTCGGCCGTGCGCACGGGCCACTGGCCGCTGGTCGAGAGCACCTTGTGCGTGCCCGCGGCGATCATCGGCTCGACGGCGACGAGCACGCCCTCGATCCAACGCTGCATGGCCTCGGCCCACTGATCGGCGGGCGAGGGGATGACGTTGGAGACGTACGGCGGCTGGTGCAGCGTGCGCCCGATGCCGTGCCCGCCAAGGCCGCGGACGAGGTGGAAGCCGCACTCATCCTCAACGTGCCCCTGCACGGCCTTGGCCCACTCGATGAGCTGCTTGCCGGGGTGCATCTGGGCGATCCCGCGTCGGAGTGATTCCTTGCCGCACTGGATCAGCCTGTGGACCTCGGGCGAGGGCGCGCCGAAGACGTAGGTCCACGCGGCGTCGCCGATATACCCGCGGTAGGTTGCGCCGATGTCGATCTTGAGCACGTCGCCATGTTTGAGGGGTGCGAGGTGGCTTGCGGCGGTGCCGTGGACGACGCAGTCGTTGACGCTCAGGCACGCGTGGCTTGGGAAGGGTGGCGTGCGGCCTTGTTTGTACCCGCGGAAGCAGCTCTTGCACCCGAGCGAGTCAAGGGTTTGGGCGACGAAGGTATCGATCTCGCCAAGCGTCAGGCCTGTGCGCAGGAAGGGGACGAGGGCCTGGTGGGTGCGTACGACGCGCTCGGCCGCGCTCTGGGCGAGGTGGATGTCGGCCGGGTTGATGGTGGGCAATGGCGCGCTGGTCTTGGGCACGCTTCGAGAATAGGTACGGGGGGTTGGGGTGTCGAGGGGGGCGTGGCCGTCGGGCTTGGGCCGGGGTTGGGGGTGGCTTCTACAGTGGGCCGATGTCTCAATCTACCACGTCTGCGCCCGCCACGCCCCCCACTGCTGTTGAGGGCGTGCACCGCTTTGAGGTCTTTGCGCGAACCGGTCACGCCGACCCGGTCAGCGCGGCGGTAACGCGCGATGCCCTGCAACTGCTGGGCATCAAGGCCCCGCTCCTGAGCGTGCACGCCAAGCACGTCTATCTGGTGCAGGGTGCGCTCTCGCCTGGGCAGCGCGGGTGGATCGCCGAGGCTTTGCTCGCCGATGCGATCACCGAGCAGGGTGTTGTCGGCACCTCGGCGATCCCCGGCGATGCGCGGGTCGTCGAGGTTCACCCCCTGCCCGGCGTGATGGACCCGGTGGCCCTCTCGGTGGAACTGGCGATCCGCGAGGGGATCGGCCAGCGCGTGCGTGTGATGACAGGGTGGCGGTATGACATCACCGGGGCCGATGCCGAGCAGATGCAAACGCTGGCGGGGAAACTCTTGGCCAACCCAGTGATCCAGCGCGTCAGTTTTGAGCCGTACATGCCAGGGGCATTCCCGGTCGGGCAGGGGCACGACCAGGTGGTGCGGTCGGTGCCGGTAACGACGCTGGGGGATGAGGAACTTGTGCGGCTGAGCCGGGATGCACACCTGTTCTTGTCGCTCGAAGAGATGCGTGCGATCCGCGGGCACTATCAGGCCCTGGGGCGTGAGCCGAGGGATATTGAACTAGAGACGCTGGCGCAGACCTGGTCTGAGCACTGCGTGCACAAGACGCTCAAGAGCGCCGTGCACTACGCCGGCCCGCCCGGCGATGCCGTCGCCCTGCGCACGCGCCCGGGCACGACGGCCAAGCCGGACGGCTCGGCGGTGATCGACAACCTGCTTAAGCGGACGGTCGCGGCGGCGACGCACGAACTGATAGCCGAGGGCATCGATTGGACCCTCAGTGTGTTTAAGGACAACTCGGGTGTGATCGCGCTGGATGAGAACCTGGGCGTCTGTATCAAAGTCGAGACGCACAACCGCCCGAGCGCCATCGAGCCGTATGGCGGGGCGGCCACGGGTGCCGGGGGGTGCATCCGCGACGTCATCGGCACGGGGCTGGGTGCCAGGCCGATCGCCAACACGGACGTGTTCTGCGTCGCTGACCCATCCGGCTTTGCCCCCGGCGACCTGCCGCCCGGCACGCTGCACCCCAGGCGTGTGCTCACGCAGGTTGTCGCGGGGGTGCGCGACTATGGGAACCGGATGGGGATACCGACTGTTTCCGGCGCGGTCTCCTTTGATAACCGGTACATCGGCAACCCGCTGGTCTTCTGCGGGTGCGTGGGGTTGATCCCGCGCCACTTGGTGCACGGGCAGGCACGCGCGGGCGACCGGATCATCGCCCTGGGCGGCCGCACAGGGCGCGACGGCGTGCACGGGGCGACCTTCAGCTCGGCGCAGCTGGAGCAGAACGCCGCGGATGAGTTTGGGCATGCCGTGCAGATCGGCAACGCGATCACGGAGAAACAGGTGCTCGACGCGATCTTGCGGGCCCGGGATGCACGACCCGCCCACGCCGGGGGGCCGCTCTACACGGGCATGACCGACTGCGGGGCGGGTGGGTTTTCCTCGGCCATCGGCGAGATGGGTGCGAAGTTGGGCGCGGAGGTGAACCTTGAGAACGCCCCGCTGAAATATGCCGGGCTGAGTTACACGGAGATTTGGATCAGCGAATCGCAGGAGCGGATGGTGCTGGCCGTGCCGCCGAGGGATATTGAGGCCCTGCGAGCGATCTGCGAGCACGAGGGCGTCGAGATGGCCGACCTCGGGCACTTTGGCACTGAGAAGGCCGAGCTGGTGTTGAAGTTCCACGGCAGCGAGGTCGGGCGCCTCTCGATGCACCTGCTGCACGAAGGAATCCCGATGCCCACGCGGGAGGCGAGGTGGGTGGCTCCAGTTGCGAAGGCCACGCCTGCGGGCACGCCCGCCCCGCACGTCAAGGACGCGCTGCTGGCACTGCTGGCCACGCCGACGATCGCCAGCAAGCACTGGATCATCAGGCAGTATGACCACGAGGTGCAGGGGATGGGCGTCATCAAGCCCCTGGTCGGCCCTGATACGCGTGGGCCCAGCGACGCCTCGGTCCTTGAGCCCGTCCCAGGCTCGGGGCTCGGCATCGCCATCGGTTGCGGCCTGCAAACACCCATCGGCGACCCGGCCCTGGGCGGCGATCCCTACCAGATGGCCCTGGCCGCGATCGATGAGTGCGTGCGCAACCTCGTTTGCGTCGGTGCCGACCCGGCTCGCACGGCAATCCTCGATAACTTCTCCTGGCCCAGCTGCAATAAACCCGAGAACATGGGCGCGCTCGTCCGCGCTTGCTGGGGGTGCTACGACGGGGCGAAGGCCTACCGCACACCCTTTGTCTCGGGCAAGGACTCGCTGAACAACCAGTTGCAATACACCGACCCGACGACGGGCGCGGTGCGGGTCATCGAGGTCCCCTTTACGCTGCTTGTAACAGGCCTGGGGATCGTCCATGACCTTGCACACGCGATCACCATGGACGCCAAAGCGCCGGGCAACTCGCTGCTGCTTGTTGGGCAAACCCCAGATACACTCGGCGGCACGCACTACCAGCTGAAGTTTGGTCCATCACTTGCCCCGGGCATGCGCGCCATCCCGCAGACGGACCTGGCCCGCGGCCCAGCCTGTGCTCGGGCCGTCAGTTCAGTGATCCGCGCCGGCCTTGTCCGCTCGGCGCACGATGTATCCGACGGAGGGCTGCTCTGCTGCATCGCCGAGATGCTCATCGCAGGCAGCACGGGCGGTGCGCCCATAGGCGCACGCGTGGACCTGACCGCTGCGCACCGTGATCCGCTGCTGGCAGCCTTTGCCGAGGGCTCGTCGCGGTACGTGCTCGAGGTCGCCCCGCAGCACGAGGCCGAGGTGCTCGGCAAGCTCGCCGAGGCTGGCGTGCCGTGCGTCCGCATCGGGCAACTGGACGCCTCGGGCGTGCTGACGGATCTGAGCGGGGTGCTCTCGGTGGTCGCCAACGACCTAGCAGGGGCGTGGCTCGCGCCGCTGGACTGGTAGACACAACAGCACCAGCACCCGCCCAAACCGTTATATGTTCTTGCATCAAACCCCTCCCCCGAGGCAGGGGTGGGGTTGGCTCTCTCAGGAAGACCTGAAAAAACAAGACAAAACTCGCGCACAATGGTCGGCTGGGAGAGCCGACCTACTCACGGCTTCAAACCATCTTGCGCAGTTCTCGCCGAAGGACCTTGCCCGTCGGCCCGCGTGGCATCTCAGCCAGCACGCGCACCTCTGCGGGGACCTTGTACCCGGCGAGTTTTCCCCGGCAGTAACTGACGGCCTGCGCCGGGTCGATCGTCATCCCCTCCTTGGCCTGCACAAAGGCCAGGGGCACCTCGCCACGCATCGGGTCCTTGAGGCCGACGACGCCCGAATCCCGCACGGCCGGGTGCGCGTTGAGAACCTCTTCGATCTCACGTGGGAAGACGTTCTCGCCGCCGATGATGAGCATGTCCTTGAGGCGGCCGGTGATGTACAGGTGCCCGTCGTCATCGAAGCGCCCGATGTCCCCGGTGCGGAGGTAGCCGCGCTCGTCGAATGCCGCGGCGGTCTCGGCCGGGAGATTGAAGTACCCCTGCATGACGTTCGGCCCACGCAGGCGCACCTCACCGTCGGCATTCGGACCCAGCAGCCTACCCGACTCGATCTCGACGATGTGCGCATCCATCCCGCTGAGCATCGTCCCGACGGACCCCCGGCGGTAGTCCTGCGGCCGGCACCAACTGGCCGTCGAACTCGTCTCGGTCAGGCCGTACCCCTCGTTGATGCGGATGTTGAAGCGTTCCATGAAACCATCAGCCACGGCCTGCGGCAACGGCTCACCCCCCGAGACGCAGAAGGCCAGGCTTTCCATGTCCGCCGGGGATGCGTCCTTGACGTGCAGAAGCGCGTTGTACATGCTCGGTATGGCGATGACAACCGACGGGCGGTGCTCGCGGATGAGCCGGACGATCCGCTGGGGCACAAACCTTGGGGCGTAGACGACGGTGCACCCGACCGTCAGGGGCAGCAGCGTCAGCACCGTCAGCCCGAAACTGTGGAACTGCGGCAGCACCCCGAGCATCTTTTCTCTGTTTGTAAAGTCGATGTGCCGTCGGCATTGAGCGACGTTGGCCGAGAGGTTCCCGTGCGTGAGCATCACACCCTTGGGCTTGCCGCTGGTGCCGCTGGTATACAGCAGCACGGCCAGGTCGTCGCCCTTGGCCTGCGCGGGTATGTTCCACTCGGGGACCCGCTTGAGCGTGAGCTTGTTCATCTCGATCAGGTTGGCCCGCTGGGGGCGGTAGCCGAGGTACTCGAGCATCGGCGTTGCGGTGATGATCGTGTCGGGCTTGCAGTCGTCGATGACGTACTGCAGTTCCTCCTGCTTGAGCAGGAAGTTCAAGGGGACGACGACGCGACCGGCCATCCACCCGGCCAGGGCCGCGATCGGGAACGCCGCGGAACTCGGGAGCATTACGCCGACAGCTCGGCTGGACGAGACCCGGGCCAGGTCCTCGGCCAGGTTGGCCGCCGCCACCAGAACCTGGATGCGTTTGTAAACGCCCGTGTCGTCGACCACGGCCGTGCCGAGGGGGCGACGCAGGCAGGTACGGATGATCGGCCAGTGGACGCTCATAGGGTGCCTCGGTTAAGTCGGGAGAGTAAACTCAAACCGGGCCCTCGTTTCTGGTCCGGCCGGGGGTAGCGTGTCGATATGTCCAACGGTATCAACCCCAAGGCATACACGCGCCCCAGGGGGGTTGCCTGTGCCATCGGAGTCCCTAGCAATGCCCACCCGGCCAGCGAACAACAGACTGCTGCTCTGGCTCCACTTGACGCTCGTCCTGGCGGGGCTTCCCCAGGCCGGGTGCAAGACACAGAAGCCCGAGATGACCTACCTGCAGGCGTACGACCAGAAGCTTTATGCCCAGGCCCTGAGCAAGGCGACCCCGATTGCCCAGGCCGCCAACGCACCCGACCGGGAGACTGCGGCACTTGTAGCCGGGATGTCCGCGCACGCCCTGGGCCAGCCCCAACAAGCCCGGCAGTTCCTCACGCCCCTGAAGAACAGCCCCAACAACGAGATCGCCGGCAAGGCCCGCACCACGCTGGGCCTGGTCGCGCAGAGCCAGGGGCAGAACCAAGAGGCCAGCCTGCTGCTCAAGAGCGGGTCAGACAAACTTGACGGCAACGATGCCGCACGCGCCAAACTGCACGCGGGCTCGTCGATGGAAAAGATCGGCCTGGGCGAACTGGCACGTCAGCAGTACAAGGCCGGCGTGAGCGAGGCGGACGACCCCAAGCTCAAGTCTCTCCTGAGCGAGCGGACCAAGCCCGTGAGGGTCTACGTGCAGACCGGCGCGTACGCCAGCCGGGCCTCAGCCGACGCCCAGGCGAAGCTCATCACCCGTGCGGCGGTTCGTGCCGGGCAGCCGACGCCGCTGGTGGTCGTTACGACCTCTGCGTCTGGGAGCACGCTCTACAGCGTGCAGATCGGGCCGTACAAGGACGCCGAGTCGGCCAAGACGGGCGTTGCGATACTGCAAAGGGCCGGGGTGAAGAACGCAACCATCATCAGCCGGCGGGACGGCTAAGGGTGGCCGCACCGGGCTTGTTCATGGTTCTGTTCTTCCCTCAGTTGGGGCGCTGCTGTTGTGTCTGCTCAGCAGCAAAGGTCGGTATGGTGCTGTAGAGGTTGTCCTTGCGTGTGCCGGCCTTCTGGTCCAGCCCGCCGGAGTAGAAGTAGGGGCGGTTGTTCGGGCAGTACCCCTCGTCAGAGTCGAACAGGTCGTCCTTGTACTCTTCCCCGATAGTTGACAGCCGGGTGAAGTTGGTCGGGGTGCCAGCAACATCGATCGCCTCTGGGCTGCCACCCTCGACCGGGAATCGCCCGTGGAAGGCGGGGTGCACAAATCTGATCGGCTGCCCCCAGGCATCGACAACGAAGATCACCGAGTTGTCCCCCGTCCCGGCTGCCGTGGCGTCGCCTGTAACTTGGACCTCATTGCCCGCAACGGTCAGCTTTCCGCGGCGGATGAACTCCGGCGGTATCTGGTTCAGCAGCACCTTGCACTCGGGCACGTCCTGCATCACCAATATCGCCAGGGCCAAGCTCGGTACAAGACCCCCGTCCGCACCACTGGGGCCAACCGACCCAGTAGTGGTGCGGGCATCAATGAGCGGGAACTTCTTCCCCGCCCGGTCGGTGTAAAACTCCGGCGGTTTGGCGTTCTTGACGGCGATGTATGTGCTCAGCGTCTGGTCGAGCACCTGCAGCACGTTCTGCGTCGCCCGCTCGCCACGCGATTGCAGAACTGACCGCCCAACACCGATGGAGAGGGCGATCAAGACCGCGATGATCAAAAACACCGAGATCAACTCGACAAGGGAGAACCCCCGGGACCCCCGCCCGGCCCGCCCCGCACTTGTCTTTGCCGCTGGTTGTGTCTGCATCATGCGCCTTCGACCCCCACTTTTTGCCCAAGAACAGCGGCCCGCCCACAGGGCGTCTGCCGACACCACTCCATACGCCCGGCACGGGCGTTCTGTTGCCCGTCCAACGCCGTATTCACAAAACCCTATCCTAACCCAAACAAATCCTAACGTCCAAACCCTGGCCCGGCTATAGACGAGCCAAAGTTCCCGCCACCACCTCCGCCCCCACCCCCCCCACGCCCCCCACCCCCGGAAGGGACCGGGGCCATGCCGGGCATCCCCTGGGCCATCTGCGGCATCAACTCGACCTTCAGGATCAGGTCCGTTACACGCTCGCGGATGTTGTCCATCATCTCGCTGAACATCCGGGCACCCTCGCGCTTGTACTCGATCCGTGGGTCCTGCTGGCTGAACGACCGGTAACCGATCGACTCTTTGAGCTGGTCCATCGCATACAGGTGCTCGCGCCAGATGCCATCGAGCACTTGCAAGAGCACCGTCCGCTCGAAGGTTACCAGTTCCGCACGCAGATTCCCCTCGACCTTTGACCGGATCGCGTCGTTCCGCTCGTCGGCATCGACACGCCGGAGCGTCGCCGGCAACTCATCTCCGAAGCGGTTGGACCACCACGTGGCCAGTTCGTCGTCGGTCTTGCAAGCCTGCGCCTGGGCGACGGTCTTCTCGACGACGTTCTCCTGGACAAACCTTTCCTGCGCCTGCTGCAGATCCGCCAGCACCTGTGGCGGCAGCCGCTTCATCACTGCCTCGGGCGTCCAGCCCAGGCCGAAGCGTGCGTTGGCAAACCGGGTCAACTCCCCCATCGCCTGCCGGGGGTCCGCTCGCATCATCTGCTGCGTCATGGCCATGCGGAACTTGATCGGATACTCGCGCTCGCGCTGGGTGTACTTGGCCTGGGCTTTATCGACGATCAGTTTGACCGCCGCAGTCGCCCCACCCTCGGCACGGGCCTTAGCGATGTCATCGAGGCTCAGCTCGATGTCAAACTTGCTCAGCGCCCAACGCCGCAACTCTTCGAGTGGATACTGCCTGTCCAGCAGGGGGATGACCCCGGCCAGGTCGGTCGATTCGATCTTCTCCTCCGCCGCGCGCAGGAGCCGCTCCTCGATCTTCTGCCGGGTTGCTGGCGTCGGGTCGGCCAGCTCGGCCGCGGAGAGCTCGACGCCAAAGCGTGTGCGTGCCCAGTGCGCCAGGCCCTGGGCATCAAACTCGACCTCGCTGGTAACGACGTCCCCGTGCAAACTCTTGCTCTCGAAGAACTCGGGCCAATACTCGCCGAGCGTTACGGTGATGTTGTTTTTGCTCTCGCCGATCGCCTCATCGCGGACCTTGCGGACGAGGTCCTCCGGCTCCATCCGGCGCAGGCGTGAGGAGGCCACAACCAGGTCGAGTTTTTGGCGGACCAGTTCGCTGGCGCACACGGCCGAATAGTCCGGGTGCAGGAACGAGCTGCACGCGTCTTTGCTGGCGTCGGCGATGAACTCGAAGATCAACCCGCGCAGATCGCGCCCCTCGATGACGCGCTGGCGCATGCCGTAGAACCGCCGGCGCTGGTACTCCATCACCTCGTCATACTCCAGGATGTTCTTACGCCATTGGAAGTTGCGTTCCTCGACCTTGCGCTGTGCGGCCTCAAGGCGTTTGCTCAGGAACGCGCTCTCGAGTGGGACGCCCTCGCGCATCCCGGCCATGGCCAGGAACTTCTGCGTCGTCTCGCCGCCGAAGTTTTTCATCAGATCGTCCTCGAGGCTAATGAAGAACCGGCTGGAGCCTTTGTCCCCCTGCCGGCCAGAGCGCCCGCGCAGCTGGTTGTCGATGCGCCGGCTCTCGTGCCGCTCGGTGCCCATGACGTGCAGCCCGCCGAGGTCCTCGGTGCTGGTGAACCAGCGAAGGCGGTGGATGAGAATCTTGCCCGTCTTATCAAGTTCCTCACGCAGGCGGTCAGGGGACATCTTGTTGATGGCCCCCTGGCTCAGCGTGGTGTGCTTAAAGGCCCAGTGCTGGAGCAGCTTGAGCTCCAGCTCTGCAAACGGCATCGCCTCGGCGTCGCGCTTGTTGATCTCCAAGACCGCCGGGGCGATCTTGCGGTAGGCCGACTCGCGCAGCTGCTCCTCGCTGCTCTCGACCGTCGCGTCGCGCCCGATGATCCCCCGGCGGAGCCAGTGGTCCAAGAGCGCCGCCCGCGAGATGGGTGTCAACTTAATGTCCGTGCCACGCCCGGCCATGTTCGTCGCGATCATCACCGCGCCGAGTTGCCCGGCGTTCTCGACGATGTGCCCCTCACGCTCGTGCTGCTTGGCGTTGAGCACCTCGTGCTTGATCTGGTGCTTCTGCGTCAGCATCGCGCCGAGCTTCTCGCTCTTCTCCACGCTCGTCGTCCCCACCAGCACGGGGCGCCCGACGTCGTGGAAGCTCTTGATCTCGTCGGTGATGAAGTCCCACTTGTCCTTCTGCCGCAGCAGCACCAGGTCGGGCATGTCGGCGCGGACGACCTGCTTGTTCGTCGGGATCGCCACCACGTCGAGCTTGTAGATGTCGTGGAACTCCTGCGCCTCGGTGTCGGCCGTGCCGGTCATGCCCGAGAGACGCTTGTACATCTTAAAGAAGTTCTGGATCGTGATCGTCGCCACCGTCTGCGTCTCGTTCTTGATTGGCACCTGCTCCTTGGCCTCCACCGCCTGGTGCAGACCGTCGCTCCACTGCCGGCCGACCATCGCACGCCCGGTGTTGACGTCCACGATCACCACCGAGGGCACCTCGCGACCCGTCTCGGGGTCGGGCATTGGCATGATCACATAATCCCGGTCGCGCTCATAGACGACGTGCGCACGCAGGCTCTGCTCGAGCAGGTGCGGCAGGTCCATGTTCTCGCCGACATAGAACGAACCGACCCCCGCCGAACGCTGCGCCTCGGCGATCCCGTCGTGCGTCAAGTGGCACGCCTTGCGGTCCAGTTGCACCTCGTAGAACTGCACGTGCTTCTTCTTGGCCTGCTCCAGCCCCGGCAGCGCAGCCTTGGCCAAACGGAGCTCCTCGGCCAACTTGGGCACCTGCCCGCGGTCGGCCACCGAGCGGATGTCCCCCTCCAGGCCCTTGATCCGCAGCTTGCAACGCTCCAGCTCGTCCTCCGCCTCCTGCCACGGGCGCTGCTTCCGCACCAGGTGCAAGGCCAGCTTGTCCGCAAGCTCATACCGCGGACGCTCCTGGTGCGCCGGGCCGCTGATGATCAACGGCGTGCGGGCCTCGTCGATCAGCGTGCTGTCCACCTCGTCGACAATCGCAAAGTCCCGCCGCTTCTGCACCTGCTGCTCAGCCGAGGTCTTCATGTTGTCGCGCAGATAATCAAAGCCAAACTCCGACGTTGTGCCATAAACCACGTCGCACCGGTAGTGCAGACGCTTGAGGTCCTCCCCTTGCATGTGCTGGGGGTGGATCGCGCCGACGGTTAGCCCCAACGCGTGGAAGAACGGGAACGTCCAATCCCGGTCGCGCTGCACCAAGTAATCGTTGACCGTAACAACGTGCACCTTCCGCCGCTGCACGCACGCAAGGTACGTCGCAAGCGGCGCGACGATCGTCTTACCCTCACCCGTGCGCATCTCGGCGATCTTCCCCTGCGCCAGCACCATCGCCCCGACGAGCTGCACGTCAAAGGGCCTGGCACGGAACGGGGGCCGGCTGTCGGGGTAAGCCAGCCGCACGGCGTCGTAGAACGCCGGGGGTATCTCCACACGAAGCCACCCCGGGACCAGCTCGGTGTGCCCGCTGAACTCGCCGGCGTGGTCATACCCCGCGTCGGGCGGCGGTGGCGGCGCGTTCCGGGCAGCCTGGTACGTCTGCGGTATCACCACCGGCAGCGCCGCCGCCTCGGCCTTGAGGCGGTCGAACGTCAGCCGGTGCTCACCACCAAGCCGCTCAGGGTCAAACTTGTGCGCAGGGTTGAGCACCTGCCGCAGCCCGACCGCACGGTCCATCGCCTCCCGGGCCGTGGCAAAGACCTCGGGGATCAGCGATTCCTCGCTCTCACCCTTGTCGTGCCGGTCGCGGAAGGAGTCCAGCCGGGCCTTGATCTGCGCGTCCGTCAGCACGCGCACCCCAGGCTCGAGGGTGTTGATCTGCATCACCTTGGCGAGGTAACGCTTGACGAATCGCTCATTACGCGAGCCGACAAAGCGGGCAATGATCGGGCCGAGGATGGGGATGTCGTTGCTGGCCATGGTTGGTTATCCGAAAACAGCAGGCCCGCGAGCACGCCCTGCTCGGCAAGCCCAAAGTGGGCAATAGATAGTACAAAAAAACGCAAAGTGAAAAATGTTCAAACTCACCGCCGCAGCGGCAGACGCGTGCACAGACAAGACCACAGGCCCCGTCTCACGCGCACGCCGGCGGGGGCGTTGACAGGTGCATCACCAGCACGCGACCGGCCGCGATGTGCACACGCGTGCACACAACGCCCAGCCCAGAACCCACCCCACGCTCGCCCACGCTCGCAAACCGGGCTGCAACCCCCACAGGCCGCTCCTGCTGCTGACGCGCCACCTGCACCTGCCTGACAACAACCTGCGGGCACACCGCACGCTCACCCGCGCCCGCCCCCACACTCACCCCGAACAACGCGTTCGACGGGATACCCGCCGAGACCGCCAGCGTCAGCACCATCAACAGCGAGAACCCCCCGAGCCACTGGTTGGCCGGGCGATACGCCGTGCTGTTGGGTGATTGATCCATGGTTCGCTAACGGGCCTAGATAATCCCCCTCCAAGCCAAACAAACTAACCTTACCCCCCTACGTCGAAGTCTAGTCATTCGGATCGTTCCGGGCCGCTGGGGAGCAAAGTTGCGGTTTTTTTTCCCCTTGGCCGATACCTCCATCCCCTGGGGTCATCCACCATTGCCCCGGGCACCCCCGGCGGCTCGACTGCCCACCAACGCAGAACAGACGCATATGCCCGAGATACCCGACAAGAAAGAACCACCCATGGTCGCAGCACGACAGGCCCTCCCCGCTACACGATCGTCGGTCACCCACAAGTTCGTCATCAACGGGCACGAAGGCTACCTCACCGTCGGCTTCCACCCCGACGGCCGCCCAGGGGAAATCTTCATCAAGATGAGCAAGGAAGGCTCGACCATCAGCGGCATGAGCCAGGCCTTCTGCCGGGCCTTCTCACTGGCCCTGCAGTTCGGCCTGACCATGGACGAGGCCGTCGTCCGCTTCAAGGGGATGCGCTTTGAGCCGATGGGCGCAACCAACAACCCCGACATCCCCGAGGCCCTGAGCATCGTCGACTACGTCGCCCGCTTCATGGAACTGCACTTCACCGGCCTGGGCCGGGGGTGAGCCCCCACCCCGACTGCATCCCAGCCGCATCCCATGGGCCGCAACCCGGTAGCATCTGAGCATGACCGCCGGACCTCAGACAGCACCACTACCCACCCCCGCCGCCGGGGCACCGACCCGCGACGGTGCCCGCTGGCTCTGGCTCAGCGCAACCATTCTCGTCGCTAGCCTCCTTGTCGGCCTCGTCCTCTGGCTCGGCTCGCGCCCGCGTGCCTATTCCCAGGCCTCACCGCAGGACGTGCTCCTCTCGATCAACGCGATGGTCAAAGACGGCAACGCCGAGCGCATCGGCGACCTCTTCCTAGCCGACAGCGTCGAGCAGCGTGCCACGCTCATCCGCCTGGGCTCGCTGATGGGCACGCTGCAAGACCTGGGCAAGGCCGCGCAGCGACGGTTCCCCAAAGAGGTCGCCGTGTTGCGTGAGCAGCTCAAACGCCAGGCTGCGGGCCAGGGCCAGTCGATCATCGACAAACTCGCCAAGGGTGGCCAAGGCGCACAAGCCGCCTTCTCACGCCCGGCAACGCCCCAAGAACGCAACCTCCGCCAGGACCAGTTCAAGGACGCCTCCCTCCAGCTCCTCTCCGACCCCTTCGGCTGGCTGCAAGAAAACCAATCCCGCCTCGGCGTCGCGGAGGTTGACGACGAGACCGCCGTGCTCACCTTTGACAAGCAGCCCCTGCTCGGCGGGATCGCGCAGATGAAAATGAGCGGGGGTCGCTGGTGGCTGATCCTGCCGCTGCAACTGCCCGGCGTTGCGCAGTTCGCCCCGCAGACGCGTAACGAGTGGAGCATCATCGCCAGCCTCATCCGCGTCGTGGACAAGGCTTTGCAGGAACTCGCCGACGACATCGACTCGGGCAAGGCCGCACGCCTGGAGGACGTCCCCCGCCTGGCCGGTGAAAAAGCCTTCATCCCCGCCGCGATCGTCATGGTCATGTACGGCAAGGAGATGGACGCCCGCGCCCGCCGCGAACGCACCGTCGCCCAGTTCCGCAAACGCTGGAACAAGTTCATGGACGACCGCGCCGACCCGGACGACCTCCGCAAGGCCCTGACCGAGACGGTCAACAAGGCGGCGATCGAAGAACTCGACGCCCTCGTCCGCGCCCGCGCAGCCGACCGCAACACCGTCGAACTACCCAAGATCGCCGAGATGCAGGACACCGACCTGATCAACCTCGTCGAAGGATGGCTGACCAAGCGAGGCGGCCCCCTCCGCCTTACCCAGCCCATGACCATCGATCAGATCAACGCCGCCAGCGCAGCCATCGACGCCAAAGCCAAGTCAGGCATCCGCACCCGCCCCACACCCATCGCCGGCAAATAAATCCAGATGGGGCGGGCTTCCCAGCCCGCCTCTCCCTAATCAACCAGCCCCCTCACCCCACCCCAACCACCCTCACCCCCGGCACCGGCTGCCCCAACGGATTCTCTATCCCCCTTACACACCGCGTCGGCAAATCCGTCCGGCTCCAACGCTTGTACCCCGGCGCATACTTGAGCCGCTCAGGCGCACGCACCCCGTGCCACAAGTGGAACGCCTCAATCTCACTCACAGCGATTGCCGTGCGCACGCGCGCCGAACGCAGCCGGCGCGACAGATCATCATCATTGAACCTATACCCGATGTACTCCTCATCAAACCCATTGACTTCTAACAGCCTCGCAAACTTCACCGCATGGTGCCCCCCGATCAACTTCGGCTTGTGCCCCTTGCCCAGCCCCAGCCTGCTCAGCAGCAGGTGCCGACGGTACCGCCGGTGCCGCTTGAGCAGGTCGGCTTGCATCGCCGCGTCGATCAGCCCCTCCCGCGCAACCCCCTCGGCAAGCACAACCTCCGCATCCACACCCTTGCTCACATCCTCACCGATCATGTACCGATACGGGATCACCAGCTCCACACCCCGCGCCGCCAGAGCCTGGTGCTTCTCAACCGCATCCCCGGCCAGCATCGTGTCCCCATCAAGCACCACCACCAAGTCCCCCGGCGTGATCCCCGCATGATCCCGCAGCGCCCGCAACCCGTTGTTGCGCACCTGGTTCAACTGCGCCTGCCCCTGATGCGGCCGAAACGTGTGCACAAGGCTCACCCCCTTGCCCGTCCGCTCGGCCAACCTCCCAGCAACACGCGGCCACCACGCATCGAGCAACGCCCCGATCGATGAATCATCGGTATCGCACGTAACGACCACACCCGCCGGGGGAAGGCTCTGGTGGGCCAGCGAGGCCAGACAGCAGGCCAGGTGCCGCGTGGTGTGCGTCGGGATCAGGATGAAAACGCGGGGCGTGCTCTCGGGCATGATCTATCCGCCTGCTGTGCGTGCCGACTCCCCAGCGAGCCGGGGGCTTGATCTGGTACAGGCACGCCGCGGGCACACACGGCCCCGACGCGCGTCTAGATCATACACGAACGCACCGCCCCCCCGCTACGCTCGCGGCGTGTTCGGCCCGTTGTCCCTCTCCCCGATCGACCTGCTTGGCCTCGCCCAGCTCCTCCTGCTCGGGTTCCTGTTCGTCTACGCCCTCGGCGTCGCCACCATCGCCTGGTCCCTCGCCCACCCCCCACGCCGACGCGCCGGCTGGGCCGTCGCACGAGGCCTCGCCAGCGACCCGGGCGAACTCGACCACGCCCGCTACGGCCTCAACCCACGACCCTTCCGCAACGCCCCCTTCACCCACGCAGGCACAACCTACCCCACCTGGGAGATCGACGGCGACGCCCCAACCGGCCCAACAGCCATCCTCACCCACGGCTGGAATGACGGCAAAGTAAACGCCCTCGCCCGCCTCCAACCCTTCATCAAGCACTGCTCGATGGTCATCGCCTGGGACACCCCAGGCCACGGCGACGCCCCCGGCCACTCCAACCTGGGCCGAACCGAACCCACCCTCCTCGACGCCCTCATCGCACGCACCACAGGCCCCGTCGTGCTCATGGGTTGGTCGATGGGCGCGGGTATCTCACTCGCCTCGGCGGCACGATCCGACCGCGTCATCGGCCTCGTTTGCGAGGCACCCTACAGCCTCCCGCAGACACCCGCAGGCCGAGTCCTCGCGGCCCGGGGGATGCCCGGGCTGGGAATGCTTCGCGTTGCCCTCACTCTCCTTGGTGGACGCGCATGGCAGCACGCAGGCGGCCCCTTCGACCGCACACTCCTTGCCCAAAGGTTGGCCCATCGCGTGCCCGTGCTCGTCCTACACGGCAGCGACGACCCCGTCAGCCCAGCCGACGATGCCCGCGAAATTGCGCACGCCGCAGGCGGTCAGATCATCGAAATCCCCAACGCCCGGCACAACGACCTCTGGACCACCCCCACCTCACGCCCCCTTGCGGTCCTGGGTGTCGATGCCTTCCTGGCCCGCGTTGCTGCCGGCGGCCTCGTCCATCGCTCGCACGCCGATCTGGAACGCCGAGATGATCTGGTGCCCACCAGCCGCCAGAAGCCCGATGCCCAGGACCAGTAGCAACGCATACCCGGCAAACTCAAAGCCCATCCCCCCCTTGCCCAGCAGCGTCGCGATCGCACCGCTCCGGGCAAGTACAAGCAGCACCCCCAGGGGCATCAAGATCCCCACCCCGATCAGGAACCTGGGCCAACTCTGCCAGGGCCTGCGCATGAGCACCTCAAGGGCGGCCAGCAGCACCAACACCCCGGCCAGGCCGAGACCGGCCAGTGTCCACCAATCACCCCGGATCGCCCCCAACGGCCGCCCCGCCGAGAGCACGGCAAAGACCGAACCAACGCCCGTCGCCCCCGCCACGCACAGCAGCGTGATGGCCTGCCCACGCCGAAGCAGGCCAAGGGCCAGCGTCCCCAAAAAGACCGACGCCACCACCACGACCACCCCAAAGCTCAGCGCGATCCACTGCCTCGGCTGGTCAATCAACGCCATCACCGCGATGCGCCCACCCAAGAGCGCCGCCGCACACGCCAGCACGGTCAGCACGCCCCGGATTGGTCGAGATTGAACCATTGCTCCTCTGGCAGCAACACCACAAACACTCCGCACGCGAGAATCTTGCCTTCGATGCTAGATCGACTACCCGTCCAACAGAAAACACCCCCCCGCCCCAAACCGGGAACACACCCCTTGGGTGCCCGGCGGCGGCGCGCAACCAGGTGGATATCGGCCAAATCTGCCCGCTCGGGTGGTGCTAATGGCCTCCTGAGTCCCCCAGCAAGGCGCAAGTGTTGCGTGAGGCGGGGGAGTTGGTCCGGGTAACTTGGTCTGCTTGAGGGGGTGGGTCGATTGAGCCGATCTTTAGGTGTTGGATTAGGAGTCGGCAATGGACATGGATAACAACGCCCAGCAGTGCATGAGCCTTCTGGAGCGCGTCTGGTGGGCGCAGCAGGCGTATCGCCGGGTGCTGGGGGGATGGGCACAGGATGTGCTGCTGCTTCGTGCGCAGGGTCTGAGCAGGCCGGGATGGCCGGCCGGGCCTGTTGTTGAGCAGGCGCTGACACCCCCATCAGCGCAAGCCCGGGTTCGGCACACGGGTACCACTGGCCGGGGGCGCTCGGCGGCATAGCCCGGCGTTGGAATCGGTCTGGCTCTCGGCTTGTTCAGGCAAGGAAGCACCTATGAGCGGCATCTCCTCAGGCGTGGGCCTCTTCAGCGGCATCGACCGCAACTCGATCATTACCCAGCTCCTGGCCCCCAAGGCCAGGTCCAAGGGCACCTTCCAGAAACGCATCGCCCAGCTCCAGGGCGTCTCGGCGGCGTACCTGGACGTGTCGAGCAAGATCAGCAACCTCAAGTCCATTGCCGCCAGTTTCCGCACCGACCGCATCTTCGAGTCGGCACAGGCCAGCAGCAGCAACGAGGGCGCCCTCAAAGCCACGGCCACCATCGGCGCGCCGACGGGCGAGTACCGCGTAACCGTCGGCCGGCTGGCGACGACGCAGCAGGTGCTCTCGCGCGGCTTTGCCAGCACCAGCACGGGCGTGGGCCTGACCTCTCTTGTCGTCGAGGGTGCCCAGGGCCAGGTCAACCCGGCCACACGCCTGGCCCAGCTCAACGGCGGCACCGGCGTGCAGCGCGGGAGCATCCAGGTGACGGACAGTTCCGGTGCCACCGCTACCATCGACATCTCTACGGCCAGTACCCTCACCGACGTCATCGACACGATCAACAACACCACCGGCGTGCGCATCCGCGCACGCCTGGACGACACAGGCTCAACGTCCAACAACGGCAACGGCCTGCTCATCGAGGATCTCGCCGGGGGCACATCCAACCTCACCATCTCCAACATCGGCGGCAGCACGACCGCCACCGACCTGGGCATCGCGGGCACCGTCGCACGCAACCTGCGTCTGGACGTCAACGACGCAACAACAAGCGCCATCACCGGTGCGCAGATCCGCGGGCGGCGCATCAACACCATCAGCAGCAGCACCGCGCTGACGACCCTCAACGACGGGCTGGGCGTCGGGATCAACCAGGCCTCCGGTACTGGCCCCACGCCCGATATCAAGTTCACACTCCGCGACGGCAGCCAGATCAACGTTGACATCGGTGCCGTCTACGACAACAACGGCAAGCAGACCGCAGGCCCGGCAAACACCCTCGGGGAGGTCATCACCAGGATCAACAGCTCCGGGGGGGGGCAAACTCGTTGCCACCGTCGGCAGCGACGGCTCAAGCCTGCGCATCGAAGACACCACCACAGGCTCGGGCAGCACCGTCGTTGAAAACTTCACCCAGCGCTCGGCCTCGGACCCCACGGCGGCCCAGGCCGCCAGCGACCTGGGCATCGCGGGCACCTTCGCCGGGGGCGTCATCCAGGGGACAAGGCTCATCGGCAAGATCAACAGCGTGCAGGTGGCGCGCCTCGGCGGCGGGGGCGGCCTGCCCGACAACCAGTTGAGCGTTGAATACCGCGACGGCACCACCGCCACGCTCACGCTGGAGACCGGCCAGTCGCTCAGCGACCTGATCGCCAGCGTCAGCAGCGCCTCGGGCGGAAAACTCACCGCCGCGCTCGACCAGTCGGGCAACCGTATCACCTTTACGGACACCACCGGGGGCACCGGGGCGCTCAAGTTCAGCGGGGGCCTGGCTGGGAGCCTTGGGATCGACGCCTCGTACAACTCCAGCACTGCCTCCAGCCAGCGCTTGCAGCGGCAGTACATCGGGCTCAACACGCCCCTCTCGCAACTGAACTACGGGCGGGGGATCGGGCAAGGTACCTTCAGCGTCGTCAGTTCCGACGGCACACGCGGGACCGTCAACATCGGGTCGGGGAGCACGACCGTTACCGACCTGATCAGGGCGATCAACTCGGCCGGGAATATCTCGACAACCGTCGGCAGCACCACCACCACGCGCTCGATCTTCAACGCCACGATCAACAGCACCGGCGACGGGATCGTCATCAACGACACCGCCGGGGGGAACAACAAACTGACGATCACCGACACCAACGGCGGCGTCGCCCGCGCGCTGTTCATCGCCGGGACCGCTAGCACCGACACCCCCACACAGATCATCGGCTCCTACGAGCGCACCATCACCGTCAACCCCAGCGACGGGCTGGCCTCGATCGCCTCGGCCATCAACAGCGCGGGGCTGAACGTCCGCGCCTCGACGCTCCAGGACGGCTCGGCCAACCCCTTCCGCATCGCCCTCTCATCGCGCAGCACGGGGGTGGCCGGCTCGTTTTCGATCGACCCCGTGGGTGCGGACCTGGGCTTGACGACCAGCACCCAGGGGCGCGATTCGCTCGTCTTCTACGGCAGCGACAACGTCAACGCCGCGCTCGCCGTCGAGGGCGCGACCAACACCATCAGCGGGGCCATCCCCGGCGTATCGCTGGAACTGCGCCAGACGACCACCACCCCGGCGACCATCAGCGTTTCAACGGATGTGAGCGCGATCTCCAAGCGGGTCTCCGAGTTTGTCGACGCCTACAACGCGCTGATCGACAGCATCACCTCACGCTCGAAGTACGACACCGAGACCGAAAAACGCGGCGTCCTGCTGGGAGACTCTGTAACCGCCGAGCTCCGCGCCGGGCTGCAAACGCTGGTCCAGCGCCCCGCCCAGGGCGTCTCCAGCGAGTTTAGGTTCCTCTTTGACGTTGGGCTTAAGCCCGCCAGCGGCGGCAAACTCAGGCTCGACGAAACCCGCCTCAAGGAGGCCATTGAGCGGGACCCCCGCGGTGTCGTTGACCTCTTTGCCGCCCGCGTGCAGCTGCCCAACAGCCCCACACGCCAGATCGCCCCGGGCATCACCGTCAGCGAGAGCGTGGCCGGCGCGGTAACGAGCAAGGGGATCATGGAGGTCATCAACGACGAGCTGGACCGATACGTCCGCTCCACCACTGGCGTGCTGACCCGCCAGAGCAGGGTCGTCGACGACCAGATCAAGGCCCAGAACACCCGCATCACCTCGATCGACGCGCAGATCGAGAGCCGGAGGCAGCTGCTCGAAACCCAGTTTATCCAGATGGAATCAAACATCGGCAGACTGCAGTCGCAGTCCAGTTCAATCGGCAACATCAGGGCCGTCAGCGGTACTCGCTAAACCCAACACACCCGCCCTGGGGGTGTCGGGGGTCATGCCGGGCAATTTTCATCGCCGATTTCCGCCCACGCGGCTTAACTGGCAGGCGTAAATGTTCGATCCTCTCCCCCATGACCGCAACGAAAGCACAAGCCGAATCGTACCTGGCGACCAAGGTCCTAACCGCCTCCCCGGCCGAACTTCGGCTGATGCTCCTGGACGGGGCAATCAAGTTCGCTCGCCAGGGCCGCGATGCGCTGGCGGCCAAGGACTATGAGGGGATGTTCAAGGGGTTCACACGCACACGTGAGATCCTCGTGGAACTCTCTACGACCATGCGCCGCGACGTCGGCGACCCCACGCTCGTCGAGCGCACGCAGGCCCTTTACACCTTCATGATGACACGCCTGCTCGACGCGAGCCACGACAAAGACGTCGCCCCCGCCGACGAGGTCATCAAGCTCATCGAGTATGACCGCGAGACCTGGGCCTTGCTCATGGACCAGCTCGCCAGCGAGCAGCGCCCCGGCACCGGCAGCTACCAGCCCCAGCCCAACGCCCAACCCAACTCATACACACCCTTTACCGCGCACGGGTAACCGCACGCGCTGCCTGTCCCCTATAGCATCCGCACATGCCCGAGCCACGCACGCGCATCGTCGTCGGCATCACCTGCGACCTGCTGGAGGTGCCGCAGCCCGCGCCGATCCGCCTGCGTGCCGCAGCGCCGACGACGTACACGCAAGCGGTCATCAACGCCGGGGGCGTGCCGCTGCTGCTTGTGCCCGACCCGGCACTGGCGCACGCATACGCACACCTCATCGACGCGCTGGTCATCACCGGCGGGCACGATATCGACACGCGCCCGTGGGGTACGCCCCTGCACCCCAAGGCAACCATCATGCACCCGCAGCGCCAGGCCTTTGAGCTTGCCCTGCTGGCCGCGATGGACCAGCGGCCACACGTCCCCGTCCTGGGCGTCTGCCTGGGGATGCAGCTCATCGGCGTCCACCACGGCGGCAGCATGATCCAGCACCTGCACGACCACCTCCCCACCGCCAACGACCACCAAAACGACCGCGCACACCTCATCACTGCGACCAACGCGTGGGCGACCTCCGCCATCGCCACGCTCGACGCCGGCGCGCTCGTTGCCAGCAACCACCATCAGGCCCTCGATCCCCTCCCGGCCGGCTCACCGCTCCGAGTCCTTGCCCACAGCGCCGACGGCGTCATCGAAGCCCTCGACGACCCACGCAGACCCTTCTACATCGGCGTGCAGTGGCACCCCGAGCGCACCGCCGAGGCCGCGCTCGGCCAGAGACTCTTTGACGCCCTCATCAACGCGGCAAAAGCAACCCCGCAGGCGTGACCCAAACCCCCGACTAAACCCGGTGCGGCCATACCACCGCGGCTCTACCCTTGCGGCATGTCCGCCAAGCCTGTGGTCATCCTCCTGCTGCTCACGCTCGCACTCGCCCTGGCCACGTTCCTGGTCGTCAAACCACCAAGCACCAGCAACTCGCCTGGCACCACCATCAACACGGGCGACAAACTCCTCGAGTTCGACGCCCCCAAGGTCAGCACCCTGACGATCCAGAATGCGACCCAGACCCACACCCTCACCCGCGTCGGCGACGGGTGGACCTGGGCCTTTACCGACACTCCCTCTGCACCCCTTGCACCTCGCCCACTTGACCCCACCCGCGTCGCCGCGTTCCTGCGCATGCTTGCCGATGCCCGCGCCGCCGGAACCGTCCCGCCGGGGGAAACGATCCCCGATGCGCCCGCGCCGATCCTGCTGACGATCACCAACCCCGACGGCCAGCGCACGCTCCGCTTCGCCCGCCGGCCCCTCGGCGGCCTGATCCTGGTCGATACCGGCGCGGGCCTGGCGCTCGCCAGCGACGACCTCCTGGCCGCCATGACCAACCCCGGCCCGAGCGCCTGGCGCCCCACACGCCTGCTGGGCGAAGCGGCCCTAAACGCCACGCAGATCACCATCGCCGCACAAGGTGAGCCGATCACACTCCGCCGAAACGGGCAACGCTGGGTGCTCGATACGCCCGTCCGCGAGCAGGCCGACGCGACGGTGGTCTCCAAACTCCTCGGCGCGCTCGAGAGCCTCGAAATCGCCCGCTACATCGACCAACCGATCACGCCGGCGCAGGCAGGCCTGGACCAACCCTCGGCACGCATCACCCTGCAACGCCAGGCCCGCGGCGATGCCGCCGCACAGACCACCGAGCTCCTCCTGGGCGGCCCGGCCGACGCCTCGGGCGTAAACCTCTACGCCAGCACCGACGGCGGGCAGAGCGTCGTTGCCGTCGACGCCAGCAAACTCGCCAACCTCAAGATCGATGCCAAAGACCTCGTCTTCCGCGGCATCAGCACCCACGCCCAAGCCGATGTCGCTGGCCTGCGCATCACCGCCGGCAATCGGCGCGTCACCCTCAAACGCCAGGCCGAGCGCTGGACCGAGCAAGTCGACGACGCCGCACCGATCACGCAAGACCCCACCCGCGCCGCCGCGTCGCTGGACCTGCTCACAAACATCCTCAGCGTCGGCGCAGACAACGTCGATCTCCGCCGGCAACCCTCGGCACCCGTGCAGGCCGTCATCGCGCTCCTGGAACCGCAGGGCAACACGATGCAGAGCATCGAGGTGCTCGAACGAGCACCGGGGGCAAAGGCCCCCCGCATCTTCCGTACCGGCTCGACCGAGCGTGCCTTCAACCGCCCCCCGGCTGAACTCGAACGCTGGCTAAACACCCTCGTCGCCGAGCCCGCACGCTGACGGCCAGGCCCTGACCCAACAGGCCCGCACGGGCGGGCTATCTTGCACCCATGAGCGTAACGCAACCCCTTGGCTTTCGCGCCGCCGGCCTTGCCGCGGGGATCAAACCCTCGGGCAAGCCCGACCTTTGCCTCATCGCCCGCGACCAACCCGCCCCCGGATCGGCAATACCCTGCACCGCCGGCTCGGCGATGAGTTTTACCACCAACGCCGTCGTCGGTGCGCCCATCATCATCGGCCAGCGCACCCGCGCCGATGTGCTCAGCGCACGCCAGAAGCCCATCGCCGCGATCCTCGTCAACGCCGGTAACAGCAACGCCGCCACAGGCCAGCAGGGCGTGCTCGACGCCCTGGCATGCTGCCAAGCCATTGCCCCACTGCTCGGCATCACGCCCGAGGAGGTCCTGCCCAGCAGCACGGGCGTCATCGGCCGCCCCTTGCCCGTAGCCAAGATGCTCTCGGCGATCCCCACCCTCGCCCGGCAACTTGCCCGGGGCAGCGCCGCCGATGCCGCCGCCGCCGGAGCGATCATGACCACCGACCTGGCCCCCAAGTCAGCCCTCGCCCGTGTACACATCGACGGGCGCGAGATCACCATCGGCGCTATCGCCAAGGGGAGCGGGATGATCGCCCCGCGCCTGGACACCTCCGCCGACCGCCCGCCGGTGCCGAGCGCAACGATGCTCGCCTTCATCACGACCGACGCGCCGATCGACAGCACCAACCTGCAAGCCGCCCTGGACGCCTGCTGCCAAGACTCCTTCAACCGCATCAGCGTCGATAACCACCCGAGTTGCTCGGACACCGTCGCCGTGCTCTCCAGCGGGCAGGCGGGAGGTGAACCAATCGTTGCGGGCACGGGAGCGTTCGCACAGTTCACCGCCGCGCTGGCGACGCTCTGCCGCGACCTGGCCGAGCAGATCGTCGTCGACGGCGAGGGCGCAACGCGCATCTTCCAGGCCACCGTCCGCGGCGCGGCGACCGACGACGCCGCCACACGCATCGCACGCGAGATCATCAACAGCCCACTGGTCAAGTGCGCCATCCACGGCCAGGACCCCAACTGGGGACGCATCGTTACCGCAGGGGGCAACGCGGGCGTGCGCTTTGACCCCGCCCACGCGAGCCTCTCGATCGGCCCCGTCGAGGTCTATCGCGCCGGCGTGCCCGTCGTCGCGGCCCTGACCGACCCACGCCTCAAGCTCGCCATGGCTGGCAAACGCGTCGAAGTCGTTATGACCGTCGGCACCGGCCCGGGCCAGGCCTGGATGCTCGGGTGCGACCTGAGCAAGGGCTACGTCTCCATCAACGCCGAGTACACCACCTAATGCCCAACCACGTCCGCATCACCGACGTCTCCCCACGCGACGGCCTCCAGAACGAGCCGGGCGTGATTGCTACGGCCGACAAGGCACGCCTCATCCAACTTCTCTGCAAGACCGGCGTAGACGAGATCGAAGTCGCCAGTTTCGTCAGCCCCAAGTGGATTCCCCAACTCGCCGACGGGGCGGAACTGCTCGCGCTCCTCGGCCCGGGAGGGGTTCCAGAAGCAAAGCCCCCACTCCCCGCCTTCTCCGTCCTGATCCCCAACGAAAAGGGCCTTGCCGCTGCGCTGGCGTGCATCGATGCTGGCGCCCGCATCAGCAAAGCCTCCGTCTTCACCGCCGCCAGCGAGGCCTTCAACCAAAGGAACACCAACGCCACCATCGCCCAAAGCATCGACCGCTTCAGGCCCGTCATCGAACAGGCCCACGCACGCGGCCTGCCCGTGCGGGCCTACATCTCCTGCGCCATCGCCTGCCCCTTGCAAGGCCCGATTGCGCCCGCACAGGTCGCCCGCGTCGCACGCATGCTCGTCGAGCTCGGCGTCGATGAACTCGACCTGGCCGACACCATCGGCGCAGCCACGCCCGAAACAACCCGGCTCATGCTCAAGACCGTCCTCGCTGAGATCGGCCACGAATGGCTCGACCCCGAAAGCCTTACGCTCCATCTCCACGACACCCTCGGCCACGCCGATGACTCCGTCCGCGCCGCTCTCGACCTGGGCCTCCGCTCCTTCGACGGCTCCGCCGCGGGCCTCGGCGGGTGCCCCTACGCCAGCACGCCCGGCAAACGCGCACCCGGAAACATCAGCACCGACCTGCTCGTCCGCACCATCACCTCTGCCGGCTACACCACGCGCGTCAACCTCGACGCACTGGCGATCGCCGGCCAGTTCGCCACACGCATCGTCAACCAGGCCCGCGTGGCCACACCGGGCACCGCCCAATGACCAACCCCAACCCCAACCCCACCGAAGAGGTCTACGCCCACATCGACGCCCACATCGGCTACATCGTCCTCAACCGCCCCGACAAGCGCAACGCCCTCACACCCGCGATGCTCGACCTGGCGCTCGCGCACCTGCACACACTGCTGACACCACCTCCAACCGGCCAGCCCGCGTGCCGGGCGATCATCCTCTGCGGGCAGGGCAGCGTCTTCTGCGCCGGCTTTGACATGCAACTTGTCCACAACGATCCTGCCACGCTCCCCGCGCTGCTCACAGGCCTGAGCAAACTCGTCCGCGCACTTCGCCGAGCACCGTTGCCCGTTGTCATTGCCGCCCACGGCGGTGCCGTCGCCGGCGGCTGCGCCCTCCTCGGCGGCGGGGACATCATCGTCACCGACCGCGACGCCAAGCTCGGCTATCCCGTCCTCAAACTCGGCATCTCACCCGCCGTGACCATCCCCGCACTCCGCCAGGCCCTTACCGACGGCCAAACCCGCGAGCGCGTCCTGGACACCGACCTCATCACCGGCCAGCACGCCTTCGACCTCGGCCTCGCCCACGTCTGCTGCGATATACGCGAGGACGTCCTGCCCGCGGCCCAGCGCATCGCCAAACACCTTGCCAGCAAACCACCCCACGCCCTCGCCGCCACAAAGCAACTCCTCAACCACCTCGAAGGGACCGACGCCGACGAACCCTTCGACCGCGCCCTGACCGCCTCACTCTCCCTGGCCGGCTCACCGGACCAGCGCGCCCGCGTCGCCGCACTCTGGAACTGATCCGCTTACTTTGACCACCTCCACACCGTCGAGCCAACCATGAGCCTTGCCACACTCCACATCACCGGCCCACTGGCAACCATCACACTTAACCGCCCCGACAGCCGCAACGCCCTCTCCCCCGACCTGCTGGCGTCCCTGCACGCACGCATCGATGAACTGGCCGACCGCTGCACACCCAAGCCCGAGCGAACAGACTCTGGCCCGCACGTCTGCATCCTTACCGGCGCGGGGCGTGCCTTCTGCGCGGGCATGGACCTCAAGGCCGTCCTCGGCGACCCCGACACCGCCCGCTCGCTCCTGCTCAGCCTGGCCGAGTTTACCTACAAACTCCGCCAACTCCCCTGCGTAACCGTCGCGATCGTCAACGGCCCGGCCATCGGCGGCGGGTGCGGCCTCGTTACCGTCTGCGACCTCGCCCTCACCTACACGGACAACAAAATGGGCTTCCCCGAAGTAGACATGGGCGTCTGCCCCGCCGTTGTTGCGCCGTGGCTGGTGAGAAAGATCGGCCCAGGCCGGGCACGCCAAGTCCTCCTCACCGGCGGCCTCCTCTCGGGCCTTCAGGCCCACGCCCTGGGCATCGTCACCACCTGCGTCCCCACACCCGCCGACCTCCCCGCCGCGGCAGAAACCCTCACCACACGCCTGGCCGCCGGCTCGCCGCACGCACTCCGCGCAACGAAAAACCTCCTCAACGACCTCGACGGCTCAACCGACTGGCCCCTGCTCGAAGCCGCAGCCAACCTCTCGGCCAACGTCCTGAACTGCCCCGAATCCCAGGCCATGCTCCGCAGCAAACTCGAACCCTCCGCCCGGCAATAGACCGCTTGCCAAAACAATTCTTATAAGTAACTCCTCCCCCAAGGGAAGGGGCAAGGGTGCGGTGAGCTCTCGCCAATCGCACGATTCAAGAGGTTCGCCGAGGGAGCGGAAGCTGGCGGAGGGACGCGGAGTTCGATCCATGATTGTGAGCAGCGGGCGCCAAAGTCGCCCGCTGGCACAACCCAAAGAACCACTCTGAAAACCTCTGTAACGAAGTCCTCTGAGTGAATCCCTCTGGGCCCTCTGGGGCTCTGGAGTGAAACCAATCTTTAAATCCGCACCCTGCTCGAGACTGTCGGCTCGAAGAGCCGACCTACCCCAGCAGCACCCGCCGCGATTCCACCCGCCGCTGCCCTTGCCCATCCGTTACGCAGCAAGAAAACCCACCCCGCAGCGAAGCGCACGCCCACGCCCCACCGGCCGACAACGCCACCACCCCCACCTGGTGCTGCGGCAACACCTCATACGCCCCCACCACCCGCTCCAAGACCCCCACCACCGCCTCGCCCGGCGTGCGCCCCTGGCGCATGAACTCCACCGCCAGGAACGACCCGCAGACACCCATAATCAACTCCCCGTTCCCGGTCGCCGCCGCGGCACCCACCTGCTGGTCCACATACAACCCGTGCCCCACAATCGGCGAATCCCCCACACGCCCGGGCACCTTGTACCCCAGCCCGCTCGTCGTAACCGCACCGGCCAACTCCCCCTTGTCATCCAGGCCCAGCACGCAGACGGTGTCATGGTTCCCCTCACGGGCCCCGGGCGCGTGCCGGGCCTGGGCGTAACGCTCCTCGATATTCATCGCCGGCAACTCACCCTCGCGCACGCACGCGCCGCCGCGCCGATCTTCCGCTTCCCTCGCCACCCTCCACTGCTCCCACGCCCTCTTACTCGCAAGCGTCAACAAGTCCGTCGGGTGTTGCACAAACCCCTGTCGCTTGGCAAACGCCTCCGCCCCGTCCCCGGCCAGCATCACGTGCACCGTCTTTTCCATCACCGAGCGAGCTACCTGCGCCGCATGCGCATACCCGCGCAGATACGCCACGCTCCCGCACCGCCCCGGCCCCACCATCACGCACGCATCCAGCGACACGCGCCCCGACGCATCCGGCAACCCACCGACACCGACGGAGTCCACAGCCGGGTCATCCTCAACCGCCGTGGCGCCCGCAACGACCGCGTCCAACGCCGACCCACCCCCGGCCAGCACAGGCCACGCCGCGGCGTTCGCCACCGCGCCAAACGACCACGTCGAGATGACCACAGGTCGCACGCCCATACCCCAGCGTAAGCGGCCAACCAAACCGAGCAAACACCCTCACTCCCCCGTGTCGTGCTCCACACCACCCGCCGTCGGATCATGCGGCATGATCGCACGCGTAGCCGTGCGCACAAACTCCGCCATCTCCTGCACCGGCGGGCAATCCACCCCGAGTTCCATCAGCCGATCGATCATCGCCGGGCGCGTCAACGACTGGCGAAACACCTCCCTATACGCCTGCCTCGTCCGCGTGATCTGCTCACGCGTGAACCCCGCACGACGCATCCCCACCGCGTTGATCCCCACCATCCTGTTCCGCCCATACCCCATGCAATACGGCGGGAAGTCCGTCGATGCCGCCGACAAACCCGAGAGCATCGCAAGCTTACCGATCCGAGTAAACTGGTGCACAGCCGTGTTGCCAGAGATCGTCGCGCGATCGTGCACCTGCGCATGCCCCGCCAGCAGCACCCCGTTGACAATCACCACGTCGTTGCCAATCTGCACATCGTGCCCGGCATGGCTGCCGACCATCAAAAACACACGGTCCCCCACACGCGTCGGCACGTCCACCTTGCTCGCCGAGTGCACCGTAACGTTCTCGCGCACCAGGCAGTCCGCACCGATCACCACACCGGCCGTTGCAAAACCAGGCTTGACCTTGTAGTCCTGCGGCTCGCACCCCAGCACCGCGCCCGGCCACACACGCGTCCGCGCACCGATCGTCAACGGCCCCTGCAAATAGACCCGCGCGACCAACTCCACACCCTCGCCCAGCACCACCGCACCCGTGATGATGCACCCCGGGCCGATCTTCACCCCGTCACCCAGCACCGCACGCGCATCGACGATCGCCGACGGGTGAATCTCACGCCTGCCCAGCCCACCACCAGCCCCCCCGGCAACTCTACCAGCCACCGAAACCTCAGCATTCTCCATGCCCGCAGTATACTCGCCCATGCTCAGGCCAACAGACAACCAAGGCCAATCCACACCCGCCCCCGGCCCATTCGTCCAGGCCCACCTCACCACCCGCAACCTCGGCCGAATCAACTACACCGACGCCCTCGCCCAGCAAGATCTCGAGCACGCACGCATCCTCGCCGCTCGCGAAACACCCACCCCCCACACCCTCGGCACCATCCTCATCGTCGAGCACGAACCCGTTATCACCGTCAGCCAGCGACCCAACGCTCAATCACACCTGCTCGCCTCACGCGAATCCCTCGCCCACCTCGGCATCGACGTGCAACCGACCGACCGCGGCGGGGACATCACCTACCACGGCCCGGGCCAGATCGTCCTCTACCCCATCATCGACCTCAACGCCTTCAACCTCCGACTGCACGACTACATACGCCTGCTCGAACAAGCCATCATCGACACACTCGAACACTTCCACATCCCCGCCCAACGCGAACAAGGTGCCACAGGCGTATGGGTACCACGCCACAATCAACCCCCCGCCAAGGTCGCCGCCCTGGGCGTACGCGTACGCCGATGGATCACCACCCACGGCCTGGCCCTCAACGTCGCCGTCAACCTCAAACACTTCGACCTCATCGTCCCCTGCGGCCTCACCGGCCGCGAGGTTACCAGTATGGACAAACTCTTGCCGCCCCCACCACCAACCTTCGACCAGGTCCACCCCATCCTCGTCAACAACCTTGCCGCCGCGCTGGCACAACGCCTCTAAGCACCCCTGCCCCAAGCAGTTCTGCAGGTTCCCGGTGGTGCAGGCTTCCAGCCTGCACGGCAAACAGATTTCACCACCGAGGCACAGAGGCACCGAGAAGACGGGGAGTTCGATTCTCTGCTTCCTGCCCAATCCCTCTCTTCTCTGTGCCTGGGCGTCTCTGTGGTGAAATCTCTGCCCGCACAGGTTCGCCCGCCCAAAGTGCCCACGCAAAAACCAGCCCGCTCGGCTCGGAGAGCCGACCTACCCACTAGACCCTCTTGCCGACATCCTTCACATCCCTCAGCAGCGCCAGCACCGAATCGGCCTGCTGCTCCTGCGCCGCCGCCTTGACATAGATCGCCGCCTGTTCCAGCGTCTGGCTCCGCACCAGTTTGGCCGTCTCCTCGGCGATGTCGGTATCCTCGATCGCCGAGCGTGCGCTGTCCAGGTTTGTCAGTTCCGTGCTCAGCACGCCTCGCTCGGCGTCGATAGCCCGCAGCCGCACACCGACTGTCGCCCGGTCGCCGCTGACGAACGACGTCGCCCCACTGAGCAGTTTGTCGGCCGCTTCCATATCCCCCGTCCGCAGGTTCAGCCTCCCCCCGGTCTTGAGGTCGTTGAGCGTGTACGCCGACCCATCCGCCGCCTGGGCAGACCCGGCACCGATCGTCGCGCTGTTCAACCCGCCGATGATCTGCACACCCTTGAACCTCGACGTGTTGCTCACATAATCAATCGCCCCGACGATGCTGTTAACCTGCAACTGCAGCGCGTCGAGCTCGTCGGCGGTGCGCGTCGAGCGGTCCGCCGCCGAGACGATCAGCCCCCGCAACTCGTTGGTCAGGTCTGACAGTGCGCTGGTGGCACCCTCGCGTGCGCCAAGCCACGCCTCCTCCTGGTCAAAGTTGCTCAGTTGCGCGCTGATCTCCGTGATCCTGCTCTTGAAATCGTTCGTCGTAATCAACCCGGCCGGGTTGTCCGCCGCCCGGTTGATCTTTTTGCCCGTTGACAACCGCTCCAGCGACGTGGCCACCTCGCGCTGCGACCGGCCGATTGCCATCGTTGCGCGCAGAACGCCGGTGTTGTTCAATGCTGAAATCACAGCCAGGCTTATCGAACCCAAATCAGACCCTATAGAGTCCACGCCGGGTTATCAGCCGACAATCCCTGCCCCAGCAGGCGAGTTGCTCTTTCATGAGCCCAGAACCGCCGATAATCCCCGTGCGAACAGACCTTTACGTACCGCCACACACCTCTTGGGGAGCCACGCATGCACCGCAGCCGTTTACCCGTCCTCCTCCTGGCCATCACGGCGGCGTCCCAATCCGCCCTCGCCCAGCCGGCCACCAAGCCCGTCATCCACCGCGACAAGGCACCCGCCGAACAGCCGGGGGATAAGGGCACCGTGGACCTCCGCCCCCGCTGGGAGCGTGGCCAGACCATCCGCTACCGCATGGCCCAGACCTCCACCAGCCAGGTCCCCGACCCGCAAGACCCCAAAAACCCCACCAAGATCACCAACAAGCAGGACATCCAGTTCTCGCTGCGCGTCAAGGACATCAACGCCGAGACCGGCGTCGCCACTGTTGACATGGTCTACGACTCACTCAAAATCAAGCTCGACGGCTCGGGCATCGTCATCGACTTTGACAGCACCAAGCCCCAGCCAACCAAGCCCGCCACGCCACCCGCTTCCACTGACCCACTTGACGCCCTCAAAGGCCTCGAACTAGACAAAATGATCAACGACCAACTCCGCAAAATGGTCGGCACCACACTCACGCTCACCATCGACCGCTCCGGCCAGATCACCAGCATCTCCGGGGGCTCCGAACTCGACCCCACCGGCATGCTCGCCGCACTCGGCGGCCAGGGCGCAGGCCCCGCCGGCGCGCCGCAGACCGGCGGCTCACTCTTTGGCCCACTCCCCCCGGCCAACGGCAACTACTCCGGCCTCGTCCGCGTGGGCCAAAGATGGTCCCACGCCGATGAGCTCGCCGTCGGCCCTCTCGGGGCCATGAAGATGATCACCGAGCACACCCTCCGCTCCGCCTCGGCAGGCACCGCCCAGGTCGTCTTCACGGGCCGCATCGACCCCGCAAGCGCCGCATCCAACGCCCAGGCCCAAATCAAAGCCTCCTCCCACTCCGGCCGCTACACCTGGGACACTGCCAAGGGCCAACTCGTCTCACTGAACATGGACCAGAAGGTCGTCCAGCAAGCCCCCGGCCAGGCCGGCGACGCCACCAGCACCACCTCCATGACCGTCGAACGCCTCCGCTAACAACCCGCCCCACCCCTGCGCCCCGTCTTCCACGCCGCCGCCTGCGCGACGATGGCCTCCGACTGCGCACGCGTCAACACAGGAAGACTCGTCCGCCCCGTCGCCACGACCACTTTCACATACGGCTCGCACATCCCGCACCCCCGGCAGCAACCCGTATCCGCCGAGATCACCTCGAACGACTCCCCCAACTTTGCACGCCGGGCAATCTCAACAAACGGCACGGCATAACAAATACATCGGTCAACCATAAATCCTCCGCTTCAGAACCCCTCACCCAGAATGTTCTGGCCAGCAGGGGCAGGGGTGGGGTTCGCACACGCAATCGCCCGCGAACCAACCAAGACTGTCGGCTCGGAGAGCCGACCTACCCGTATTCTCCCCACCCCAACCCACAAAGTCCGCATCAAGACCAACGCATCGCTTGGTTCGCATCTCCATACCCTCACCCATGCACGACCGGTCAACATGGTCCAACCGCCTCCTGGCCGTCGCCCAGCAAACCCTCGGCAGCGCACCGGTCCACCCCCAGCCGGGCAACTTTGTCGATGACATGGGCAACCGCCTACCCATCGACGAACCCTTCTTCGCCACCGTTGCCAATCGCCCGCCGTTACTGGAAACCCACCGATCCCTCGGCACCGACGAGCACCTCTGGCTCCACGCCGCGGGCTTTGGCCACCTCGCACCCCCACTGGCCCAACTCCTCGGCCCCATGCCCACGACGGCCCATCCCCTGCTCACCCAGACCCCCGGCCAGGAAATGGCCATCGAGGTCTACACCGAACGCCTCCTGTGCGCCCTGCACGCCCTCTGGCGCCTGGGGCGCGTAACCGGGAACCCCGAGTATCCCCGCCGATGTGCGCAATCCTGCGCCTGTATAGTTGACAATCGTCAACCCGACAACGCCACCAACTCCCCCTGGGGCGTGCACGTCTTGCTGGCAACCTCCCCACAGGTCGGCCAGGACGCAACGCTCTACGCCCAGACGCTGCTGCACAACTGCCAGGTAACCCTCGGCCGAGCCGACCTCCGAAGCGCGTGGATATTGCTCGACGCAGGGCAGGAACTCGCATTGCCCGACTCGCAACAAGGCCAGTGACATATCAGAACGCCTCCCCCGAGGGGAGGGGCAGGGGTGGGGTTGGCCCACCCCTTGTCGCACAAATACACGGAGATCGGATCAAAAAGAACGCGTTCTCTCATGCACAAACTCCGCCCGGTTGCGCACGATCGCGCCCCCTCGCCCCCAGATAGACCACGACAGCGATAGACTCACACCCTCCCGCCCTTACCCTCGTTGTGCCGATACCGTTGCACCCGGTCGGCTAAGCCCGATCGTTTGCACCTGTTAACAAAGGACCTGCCGAATGAACCGACGCTCAACTTCACCGCTGCTGTTGGCAACCCTCGCGGCCTTGTCGGTGCTGGCCTCCTGCGCCGCCCCCAAGCCCCAGGCCGCGCCCGAAGCCAGCATCCACGCTGCGGACGCCGTCAAACTCCAGGTCTTTGCCGCACGCGACCGAGTCTTCCCCGCGCTGGCAAACATCCGCGTAACCACCGTCAGTTACTGGGGTGGCAAAGAGCAAAAAGACAGCTCCAACGGCTCGGGCACCATCATCACCGCCCAGGGCCACATCATCACCAACCACCACGTCGTCGACCGTGGCGTCAAGTTCAAGGTAACGCTCGCCGACAAGACCGAGATCGACGCCGACCTCGTCGGCGAAGACCCGCTGACGGACCTGGCCGTCATCAAGATCCGCACCGACCTGTTGCCCAAGGGGCAGACACTGCCCATCGCGCAGTGGGGCGACAGCACGCAACTGGCCGTGGGCGACACCGTGTTGGCGATGGGCTCGCCGTTTTCCCTGAGCCGGAGCGTAACGCTGGGCATTGTCTCCAACGTCGAGCGCGTCTTCTACAACACCTGGACCAACGACCGCGAGATGCAGCCCGACGAGATCGACGGGCAGACCACCGGCATCTTTACACGCTGGATTCAGCACGACGCGCTGATCAACCCCGGCAACTCCGGCGGCCCACTGGTCAACCTCCAGGGCCAGATCATCGGGATCAACACCCGCGGCGGCGCGGGGATGGGATTTGCCACGCCCTCCTCCCTCGCGAGGGACGTTGCCAATCAACTTATCGAAAAAGGTGAGGTCGTCCGCTCGGACATCGGCCTCTCGCTCAAGCCGATCGAAAAGACCGGCCTGACCGCGGGCGTCCTGGTCAACTCCGTCGCCCAGACCCCACCGGGCCCCGCCGCTAGCGCGGGGATGCAGGCCGGGGACGTCATCACCGCCATCGACGGGCAGCCGGTAACTGTCCGCTTCGTCGAGGAGGTCCCCCCCCTGCTGCGGATGATCGCCGACAAGCCCGTCGGCACCACGCTGACGGTCAACTACACACGCAACGGCCAGCCCGGCACGGCGACCGTCACCACCGAGCGCCTCCTCCGCGAGCGTGGCGACGAGACCGCCCTGCGCGCCTGGGGCATCAGCGTTGCACAGATCACCGAACGCATGGCACGCGAACGCAGGCTGCCTAACCGCGACGGGGTAGTCGTCTCCGGCGTGCGCGGCGGCTCACCGGCCGCGACGGCCGAGCCCCCCATCACCTGGGGCGACATCATCACCAGCATCGACGGGCAGCCGGTCAAGGACCTGCCGGCGATCATCCAGCGGTACAAGGGCATGATGGACAAGGGTGCCGAGCAGATACCCGAGACGATGCTCGTGCAGTTTGACCGCCGGGGCAAGAACAACGTAACGATCCTCAAGCCCCGCCCGAGGGCCAAGGAGGACCCGCCGCGCGAGGTGCCCAAGGCGTGGCTCGGCGTGGCCGTGCAGCCGGTGCTGCGCGAGCTGGCCAAGGGGCTTGGCTTTGAGGGGACAACGGGCTTTCGCATCACGCGCGTCTACCCGCGCACGCTGGCGGCGGGGACTGACCTGCGCGTCGGCGACGTGATCACGGGCGTCAACGGCGAGAGCCTCTCGCCGCGCACGCTGCAGGACGCCGGGCAATTCTCACGCAAGATCCGGCAGATGAAGATCGAGGATCAGCCGACGCTGACGGTCCTACGCGACGGCAAACCGCTGGAACTGAAGGTTCCCTTGGAACGCACACGCATCGGCCCCGACGAGGCACGCAAGGATGAGAATAAGGACTTCGAGCTCTCGGTTCGCGAGTTGACGTTCTTTGACCGCGATGACAACAACTGGGATGAGTCGATCACCGGCGTGCTCGTCGAGAGCGCCGAGGCGGCGGGGTGGGCCGGGCAGGGTGGCCTGGCGCCGGGGGACCTGATCATCCGCATCGACCAGACGGACATCACCGACATCGGCACCTATCGCAATGCGATCGAGGAGGTTACCAAGAGGCAGCCCGAGCGTGTGGTCTTTGTAGTGCTTCGCGGCGTGAACACGGGGTTCAAGTTTGTTGAGCCGGAGTGGAAGCCGAGCGTCGCGCCGGGGCGATAAGGGGCGGATCAAACTGGGCGCAAGAAGTGGCTAACCCAACCCCTGCCTGTTGCCTCGGGGGAGGGTTTGTGGATAGCTCGGCTCTCCGAGCCGAGCGTGTTTGTCTTTGCGTGGGCACTTTGGGCGGGCCAACCTGTGCGGGAAGAGAGTTGACAACACAGACGCCGAGGCACAGAGAATGCAATGGCTCGAAGGAGGCAAGGAATAATCCAGCGTCTTTTCGTCTCGGTGCCTCTGTGCGTCGGTGGTGGATTCCCTTTGCTGTGCAGGCTGGAAGCCTGCACCACCGAGAGCGAACCCTGCCCCTGCCTGCTAGACGTTCTGGGGGAGAGGTTCTATTCGGCTGGCACTCGGCTGGCGGCCATGACTTCGTCTCCTTCGTTGAGGGAGACGATGCGGACGCCCTTGGCGCCGCGTGAGGTCTGGCGGATCTCGGCTGCGCCCATGCGGACGATCTGGCCGTGCTTGGTCATGACGACGATGCCGTCCTTGTCGCCGACGTGCAGCGCGGCGACGGATCGCCCATTACGGGCATCGGTCTCGATATCGACGCGGCCCTTGCCCCCTCGGCTCTGGCTGCGGGGCTTGCCGAGTTCGGGCTGGACGCGGTATTCATCGACGGGGGTGCGTTTGCCGTAGCCGCGCTGGGTGATTGTCAGCAGTGCCTGCTCGGGGTTGACGGTCATGGGGTGCCCGTCGGTATCGGGGGCCATGGGGATGTTGATGAGGCCGATGGCCTCGTCGTCGTCGGCCAGGTCGATCGCCTTGACGCCCCCGGCCTGTCGGCCCATGTCGCGTGCGTCGGTCTCGGTAAAGCGGATGGCCAGGCCATTGGCGGTAGCGATGAGCACGTCGTCGCTGCCGCTGGTCAGTTGCACGTCCAGGAGGTGATCGCCGGGGCGGATATCGATGGCGATGAGGCCACCCTTGTGCACGTTCATGAAGGCCTTGAGGGCGGTGCGTTTGATGACGCCCTTGGCGGTAACGAAGGTGAGGTAGTTGCTGCCGGCCTCGAAGTTTTTGACGGCCAGGAAAGCGCGGGTGTGTTCGCCGGTGCGGAGTTCGAGGAGGTTGACGATCGGGCGGCCCTTAGCCGTGCGGTCCATCTCGGGCAGTTCGTAGACCTTCAGGCGGAAGACGCGGCCGGTGTCGGTGAAGCAGAGCATGTCGTCGTGCGTGCTGGCGACGAAGAGGTGCTCGACGAAGTCGTCGTCCTTGGCCGTGCCGCCGATGATCCCCTTGCCGCCTCGGGCCTGCTGGCGGTAGGTTTCCAGCGGCACGCGCTTGGCGTACCCGGCGCGGCTGATGGTTACAGCCATGTCCTGCACGGGGATCAGTGCGCCCATGCTCAGGTCGTCGCCCGAGGCCTCCTGCACCTCCGTCAGGCGCGGACGGTTGTAGCGCTCGCGCATGAGCCGGCAGTCGTGCTTGATCATGTCGAGCACGATCTGCGGGGTGGCGAGGATTTTTTCATAGTGCTCGATCTGCTCGGCGAGGGCGCGATAGTCGCCCACGAGTTTCTCGATCTCCAGGCCTACGAGTTGGATCAGGCGCATGTTCCCGATCGTCTCGGCCTGGATGCGTGAGAGGACCACGCCCCCCAGCGAGTCAAAGGCGCGGACGTGATCGAGCAGGCGGGCGGGGATGATCGGGGCGAACCTGTGGTCGCCGGCGATGTGGAAGCGGCGGTCGGTGAGTTTCTCGATCGCCTCCTGGCGCGTCCGGCTGGCGCGGATGAGGGCGATGACCTCGTCGATGTCGCAGACGGCCAAGATCATCCCTTCGAGCACGTGGGCCTTGCGGCGGGCCTCGTTGAGCAGGTGCTGCGTGCGCCGGCGGATCACGTCGCCGCGGTGGTCGATGTAGTGGCCGATGAGTTCACGCAGGCTCAAGGTCCTTGGCTGGCGGTTGACCAGGGCGATGGAGTACATGCTGAAACTCTGCTGCAGCGGGGTCTGGGCGTAGAGCTGTTTTTCAACGACGCCGGGGTCAGCGCCGCGCTTGAGTTCGATGACGATGCGGACGGACTCTTCCCGGCCGGACTCGTTGCGGACGTCGGAGATATCGGTGAGGATGTCCTCCTTGACGGCCTCGACGATGCGCTCGGTGAGGGTTTTGAGGGCGAGGTTGAAGGGGATGGCCTTGATGACCAGTTGCTGGCGGTCCTTGCTGCCCGGGACGTTCTCGACGTGGACGATGCCGCGCATGACGACGCGGCCCCGCCCGGACTCGTAGCCGTCGATGAGGCCGCGCCGCCCGAGGATGATGCCGCCGGTGGGGAAGTCCGGCCCTTTGATGCCGCGGTGCTTGATGATGGGCGTGCCGTCGGGGCCTGGTTCGACGACATCCTGCATGAGCTCGGCGAGTGTGATGGAGGGGTTGTCGATGGTGCGGATGATCGAGTCGAGGACCTCCACGGGGTTGTTGGGCGCAAGGCTGGTGGCCATGCCCACGGCGATGCCGACGCCGCCGTTGACCAGGAGGTTGGGGAATCGGCCCGGCAGCACGGTCGGTTCATCGAGGCGGTCGTCGTAGTTGCGGACCATGTCGACGGTGTCGAGGTGCATGTCTTCGAGCAGATCGACGGCGGCCTGCGTCAGGCGGGCCTCGGTATACCGCGCGGCGGCGGGTGGGTCAGGGTCGATAGAGCCGAAGTTACCTTGCGGGTCGATGAGCGTGGTGCGCATGCGCCAGTCCTGGCCCATGTTGACGAGTGCGGAGTAGACGGACTGGTCGCCGTGGGGGTGGTAGTTGCCGGTGGTGTCGCCGACGATTTTGGCGCACTTGTAGTGCTTTTTGCCCGGGTAGAGCTTGAGGTCGTTCATCGCCACGAGGATGCGTCGCTGGCTGGGCTTGAGGCCGTCGCGGACATCGGGCAAGGCCCGGTCCATGATGGTGCTCATGGCATAGGTGAGATAGGAGTCTTGCAGCTCGCGCTCGATCTGCGTCTGGACGATGTTCCCGCCGTTCCAAGGCACGGGAACGATCGCTTTGGACAGGTCGTCCGGGAGCGTTGGGGTGCCACCTTGGAGGTTCTCTGACGGGGGTTGGTCGGGCATCTTCGTGCGCCTTGGTGCGGGGTTTTGGGCCGGGTGATCGGGGGTGGATGAGGGGTGTTGTATCCGGTGAAGATGATAGGAAAGCGGGCAGGACAAAGCGCAGAAATCACGATCAGTTACCGCAGCAAGCGCGCACCGATCGGTCCGGCTGGTTCGTAGCATGACGACCTCTGCAGGAGCCTTGGAACCATCTTTGCACGAACCTGTGTGGGCGTTGGTTTGCTTTTGGCCAGCACCCTGTCGGCGTTGGTCTGCCTGATCCAGAGCGTGGCATACGAAGAGATACACCCTCGGCAACGGGCTGACAGTCATCCTGTACGTGGACCACATCCTATCGATGGCGACGGTGTACCTCTGGTAACGCGTCGGTGCGAAGCAAGAGCAGGCTGGGCGGTCGGGGTTTGCGCACATCTTCGAGCACCAGATGTTCATCGCCGAGATCAACTGCATCCGCACAGGGGATATCAGGGCCGCTGAGGCGGCAAGGCGACGCAGACCGTGCGGACCGAGGTGATCCAGGGGCTGGGGGGCATCGTCTTTGAGGCCGTGCGGGCAGATCTCTCGGCAACCATGCGGCTGGATGAAGGTGCGCTCAACACGCTGGCCAACAGGGCCTTCCCCCTCGACGCCGACGTGCTGGTGCTCGTCGGGGACAAGGGGGTGATCCTCAAACAGATGCAGGGCCTGGGGCTGCCCGAGGCGGTCGAACGCTCGGCGGAAGGTGAGGCACCCGGGCCCGCGCAATGAGAGGGTGCCTCAGAAATCCAACAACCACACACTGGAAGCCCGTGCCACGGGGTGATGAAGTGGTCGCTGCGTTCGGCAGCCGACTTGACGTTGCTGTTGGTTTTCTCCACTGAGGTGCCGGGGTTCTCTATAGTTTGTTGCTGACGACGCACCAAGGCCTTGCACAAGGAGCCTGCAATGAGCATGTGGGAGAACCTCAAGAACCGCCTGAGCAACGAGTTCATCGACATCGTCGAGTTCATCGACGACACGAACAACACGCTGGTCTATCGATTCGACCGCTACCGCAACGAGATCAAGAACGGGGCGAAGTTGATCGTGCGCGAGGGGCAGGCCGCGTGCTTTGTGCGCGAGGGGCAACTTGCCGACGTGCTCGGGCCGGGCACGCACACGCTGGATACCAAAAACCTGCCCATCCTCGGCACGCTGCTCGGCTGGAAGTACGGCTTTGAAAGCCCCTTCAAGGCCGAGGTTTACTTTGTCAGCACACGCACCTTCACCGATCAAAAATGGGGCACGATGAACCCGGTGATGATGCGCGACCCGGAGTTTGGGCCCGTGCGTCTGCGGGCCTTTGGCACCTACGCCCTGCGCGTGGCCGACCCGGGGACGTTCCTGAAGAAACTCGTCGGCACCGACGGGCGTTTGACCACCGAGGAGATCACAGCCCAGCTGCGCAACCTGATCGTCTCGCGCTTTACGGACATCCTGGGCGAGAGCAAGATCCCTGTGCTGGACCTGGCCAGCAAGTATGACGAGTTGGGCGCCTTCATGGCCGGGAAGATGAAAGGTGAGTTTTCCGACTTCGGCATCGAGGTCGTCAACCTGCTCATCGAGAATCTCTCGCTGCCGCCCGAGGTCGAGCAGGCGCTGGACAAGCGCACCAGCATGGGCGTCATCGGGGATCTGAACCGCTACACGCAGTTCCAGACGGCCGAGGCGATCCGCGACGCTGCCAAGAACCCAGGCACCGCCGGGCAGTTCGTCGGCATCGGCCTGGGCCAGAACATGGGCGGGCTGATGGGCGGTGCGATGGCTGCGGGGCAGCAGGCATCATCGGTGCCGCCGGCGATCCCGGGGCAGGTGCGGTACTACTTCGCCCGCGACGGGCAGCCCGCCGGGCCGTTTGATGCACCCTCGCTGCGGGCGCAGATCGCCGCGGGCGCGGTAACGCGCCAGACGCTGGTGTGGAAAGAAGGCGCACCGGCGTGGATGCCGGCCTCGACCCTGGCGGATGTGGCGGTGATGTTCGGCCCACCGCCGATGCCCGGCAGCGCACCCGGCGGCAGCGACGCACCCAAGCCGTGAGGCTCGCACATGGCACCTGACCGATCGGAGAGCAGCGGCGAAAAGCAGCCGGCTCGCGACCAGAACGCGTCTGGCCCCGTCAAGGGCAAGCAGACCGTCAGCCGGTACCCGTGCGCACGCTGCGGGGCCAAGCTCGAGTTTGCCCCCGGCACGATGTCGCTGGTCTGCCGGTACTGCGGGCAGGTCAACGAGATCGCCGGCGCTCGCCCCGAGCTGGTCGAGGAACTCGACTACAAGACCTACGCCCAGGCCCGCCAGGATGAGTCGGCGGCCGAGGCCGTCGCAACGATCCACTGCAACACCTGCGCGGCAAGCGTGCAGCAGCCGGCGCACATCACCAGCCTCTCGTGCCCCTACTGCGGCAGCAACATCGTCTGGACCGGGGCGAGCGAGCGGTTGATCAAGCCCAACGCCGTGCTGCCCTTTGTGCTCACGCGCGAGCGGGTGATCACGTCCTTCCGCGCGTGGCTGGCGAGCCGGTGGTTTGCGCCAAATGCGCTCAAGAAGCAGGGCAAACTCGACGCCGCGCTGACGGGCCTCTATGTGCCACACTGGACGTACGACGCATCAACACACTCGCGATACACCGGCTCACGCGGCGACGCCTACTACGTAACGGTCAAGACCGGCAAGACGACCACGCAGGTGCGCAAGGTCCGCTGGACCCGCGTCAGCGGCGTTGTTGACAACAAGTTTGATGACTTGCTTGTGTGCGCCAGCCGGTCGCTGACGGCGGACCAGGCCCGGGGGCTAGAGCCGTGGGACCTCAAGGCCGCGGTGCCGTACAGCGATGATTACCTGCCCGGGATGGTTGCCGAGAGTTACCAGATAACGCTCCCCGAGGGTTTCGAGCACGCCAGGCAGATCATGCAAGAGCGGATCGAGGCCGCCGTGTGTGCAGACATCGGCGGCGACGAGCAGCAGATCGACAACATCGACACCGCCTACAGCAACATCACCTTCAAGCTCCTGCTTGCCCCGGTCTGGATCACCGCTTATCGGTATATGAACAGGGTCTACAACGTGCTCGTCAACGCACGCACCGGCGAGGTCATCGGCCAGCGGCCCTACTCGGCGTGGAAGATCACGCTCTTTACCATCATGTGCGTGATCATCGCGGGGGTGCTGCTGATGATCGTGCTGGCGATGAACAACAGTTGAACGACCACCGGCTCACCGGCGCACGCCCCCGCCCGACCCGGCCATCGCGTGCGCAGGCTGCACCTCGTGCGCGCCCACGGCGTGGTCCAGCGTCGCCAAACGCAGGATGTTCTCTTGCGTCATCTCCGCCCCGGCCAGTTCACCCGTCAGGCGGCCCTGGCACATGACCACCACCCGGTCAGAGAGGGCCAGCAGTTCGGGCATCTCAGAACTGACCAGCAGCACGGCAAGCCCCGCGTCTGCCGCGCTGCGGATGAGTTTGTAGATCTCGTGCTTGGTGCCCACGTCGATCCCGCGCGTCGGTTCGTCCAAGAGCAGAACCTTGGTCCGGCTGGCAAGCCAGCGGGCGATGAGCACCTTCTGCTGGTTACCACCCGAGAGCTCGCCGGGCAGGCTCCGCGCCGACGCCGACTTGACGTGCAGGCACTGCATCTGCTGGCGCACAAACCGCGACTCTGCGATCGGGCTGCGCACACCCAGGCGTGCGAGCAGGGGCATGGTGGGCATCAAGATATTCTCATCGATGCCCAGCTGGAAGAAGAGGCCCTGCAACCGGCGGTCCTCGGGCACATACCCCACCCCCAGCGCGATCGCCTTGCGCGCGTTGCCGGCCTGCATCGGCCGGCCCGCGACGCGCACCTCACCGCGTGCCCGCCGGTCCAGCCCGAAGACCGCGTCGAGCAGCTCGCTGCGGCCTGCGCCAACCAGCCCGCCGACGCCCACGACCTCCCCGGCACGGATGCTCAGCGTCGCGTCGTGCACCTTCCCAGGGCTGCTCAGGTGCTGCACCTCCAGCACGGGCAAGGCCTCGGGCTTGACGCGGTGCTGCCGGGCCAGGCGCGATGCTGGGTCGATCGTCCGCCCGATCATCTGGCTGACCAGCACGTTCTCGTCGATCTTGCTGATCACGCTCGTGGCAACAAACTTCCCATCCCGCAGCACGCTGACGCGGTCGCAACACAGGAAAATCTCGTTCATCCGGTGCGAGACGTAGATCGCCAGCAGCCCCTGCGAGGCCAAGCCGCGCACGATCGTCATCAGCCGGTCGGCCTCGGCAAGCGAGAGCGAGCTCGTCGGCTCGTCAAAGATGATCACCCGCGCCTTGCGGCTGCCAGGCTCGCTACGCCCCGCGTCGCTGCCGTCGTCGAGCGAGCTGGCGATCTGAACGATCTGCCGACGCCCCGGCGCGAGTTGCCCGAGGGGCCCTTGCACGTCGATCTCCGGCGCTAGGTGCTTGAGCAATCGCTCGGCACGGTCGAACATCCCCTTATAATCCACACAACCATGCCGCGTCGGCATCTCGTGCAAACACAGGTTCTCGGCCACCGAAAGGTTTGGGCACTGGGCAAGTTCCTGGTGGACGATGCGTATCCCCCCCTCTGCCGCGTCCTTGACCGAGCCGAGCACCAACTGTCGGCCGCCAATACTGATCGACCCGCTATCGGGCTTGTGCAGCCCGGCGATCGCCTTGCCGAGTGTGGACTTGCCCGCTCCGTTCTCACCCATCAATGCGTGCACCTCCCCAGCGTGCATCGAGAGAGAAACATCACGCAGCGCAACCGTCTGCCCAAAACGCTTGGTAACATGGTCAACAACAAGGAACGGCTCGGCACCCATGCACACAACGGTAGCGGTTGCCCGCACGCAGATGGAGTAGTTCGCAACCCGGCCCACGGCCGAGAACCACCGACCAACCACCACTCACCCACCCCACTCCGCGTCCCTGCCGCACCCTCCGCCCACCCGCGAACGTCTTCTATTCTCACCGCAGCGCAACTTCAGCCGACACACCAGACCCTAAGGGAAGCCCGACAAACAGGCAACACAGACCCTCAAACCTGCCCCTTTGGCAGGGCAAACAGCACACAACCCTCCAAGAACATTGGCCTTTGCCTCACGACCCAGGCACGCCGATTGCCGATCAAGTCCCAGCCAACGATCCCTCGGCCTCCAACCCCACCTACCCCTGCCACTCGGCCCTCGGCTCTAACCCCTCCTCCCTTCTCCCCCCACCGCCGGCAAAGGAAACCCCACCGTGTCCATCGCCTACCAACGCACACGCGAGATGACCATCGACGAGTTGCTCCTCGAGAACCGGGTCGTCTTCCTGATCGGTGAGATCACCCCCTCCTCTGCCGCCCGCGTAACGATGCAGATGCTCTACCTTGAGAACCAAGGCCGGGGCAAGGAGATCCACTTCTACATCAACTCCCCGGGTGGCGTCGTCGACGACACCTTGGCGATCTACGACACCATGCGGTTTATGAGCAGCCCCGTGAGCACCTATTGCATCGGGCGGGCGTATTCCGGTGCCGCGCTCCTGCTGGCCGCGGGCGATAAAGGCAAACGCTACATCCTCCCGCACGCCAAGGTGATGATCCACCAGCCCTCGGGCGGCGTGGGAGGCCAGGCCGAGGACATCCGCATCCAGGCCGAGCAGATCATCAAGATGAAGACCGCCCTGATCAACATCATCGCGGCCCACACCGGGCAGACCCCAGAGGTCATCCGCGCCGACAGCGAACGCGACAAGTACTTCTCAGCCGAGGAGGCCAAGGCCTACGGCCTCGTCGACCAGATCAGCCAACCCCAAAAGAAATAACCCCACACTCTGCTACTTTGCCACTCCGCCACTCTGCCCCCTGTATCTACGCCACTCACCACTAAGGAACGCCCATGTCCGGATACCTCGTCCCCATCGTCATCGAAAAAACCGGCCGCGGCGAGCGCTCCTATGACATCTACTCGCGCCTGCTCAAAGACCGTATCATCTTCGTCGGCTCCCCCATCGGCGATGAGGTCGCCTCTCTCATCATCGCACAACTCCTCTTCCTGGCCAACGAGGACAACAAAAGCGACATCCACATCTACGTCAACAGCCCCGGCGGGTCGGTTACCGCCGGCCTGGGCATCATCGACACCATGAAGTTCATCGAGTGCGACGTCGCCACCTACATCATCGGGCAGGCCGCCAGCATGGGCAGCCTCATCGCCGTCAGCGGCACCAAGGGCAAACGCTTCTCCCTGCCCAACAGCCGGAACCTCATGCACCAGCCCCTCATCGGCGGCGTCATCGAGGGCCAGGCCACCGACCTAGAGATCGAAGCCCGTGAGATGCTCCGACTCCGCGAACGACTCTACAAAATCTACAGCGAGGCCACCGGCCAGACCCCCGCCAAAATCGAGGCTGACTGCGACCGCAACAAATGGCTCGACGAGAAAGAAATGCTCGAATACGGCCTCATCGACCAGGTCCTCACACGCATGCCACACGTCGCCAAAGACCCCAACAAATCCAAAGACGAATAACCCCTCCCCTTGAATGTTCTGGCGGGGAGGGGCAGGGGTGGGGTTGATCCAAGCCTCAGCCCCCGCGCGCCATCCGCATAACCTCCCCCCCTATGCCCACCCCCCCACCCCACATCGCCATTGTCGGCGCTACCGGCGCCGTCGGCCGTGAGATGCTCGCCGTGCTCGAGCAACGCAACTTCAAGCACCGCGCCATCCGCGCCTTCGCTTCCACCCGCTCAGCCGGTCAAAAACTCCCCTACCGCGGCAGCACCATCACCGTCGAGGCCCTCACCGATGCGTGGCCCAGTGGCATCGACTGCGCGCTCCTCAGCGCCGGCTCAGGCATCAGCAAGGCCATCGCCCCCAAGGCCGTAGCCTCGGGCACCGTCGTCATCGACAACTCCTCCGCCTTCCGCATGACCCAAGGCGTCCCGCTGATCGTCCCCGAGATCAACATGCACGCCGACACCACCACCGGCGGGCGCATCATCGCCAACCCCAACTGCTCGACGATCATCCTCCTCATGGCCGCCACGCCCATCCACCGCGCCCTCGGCATCGAACGCATGGTCGTGAGCACCTACCAGGCCGCCAGCGGCGCAGGCTGGCAAGCCATGGAAGCACTCGAGAACGAGTCCCGCGCTGTCCTGGCCGGCAAGCCCCACCACGCTTCGATCTTCCACGAGCCGTACGCCTTCAACCTCTTCTGCCACAACTCGGCCATGGACCCAACCACGGGCCTCAACGCCGAGGAACAAAAAATGATCTCCGAGACCCGCAAAATCTGGGGCGACGACACCGTCCGCATCTCCGCCACCTGCGTCCGCGTCCCGGTCCTGCGTGCCCACTGCGAGAGCGTCAATATCACGCTGAAAAAACCCGCCACGCTCGCGCAGGTCCGCAGTGCCCTCACCAACGCCCCCGGCGTGCAGATCATCGACGACCGCGCCAGCAACACCTTCCCCACACCCCTTAAAGCCACAGGCGGCGACGACGTTCTCATCGGCCGCCTCCGCCCAGACCCCAGCCAACTCCCACCCGGCGCAAACCCCGACGGCTCGACACCCACCCTCGGCTTTGACCTCTTCATCGCCGGCGACCAACTCCGCAAAGGCGCAGCCCTCAACGCCGTGCAAATCGCCGAACGCATCTTCAACTGAACCCCTCCCCGGGTACCCCGGATCTCCGAGCCGGGCGTCCCCCCCGGGTACCCCGGATCTCCGAGCCGGGCGTCCTCCCCGGGTACCCCGGATCTCCGAGCCGGGCGTCTTTCACACCCCCATGCGCAGCCCCCCACCCTCGGCCCCAACGGGGCCACAGCATGTGGCCACGGGTAAAGCCCACGCCCCGCGGGCGCAACCCGTGGCAGTCGGCCCCTCTCGCGCACCACCCCGGCAGGGGCGGCGGGATCATCCGCACCCGCCGCACCACCCGCAAACCCCCGCGCTCAGCAACCGGCAAAGAACCCGTTCAGATACACGATGATGTCATCGGCCGTCAAGGCCCCATCCACCACCGTGCTCTGCCCAGGCCCGGCCACGTCCGCGCGCAGGTTCCCCGCAAAGAAGTAGTTCAAGAACACAATGATGTCATCAGCCGTCAGGTCCCCATCCGGCCCGACGCTCTGCCCAGGCCCGGCGACATCAGCGTTGCACCACGAACGCCTGAACAGCGACGAGCGGTTACGAGGGGTAGTCTGACCAAGGTCAAGGTCCGTCGTCCCCGCCACCGTGTCCTTCACCCTCGCGGCAAAGTAAACCTGATAGTCGTTGCCAAAGGTAAACCGCCCCGTCGACCAGCCCAGAATGAACCGGTTCGACTCGGCTACCCCGTCGTTGTCAAAGTCCAGCGCATCGTTCGCCGACGCGATCACACGCTTGCCGTTGACCACGATCACTGCCCGCGCCGGCGACCCGGCCGTCCCCTGGATCGCGTAATCCCCCCGCGCGTTCCCACGCACATCGCTCAACGTTACCCAGTTCTCCGTGCTTCCGGTAAAGATCGGCTGCCCCACCGCCGCCAGCAACTGCCCGTCGCGCACAACCCAGTTCTGAGTAGCCGTCCCCTGCGTTCCCGTCCCGCGCGCATACCACGACCCGTTGCTATCGACATACGCATCGGTGATCCCTGTTACCGTTACCCCCGGCAGCCCGGGAACCGGCTGGCCTTGCAGCAGCACCACGCCGCCGTCATAGACAAAGACCTTCGGCCCCGTCGAGTTCGTCGTCAACTCCCCGAGAACGCCCCAGTGTGCGCCGTCGGCACTCACGCTGAAGGCATCGGTGTCGATATCCGCCAGCACCTCCGTCCCCCCGCCCGGCTGCCCGCTGGGCACGAACGTGTTCACCAGCGCCACCGCGCTGGAACCGTTGGCCAAAAACCCCGCCTCCGTTGCCGAGAAGAAAATATTGTCACTCAACCCCGCCCGGAACGCCACACCCGCGCTCGTCGGGTACGCCTGCGAGAAACTACCCGTGTACGAATACCCCGACAACCCCGTCTGCGCGATGCTCGTCCCGTCGGCCACGCGCGAGATCACGCCCCCGATCGACTGGATCACCACCTCCGTCGACGACGACCCAGACGCCGGGCGGAAGGCCATCGCCCAGTCCCCGTTGTCCTTCACACGCGGGTTGTCCAATCGCGAGAAGTTGACGAACCGCGTCCCGTCAATCGGCGTAACGCCTTCCTGCGCAACGAGCGTCCCGACGAGCCCCTGCCCGCCGATATACACCTGGTCGTTCGTCGTCGGCGTGACAGTCGTCGTCCCCACCACGCCCCACCGCCCGGTCGTCGGCGCTCTAAACGGCTGCGCAAAGTTCGTGAACGTGATCCCGCTCAACCCAGGCACCTGCGTCTTGGCCGACCCAGCTGAGACGTGCGAGTTGACCGCATAGACCAGTTCCGCCGGCCCGGCCATCGCCGACCCTGCCACCACCACCAACGCCGCTGCCATCGAAAAGGTGCTCGTCCGCATTTTGAGTCTCCTTGGAAATTAGAGCAAACCAGGGTTCCACTGCCAACACGTCGCGTCCCGCTCTGCAAAGCTCGGGCGCAACGGCCCAAGTATGCTCGACAGAAACGTTGCAGGGTGGAAATTTTTGGAGTAAGGGTGCAAAAGCATCGCTTTTACTGACCCATTTCTGATTTATACGTTTTTTGTTCGGTTTCTTCTACCCACATCAACGGCTGGCCGACCGAAAGCTTCACACCCCTGCACCAATCTCACATACCAGATCAAAGCCCAAACACAATGAAAACAAACCCCCCATTTATGCCACCTACCCCTAAAATCCTGATCCTTTTGCAGCCACACGCCGAAATCCTCGGCACGCCAAGGCCTAGCCTTGCAGTCCGGCCTGGTTTTTGGCCGGGAAACGAAAGGCAGACGCACCACCCATGGCCAAACGGGCAGCACCACCATCCAAAGCCCACCCTAGCCGGGTTACCAAAGAAACCCCGGGCACACGCAAGCCCAAGGCCCCGCCTGCACCATTTGACGCCACCACCCCCACACACACCGACACCCCTTCCCCCCACGCCAGCACCTCCCTGGTCATCGTCGAGTCCCCCGCCAAGGCCAAGACCATCAACAAATACCTCGGCCCGGGCTACAAAGTCATGGCCAGCATCGGGCACGTCCGCGACCTGCCGAGCAAAAACCCTAAGGGTGTCAAAAGCCCCGTCCCGGGCGTAGACCTCGAGCACGACTTTGCCACCACCTACACGATCCTTGAAAAGAAGGACAAGGTCATCGGCGAGCTCAAGCGTGCCGCCCGCGCTGCACGCACCGTCTACTTTGCCACCGACCCCGACCGCGAGGGCGAAGCCATCGCCTGGCACCTCGCTGAGGAACTCGGCATCAAGCCTGCCGTTGCCAAGCGCGTTACCTTCAACGCCATCACCAAGGCCGAGGTCCAGCGCGGCCTGACCGAAGCCCGCCCCATCGACATGGACCGCGTCAACGCGCAGCAGGCGCGCCGAGTCCTCGACCGCATCGTCGGTTACCAGGTCTCGCCGTTCCTGTGGAAGAAAGTCGCCCGCGGCCTCTCGGCCGGTCGCGTCCAAAGCGTTGCCACGCGTCTGATCGTCCAGCGCGAGCGGGCGATCCGCGCATTCATCCCGGATGAGTACTACGACATCTCGGCCTCCTTCACCGCCGAGCTTGCCAAGGCCGCGGGCCTGGCCGAGGCACTGGGCAAGGAACTCACCAAACGCGACGAGAAGGGCAACCCGCCCACTCAAAAGGACATCGCCGCGTGGATGAACCAGCACGCCGGCATCCGCGCCGAGTTGGTCGAGGTCGGCGCGAGCAAGTTCGAGCTCACCGTCGCGGGCAGCACCGACTATCAGCCCGCCCAGTCAGAGGCCATCGCCAAGCGCGCCGCAGAGATTGCCGCGCTGGCCGGGATGAAGTCCATCAAACTCACCTCGCGCCCCGAAGAGCTCGGCAAAGGCCCCGCCCAGTTCACACGCACCATCCTCGGGCAGATCGACCCGGCCACCCCCTACCGCGTCGCCGGCATCGAGACCAAACGCACCACCACGCGCCCGCCCCCGCCGTTTATCACCAGCACCCTCCAGCAGGCTGGCGCCAACCGCCTGGGCTTTGGCGCCCAGCGCACGATGATCGCCGCGCAGCAACTCTACCAAGGCGTCGATATCCCCGGCGAGGGCCCCGTCGCCCTTATCACCTACATGCGCACCGACAGCACGCGCATCTCCCCCGAGGCCATCTCCATGGCCCGCGAGTTCATACCCAACGCCTACGGCACGCAATACCTGCCCGAGAAACCCAACTTCTTCGGCAGCAGCAACAAAGACGCTCAAGACGCCCACGAGGCGATCCGCCCCACCAGCATGGCCTATCCACCAGGCCCGAAACTCCGCAGCGTCCTTAAGCCCGAACTCTTCCGCATCTATGAACTGATCTGGCAACGCTTCATCGCCAGCCAGATGACCAGCGCCCAGTGGGACAGCACCGCCATCAACATCACCGGCGGCACCGACCCGAGCACACCCCTGACCTTCCGCGCCACAGGGCGTGTGCTCGTCTTCGACGGCTTCTACCGCGTCCTCGGCGTGCCCGGCGGCGGCGACGAACAAATCCTCCCGCCCATCAAGGCCCAGCAGCCACTGGCACCCTTCCACCTCGACGCCAAACAAAAGTTCACCAGCCCCCCGCCACGCTTCACCGAAGCAAGCCTCATCAAAACCCTCGAATCCGAGGGCATCGGCCGCCCGAGCACCTACGCCAGCATCATCGGCGTCATCCAAGAGCGCAAGTACGTCGAGCAGCTCGAACGCCGCTTCTACGCCACCGACATAGGCGAGGTCGTTACCGACATGCTCGTCGAGGCCTTCCCCGACCTGCTTGACCTTGGCTACACCCGCGACATGGAAACCCAGCTCGACAAGGTCGCCGACGACCACCTCGACTGGGTCGACATGCTCCACAAGTTCTACACACCCTTTAAGAAACGCCTCGGGCAGATCGACGCGGAGTTCAAGCACGCCAAGGCCGAGACCACGCCCGCACCCTTCACCTGCCCCAAGTGCGCCGACCGCCGCGCCGCCGAGGGCAAGCCACCGGCTGGAACCGTCTACCGCCTGGGCAAGAACGGCAAGTTCCTCTCCTGCGCAACCTACCCCGACTGCGACTACGCCGCGCCCGTCGACCGTGAGGGCAAACCCAAACTCATCGAGACCTCCGGCGTCGCCTGCCACAAGTGCGGCCGGGCCCTCATCCTGCGCCAAGGAAAGTTCGGCGCGTTCCTCGGCTGCCCCGGCTACTCCGACAAGGCCAACCCCTGCGACGGGATCCTCAAGATCGACAAAAAAGGCCACGTCGTCGCCCCCACCGCGCCGCCCTTCTCACCCGACCCACACATCCCCTGCCCCAAGTGCCAGTCCAACTGCTACCTCCGCCCAGGCAAATACGGCCCGTGGCTCGGGTGCTCAAAGTTCCCCAAGTGCCGGGGACGCGGCGACTTCAAAAAACTACCCGAGCCAGTCCAGGCCACACTCCTGGCCGAACTTGAAAAACACCAGGCCGCACACCCGAGCATCATCATCAAAGGAACCGACGGCAAGCCGATGACCGGCCCCGACGGCAAACCACTCCCCACCGCACCCCGCGTCGACGGCAAAGACGCCGACGGCCAAAGCACCGACAAACCAACACCCGTGCAAGTCCTCGAAGCCGGCATCGAAGCGTAACTACGCATCCCCATAGCGCACCCACTCCAAGCACAACCCCATCGCCGGCAACGTCGGCCCCGCCGCAGAGCGCTCCTTGCCCACCAGCACCCCCTGCACCTCCCCCGGCGTGCGCTGACCAATGCCCACCTGCAACAGCGTCCCGGCGATGATCCGCACCATGTTCCACAAAAACCCCGACCCGCTGATATCGATACGCACACGCACACCCGCCTCATAACCCGCGTGCTCCCCCACATCGCGCACACTCAGGTCATAGATCCTCCGCACCGTCGTCAGCCGCCCATGCCCCGCCGCGGCGAAGGCCGCGTAGTCATGCTCACCAATGAGCACCTGCGCCGCCGAGTTCATCGCGGATACATCAAGCCCACCCTCGCGCCAGATGTGGTGTACGTACTGCCGATCCCACAACGGCCTGTGCCGGCTGACGTGGAACGTGTACGAATACCCCTTGCCCACGCAATCGCCGATCGGATCAAACCCCGCGCGCACACGCTGCGCACCGGTAACCAGCACGTCCCCAGGCAGCCGGCTGTTCAGCGCGGCCAGCAACCGATCGGCCCCGCGCTCGCCGGGCCAACCCATCCCGCGCCCATCCGGGCGCGATGTGAACGCCGCAACCTGCCCACGCGCGTGCACGCCGCTGTCCGTTCGCGATGCGCCGATCAACTCAATCCCAGGCTCCCGGCACACCCCACGCACTGCCTGCTCCAGCACGCCCTGCACCGTCCGCAACGCCACACGCCCGGCACGCGTGCTCTGCATCATGGGCGTCCCCTGGCTGTACGCCCGCGCCGCCAAGCCCTGATCGTCAACCGGCTGCAGCGGCTCCTGCTTCTGCCAGCCGCAGAAATCCGTTCCGTCGTACGCCACCGTCAAGCGATACCGCACAGGCTCAAGCCCGCCGCCGCCAACAACCTCATCGCCCACATCAAGCACGATAAAGCCTAGTCGGCAACCTCCTCACAACCCCGGGCCTGCCCGCAAGGGTCATATGATCAACCGTGAATACCGACGATCACAACGCCCCCCTGTCGGTCTTCCACCCCAAGGTGCAACTCACCAGCGCACTGCTGGCCGGCGTGCTGCTGCTGGCCGCCTTCATCTGGAAACTCGCCGCCCCCGCCGCCGAGACCACCCCGGGCGTGCACGCCTGGCACCCCGCAGTCATCTTGCAATACATCTCCCTGGCACTTGGCCTCTTCTACGGCATCGAGGCGGCGATCAAGGCCACCAAGGTCAACTGGGTCGACATCGACCTGCTCATGGTCGTCGCCGCCGTGCTCGCCGCGTGGATCGGCGCACCGGCCGAGGGTGCGCTGCTGCTCTTCCTCTTCGTCCTTGCTGGCGCACTCGAAGAGCTCGCCATGGCTCGCACCAAGCGCGCCGTCGCGGCCCTGCACAAACTCATGCCCACCAGTTCGCAGGTGCTCGACAACGGGCAGTGGGTCAGCCGCGTGCCCGAACTGCTCAAAGTCGGCGACCGCGTCCGCATCCTCCCCGGCGAGCAGATACCCACCGACACCCGCCTGGCCCTGGGCACCACCAGCATCGACCAGTCCACCATCACAGGCGAGAGCCAGCCCCGCGACGTCCAGCCCGGCGACGAACTCTTCGCCGGCACCCTCAACGTCGGCAACCCCGTCGAGGCCATCGTTACCCGCCCCAGCAGCGAGAGCAGCCTCCAAAAAGTCCTCAAACTCGTAACCGAGGCCCAGGCCCAGCGCCAACCTATCCAGCAGACCATCGACCGGCTGAGCCAACCCTATGCCATCGCCGTCTTTGCCATCTCGCTGTCGGTCTTTCTCATCTGGTACCTCGCCCGTGGCCAGGCGCCCAAAGACGCCGCTTATACCGCCATCGCCCTGCTCATTGTCATGAGCCCCTGCGCGCTGGTGATCTCCACCCCCACGGCCACGCTCGCCTCGATCAGCCGGGCCGCACGAGGCGGCGTGCTCTTTAAAGGTGGCCACGCCATCGAACGCCTCGCCCGCCTGCGCGCCATCGCCTTTGACAAAACCGGCACCCTCACGGTCGGCCGGCCCACACTCCGCGAGGTCAAGCCGATCGCATGGAGCGACCAGACCAAGCTCCTCGCCATCGCCGCCGCACTCGAGGCCACCAGCACACACCCCATCGCCCAAGCGATCGTCAAAGGCGCCGCTGATGCCAACGTGCAGCCCGCGCTGGTCGCTGACCTGCGTGCCGTAACCGGCCGTGGCGTCTCGGGCAGCGTCGAGGGCATCGAGGCCCGCCTGGGCAGCATGGCCCACGTCGGCGATCTCGTCCCCACCTGCCTGCGGGCCCACCTAGTCGAGGTCCTCACCAGCGTCCAGCACCAGGGCAAAATCGCCGTCGTCTGCGTTTATGACCAGCAGGCCGCGGTCTTCATCCTCGCCGACGCCGCACGCCCCGGCGCCGACTGCCTCGTCCAGCGCCTGCACGCACAGGGCGTCGCCCCCGTCGTCATGCTCACCGGCGACAACGCCCTGACCGCCGCCAACATCGCCACGCAACTAGCCCTCGACGAGTTCCACGCCGAGCTGCTTCCGCAGGACAAAGTATCCCACGTCGCCGGGATGAAAGAGGCCCTCGCCGCCGAGGCCCAGGCCAAGTCGCACAAGCCCGGCGCAGTCGGCGTCATCGGCGATGGGGTCAACGACGCGCCCGCGCTCGCCATGGCCGACGTCGCCATCGGCATCGGCTCGATCGGCTCTGACGCCGCGCTTGAAAACGCCGACATCGTCCTGCTCTCCGACGACCTCTCGGCCGTCCCCTGGGCCGTCGGCCTCGCACGCCGAACTCGGCGAACGATCAACATCAACCTCTCCTTCGCGCTCTCCGCCATGGCCCTCATGGCGATCGCCGTCATCGTCGGCAGCCTCCTGGGCTGGCGCATGCCCCTCTGGCTCGGCGTCATCGGGCACGAAGGTGGCACGCTCCTGGTCGTCGCACACTCCCTCCTCCTGCTCGCCTACCCCGCCGTCCCCATCTGCACCTGCCAACGCGATGAGCAGCACACCACACCCATGACCATCAACGGCAACCAAACCCCGCGCTTGCAACCCGCCTAAACCAACACCCATCATGCACACCGCACGCTGCACGCCGCTCCTGCTGACGCTCGCGCTCTGCGCCCCCTCAGCCATCGCACAAACCGCCGCCCAGCCCCCCTCGCCAGCACCAACTCCACCCGCACCGGCACCACCAGAGCCGAGCTCGACGGTCTTCCCCCCACTGCCCGAGTTCATAGATGACCCGTTCTTCCAACCACTCTCGGTGCGCGACGCGATCAACAGGTCGCGCAACGAGGGACGAGTGTTGGTCGTCGTTACGCGCTTCATGCGCCCGCCACAGGGAAGGCTCCCCTGGTGGGCCAGCGCCTCGCTGCGCGACTGGCTCACGGCCGAGGCCATCGTCATCCGCACCAACATCGACAACGCTTCACTCAACACCGCCATCGGCAACTCACCCCAAGGCCGGCTCTCGCTCATGGGCGGCATCGAGCTGTTCATCGACGGCCAATACATCGCCAACGCCGGCGGAGCCGTAGCACGCACCGAAGAGCTCCCCGACTTCACCCACCAGGCCCGCGGCCCGGCCGACATCACACCCCTGCCCGAGGGCCAGCTAGGCATCACCGCCGAGTGGGTCCTGGGCACCATCGACGCGCACCGCGAGCTCGCCGAGGCCGGCAGCCCGGTCCTCCCCTTCCGCGCCGCCAGACGCCGCGCCGCCGCTGGCGTGCGTGTAGTCTTCCCCTTACACGCGCCAGGCTCCAAAGAACTCCCGGCGATCAAAGAGCCAACCATCGACCCCGCCGCCCCCTGGCACGCCGTCGTCGAGCAGCTCACCCTCGCCCAGCAGGCACTCGAAGCCGGCGACCCACCACAGGCCATCGCCCGCTACACCTGGGTCTGGAAGCGGGCCGAGCAGACCGACCCGGCGTGCGCATTGCTCGTACACACCCACGCGCTGCCGAGGCTGCTCAAACTCCGCGATCAGACGCAACTTGCCCGAACGCGCCTGGCCGAACTCCTTGATGCCAACCCCGGCGATCCGGACCTCCCCCCCGGCGCACTGCTGGCAACGGCCGAGCTCGCCCGCGCCGTCGGCGTCCCACCCGCCCCCGTCCAGACGGCTGGCCTGAGCCGCGATCAGCGCGCAGTCCACTCAGCCATCTCCGTGCGTGCCGTGCTGGACATAGCCCTGCGCAATCGTGCCGCACACGAGGGTGGCTCCACCTCACCCACCGGCACGCTCGATGAAACGCTCGTGCGTGCGATGCTCTCGCAACTCCGCATTGACCGCCCGACCATCAGCGCCGAGCCTGCCTGGCAGCGCCTCTGTGCCCTTCGCCGGGCGGTGATTATTCAAGAGATGACCCGCGGGTTTCTCTCCTCGTGCGCCCAAGGCCGCGACCCGCAGGCCAACGCCATCGCCCGCAGGCTGCTCGCCTCGGCCCGCACCTGGCCCGACGCCGACCGCGCAACCTCGGCCCGGGCGCTCGCGCTGGCCACCATCGTCGCCGCGCGCGTGCCCAGGGGCCTGCGCCCGGACCTGGCCAATGCGCTCACCGAGGCCAACACACTCGCGCCAACCTACTCGACCGCCAAGCTCGCCGGTCAGATCGCGAACCTCACCGACGAGCCCCCGCCGCAGCGTTGACGGCCGCCGCGCCCATCCAACCTCTGCTATATTCGCACGCCCCGCACCCACACCTGCCATGGAGGGCAGCCGATGGCCCCGACGACACCCGTGAAACAGACCAAACCCAAAGCCCCCCCGGCCGCGCGTCAAGCCCGCGCCACCGCCGAGAGCATGGCCACCCGTCAGCGCGATATCTCCGTCTCGGAGTTCTTCGCCAAAAACCGCCACCTCCTGGGCTTCGATAACCCGCGCAAGGCCCTGCTCACGACCGTCAAAGAGGCCGTCGACAACAGCCTGGACGCCTGCGAAGAGGCCGGCATCCTCCCGGACATCACCGTCGTCATCGAGGACCTCCAGCCCGACCGCCCCGCCAGCGCCAAAAGCTCACGCTACCGCATCACCTCCATCGACAACGGCCCGGGGATCGTCCGCAAACAGGTCGAGAACGTCTTCGGGCGGCTCCTCTTCGGCTCCAAGTTCCACCGCCTGAAGATGTCCCGCGGCCAGCAGGGCATCGGCATCTCCGCCGCCGGGATGTACGGGCTGATCACCACCGGCAAGCCGATGATGATCCAAACCCGCCCCGACGCACGCAAGCCAGCACACCACATCGAGCTGGCGATGAACACCAAAACCCCCCGCGCCGAGGTTACCGTCGATGAAGAGACCGACGACTTCCCCCTCGCACGACTCCGCAACCTCAACAGTGCTACACGCGAGCTCGCCCAGAGCAGCGACTTCCTCGGCAGCTCCACCTACCCCACAGGCACAAGCGTAACCATCGAGCTCGAAGGCAAATACCAGCGCGGCCGCGGCTCCATCGACGAGTTCCTCGAACTCACGGCCATCGCCAACCCGCACGCACGCTTCACACTCGTACGCCCAACACGCGTAACCGAGGAAGAGGACGACACGCTGCCGTTGAAGAAGGTGCCGAGCGATGAGCGACGAGCGACGAGTGAAAAAACCGATGCCTCTCCCTCGGCCCTCGGCCCTAACACCTCGGCCCTTCCCCCAGAAATCACCCAAGACCTCGGCCCGCTCGTCGTCTTCCCGCGCGGCATCAACGAACTCCCACCCGAGACCAAGGAAATCCAGCCCCACCCGCGCGGCGTCGAACTCGGCACGCTCTTACAGATGCTCAAGGACTATGAAGCAGCCGAGAACAACGGCACGCTCTACGGCTTCCTGCAAGAAAAGTTCTGCCGAATCTCGCCCGCAACCGCCTCGGGCTTCTGTGAAAAAATCGGCGTAACAAGCCGGACCAAGGCCAGCTCCATCGAGCCGCAGCAAGTCGAGAAACTCTTCCAAGAGTTCATGGAGAGCAAACTCGCGCCGCCGCCAACGGACTGCCTTGCCCCCGTCGGCGTCCACCAACTTCTCCGCGGCATGCACAAGGGGGTGCGGGCTGAGTTCTACGCCGCGTCCTCGCGCGAGGCCGCCGTCTACCGGGGCAGGCCCTTTCTGATCGAGGCCGCAATCGCCTACGGCGGCGAGCTGCCCGGCGACGACACCGCCCGCGTCATCCGCTTTGCCAACCGCGTCCCGCTGCTCTTCCAGCAGAGCGCGTGCTCGAGCTTCAAGGCCGTCAACGAGTGCAACTGGCGCAACTACGACCTCCAGCAGCCCCGCGGCGGGCTGCCCATCGGACCACTGGTCATCATGATCCACATGGCCAGCGTCTGGGTCCCCTTCACCAGCGAGAGCAAGGAGGCCATCGCCGACTATGACGAAATCCGCAAGGAGATGAAACTCGCCCTCATGGAGTGCGGCCGCAAACTCGGCACCTACCTCCGCCGGCGCCAGAAGATGAAAGCGCAGTCCGACCGCCGCGACATCTTCCAACGCTACATCGGCGAGGTCGCCACCGCCTGCGCCAAGATCACCGGCGAGGACGCCAAAAAAATCTACACAGCACTGCTCGAACAAGCCCGCAAGAAAACTGCCGAGGCCGACCAACTTCTTGATGACGAAGGAAAGGTCATCAAAGACGACCCCGCCGACCTCGAAGGCGTGATCATCGTCGGGCAGGATGCTGCCACTACTGCTGGGGCGGGCCTCCGGGCCGCCCAGCCCCCTGCTGACCCACCCGCACCAAAGCCCGAACCCAAAGCACCCAGATCCAAGCCCCAAATCGATCCAAAACCCGCTCCAGAATCCCGCCCAACCCGCAAGCCTGAACCAAAAAAACCCAAGCCCAAGATGCGCCTCGTCAACGGCAAACTCGTACCCATCGACGACGGCCCCGGCCTGTTCTAACCCAAGTAGACCGGCGAGTTCAGAAAACCTGCAACCGCACACCCCCGGCACCCGAAACGAGAAGTACTCGTTTTAAGGGGTATACATGCAAGGTTCTCTCGCTGGCAGATGTCCAACCCGCACCCACGCGCAACGCCGTGGGTTCACGATTGTTGAGTTGATCGGCGTGCTGCTGGCAATAGGAATGATTGTCTTTATGTTCCTTGTGCTAACACCCAGTCGCCACAGGCACCAACCCCAACTCAAATGCTCAACGCATGTCCGTAACGTCGTCCAGGCCATGCAGATATGGGCCCAGTCCAACCGCGACCAATACCCGCTCCCCTCCACGCTGGACGTCAACAACGCGACGACGATTGAACCTGGGAGGCAGAAGGACCACCTCGCCAACGTACTCTCGATCCTGATCTTCAACGCCCTGATTACGCCTGAGGTCTGTATCTCTCCGAGCGAGGTCAGCACAAACATGACCTACAAAACGAACTATGAACCCTCCAACCCCAGTGCCGCGGCGGATCCTGCAAATGCCCTCTGGGACCCCTCCTTCAAGGCCGACTTCACGGGCGCTGCACCCGCGAACAACTCCTACGCCGCACTGCAACTCTCCAACTCGCGCCTAGCGATGTGGTCTAATGCGTTCAACGCCACCGAGGCCGTCTTTGGCAACCGTGGGCCGAGGATCAACTCGATCAAGCGCTCGGCCAAGGGGCGGGCGAGCGTCGATGCCGATCCCGCGAGCCTCACCTACCAAATCCACGGCCATCGCACCACCTGGGAAGGGAACATCGGGTACAACGACGGGCACGTCAAGCTGGAATCGACCTACGACCCGGCCGAGGTTCTCCTGCCCGGCACCGGCAAGCCCAGGCTGACGGACGTGCTCCACGCCGACGACCCCGAAGACCCCGAGCACGTCAACACGTTCCTGGGGATCTTCACCACAGGCGGCGAACTGCACACCGGTGGGATGCCGATCTGGGATTGACAACAAAGTGGGGCGCGGAGGCAGCAATGTCGCGGTGCCGATCTCCCCAACTTTGCGCGCACCCCCACGGCGACGCTACAAGCCCGCCGGAGACGCGCGACGGCGCACCCACCCCGACCCCCCAGACACACCCTCGGCGTGGCTCCTGGGCCATCGTGGTGCATCTCCACTTTGCAGCGCAATCTTGCGGTGATCGGTGGCATCGCTCGGCTCGGAGAGCCGATGTACCCATTGGCATCTATCCTGCACCATGCACAACGCCACGGCAGAGGGGAACGCGTTCTTTGTCTGTGATTTTTGCCACAACCACTTTGCCGACGACCGCCCGATGGTCGAGGGGCACAAGGGTGCGTTGATCTGCGGACAGTGCCTGACGCCGGCGTACACATCGTTGATCCACCTAGGCCTCGGCGGCGAGCACGCCGGCACGCACTGCACAATGTGCCTGGAGGACCGTGCCCAGGCGCAGTGGGCAAGCCCGGCGTACCCCGACGCGCACATCTGCGTGCGCTGCGTCAAGCAGGGCGCTGGGGTGCTCAGCAAGGACCCAGACTTTAACTGGTCCAAGCCCCTAGCACCGCCGGAGGGAAGCCGGGTTGTTGATGATGAGGACCTCGACCCGGATGTTGTTTAGCCGATCTGACACAACCTCTGTGTTCGCGAGAGGCGGGTGTTCAATGCGTGCAGACAACGGCGGGTTTGAATGGTGTTTGCGTCAGCCAACCCCACCCTTGCCCGTCCACTCGGGGGAGGGGTTCTCATCTCAGTGCTGCTCACGCTTTTTAATGTCCTCGCTCATCGGCGGGCTGGGCGGCACGCCGAGATAGGCCAAGGCCCGTTCCATCGTTCGACGGACGACCGGCCCGGCCACCGCCGCGCCGCGGTGGTTCTTCTGCCTGACGAGTTCAGGACCCGGATCATCGATGACCACGATCATTACCACGCGGGGTTCATCGACAGGCCCGCCGGCGATGAAACTGGAGTTGTACTGCCCGCTGAAGTACCCGTCGCTGCCCTTGGGGCGGCGCATCCCTTTGGGCGGTTGGCCCAGCGGGATTTCGGCGGTGCCTGACTTGCCGAAGAGTTCGTACTGCCAGCCCGCCTCTGGGTTCTCGCGTGCGGCGAGCTTGCGGTCGAGCGATGCCGTTACGCCGCGGAGGGTTTCGCGTGTCAGGTCGGCCACTTCCCTGGGCAGGACGCGGTTGGTGATGTCTAGTGCCGAGGCTTCGAGGGCAGGGTCCCAGGCCGTCATGCGGACTTTGGGGAGCGTGCCGTTGGCGGGGCCGCGTCGGGCCAGGCTGCTGAAGGCTCGCACGACCTGCACAGGGGTAACAGCGACTTCATACCCGCTGGCGCAGGAGGTTTGTGTGTAGTTGCTCCAGCGGCTCATGGGCGTGACCAGGCCGGGCGTCTCGCCGGGCAGGCCGGTGCCCGGGCGCGAGCCGAAGCCAAACTTGACGACCGCGTCGTGCATCTGCTGGAAGGTCATGCGTGCGGTGCCTTGGGTCATGCCGATGTTGGAGGAGTTGATGAGCACCTCCTGCCACGTCAGGCTGGGGCGGCGGAGCACGTCGGTTACGATGCGCCCGTAAGGTGTGCGGTAGATGCCGTTGTGGGTGTTGAAGACCTCGGCGGGCTGGGCGAAGCCGAGCTCGACGACGCTGGACCACATGAAGGGCTTGAAGGTTGAGCCGGGCTCGTAGATGTCCTCGACGCAGCGGTTGCGCCCAAGGGCGGCGTGCTGTGCGCGTGCCGGGTCTTTGCGGATGGTGCGGTAGCGTGTGCCGCCGGATTGGTTGTCCTTGGCGATGACGGTCTTCCAGTCGTAATCGACGAGGTGGGGCAGATCGCGGACGATGTCGGCCAGGGCGAGGATCTCGCCGGTGTTGGGGTCCATCATCACGGCACGGCCACCCGCGGCGTCGGCCTCGGTTACGCCACGCTCGAGCTCTTCGAGGACGATGCGTTGCAACTCCAGGTCCAGTGAGAGTTTGATGTCCTGCCCGTCTTGTGCGGGGACGTAACTGTTGGGACTAGTCCAGAGGGGCCGGCCGCGCGAGTCGCGGACATAGGCGAGCGAGCCGGCCCTGGGCTGGAGTTTGTCGTCAAGCTTCATCTCGGTGCCCATGAGGCCGTGGTCCTCCGTGCCGACGGTGCCGAGGAGGGATGCGGTCAGGTCCTCTGCGACGACCTCGCGGACCTGCTTGGTTTCGAGGTTGACGCCCGGGATTTTGAGTTTGCGCACGATGTCCACCCGGCGGTCGTCGAGCACGCCGGTGATGGGGAGGTAGCGGACGGGATTGGGGAGTTTGGGGTCCTGGGCAGCGGCCGACACCGCCTCGGCCAGTTCGGGGGCAATGGGGGATGACGCATCGGCCTGCTCGACGGGTGAGCCGATGGCTGGATCGGCGGCGGCGTTCGTCTGGGGATCTGCTTGGGTTGGTGCCGGGGGGGATTTGCCAGCCGAGGCGAGTTTTTTACGCTCGGCAATCACCCTCGACTTGCGTGCGGCCTCTTGGGCGTCGATCGCGGCCTGACGCTGATCACCCTGGATCATCGTTGCGATGAGTTTGGGAGCAAACTCGCTGGCGCTGACGCCCGTTGCGGCGGCGAGCTGCACGATTGCCTCGTCGGTCTTCTGACGGGGAAAGAGCGTCGGATCGATGAAGACGCGCATGCCGAAGCGCGTTGCGGCCAGCGGACGCCCACGCCGATCGGTCAGGTCGCCACGGCGAGCGACCTCGGTCACTCGGCTGAGGCGCTCGCCCATGTGCGATTGGAGATCAAGGCTGGGGTTGGCTTGTAAACTCCAGACACGCCAGAGCATCACGCCCAGGCCGAGCGTGATGGTGAAGGAGGTTATGAAGGCGACGGTGTTGGTGCGGTCAAGGGAGTTGTACCAGGTGGATAGGGAGGCCCAGGGTGTGCGGGTCGCGGGCGGGGACGCCCGCGCCACCGGGGACGCGCCCGGCGCCGGGGGTTGGGGGGGTGCCGAGGCTTCCTGCGGCGCATCACTGAACGGCAGGGTCTGTTGTTCTGGAGTGTGCATGGTTCGCGGCCCCTCCTTGGGCTGCTGTTTGTCGGCTGCCTGGCCCTCCGGCCGGGGTTTGGATCGGGGCCGCTGGGGGTTCTTAGCGGGCCTGTGCAGGCTTGGTGATGCTCTTGGCCTGGACGATCGTTGTCCCGTTGGGCGCGATCGGCGAGGCGGGTGAATCGGTTTGCACGTTGATGGCCATGAGGGGGCCGAAGCGTGTGGCGGCGGCGAGTTCGATCTTTTCCGGCGTGCTCATGGCGGCAATGTCGGTGCGGAGTTTGGCCAGGTCCCGGCTGTGCAGCAAGATGTTGCGCTGCGCGACCGTCGCCTGATGGACCGCCTCGAGTCGCTGCTGCCGCAGGCCGAGCATGCAGCAGCCGATGATCCCGAACGCAATGACCAGCAGGCAGAGTTTGTAGAACACGGCGTGAGGCTCCGGGGTTGAAGCAGTTTGGGTTGGCCAGTAGGAACAGGCCAATCGGATTAGTTGCGTGGTGTAGCGTCGGTAATGGGCTTGGAGGGGAGCTTGATCTTCATGCCGATCTTGAGATTGTCTTCCCGGAGGCCGGGGTTGAGCTTCATGATGTCCTTCCACCGCTTGGTGGTGCCGAAGGCTTGGCGGCTGATGCCCATCGGGGTGTCGCCGGCTTTGATGGTGTAGATGCGGAGCTCGGCGGGGTCGCCTGCGGTGCCCGTTGAAGGTGTGCTCGTCTTGGTGCCCGTGGCTGTCGCCGGGATGGTGGGCGTGGTCGGTTCGGGGGTGTTGATCTGCCCGGCATTGGCGAAGGCGGCGAGTTCCTCCCGGCGTGGGATGCGGATGGTTACGCCCTCGCGGAGTTTGCCGTTGGCGGGGGCCATCTTTATGTTGTACTGCTGGAGTGCGGCTGCGAGTTTGTCGTTGCCGTAGTGCTTGGTGGCGATGGAGCGGAAGGTCTCGCTGCGCTGCACCGGGTGCAGGGCATCGTCGGACCGGCTGATCCCCGGCGGTGTGGGCACCGGTGCCGGCTCGGGCACGATGACCAGGCTTGGAGCTTCGACGACATCCCCGGCGGTCAATGGCGGAGTACCCTGGCCGCCCAGCACGGGCGGCGCACCGCCGGCGAGGTTGAGTTGTGGCGGGGCGACGGGGGGGACGTTGGCGGGTGTGTTGGGGTCGTTGCGGAAGCGGTTGGGGAGCGTGTCGTCCCCGAGCCGGGAGACGGTTACACCCTGGCCGATGGTCCCGATGGTCTGATCGGGCTGCTCCTGGCGGGCCTTGGAGCGGTGGTCGCCCCACAAAAGCCCGAGAACCAGGATGACCACGAAGGAGATCAGGACGGCGACTTTGACTTCACTTTTCACGTTTTTGTCTTCCTTGACTGGCTTTTGCGCGGACATCGCTGCGGCTCCGCGAGGTCCCTGGGCTGGTGCCGGGGGTGTGCTGGTGGGGCTGCCCGAATCCTTAGGCAGCACGTCAACACTCTCGATGGAATCCTGGGACATGAAGATGATATCGGCAGACTTGAGTAGAACCCCGCAACGGAGTTGAAAACGCTGTAAATCAAGCGCGGCACCTGCGCCCGGTGCCGGTCGGGTGGGCAAGTTTTCGGTTATCTGGAATCAGGGCAACCACCCGCAGGCGGACGGGGGCTTGAAAAGTGCCAACCGGGGGCTGCCAGTTGGCGTATGGTGTGGGTCATGGGCACGCTGCCGACGATCCCGAACTTGGTGGATACTGGCCGGGGGTACCTGGGTAGGCTTCGGCTGCGGGCGCTCGGGTGGTCGCTCGGGTTTGCATTGGCGGCGTTTGCGGTGATCGCGTGGACGCCGATCGGGTGGGTGCCGGTGGTTTCGGTCGCGGTGGCCGCGGCGGTGATGACGATGTCGCGGATGGCCACGTCGCTGGATAAGCCGCTCTGTTATTCGTGCGGGGCGGACCTGGCCGGGGTGAGCGATAGCCCGCAGGGGATTGCGTGCCCGTCGTGCGGGTCGGTGTATCAGGGCCGCCGGCGGATGGCCAGTGGGCAGGTTGATCCGCGGGCGATGATACAGGGGGAGTTGGGGGATGAGGCAGGGGCTGACAAGGCCTAGGCGGTGGCGGGCTGGAAGCCCGCCCCACCAATCTTGCTTGTGCTGCCCCCACCAACTTGTGGCCGCTCCACTGGGGCGAGGGCTTGGGGGGCTAGGGCTTGGGGGCCTCGGCCGGTGCCGGCGCGGGGATTGGTGCCGAGGGGACTGTCGGGGGGTTTAACTGGATGGATGGGGTTGCCAGCGATGGCTCGGTGGGCATCGGTGGAACGACCACCGGCGGTGGTGGGGCGAACGACTGCACTGCACTCTCGGGGACCAGTACTGGCAGGGTTTTGAGTTCATCAACAGACGCCCCGCGCGATTTGGCAAACGCCTCGATGGCGGGGAAGCCGGTGGAGGCGGCGAGTTGACCACTTTGTTCGTAGAGGGCCTTGGCCTGGTCCCATTGGGCGTTGCTCTCGGCAACGGCGGCGAGGCCGAAGATGGCGCGGAGGGAGAAGATCGCTTGCCTTCTGATGCCCTGGGTCTGGTCAAGGACCAGTTGGTATTGCTCTTTGGCCTTGGTGAGCAGTTGGGTTCTTTGTTCGGGTGTGAGGATGTCGTCCTTGTTTTTGACGGCGTTGGTGGCCGGGTCGCGCTCCGCGCCGGGGGCGAGGCCGAGGGAGGCGGAGAGGACCCACTGGTCGGCAGCAGTGAGGCGGGCGATGAGGGGGGCGGCACCTTGGCCGGCGGCGTCCTCGGCGATGCGGAGGAGGACATCGGGGCTGACCTGTCCACCCTGGCCGGCGGTGCGGAGTTGGGCCTCTAACTCGGTGAAGGCGGAGGCACGGGCCGTATCGCGCGCGGCCTTCCAGCGGCCGAAGCCCCAGTACCCGGCGACGATGGCGGCGACGATCAGGAGGACGGGTGTGGAGTATTTGCGCAACGCCTCGATGAACTCGACGTTGTAGCGCGACTCTTCCAGCCCGGCCCCGGTGCGGATTTCACCGGCGCGGACATCGACGGGCCGTTTGGGTTCGGGCAGGGGAGTAGGGGTGGGGGTTTGGTCGGACATGAGGGGGAAGTATAGATCGGCGGTGGGGATGCACGCCGAGGGGTGTGGGGGCGTGCAAAGTCAATCGGGCACGTGTGCGGCACCGATAGGATTGTGCATGGAGATGACCACGATCAATCGCGCGTTGCGTCTATTGTGTTTGGTGGGCTTGGTGGGCCTGGTGCTGGTGGTGCCGGCCGGTGCGCAGCCGATCACAGTCCCGAAGAACACGCGCCCGCCGGGGGAGAGGCCGGGGTCGTCGGCGAACGACCCGCGTTTGCCCCCGACGCTGGTGGCGACGAATCTCTCCAGGGAGCAGTTGCGGATCGAGACGGTGGGGCTGTCGATGTCGGTGCCTGAGGGGAGCGTGGTGGTGCAGGCCTCGACGGGGGACGGGACGCTGAGTTTCAACGTGGTGCCTGGGGAGAACGAGTGGGCGATGGCCGTCTCGACCAGGCGTACCAAGAGCGACCAGACGAGCGTGCAACAGATGGCCGAGGGGATTACCAAGCAGGTGCTTGCGCTGGCGCCGCTGCTGGACGCGAAGACCAGGGAGATGACGTATTCGCGTGTGGAGGTGCTGCACCGCGACATGGACTTCCGCGTGGCGGGGTGCGCGACGCCGGGCGCGAGGCTGTACTTTGCGATCCCCAATGAGAACGGTCCGCGTGGGATCAAGGGGTACACGGTCTTCAAGCCGTTGCCGGGGTTGTTTGTGCTCTTTGAGTTATCAACGGCTGAGCCGCAGTTTGACAAAGCGCGTGCGGCGTATGAGCTGTCTGTGGCGACGGCGGCGTTCGTGGACCCGACGGTGGCGCTCAAGGCCCGTGCCGATGCGTTGGCCAACGGGCTGGCGTTTGCGGGTCAGCTGGACGTGTCGGCGTTGCAGCGTGCGTTACCGGAAGGGCAGCAGGCGTTCCGGCTGTACCAGCCCGGGACGCCGCCGCAGCCGGATACTGAGAAGGGGTACCGGATCATCACCTACGAGCGTGGCAAGCGCAGCGACCTTGGGCGCGAGGTAACGATGAGCAGTACACGCGACGACCCCGAGGGGATCATCATGACGATCCAGGCCCGCATCCTGGCCCCCAACGGCATAGTGATCGATTCAGAGAGCAACGCCTTTAGCGCGTATGACCGCAGCAGCGAGGCGTGGGTATCGCGGACGTCTGTGCGTGAGAAGGACGCCGCGAGGAAGCAGCCGCAGGTGTTTACGGAGACGGGCGTGCGCCAGGGCAAGAGCCTGTCGGTGCTCGTGCGCCAGCCGGGCAAGCCCGACCGTTCTGCTCAGCACGAACTGCAGGCAGGGGAGTATCTGAGCCAGGTGGAGGTGCAACTGCTGCCGATGCTTCTGGACCGGGCGAGTGCCGAGGGTGACCTGGGGTTCTACGCCTACCGGTCCGACACCGGCACGGTAAGCCTTCGGCGGGAGCGCGTCCAGGGTGACAAGGACGGCAGCAAGATCACCACCACGCTGCGCGACAGCGAAGAAACACAGACGACGCTGGTCAGGGACTCATCTCGCTACGTGCGGACAGAACTGCCCGACGGGTCGATCTGGGAGCCGATCGAGCCCGAGGCCCTGCTACGCCTGTGGCAGAGCAAGAGCCTGCCGACGGGCAAGTAGCGCTGGTAGACTCAGCGCATGCTGACAGCACACCCGGCGTATAAGGCCCTGCAAGAGCACCACAAGCAGCTGCGCGACACGCACATGCGCGACCTGTTCGCGCAGGACCCGCAGCGCTTTGCACGGTTGAGCATCGAGCACGACGGGGTGCTGCTGGACTACAGCAAGAACCGGGTGACCAGCCAGACGATGGACCTGCTGATGCAGTTGGCACGCCAGGCGGGCGTCGAGGGGCTGCGCGACGCGATGTTCGCGGGGGAGAAGATCAACTTTACCGAGGGGCGTGCGGTGCTGCACACGGCACTGCGCAACCGCCCCCCCACTGCCGGGGGCGTGGCGCGGCCGGTGTATGTTGATGGGCAGAACGTGATGCCGGAGGTGGAGGGTGTGCTGGCGAGGGTCGGGGCCTTTGCCGAGAGCGTGCGCGATGGAAGGCACCGTGGGTTTACGGGTAAACGGATTACAACTTGCGTGAACATCGGTATCGGGGGGAGTGATCTGGGGCCGGTGATGGTGGCCGAGGCGCTCAAGCCGTATTGCAAGCGCGACCTGACGATGCACTTTGTCAGCAACATCGACGGGACACACCTGGCCGAGGCGTTGCGGGGGTGCGACCCGGAGGCGACGCTGTTTATCGTCGCCAGCAAGACGTTCACGACGCAGGAGACGATCACCAACGCGCGCTCGGCACGGGCGTGGCTGCTGGACGCGCTGGGGGATGAGAAGGCCGTGGCGAACCACTTCTGTGCCGTGTCTACCAATGCCAAGGAGGTCTCAGCGTTCGGGATCGACACGGCCAATATGTTCACTTTCTGGGATTGGGTCGGGGGGCGGTATTCGCTCTGGTCGGCCATCGGGCTGCCGATTGCGTTGTCGTTGGGGTATGAGAACTTTCTGGCCCTGCTCGGCGGTGCGCACGCGATGGACGAGCACTTCCGCACGGCCCCACTGGAGAAGAACCTGCCGGTGATCTTGGGGATGCTGGGGGTGTGGTACAACAACTTCTTTGACGCGCAGAGCCACGCGATCTTGCCGTATGACCAGTACCTGCACCGGTTCGCGGCGTACTTCCAGCAGGGGGATATGGAGTCCAACGGGAAGTTTGTTACCCGTGAGGGCAAGGCGGTTTCGTGGCAGACGGGGCCTGTGATCTGGGGTGAGCCGGGCACGAACGGGCAGCACGCGTTTTATCAGTTGATCCACCAGGGTACCAAACTGATCCCGTGTGATTTCATTGCACCGGCGAACTCGCACAACCCGATCAGCCCGCCGGGCACGCCTCCGGGGGAGCACCACCGGATTTTGCTGTCCAACTTCTTCGCCCAGACCGAGGCGTTGATGATGGGCAAGACCCAGGAGCAGTTGCGTGCGGAGTTGATGAACGATGGGGTGGACGGGGAGGCGCTCGGGCGGCTGTTGCCGCACAAGGTGTTTGCGGGCAACCGCCCGAGCAACTCGATCATGGTCAACCGGGTTACACCGAGGAGTTTGGGGCAGTTGCTCGCGATGTACGAGCACAAGATCTTTGTGCAAGGTGCGGTGTGGGAGATCAATAGCTTTGATCAGTGGGGTGTGGAGCTGGGCAAGCAGTTGGCGAAGGTGATCCTGCCGGAGTTGGCCGGACCAGGTCCGATCAGTGCGCACGACTCGAGCACAAACGGACTCATAAACTGGTGGATGGGACACACGACCCGGTGATGGGTTAGGGCGTGGTGCGCTTGCCCTGGGCTGAGTGAACGGCCCCCCACCGCTGCCAGGAAACCGCAAACCCGCCGCGTGGGTGGCCTTTTTATGGCAGACCGGCAAGGGTTGCGCGGCAGGTCCGGTGTAAAACAGCCAATAACGCCCCCAAAACAGGGCATGAAAGGATACCGGCTGTAGTGGCTGTGCGTTTTCTTCTGATCCTGCACGTTATTGTGCCTGTGCGGCTCAACCGGCCCCCGACGTGCTCCGATAGCCACTTCAGACCCGGTTAGTTCCGGGTCGCGGGCTTCAAAGAAGAAAGACCTAGCCCGCTACCCGGTCGCACCAGAAGTCATTCGCACGGAGGCCATTATGAGTCGCATCAACACCAACGTCCCGTCCCAGATCGCACGCCGCAACCTCAGCGAGAACAACAAGGGGCTGAACACCACCCTTGAACGGCTCTCGACGGGTCTGCGCATCAACCGCGGCAAGGACGACCCCGCAGGCCTGATCGCCAGCGAGAACCTGCGTGCCGAGAAATCGGCCCTCACGGCCGCGATCGCCAACGCCGAGCGCGCCGACCAGTTCTCGAACATCGCCGAGGGTGGCCTCAGCGAGATCAGCAACCTGCTGACGGAGCTGCGCGGGTTGGTAACGGCCTCGGCGAGCACGTCGAGCACCTCCGCCGAGGAAAAGAGCGCCAACCAGCTGCAGATCGACTCGATCTTGCAGACCATCGACCGCCTCAGCGAGGCGACCAACTTCCAAGGGATCAAGCTCCTCAACGGGAACCAAGACTTCACCGCCGGGAACATCGACGCCGGGGTCAGCGACTACCGCATCAACGCCGCCAAGCTCAACTTCGGGGCGAGCCAGTCCGTCACCACCACCGTCACCACCAGCGCACAGCGCGCCACGCTGCAGCTGGACCTGAACAGGACCACCATCTCCACGACCGGCAACCAACTGTTCACCATTGAGATCGCCGGCGCCGGCGGCTCGCGTGAGTTCTCCTTCGGCAACGGGACCACCGTTGCACAGGCCGTCAGCGCCATCAACGCCTTCAAGGACGTGATCGGTGTCTCGGCCACGGCCAACAGCACCTCGGGCATCAACCTCAAGAGCACCGACTTCGGCTCTGACCAGTTCGTCTC
>JBKDDT010000034.1:0-140274 GCA_046339895.1 bacterium | reverse complement strand
CTGACATCGCCGACAGGCAACAGCGACCTGAACTGGAATCGCCTGGACCCAAACGTTGCGCCAAGCTCCGACGGCGGGGTGGGATTCGCCGGGTATCGCTTCAGCACCGACGGGGGGGCGTCGTGGAGTGTTTCAACGACTTCCAACGTCGTGGCGATCGAGGCCACTGTGATCCCCGCGCCCGGGGCTGCGGTGCTGCTGGGCCTGGGTGGACTGCTGGCGGCACGGCGGCGGCGGTGATGTCAGGTCCTGTGGTGGGTGCGGGGTTAGAGGGTGTTTTAGAAATCTAAGGCTGCGGTCTGGACGTCCAGGCCACCGTGAAGCCTGCCGATCGCGGGCGGGGACGCCCGCGCCACCGCCCGCGCCACCGCCCGCGTTACCGACCTCTTTAGATCTTGAACTTGCCGACGAGTTGCTGGAGGGTCTCGGCCTGGGCGGAGAGCTGGCTGGCGGCGCTGGCGGACTGGGTTGCGCCTTGGGTGGACTCGCGTGTAACGGCGTTGATGCGTTCGACGTTTTTGGCGATCTCGCCGCTGGCGGCAGACTGCTCCTCGGCGGCGGCGGCGATGGACTGGACCATCGCGCGGAGGTTCTGGCTGCTGGCAGTAATCTTAGAGAGGGCGCTGCCCGCGCTGGCGGCGAGTTCGACGCCGGCGGTTACCTTGGTGGTGCCGGCCTGCATTTTGGAGACAGCCGTGGTGGTCTCGGCCTGAATCTCGCGGATGCTCTGGGCGACCTCTTCGGTGGCTTTCTGGGTGCGTTCGGCGAGTTTGCGTACCTCGTCGGCGACGACGGCGAAGCCTCGGCCGTGCTCGCCGGCGCGGGCGGCTTCGATGGCGGCGTTGAGTGCCAGGAGGTTGGTCTGGTCGGCGATATCGTTGATGACGCCGATGATCTGCCCGATCTGCTCGGACTTTTTGCCCAGGCTAGAGACGGCGCCTGCGCTCTCGTTGACCTGCTGGGCGATGCCCTTCATCTCGACGACGGTCTGCTGGACGACCTCCCCGCCGTCGTGGGCGTCTTTGCCTGAGTTCTCAGCGAACTGCGATGCGTCGGCGGACTTTTTGGCGACTTCGACGACCGAGGCGGACATCTCTTCGATCGCGGCGGAGACCTGCTGGGTCTGCTCCTGCTGGCTCTTCATACCCGTGGACATCTGCTCAGCACTGGCGGCAATCTCGGTGCTGGCGGCGGCGACGTTGCGGGTGGTGCTGGCGACCTCTTGGATGAGCGTCTGCACGCGGGAAACGAACTGATTGAAGAAGCGGCCCATGTCGCTGAGTTCGTCGGTCTCGCTCTCGTCGAGGCGTTGGCTCAGGTCGTTGTTCTGGGTCATCTCGCCGATCTTGGCGAGCATCGCTGCCAGGGGGAGCTTGAGCGAGCGGGAGATGAAAAAACTGAAGAGCATCACGATCAATGCGGCGGCGATCATCGTGGCGATGATGTTGACTTTGGCAGACCGGGCATCGGCGATGGCGGTCTTGGTCTCTTGTTCTAGTTTGGTGGAGGTGGCAACAGAGAGTTCCTCGATTGCACCCTGGCTGATGGCGTAGAGCTCGGCCAGTTCGCCGGTTTGTACGGCGGCGGCGGCGTCCTTGGTCTTGCCCTCTCTGATAGCCAGGAGGTATTTGCTCTCGAAGATTTCGATATACTTGTCAGACGCCGTGGAGGCCTTGGTAAAAAGGTCGCGGCTGTGTTCGTCGATGTTGCTGCGCCAGTAGGTGACTCGCTCGCGGTACTGCTTGACGTTGTCGGCGTACTGGGTCAGCAGGGTCTGGACCGCCTCGGGCTTGGTGGCGACGAGTGCATTGCGGATGCAGTGGTCGATGGGCAGCAGCGAGACGGGAGGTGGCATGATGTCGGCCAGGAGGGTGCTGCGCTCGTTCAGCGCGTTGGCGACGGGGCTCCCGACGCGGATGTTTTCGACGGTGATATAGACGTACCCGCAGAGCAGAGCCATGACGACCATGACTGAAGCGGACATGATGTTGAGTCGGGTGTTGACACGGATGCGACGCATGGAAATGGAGCTCATGGCTTGCTTCCTGGTTCAATCTGGGGTGAAGAGGCGGGGACGGCGTGTTGCCACTCAGTAAGGTGTCTGCATCGGATGGAGATTGCCGGCACTTTTCTGGCGGGTGAGAAAAACGGAGATGGGAAGGGTGCTGGGGACAGTTGGGTGCGTGCAGGGGGTGATAAAAATCTGGGCGGACGGCTAAGTGGGGGTGGGTGCTGCGGGGGGTTGGGAGTTCTCGGGCCTAGGCGGCGCGGTGCCGCTATGGTGCGGGCTTCAGTGGATACAGCACCTGTCCAACCCGCACAGCCGAGCGCCCTTGCACCGGGTGCGCGGAGCGATATGCGCCGTTCGGTGACCGACGGGTGCGCGTGGGCGGTGATGATGGGGTTTGGGGACCAGTTTTTGCCGGCGTTTGTGCTTGCGCTGCACCTTGGTGAGCGCTGGGCGGGTTTGATCGCAACGCTGCCCGGGTTTTTGGGTGCGCTGCTGACGCTGCTCACGCCGTGGGGGGTTGAGAAGTTTGGGAGCCACAAGAGGTGGACGGTTTTGGCGGCGTGGTTGCAGGCGTTGATGTTTGTGCCGCTGGTGGTTGCTGCGCTGGTGGGGAGTATGCCGGTGTGGGCGGCGTTTGCAGTGGTGGGGCTTTATCAGTTTGGTGGGTTGTCTGCGGGTGTGGGGTGGAGCACGTGGATAGCGACGATCGTGCCGGGGGATCGTCGGCCGGCGTTTTTCAGTTTTCGCAACCGGATGATCTGGATTTTTCAGTTGGTCGCAATCTTCACGGCCGGGTGGGTGCTCGAGCAGTTTCCGGGTGAGCGTGCGCTGATGGGCTTTGCGTTGGTGCTGTCGGTGGCGTGCGTGGCGCGTGGGGTGTCGGCGGTGCTGCTGGGGCGGATCAGCGAGCCGATGCCGTTGCCGCACGGGCACCGGACGGTGGGGTTTGTTGAGGTCGCCTCACGGCTGGGGCATGGGCCGGAGGCGAGGTTGATTGTGTATTTGTTCCTGGTGGCGTTTGCGACGAACATCTCGCTGGGGTTTTTGCCGCCGTTTGTGCTTGGTGCGCTGGGGGAGCCGAAACAGAACTGGGCGCTGGTGATGGGCGCGATGATGGTGGGGCGGATTGCGATCCTCTTTCCACTCGGCGGGATCATCGGGCGGTTCGGGGCCAGGGGTGTGATGATGGCGGCGGGGGTTGGAATCGCGCTGGTGCACGGGCTTTTCCTGCTGACTTCGCAGGCCAGTGAGGTGCTCTCGCACGTGCCCGGGGTGGTCGGTGCGCACCCGAGGTTGGTGTATGTGATGGGTGTGCAGGTGATCGCGGGTGTGCTGTACGCGGCGTTTGACCTGACGAGCTGGCTGCTGCTGCTTCGGCACACGCGCGAGAGCGAGCGGACGAGCATGATCACGCTGACGTGGTCGTGCTTTTGGGTGTTTAGTTTCCTGGGCACGCTGGCCGGGTCGGGGGTGATCTCGGGGTTCCGGGTGGGGGGGAGCGAACCGACGCAGTTTACGTACCAGGGGTATATGTGGGTCTTTGCGGTTGGCACGGGGGTGCGTGTTCTGACGCTGTTGCCGCTGCTGACGTGGGTGCGGGGGCTGCCGAGGGATTGAATTGGTGCAGTGCTGAGGGTCGTGCGTCCGAAGTGGCGAACCCCACCGCTGCCCCTCGCCTCGGGGGAGGGGTTCCGCAGAGCAGACAACAGTGATTGGTATGAGGGCTGCGTGCGGGCGTGGTTACTACAGTGGTGGACACATGGGCAATATCAGCGATCTGTTGACGGTTGTGCTTGGGTTCTCGGCCATCATCTTTGTGCACGAGTTGGGGCACTTTGTTGTGGCGCGGTGGGCTGGGGTGCGTGTGCTGGCCTTTGCGCTGGGGTTTGGGCCTGCGCTGGTCAGTTACCGCAAGGGGATAGGCGTGCGGACGGGGACGAGTGAGCCTGCGTATCGGAAGATGGCGCGGGAGCAGGGGGATGGGCGTGGGCTGGTGCCGGGGGTCAGCCCGACGGAGTATCGGCTGAATGTCTTCCCGCTGGGTGGGTATGTGAAGATGCTCGGGCAGGATGATGCGGACCCATCGCACCGGAGCGAGCAGCCGGATAGTTATAACAGCGTGTCGATCCCCAAGCGGATGGCGATCATCTCGGCGGGTGTGGTGATGAACCTGCTGACGGCGGCGTTGATGTTTGTGGTGGTCTTCTATGTGGGGCTCAAGGCCGAAAGCCCGCAGTTGGGGCCAATCGCCCCCGGCTCGCCGGCGGCCAAGGCGGTGGCAGTGGGGCACGCGGGGCCTGATGGGTTGCGGGCGGGGGACGTGGTCGTTGCGATCAACGGCGAGCCGGTCGAGGCGTTCAAGGACATCACGCTGGCGGTGGCGATGAGCCGGCGTGAAGCGGCGATGGAGATTGAGGTGCTGCGCGGTGAGGATCGGCTGCGGTTCAAGGCGACGCCGAGGGTTGACCGCGTGAGCAACATGCTCGCGCTGGGGTTGCAGCCGGCGAGCAGCGGGACGATCGCCAGGGGGATCAATGAGGAGGAACTCAGGCGTGCGGGGTTGCCTGCGGGTGTGGTGGCGGGGATGCGGCTGGCGGGTGGATTGACTGCGAGCGGTCTGGATGAGAAGTTTGCCGGGAGCAACGGGGAGGGCGTGGAGGTTGTGTTTGAGGGTGATGGTGGAGGCGTGTCGATCACGGGGACGCTGCGTGGGCAGGCGGAGTTTGAGGTTGCGCGGGTAACGCGTGCGGACGGAACGATGGTCCCGTTTGTCCACCTGATGGGTCTGGTGCCTGTGATGCGTGTGGGGAGGGTGGAGGAGCGTGCCGCGTCGGCAGGTCTGCGGGAGGGTGATATCTTCGCTCGGCTGGGGGAGATCGACTGGCCTGGGGTGGAGGAGGGGACCAGGCAGATCCGCGGGACGACGGGGCCGACGATCAACGCGGAGGTGCTGCGAGCGGGCAAGGATGGCGCGCCCGAGCGGGTGGTGCTCAAGGGGATTCCGGTGCGGGATGGGACGATCGGGTTCTACCCGCAGTCGATCCCGGCCGAGGGTGGCCAGGGTGGTGGATTGCCGGGGTTTATCCTTGCGCGCTGGCCGCGTGGGAGTGTTACGGACGGCAAGGGCGAGCCGGTCGCGTTGCCGGGCAGTGCGCAGGTGGGGTTGCTGCCTGGGTCGATGGTGGTGGGTATCGATGGGACGCCTGCGACGACGATGACGCAGGTGCGCGGCGCATTGCAGGCTGCGGCGCGTGCCGGGCGCGAGCAGGTGGAGGTGTCGGTCAAGCTCCCTGATGCTGCGGGCACGATCGAGAGCCGGAAGATTGAGTTGAGGGCGCTCGACCGCGAGGGGTTGCTTGCGTTGGGTTGGAGCAGCCCGCTGGATGCGTTGATCTTTGAGCAGAAGCAGGTGCTGCTGCGGCGGAGCACGCCGATGGGGGCGATCGCCAAGGGGGTCCAAGAGACGCACAAGATGGTGCTGACGACGTACCTGACGTTTGCGAGGCTCTTTCAGGGGTCGGTGAAGATGGAGCACCTCAAGGGGCCGATCGGGATTGCGCATGTAGGGACGCTGATCGCCGAGCGAGGTTGGATTTGGCTGCTGTTTTTCATGGCTGCGTTGAGCATCAACCTGGCGGTGGTGAACTTTTTGCCCTTGCCGATTGTGGATGGTGGGCACTTTGTGTTTTTGTGCTACGAGGCGATCACGGGCAAGCCGGTGAGCGTCGCGGTGCAGAACGCGGCGACGATCGCGGGGCTGGTGCTCATCGGCAGTGTGTTTCTGATTACGACGTATCAGGACCTGATGAACCTGATCAGGTAAGACACAACCCTCTGCGCCGATTGTCCATTGCCGATCGCCCTGCCTTTGCCGGTGAGTGCCTGTGCTTTTCTGCGCTAAAGTGCTGGCATGAGCACATCCAGGCCGCCGTTTGTGATGATTGTCCGCGACGGGTGGGGTGAGAACCCGCACGCGTGGCACGATGGGTTCAACGCGGTGAAGATCGCCCGCGAGCGGGGGTTGACGCCGGTGGATGATGCGTTGCGGCGGGACTGGCCGTGGGCATATGTCAGGACGAGCGGGCTGGACGTGGGGGTTCCTGCGGACCAGACGGGCAACAGCGAGGTGGGTCACCAGAATATCGGCGCGGGGCGGATTGTTGACCAGGAGGTGGTGCGGATCAGCAAGGCGTGCGAGAGCGGGGAGATTGCCGAGAACGGTGCGATCAAGGGGGCGATACTGGCGGCGAAGAAGTCTGGCGCGATGGTGCACCTGATGGGGATTGCCAGCGACGCGGGGGTGCACGGGCTGCTGGCGCATCTGTATGCACTCTTGCGGGCGTGCAAGAAGCATGGGCAGTTGAAGGTGGCGGTGCATCTGTTCACCGACGGACGGGATACGCCGCCGCAGAGTGGGAGGGGTTATATCCGGCAGATACAAGAGCAGATCGATGCGGTCGGCATCGGTGTGATCGCGACGGTCGCGGGGCGGTACTTTGCGATGGACCGCGACTTTCGCTGGGAGCGGGTGCAGCTGGCGTATGACGCGCTGACTGGGCGTGGGGGGTTTACCACCGCGGCCTCGGCGGATGCCGCGGTGGAGCGGGCGTACAAGCACCCAGCGACGCCGAGCCAGAACGGGGATGAGTTTGTGCACCCCGTGGCGATCGGTGCGACGCCCGAGGGTGTGCGTGCGACGCGGATCAAGGATGGGGACAGCGTGATCTTTTACAACTACCGCGGCGACCGGCCGCGTGAGTTGGCGATGGCGTTTGTGCTCGATGATGCGCAATGGGCCGGCGTCAAGGCCAGCCCCGACAGTGGCGTGCGCGGGTTTGACCGCGGCGAGCGCGTGCGGACGGAGTTTGTCGCCATGACGGCCTGGAGCCAGGACCTGGCGCCGTTGATGAAGGTGGCGTTTGACAAGCCACCCAAACTGGTCGGGATTCTTGGGGAGGTTTTGAGCAAGGCTGGCCTGCGGCAGCTGCGCGTGGCCGAGACGGAGAAGTTCCCGCATGTTACCTTTTTCTTCAACGACTATCGCGAGGCTCCCTTTGCCAGTGAGGAGCGCATCAACCCGCCCAGCCCGCGCGTGGCGACGTATGACCTCAAGCCCGAGATGAGCGCGGCGGCGGTGCGCGACGCGGTGCTCGGTGCGTTGGCCTCGGCCACACGCCCCGATGTGGTGATCGTGAACTTTGCCAACTGCGATATGGTGGGGCACACGGGGAACTTGGAGGCTGCGATCACGGCCGTGGGTGTAACCGATGCGTGCGTGGGGGCGATTGTGGAGGCGACGCTGAAACTCGGCGGGAAGCTGGTCGTACTAGCCGACCACGGCAACGCCGAGCAGATGTGGGACCCGGAGTCCAACTGCCCCCACACAGCACACACGATGTACGACGTGCCGGTCTACGCCATCGGCGCAGGGCTTGAAGGCCGACGGCTGCGCGGGGACCAAGAGCGGGCGGGGTATCTGGACGCTGGGACACGTGCGGGGCGCGGCAGGCTGGCGGATATCGCGCCGACGGTGCTAGAGATGATGGGGCTACCGAAGGTGCCGGAGATGACCGGGCAGAGCTTGCTCAAGGCGTAAGTGGCTGGGGGGGCGGCAGTTATGGGTGTGGGCTGCATGCGGGTCTAGCGTATCGGACTGTCCGTGGTTTCGGACGTTGGCCAGGTGGGATTGGACGTGCGCTGGCCAATAAAGGTTGAGGCGTTGCCGGGGGTGCGGGCGGGAGTGTTAAGAGTGTGTGGTTTGGGGATTGCTGCGCTCACGGGGTGATGTTGGCGGCACGATCAATGCGGGCCATGCCCACGCCACAGACACGCCGAACGAATATTGTACTTGGCCTGCACGCATCGCCGTGTGTGGACGCGGCGTTGTGGCAGCAGGTGGAGATCGCGCTGGACCAGGTGGGCCAGCTCGAGGCCGTGCTTGGGGATGTGGACTTTGAGTTGATCGTCGGCGAGCTGGGTGGTGGTCAGTCGGTGCGTGCGGGCGCGCGGGCGGTCGAGCGTGTGGGTGTGATGCGGGGGCACTACCAGCGTGATGAGCGCGAGCGTGCGCAGGTGCGTGCCGGTGCGGACGAGGCGGGTTGCCGAAGGCTGCTAGGTGTGGTGGAGATGACCTTTGCGGGGCTGCCGACGCTAGGGGGTGTGCTTGATGGGGAGCAGTTCTGCCGGTACTTGTCGGTGGGCGTGCGGGACCAGCTGAAGATGACGAGGTTCCTAGCAGAGGCGCGATCGCTGGTCCGCCAGTGGATCAACGGCCGGCAGGCGGCGTGAGAAGGGTTGCAGATCGCGTGCTTCTTAGATTGTTTAGGGCGCGAAGAAGGCGTTCAGGAAGACGATGATGTCGTCGGCGGTGAACTGCCCGTCGGGGGTGGTTGATTGCCCTGGGCCGGAGACGTCGGCCAGTGCGTCGCCGGCGAAGAAGGCGTTGAGAAAGACGATGATGTCGTCGGCGGTCTTCTGGCCGTCGGCCCTGCGGAGCTGCCCTGCGGAGGAGACGTCTGCGATGCTGGTGCGTGGGCCGGCGGTGGGCAAGTTGCCGGTGCCGCCCAGAGTCGTGCTGCCGCCGGTGATACCGACGGTGAGCAGGATGTTGGCCGGCGGGGGGGGTGGCGTGGCGGCGCTTGGGGCCGGGAGGGGGAAGGGGATCGGGTTGGCCGGGTCGGCAGGGACGGGGGCGATGGGCTGGGTGGCGTTGAGCGTGAAGGAGACGCTGCCGGTCGCGCTGGTGCCGCTGGGGATGAGGGTGCCGGTTAGAACGAGCACCTGCGGCAGGTCGATTGCGTTGGGCGTGCCCTGGAAGGTCACCGAGCCGAGTACTCGCACGGGGACCGAGATGGTGAAGTCCACACCCCCGCCAGCGCGTGGTGTGCCGATGGTTACGGCTTGGGCGTCCTGGGCGAAGGTCAGGTCGGTGAGCACGGCTTTGCCGAGGGGGATGGTGAAGGGGAGGTTGAAGAGGGGGTAGGTGTAGTTGGGTGCGAAGGTGCGGAAGTTGGGCAGCGCCAGCGTGGCCGAGAGGGCGATGGTGGGGTCGGGGGAGGGGCCGATGGCATCGACGGCCAGGCCGAGGAGTTCGACGGTGTTGCTGGAGCTGTTGTAGCGGACGACGACGCTGCCACGCGGGCTGGTGGCGGGCGTGCCGCTGCCTGTGGCCGAGGAGTTGTTGACGGCGATGGCCTGGTTGTTGGGCGCGCCTGTGGAGCCGCCGAAGAGGCCGTTGATGGTGCGCGTGCCGGTGAGGTTGGTTGTCTGGTCGTAGTTGCCCTTGAACGAGCCAGCGAAGTTGACGGTGAGGTTGGCGTTGCCGGTGAAGGTGGAGGCGCTCGTCAGCGCGAGTGTGTATTGGTCAGCCTGCGCGGGCAGGGCGAGCAGGATGGGCAGGAGCAGGAGCGGGGTGGTGATCGGTTTCATGGCTGCTCGTGTGGGCTTGAGTGGGGTTGGGATGGGTACAACCTACCGCATTTTGGGGTACAAAGCAAGTGCCTGGGGTCGTGGATCGGTAAAGAGCATGATGGAATCTTGATTCAGTCTCCGGTTCGATTGTTGCAGGGGGTTGGCGCTAGACTTGCACTTGCGTGTGATATTCCCACTGAAGGCTTTGAAAGGATATTTTATGCGTCAGATGTATCTTTCCTTGGTGCTTGCTGCGGGCTTGGCGTTGCCGGCGTTGGCCGATGGGCAGGGGACACCCCCGGCCGCCCCCACCCCGCCCGCTCCCTCGGCACCGGCTGCCGCCACTCCGACCCCCACCCCCGCCCCTGCGGCGGCACCTGTGGCAACGAATCGCTGGGAGATCCCCGCTGATGCCAAGCCCATTGATCGCAAGGAGCTTGAGGGTGGCCTGATCATCGAGGACTTCATCGTCGGCACCGGGGCTGAGTTCCAGCCCGGCGCGACGGTCGTCATCAACTACCACGGCACGCTCAAGGACGGGGGGAAGGTCTTTGACTCCTCCTTCGAGCGCGGCCAGCCCGTCGCCTTCCCGCTTGGGCAGTTGATCCCAGGTTGGCAAAAGGGTATCCCCGGCATGAAGATCGGCGGCCTACGCCGGCTGACGATCCCCTATGCGATGGCGTACGGCGAGGGTGGGCGTCCGCCGACGATCCCCGCCAAGTCTGACCTGGTCTTTATTGTCGAGGCGCTCGGGACCCCAAACTTTGTTGACCTGGCACCGGGCACGGGGGATGCAACCGTGAGTGCCGTCTCGGTGGTCATCGCCAACCACAGGTTCATCGGCAAGGACGGCAAGGTCCTGCACGAGACCACCCCTGGCAAGCCCTATATCTGGTTCCCCGGCGAGATGCCCGGCCTCGGTGAGCAGCTCGCAGGGATGAAGGTCGGCGGCAAACGCAAGATCACCATCCCCGGCGCAATGGTCCAGCCCATGCCGGGCAGTGAGGTGCAGTTGCCCGCGGGTGAGGACGTTACCGCTGAGTTCGAGGTGGTCATGTTCCGCAACCTGCCCGGTGGGCCGGGCGGGCGGTGAGCAAGGTCGATCCCTGAGAGCTTTCTGCCCCGCGCCGGCAACGGTGCGGGGCGGTTTGGCCTTTGCATTGTGCCGGTCTGTTGTTTGTTGTCGCGCGAGATCGGAGTTGCCATGTCGGCAAAGAAACCAAAGAAGTCTTCGGGTGGGTCCCCTTCTGCTCAGAGTGCCGCACCGGCCGCGCCCCCCACTGCCAGCGGGGTTGTTATTGAAGATGTGATCATCGGCGATGGGCCGGGCGTGCCCGTCGGCGGGGCGGTTGTCGCGCATTACCGCGGGACGCTCAAAGATGGTGGCGTGGAGTTTGACAGTTCGCACAAACGCGGGGAGCCGGCTGTGTTCCCTCTGGCCGGGGTCATCAAAGGTTGGCAGGAGGGCGTGCCCGGCATGCAGCGTGGCGGTAAGCGTCGGCTGACGATCCCCGCCGCGGCGGGGTATGGCAGCCGGAGCATACCGGGGCCGGGGGGCAAGGCGTTGATCCCGGCCAACAGCGACCTGGTCTTCGAGATCGAGATCGTCAACTTCCTGATTATCGAAGAGATCAAGGTCGGCACGGGCAAGGTTGTGCCGGCGGACATGTACCAGCCGGCGACCGTCGAGGTGCATTACGTCGGCACGCTCAAAGACTCAGGCAAGAAGTTTGACAGCTCCATTGATCGCGACGAGCCAATCGAGTTTGCACTCGACGAGGTGATCCCCGGCTGGACCTACGGCGTGCCGGGGATGCGCGTCGGTGGCAAACGCAGGCTCACAATCCCTTGGCAGATGGCGTATGGGGCGGACGGTTCGCCGCCGGATATCCCTGGCAAAGCCGACCTGGTCTTTGAGATCGAACTACTTGGCGTGAAGTAAAAGGCTGTCTCAGAACCCGGTGGCGCGGGCTTCAACCTGGGGCTTTGCATTTCTCAAACGGCCTCTATGGGGCACGGTGAGGTCGCGGGCGCGACGCTAAACTGGCCCATGACGACGCGCACGGCCGGCACAGGTTCTGCCCATGCCCCCACAGGCCCCACGGCCCCCACTGCCCCCACCGCACTGATCATCCGCGCGCCGGGGACGAACTGCGATGTCGAACTGGCTCGGGCGTTTACACTCGCGGGCGCGCACACGAACCTGGTGCACATCGATGCCTTGATCGCCGAGCCGGGGCTGATCGATCGAGCAAATCTCATCGGCATCCCCGGCGGTTTCAGTTACGGCGACGACATCGCCAGCGGCCGGATCGTTGCGTCGCGGCTGCGGCAGCACCTGTACAGCAAGTTGCGCCAGGCCGTGGGGCGCGGGTGCCCGGTCTTTGCCGTGTGCAACGGGTTTCAGATAGCCGTGCAGGCTGGGCTGCTGCCCGGGCCGGCCGTTGGGCAGCCATGGCCCACAACGCCGGGGGAGCAGCAGTTGAGCCTCTCGCACAACGCGGGTGGGCGGTTCGTTGACCGGTGGGTGCCTGTGCGTGCCGAGGGTGCGAGCGTGTGCGTGTGGACAAAGGGATTGGCAGAGGCGTTTGACGATCGGCCCGAGGCGATGATGCTGCCGATCGCCCACGGGGAGGGTCGCGTGGTGGCCCGCTCGACCGGGGTTTTGCAGCGGCTGTCGGCCAGCGGGCAGGTGGCGCTGCGGTACGGGCGTACACCGGTGCCCAGCGTGCCCGGCCAGCTGGGGGCCTTGCACCCGGACAACCCCAATGGGAGCAGCGACGACATCGTGGGTGTTTGCGACGCCAGCGGGCGGGTCTTTGGGTTGATGCCGCACCCTGAGCGTTACCTGGACTGGAACCGGCACCCGTTCTGGACGCGGCTGCCCGAGGGGACACGACGGGGTGATACGCCGGGGATGGTGATGTTCAACAACGCGGTGCGTGCGGCGCGTGAAGTGATGGTCTGAGGCAGGCGTTCAGACGTTGAAGAGGAAGTGGCAGACGTCGGCGTCGTGCATGACGTATCCCTTGCCTTCGACACGGAGCTTGCCAGCCTCTTTGATGGCTTTTTCAGATTTGTAGTGCTGCAAGTCGGCGACGGAATAGACCTCGGCCCTGATGAAGCCGCGCTCAAAGTCAGTGTGGATCACGCCGGCGGCCTGCGGTGCCGTGGCACCGACGTGGACGGTCCAGGCCCGGACTTCCTTCTCGCCAGCGGTGTAGTAGGACTGCAGGCCAAGGAGTTTGTAAGCCGCGCGCGCGAGCGTGGCCAGGGCCGGCTCGTGCATGCCGTAGGCGGCGAGCATTTCTTTCTTCTCGGCCTCGTCCAGGCCCGACAACTCGCTCTCGATCTTGGCGCACACCGGCACGACCTGCATCCCCTCCTGCTCGGCACGCTGGCGCACGAGCCTGGCAAGCGCGCCGGTGCCGTGCACATCGGCCTCGTCCACGTTGGCGACGTAAAGGACTCGCTTTGCGCTGAGCATGCCAAGGCTCTTGACGACCTTGAGCTCCTCGGGATCGGTGAGGCTTGCAATGACGCCCCGTGCGGGCTTGCCGTCGTTGAGCACCGGGGCGAGTTTCTTGAGCACGCTGTAGCGGGCGAGCTGCTCTTTTTCGCCACTCTTGGCGGCCCGCTCGGCCTTGGGCAAAGCGCTCTCGATGGTCTGCAGGTCGGCCAGGATCAGTTCCGTCTCGATCGTCTCGATATCGCGGATCGGGTCGATCTTGCCCTCGACGTGCGTTACTTCTTCCCCACCGGGCAGGTTCTCAAAGCAACGCACAACGTGCAAAATCGCGTCCACCTCGCGGATGTGGCTCAGGAACTTGTTGCCCAAACCCTCACCCTCGCTTGCGCCCTTGACGATCCCGGCAATATCCACCAGACGCAACGCGGCGGGGATGACCTTCTGCGTCTTGATGAACGACTGGATAATCTGCAAACGCTCATCGGGGATCGGCACCACGCCCACGTTCGGCTCGATGGTGGCAAATGGGTAGTTGGCCGCCAATACACCCGCGTTGGTCAGGGCGTTAAAGAGTGTGGACTTGCCGACGTTGGGCAGACCGACGATGCCAGCTTCCATGAAGAACCTCCATTGGGCGGCGAGTGTAGGGTGCGCCGGCAGGCGTACGGGGGCGTTGCGCTGCACCAGCACCCGGCTACGCGGGCTAGAAGCCCGCACCACCACCCTTGCCACACCCTGGCTGGGCGGGCTGGAAGCCAGCCCCACCATCGACTCCCCGGTTGGGTGGGCTTCCAGCCCGCCCAGCCTTACCCGAAACATACACAGTGCACCACGGGCCACCAGGCGCAGAAAAACGCCGGGCACACACTCCATCGGTGTGCCCGGCCATCAGATATCAACACAGTCCGCACCGGCCACAGCCCGCGCGGCTACTTACCGCCGGCGGCGGCGCACGGCGGCCAGGCCGCCCAGCCCGAGCAGCGCGACTGCGCCGGGCGTCGGTACCTGGCGGATCTCCAGGAATGCATCGTCGACGAACCCGGCACCTACAGCGCCGGGGATCGACAGCGAGTTGTCCAGGAAGCCCGTCTGGAAGAGGATCCAGCGCGTGCCCGAGGGGATGTTGAACGTCAGGGTGGACTGCTCCCACGTGGTCGCTGCGCTGTCAAGGGTGAAGAAGCTTGTCGGGGCGGGGCCGAAGTTGGTGGCATAAGTGTTGCCGGTGAAGAACGAGACGCCGACACCACCGAAGGCGGCCTGCGCGTTGGTGTTGAAATACGCGCTGGCAAAGAGCTGGGCGTTGTTGGCGTCGATCAGCCCGGCGAAGCTCGTTACATCAACCAGCTGGAAGCTCTGGGTGTAGCTGCCGCCGGTCGAGTCCATCCGCATCTGCCACTGACCCGAGCGTGGGGTGATGCCCAGATCGACGTTGACGCGTGTGGAGTTTTCCTGACCCCAGACGCCCTGGAAGGTAACAAAGTTGTTGAGCACGTTGTTGGCCGTGTCGAGCGGGTTGCTCTCAAAGCCCGGGTCGGTCAGGAGGTTGGAACCCATCGCGGCCGGGGCGGCAAGCGCGGCGAGCACGAGGGCAACAGCGGCAGAACCGCAAGTGGTGATACGCATCGATGTACTCCAATAAAGGGTGAAAAGGTGATGAAAAAAGCTCAAAGCCCAAGCATTGAAACCCTCCTAACTCCGTCGGCCCAGCCGACGGCAATCAACCTGAAGGCCGGTGCACAGAGACCTGAACAGGAACGCCGATGCAGACCAGCAACACCTCTAGGCAGTCAGGGAGATGGCACATGCCCCTTCTCAACCGACTCAGTTATGTGAACTCTCTCGATCTCAACTCCGCGTTCGGCACCTGAAGAATCAGTGATTTACACTAAGTATATCCTACAGATCGATGCCGAGCAAGCCAAGAGACCAGTTTTTATCGGCTGGTCCATCGTTGATCCAAGGCCTTGGCTGTCCCCAGGCGATCGACTTTCGCCCCGAGGGATCGGTGGCATGACCACCCTCACGCCTGGATCGACTCGATACGTCCATCCTTATGCTCGACCAGCAACCTCTGGCACTCGCCCAGGAATAGCCCGTGGTCGATCACGCCCGGCACGGCGCGGATCCGCTCAGCTAGGGTCTCCAACGCTTGTTCACTTGCACAGAGTGCCTCGGGGAGCGGAGCGTCGAGCACCAGGCCCCCGTTGTCGGTGATGAACTCCTCCCGCTGCCCCGGCTCAAGGCGATAGGAACCCTCCAGGCCGATCTCCTCAAGCCGCAGGGCCGCGAGCTGACGCGCCAGCGGAAGCACCTCGATGGGCAGGCGCGCCCTGTGCCCCAAGCGCGGCGACAACTTCCCCTCGTCGATCATGTAGACCCGTGCCGAGGCGCACATCCCCGCGATGATCCGCTCGCGCGTCATCGCCCCGCCGCCCCCCTTGATCATCCGGCAACGCGGGTCAACCTCATCGGCCCCGTCAAAGAGGTAGTCCACCGACGCGACCGTCGAGGCATCCACCAGCCGAAGCCCCAACTGCCCGGCTAGGTGCTCCGTCGCCTTGCTGGTGGCAACACAGGCAACCTTCAACCCCTCGGTCGCAACGCGGTACGCCAGCGCACTGACACCCCGTGCCGCGGCACGACCCGTACCCAGCCCCACAAGCATCCCGCTGACAACCGGCCCAACGGCGGCTTGTGCAAGTGCATCCATGAGCCAGGGTAGTGCGGCGGGCGCAGCAAAGACCTGCCAACAAGCCCGACTATTTGCACCGGCCAGGCGGGTGCGCCAACCCCATCTGGGCTTCTTCAAATACACTCACCACAGAGCCACAGAGGCACCGAGAAAGGCAGGCAATCCGGTCATTGATGCTTACCCAATCCCTGTATTCTCTGAGCCTCTGTGCCTCTGTGGTAAAATCTCTTGCCCCGAAGACCTCAGTCCAGTTGCACGCGCTTGAGCAGCAGCGCGTTGCCGATGACCGAGAGCGAACTGAGCGTCATAGCCCCCGCGGCGAGCATCGGGTCCAGCAAGCCCATCGCCGCTACGGGTATGAGCACGATGTTGTAGATGAACGCCCACGCCAGGCCGATCTGGATCGAGTTGACCATCGCGCGCGAGAGGATGATCGCCTGCGGGATCAGGCGCACGTCGCCGGAGACCAGCACGATGTGCCCGGCGGCCTTGGCGATGTCCGACCCGTTGCCCATCGCGATGCCCACGTCGGCCGTCGCGAGGGCAGGCGCATCGTTGATCCCGTCGCCGACCATCGCGACCTTCATCTTCGGCTCACCCTTATCGCCGTTCTGCATCGCGGTGATCATCTTGACCTTCCCCGCCGGCTGGACGCCAGCACGGAACTGCTTGATCCCCGCCTCCTGCGCGATCCCCTCGGCGACGCGCGCGTGGTCGCCCGTGAGCATGACCACCTTCAGGCCCAGCTCATCTTGCAGCCGCTTGATCGCATCACGCGTGTGCGGCTTGGTCCGGTCGGCCATCGCAAAGAGTGCCGCGTAGCGCCCCCCGATCGTCGCGCACGCCACGGTTGAGCCGGCCGCGAGCATCTCGCGGTACTGCTCACCCGCCGCCTCGATGATCGCCGGGCCGGGGGCACCGACATAGACCTCCTGCCCCTCGACCATCGCCAACACCCCCTTGCCCGAAGAGAGCGTGTGCAGCCCATGGGCCACACGCGCCCGCACGCCGAGTTCGCGCAATCGCAGAGTGATCGCACGGCTGACGGGGTGATCACTGAGCGTCGCAACCGCGTGCACATGCTGCAGCGCGCTGGTCTGCTCAAACCACTGGCTGATGCGCATATCCGTCATGCTCATCAGCCCGCTGGTGATCGTGCCGGTCTTGTCCAAGAGGCACGCATCGATGCGACCGGCGTTCTCGAGCGCCGACGGGTCCTTGAACAGGATACCGCGCCGAGCGCCGATCCCCGAGCCGACCATTACCGACATCGGCACCGCCAGGCCCAGCGCGCACGGGCAGGCGACGATCAGCACCGCCACCGCCGCCTGGATCCCCAAACGCCACGAACCCTCCCCAAGCCCCCAATAGCACGCCGTGACGATCGCCACGAGGACCACAACGGGCACAAAGATGCCCGCCACGCGGTCGGCCATCTTCTGGATTTTCCCCTTCTTGCTCTGGGCGAGTTCGACGGTCTGCGCGATCTGCGCCAATACCGTTGCCGAGCCTGTGGCCGTGAGGGTCATCTTGATAACACCGGTGGTGTTGAGCGTGCCCCCGGTGGCCATGTCGCCCGAGTGCTTCTGCACCGGCACGCTCTCGCCGGTAAGCATCGACTCATCGACGCTCGACTCGGTCCCCTGCTCGCACATCCCGTCAGCCGGCACACGCTGGCCCGGCTTGACGACGACGATGTCCCCGGCCCGCAGGTCCGCCACGGGCACTTCGCGCACGCTCTTGCGGGCGTCGACGACCAGGGCCGTGGCCGGGGCAAGTTCCATCAGCCCGCGCACTGCACTGGCCGCCTGCCCGCGCACACGCAGTTCCATCCACCTGCCCACGGCCACCAGAGCCAGGATCACCGCCGCGCTCTCGAAGTACATGTGCTTGAATTCATCGGTGGCCAGCGCGGTTACCGAATACACAAACGCTGTGCACGTGCCCAGGGCGATGAGCGTGTCCATGTCCAGCCGTCGGCGGAACAGCCCGCGCAGCGCCGACCAGATGATCGGCAGCCCGATGACGAGCATCAGCACGCTTGTCAGCCCCAACTGCGTCCAGGGGCTCCAACGCTCCTTCATAAAGAGCATCGCCAGCACCGCCACAGGCACGGCCAGCGACAGGCCCACAATCGCACGCACACCCCACACCTTCGAGATGCTCCAGGGCACCCGCCCCTTCTTCTCCTGAACATCCCCAATCACAGCGGCAGCAGTGCCCGGAGCGACAGCAACGCTCCCCGGGTACCCCGCCTTGGCCAGCGCGTCCAGCAGGGCCTCGGCCTGGGGCAAAGGGCTGCCGAGGGTTACAACGGCACGCTCTGTCGCCAGGCTCACGCTCGCATGGGCCACCCCCGGCACGGCGAGGAGGGCCTTTTCCACGTGCGAAACGCACCCGGCACAATGCATCTGACGGACGTCCAGCGTGATCTGCGGCATGGTGGATTGTTCGCAACCTCCGCACCCCACGCCGCGTGCAAACGACCGGCCGTTCTGATAGACTTCCCCAATGCCCAACGACTGGTCAGAAGAAATCCGCATCATCGAACTGGCCGACGAGCCGCAACTGAGCGAGGACCTGGCCAACGCCATCGACCGCGCCGAAACCGCCGACTCCGCCCAGGGCGGCACCCCAGCCGGGAACATCAAGCACACCGTCCTGAACTTTGCCGGCGTGCGGTATATGAGTAGCTCGCACCTGGCCCAGCTCATCCGCCTGCGCAATCTCTTGGCCGGCCGGCAGAAGGTGCTGCTGCTCTGTGCCGTGCCCGACAACGTCTGGTCGATCTTCCTGATCAGCGGCCTGGACCGCGTTTTCCGCTTCGCACCCGACCCGCTGACGGCACTGGCGACGATCCAACTCGAAAGCACCCCCGGGCACGAGCAAGACCCACGCTGACCCCAACGCCCTCACGCCTGCTTGAAGCTCGCACCGTCGAGCACGTCAAAGCCCACAAACTGCCCCACGGCATACGCGCCCGCCTGGTTCCGCGCGTCGGTCAACTTGCACACCACCGGCAGCGGCAGGCCGTCAACGGCCACGCTCCCCCCGGCGTCCACGGTGATGGTGTTCGCCGAGGCATCGACCGCGACGATCGTCCCCTGCAAGCGCCGAGGCCGCCCGTGCACAGGCTCGATGAACTGCCCGCCGGTTACGGTGCTATCCACACGCCTGGCCTGTGCCGTGATCGTGCCGACGGTGCGCTTGCCGATCGGGGTAGTTACGTCGCCGATTGGACGCAGGTGCAGCAGGTATTGGCTCCCTGGGATCGCCAGCACGATATACCCCGGCTTGGTGGACGAGGGTGGTACGACTTCTTGCAGCGTCGCGCGGACCTGGTTGGGGTTGCTGGCCGTGGCTGTTTTCATAGAGCTGATGGTATCGTCATCTCGCCCGAAGGTCTTCCCGCAGCCAGCGTGGAGTGGCCAGCCGGGCCCGGCGCGGTGGCATGATGTGCATGCCGAAAAGCACTTTTCTAGACAAAATTGCCCCAGGCCAACAAAATCTGCTTGAAAGCAAGGGGCAAATGCGATAAAGATACCACTCTGCTGGAGGATACCAGTGGAAAATCGCCCTTTTTTACATGGAGAACTGACAATGGCCGTAAAGACACCCGCATCACCCAAGCCCCCCAAGCTCAGCGCATCGCCCAAGCCGCGCAAGAAAAGCGAGCTCTACAGCCTGCTCGGCGAGCACACCCAGCTGACCCGCAAGCAGATCGCCGGCGTCTTCGAGACGCTCGAGAAGGTCATGACCGTCGACCTGGCCAAGCCCGCCGCCAACAAGCCCCGCATGTTCGTCGTGCCGGGCCTGATGAAACTCACGGCCACCTTCAAGCCCGCCAGCAAGGCGACCACCAAGCCCAACCCCTTCAAGCCGGGCGAGATGATGGAAGTCAAGGCCAAGCCTGCCAAGACCGTCCTGAAAATCCGCGCCCTGAAGAACCTCAAGAGCGCCGTCTAATGCTCAGCACCCCTCCCCCTCGGGCAGGGGCAGCGGTGGGGTTGGCAAACCAGCAACCCTGCTCAAAGTAACTCGATTGAATCTACTCAACCACGCGGCCCCGGCAACCCCGGGGCCGCTCTGTTTTTGTATGCACAACGTGTGTGTCTGTTTGTGTAGACCGCAGGCCCCCTACCTCTCCTTGCTGCCGACCGGCGGCGCAGGCGCGTCGCCATCGAGGTTCCACAGCCCCACGCCCACCCACCGCTCGGGTGGTTGGCTCACAACATCGTGCCAACTAACCATCAGCCCGTCCTGCTCAGGCATCCACTCCTGCACCGGTTCCCCCAACTGCCCAAGCCACGCCAACAGACGATCGGGCGTGATCGACTGGTCATACCCATACGTCCCCCAATACCGGCGTAACTCACCGAAGTTGACCAGCACATAGTTCAGCCTCTGCTGTGCCTCCGTGCTCTGCTTGGCAACCTGCGCACGGATCAACGCCGTCCACCTGGCCGGGGTGAGAGGCTCCGCCTCGATCGCCAGCCCCAGCGGCGAGCGGTCCCACACCGTGTTGTACACCACCCTGGCAGTGGAATAGATCGGCGTGGCATCGCCCACCAGCAGCACCGAATCATCGACCCCAAGCCGAAGGTTGATATACACCGCCGGCGGCGCGGCCTCCAGCCGTTCGCGGAACGCGCCAGGCCCCATTGTCGAGCGCCGCAGCCGGAGTGTTTCACCCGTCTGCGCCGCGACACCGCCCACCAGCAACGCGTTCGGCCTCGCATACCCCTCCGTAAGCCAGATGCGCACCAGCGTCGCGCTCTGCACCACCGCCAACATGCACGCGCCCAACACCCCCACCCGTGCGGCAAACACGCCCCGCCCGCCCCCACCAGTAACCACAGCCACACACCACGACAGCACCATCCCAACGCCCACGGCCAGGTTCAGCATCATCGGCAGCAAGAACCGGCTCTGCCCGTGCGTGCCCACCACCCAGAACACACACCCAGCCACCAAACCCCCGAGCAACGCCAGCGCAACAGGGCCAGCACGCCTGTTGAACACCAGCGCGATCAGCGCGACGATCCCCGCCGGGAACAGCACCCCCCACTGCTGATGCAGCATCCCTCTCGGTTGGGCATCGACCGTCCCCTCCTGCCCCACGGGCAAAATCAACCTGGCGATCTGCTCGACGATCGTGCCATCGCGCCCGTGCGCCTTGGCAAACCGCGCCACCTGCTCAGCCGACCACTCCCACCTGTGCCCAAAGAGACCGACCCCTGCCGGGAAGACCGGGTTCGCTGCCGCGTGCCAGTTGCGGACCAGCGCTGGCGCGAGCGCGACCAACCCGCCGAGTAAGCCGACGGCCAGCATCCCCGCCCACGCACGCCGGGGCGTCGCCAGCAAGAGCAGCAGCCCGATTGTCGGTCCGCCCAAAAACAACGCCGTCGGCTTGCACCCGCAGGCGACACCCAGCAGCAGAGCGCACGCAAAGGCCCGACGCATCGGCGAGATCGACGACGCGTTCGCGTCTACCGCCACGCCCGTTGCATCCTCCAGCGCGATGCACGCCGCGCCGGCCAGCAGCGCCAGCATCCCCATCTCGTTGTAAGCAAGCGACCCGACGACCACACTCCACGGCGTCGCCAACACCAACGCCCACGCCAGCCCCGCACCGAGCATCCCCACCTCATCAGCCACAAACCGCCGGGATGCCAGCAACGCCACACGCCCGACCAGGAGCGCGGCCAGAAGCGTCCACATCGCGTGCAGGTATTGGCAGGCCAAAAGACCGATCCCCTCACCCTTGATCAGGCTCCCGCCGCTCAAAGCCGCGATGTGCAAATAGGCACCCTCGATGTAGCTGGGCAAGAACGAATAGACATTGTGCCCCACCGGCCCCAGGCGGGCACCATCGCGCGCCCACTCTTGGGGCAACAACAGGTGGTACCCCATCGCATCAAACCCCCCGGCCTCCGATCGCCACAGCCACCCAGGAGGACTGGCGGACGCTACGAGCAAGATGCCGATACCAATCACGCCCAGCAGCGCAGTGCCCGGCACCATCGGCAGCCTCGGCGCAGTGCGAAAGTACCGCACACACTGCCAAGCAAGCAGCACCAGGCCCACCCCCAGCACGCCGATCGCGGCGATGCGTCCACCGCTGCCAGAAAACAAACCGATGCTGCCGAATATCTGGTCGATCCACAGCAGCGCCCCCGGCCCGAGGGCCAACTGCGCCCAGAACCTTGCTGGCACGCTTGCGCGTGGGCCAAGCATCCACCGGCTGAGCGGGCCGCCCAGGCCAAAACCCGCCGCGAGCCAGGCGAGCGCGAGCAGGCCCGACGACAGCATCGCGCCAAGCAACGCGGCGGCCCCAAAGATGGGCCTTTCAGACTCGTCCAGCCCGATGGTCGCGGCGCCGAGCGCCACCAGCAGGCCCCCACCCACGAGCACGATCAGCCAGCGGTGCTGCACAAGCCGAACAGACCTGGGGGGCAACGCGTTGTTCATCGACACCTCTGGCATCTAGTCAAGTTTCCCCGGCAGGCCTTGGCACTGCCGGCTCGGGTATGACTCTAGAGTAGATGCGATGCAGCGGGCAACCGGGATCACCATCATCGAGCCGATGTGCGCAGTTTTTCGCCGACACCTGCGTGCCGTGGGGCTCAAGTACACACCCGAGCGCGCCCGTGTGCTCGACACGGCCCTTGGCATGCATGGGCCGTTTTTGGTCGATGACTTGCTCGCGAAACTCGACGGCGGCCTGCCGCGAGTGAGTAAGGCGACCACCTATCGCACGATCAAACTCCTAGAAGCCAGCGGGATCGTACAGAAACTGCTGCTGACCAGCACGCAGAGCCACTACCAACTTGCCTTCGGCAACCCCTCCTCGGCGATCCTGGTCCGGACCGATGCCAACGCCGTCGAGCAGGTGCAGGCGCAGGGGCTAGACGCGCTGGTGCGGACTTTGGCCGCCGCCCGTGGCCTGCACACGCAGGGCTACCGGCTTGTGGTCTACGCGTCGGCGGAGCCGGGTGTTACTGGGTAGACCGCATCTTCAACCGGGTTTCTTTGCCGATGGAATCCCGCGTTCGTAACAAAGCTGCACAGACTCCGGCAGTGAGTGGCTTCACCCGGCTTTGGCATCGACAGATTGGTGCGTGCTCGTTTCCCTCTGCGGCTTGTATGTTCCCTTGGCACCGATCTCCCCAAGCCACCACCTGGGGCGTTGGCCTTGGCGGCGGCGCAGTCCGAAAGCGTTAACGGCGTGCGCTTGGAGATAGGCCACCGCTTCATCGGGGCTGTCGGTGAGCAGGAGCAGGTCGGCGTCGCCGGGGCTTATGGTTTTGGCTTGGACCATGGTTTGGCGGACGAACTGCACGAGGGGCTGCCAGTATGCCGTGCCCATGAGGATGACGGGGAAGCCCTTGATTTTGCCGGTCTGGATGAGTGTGAGGGCCTCGAACATTTCATCGAGAGTGCCGAAGCCGCCGGGCATGATGATGAAGCCGTAGGAATACTTGACGAGCATGACCTTGCGGATGAAGAAGTATCGGAACTCGATGAAGCGGTCGAGGTAGGGGTTCGGCTGCTGCTCTTGCGGCAGCTCGATGTTGCACCCGACGGAGAAGCCCCCGGCGTCCTTGGCGCCGCGGTTGGCCGCCTCCATCACGCCCGGCCCGCCGCCGGTCAGGACGGTAAAGCCAAGCTCACTGATGCGGGCACCGACCTGGCGTGCGAGTGTGTAGTAGGGGTGCCCGTCGCCGAAGCGAGCGGAGCCAAAGACCGTAACGCAGGGGCCAAGGAAGTGCATGCGGCGGAAGCCGGAGATGAACTCTGCGAAAATGCGCACGCCACGGAGAAGCTCGCTGCCGCGTGAGCGTGGGCCTTCAAGGAAGATGGACTCTTGCGGGCTGCGTGTGCCCTTGGCCCAGGGCTGGCCCGCTGCGGCGGGTGGTTGGGTGTCCTCATCGGTGGTGTACATTGGGTGAGGGTAGAGGCCGGGGAATGGATGGGCGTGGATGTGCGCAAGATTGTGGAGATGGTGTTCCGTGTGGAACTTTTGCCCGAATGCAGTGGTTCTGATGGGAGTGTGAACCGGGGTGGTGGGCGTGGCGTAGACTTTGATAGATGTCGGCGGCACGGATATCAATTCTACTAATCGTGGCGCTGGTCGCTGGCCTGCTTGTTGAGCCTGCGCGGGCGTGGCAGTGGGTGGCCCCCGATCGCGGGCAGATGACCTGCGCGGGGGATGAGGGGTCGTGCGCGTGCTGCGGCGGGGGCGTGGACGAGGAAAGGAAGAGCTGCCCGCCTCAAGAGTGCCCGTGCGGGTCGCTGCCGCAGCGTGGGGGTGGGTTTGCGGGGTTGGTTTTGGGGTTAAACACGCCCGCGGGGGGGCAGTTTGCTGCTCGGGCAAGGGTGAACAAGGATGAGCGGTGGCGCTTGGCTTTGCCAAGGCCGCTGGCGGGGTTGGATGTGCCGGTGGTGGGGTGCGTGGGGGTTGTAACTGGCGCGGCGGGGCGGGAGTTGCTTGCGATCGTGTGCGTCTGGCGGTTGTAGCCGGGCGCGTGCGGGTCGTTGCACGCTTTTTTTTGCGTGCTTCGTTGACTTTTACTGTCGAACAGACCACTTGGTGGGTTTGTTGTTTTCTTTTACACACAACCGGCCGGGTTTCCGGCCTGACAGGACCAGGAACATGACACAGAATACGGATCGCTTTATGAAGTTTGCACCGATGGCGTTGGCGTTGACAGGGGCCTTGCTGCTTTGGGGGTGCCAGGGTGGTGGCACGCCGGGCTCGGGTGAGAAGGTGCCCGAGGGTGTGGTGCACCAGGTTACCCCGGAGGACATTGCAGCGACGCACTCGCAGACGCCGGTTACGGGCGACGAGGTGGTGTTGCTGGTCAATGGGCTGGGGTGCCCACAGTGTGCGACGAACATCGACAGGGCGTTGGAGAGGGTGCCGGGTGTTACGTCGGTGCAGGTGGACCTTGGGAGTGGGAAGGTTACGGTGGGTCTGGGTTCCAAGCGGAAGCCGACGCCGCACCAGTTGAGTGAGGCGGTTGTGGATGCGGGTTTGACGCTGGTGAAGATCGAGCGGTAGGAACAAGAAAGGGAACAACATGAAGACTTTACTTTGCCTGTGCGTAGCCGGGTGTGTGGTGGTGTTGTGTGTCGGGAGGGCGGTTGGGCAGGAGGCGATGTACACCGCTGCCGCGACGATGCCGCAGCCGGGGTCGGTGGTGTTTCGGCCGCAGTTGATGTTCAGCCGGTATGGTGCGGACCCGGACGGGCCGAGCACGCGGACGGATTACACGGCCTTGGACCTTGGGGTGCAGATCGGCCTTGCGCGGGCGTGGTCGCTGTCTATCAACGCGCCGGTGGAGTATCAGCAGAGCCAGCGGCCCAGCGGGGACACCAACCGGGTGGAGGTCGAGGATGTGGACTTGATGCTCAAGTACCGGTTCTATATGGAGAACAGCGGCGGGATCGACACGACGCGCGCAGCGGTTACATTCGGGACGCTCCTGGAGAGGATCGATGGCTTCAACGTGGACCCGCACGTTGGTGTGGTGCTGACGAAGGTGCAGGGGCGAAATGGGATCAACGCGGAGGCCTCATACCTGCTGACTACCAGCGGGAGGGAAGAGACGATCCGAGAGGGCGACGGCACGGCGGACTTGCTGCGGACCAACGTCAGTTATGTGTTTCGACTCTGGCCTGCGGAGTTCACAAGCGCCAGCACGGGGGGTTGGTACGCCACGGCGGAGCTCAACGGGATGTGGGAGACCAACGGGGACAGGGAGGTGCGGTGGGCGCCGGGGTTGATGTACGAGGGGCGCGAGGTGAGTTTCGAGGTGATGATGCAGCTGCCGGTGTGGCACGAGTTGGGTGAGCGGGCGGAGCTTGATTGGAGCGTGGGTGTGGGGTTGCGGTTGTTGTTCTAGTTGAGGAGAGTTTTTACGTTCGTGGCCCAGAGAGCTCAGGGGGGGAAGGGGGGAATCACTCAGCGGATGGAGGGCGGGAGTAAATGGAAGAGGGGTGGTTGGGTTGATTTGTTTTGGTTTGTGGGTGGGGTTTTGGGTGTCAGTTTGGTGCTCTTTGCTGGGGGGTTGCGGTGAGTGTGGAGAGGTGATCGGGTTGCCACCAGGTGCGGAGGTGGTCGCGGAGGTCGTCGGGTTTGAGGTTGGCGAGGGTTTCGGGGGCGGTGGCGAGTTCGTCGATGGGGACGTTAATGAACCAGGCGACCGGGAGGGAGGTGAACCAGTAGTCTACCGATTCCAGGCGGAGGATGATGTCGTCGAGGAGGTCTTGTCGGGCGCGGTCGAAGGAGGCCTGGGTTGGGCCTTGGGCGGCCAAGCGGGTGAGGCGTTCGCGTGTGGCGGCGATGAGTTTCTCGGCCTGCGCGGCGTCGGCGTTCACGACGGCCGTGGCGACGCACAGGCCGGTGTTGGGCAGCACGCGGCCGGGGATGGCGTTGCCGGTGAGCAGCCGGGGCTTGAGGCCCTGCTCTTTGATGGTAGCGGCGAGCTCGGCCTGCATGAGTTTGTTGGCCAGGAAGGAGAGCCTGGCCTGCTTGAGGTCGTTCAGCGGCGGGGCAGGGAAGGCGAGGACGATGTTGGACAGGTCGTTGGGGATTGAGCTGATGGTCTGCTGCGTGGTGGGTGGTGGGCGTGGAAGGTCGCGTGCGGCGTCGAGGCGGTCGCGCGTGCGGATGGGGAGGTTAACAACGTTGGATTGGACGATGGTGATGACTTCGGCGGTGTTCGCTGGCGTAATGAGGGCTATGTCGATGGCGCGCTGAGCGAAGCGAATGTCGGCAAAGGCCTGCGCGGCCTCGATGGTGATGGCCTGCACAAGCTCGGGGGTCAGTCGCTTGGCGTGGGCTTGGTTGAAGGGGTCAACCATCGCGCCGATGGCTTGGATGGAGGGGCTTGCCTTGCCGTCGGCTGTGGCGTGGGCGGCTGTGAGCAGGTCGGACTTGGCCTGGGCGAAGCGCGCGGGGTCCAGGCGTGGGGACTTGAGGATCGAGGCAAGGGTGGCGAGGGTTGGGGCGAGCGTGGCGGGGGTGGAACTGGAGTGCTGGAGTGCGATCCCCTCGGGCCAGAGTTTGGATGACCAGCCGGGGGCGGTGGAGAGGTCGAGGGAGGAGGCGACGAGGCGCGTTAAGCCGAGTTGGTCGGGGGATTCGAGCAACTCTGGCCCGATGACGAGCGCGGCGATGTGCGTGCCTGGGGTCGGGAAGGACTTGATGTGCACCTGAATGCCCGAGTTGAGCAGGATGGAGGTGGTGCCCGCGCGTGGGGAAAACTGGACTGCGTGGATGGTGGGCGCGGGGGGTGATGGTTCGGGTTGCACGCTAGCGGACTGTGCGTTGGTCAGCAGGAGTGTGGTAAGCAGGATGGGCAGTGCCGACGGCATGGGTGCTTCTAGGTGCGTGCGGCGGGTGCGTTGCGGCTAGGGGTGGGGCGTGGGGGTGGGGGTGGGGGTGGGGGTTTTGTCGGCGCTGGTGAGGGGGCGTTGGCCGAGGAATTTTTCGGTGATGGCCTGGATAACGACGTAGAGAACGGGTGTGAAGATGAGGCCCAGGAGGGTGTTGCCGATCATGCCGAAGAAGACGGCGGTGCCGATGGCTTGGCGGCTGGCAGCGCCTGCGCCGGTGGCGATCATGAGGGGGAGGACGCCGAGGATGAAGGCGAGTGCGGTCATGAGGATGGGTCGTAGGCGTTGGCGTGAAGCCTCGACGGCACACTGTACGATGGGCTTGCCTTGTTCGCGGTAGGCCTTTGCGAACTCGACGATGAGGATGGCGTTTTTGGCGCCCAGGCCGACGAGGAGGACGAGGCCGACCTGGGTGTAGATGTTGTTGTCCATGCCGCGGTACATGAGGCCGGCCATGGCGCCGAGGACGGCGAGCGGGATCGAGAGGACGACGGAGAGCGGTATGAACCAGCTTTCGTAGAGCGCGGCAAGGATGAGGTAGACGACGAGGAGCGCGAGTGAGAAGACGATGATGGCCTGGTTGCCGATGAGTCGTTCTTGATAGGACATGGCGGTCCACTCGAAGCTCATGCCGGGTGGGAGTGTGGCCTTGGCCATGCTCTCTACGACGTCGAGGCTCTCGCCTGAGGAGACGCCTGGAGCGGGCTGTCCTTGGACGACGGCGGCGGGGTAGATGTTGTAGCGGACGACGCGGTCGGGTCCCATGGTTTCTTTGACCGTCATGAGGGAGCCGAGTGGGACCATGCTGCCGTCGGGCTTGCGGAGGTCCAGGCGGAGGATGTCTTCGGGTACGGTGCGGAATCGACTGTCGGCCGAGACGTTGACCTGCCAGGTGCGGCCGAAGAGGTTGAAGTCGTTGACGTAGGCGGAGGCCATGTAGCCGGACATGGTGGAGAAGACGTCTTGGAGTGGGATGCCGAGTTTTTTGACTTTTTCGCGGTCGATATCGGCGTAGATTTGGGGGACCGAGGGGCGGAAGCCGCTGTTGACGCCGACGAGTTTGGACTGGGCGTTGCCCTCAACAACGAGGGAGCGGACAACGGCGCCCATGGCGTCGCGTCCGACGCCGGCGGTGTCTTGGACGCGGAGGTCAAAGCCGGACGCGCTGCCGAGGCCGTCGATGGCGGGGAGGGAGAAGACGATGCAGATGGCGTCGGGGATCGCGGCGGTTTTTTGGCGGATTTCCTGTATGATGGTGTCTGTGTCGCGCCCCTTGGGCAGGCGTACGGACCAATCATCAAGGCCGATGAAGAGTGCGGCGTAGTTGGAGCCGTTGCTGTTGATGATGGAGTAGCCGCCGAGGCGGCTGAAGTTTTTGATGCCGTCGGTATGGAGGAGGATGTCTTCGACTTTTTGGGCTGCGGCGAGGGTGCGTTCTTGGGAGGATGCGTCGGGCATCCAGATATCGACCATGATGAGGCCGCGATCTTCGAGGGGTACGAAGCCGGTGGGGACCCTGGTGAAGGTCCAGCCGATGGCGACGATGCAGGCGGCGAAGGCGGCGAGTGTGAAGGTGATGACGGCGGGGTGTACGAGGAACTTGATGAGGCGTGCGTATGCGTTGGCGAGAGCGTCGAAAGCTTTGTTGAAAGCGCGGAAGAGGATGAAGGGTTTGTGGCCCTCTTTGTGGGGTTTGAGGATGACGCCGCAGAGGGCGGGGGTGAGCGTGATGGCGCAGAGGCCGCTGAGGAAGGTGCTGACGGCGATGGTGAGTGCGAACTGCTTGAAGAGCTGGCCGCTGATGCCGGGGAGGAAGGCGGTGGGGATGAAGACGGCCATGAGGACGACGGTGATGCTGATGACGGGTGCGAGGACTTCTTTCATGGCCTGGATGGTGGCCTGCTTGGGTGGGAGGTGTGATTCATTCATTACGCGTTCGACGTTTTCGACGACGACGATGGCATCATCGACGACGATGCCGATAGCGACGACGAGGCCGAAGAGGACGGGCATGTTGACGGAGAAGCCCAGGAGTTTGGCGAAGAAGAAGGTGCCGATGATCGAGACGGGGATGGCGAGCATCGGGATAAGCGAGAGTCGGAGGCTGCCGAGGAAGAGGATGACGACGGCCAGGACCAGTAAGAGGGCCTCGAAGAAGGTGTGGTAAACGGACTCGACGGCAGCGAGTACGAACTTGGAACTGTCGTAGATGACCTCGAACTTCAGGCCGTCGGGGAGGGAGGGGGACTTGGCTTGGAGGAGTTTCTCGACGTCCTTGGCGATCTGTACGGCGTTGCCACCCGGTGCCTGGTAGACGATCATGATGGCCGCGGGTGTGCCGTTGTAGGCGGCCATTAGATCATAGGACTTGCCGCCGAGTTCGACGCGTGCGACGTCCTTGACGCGGATGATGCGGTTGCCGTCGGCGCGGACGATGACGTTCTCGAACTCATCGACGCTCGAGAGTCGGCCAAGGGTAGAGACGTTGTATTGGTAGGCCTGGCCTGTGGGGACGGGCGGCTGGCCGATGGCACCAGCGGCGACCTGGACGTTCTGTTCGCGGAGTGCGGCGATAACGTCCATGGTGGTGAGGCTGCGTGCTTTGAGTCGTTCGGGGTCGAGCCAGACGCGGATGCCATAGTCCTTGCCTGGGAACATGGAGGTTGCGCCGACCCCCTTGATGCGTTTGACCTCGTCGCTGATGTTAATGGTGAGGTAGTTGGAGATGAACAGGTCGTCGTACTTCTTGGCGGCCTGAGCGTCCTTGGGTGCGAGGGCGAAGATGGTTACGAAGCTGGAGGAGACCTTGTCGGTGTTGATGCCGTTGCGGCGGACGTCCTCGGGGAGTTTGGGCTGTGCGGTGCTGACGCGGTTCTGGACCAGGACCGAGGCGATGTCGATATTGGTGCCGAGCTCGAAGGTTACTTTGAGGGTGTACTGGCCGTTGCTTGTGGAGGTGCTCTCCATGTAGAGCATGCCGGGGACGCCATTGACGGCCTGCTCGATGGGTGAGGCGACGGTGTCGGCGACGACCTGGGCGCTGGCGCCGGGGTAGTTGGCGGTAACCTGGATGACCGGCGGTGTGATATCGGGGTACTGCGCGACGGGTAGGGTGGGGTAGGCGACTAGCCCCATGATGACGATGAGTATGGAGATGACGACCGAGACGATGGGGCGTCGAACGGGAAATTCGGCGAGCATGAATGTCCTTTACTTGCCGGGGGCCGGTGGCTCTTGCAGTTTGGGGGCGACCTTTGCACCGGGGCGGGCCTTGAGGACGCCGAGAACGACGACGCGGTCTTGGGGGGTGAGGCCCTCTTCGACTACACGCATGTTGCCATCGAGGGTGCCAATGCGGACGCGGCGTACTTCGACCTCGTCGTTGTCGTTGACGACGAGGGCGTAGCGGCCCTGCTGATCGCTAAGGAGAGCGGAATCTGGGACGAGAACGGCCTTGGCCGAGGACATGGGGAAGCGGACGCGGGCGAAGAGGCCTGGCAGGAGGGTCTCGTCGGGGTTCTCGAATCGTGTGCGGACGCGGAGGGTGCCGGTGAGGGGGTTCATCTGTGGTTCAACGTAATCGACGCGACCGTTGTAGTTGAACTCAGGCTCGTCGGCGAGTGCGAGTTCGACGGGGCGCCAGGTGTTGGGGCCGACCTGGCCGGGCTCGTTGGTTTTGGAGTCGGCGGATTTCTCGCGGGCTCTGCGGACGGCGAGGACGTCGCTCTCGCTGGCGTCGATGGAGACGAAGGCCGGGCTAGCCTGGACGATGGTGGCCAAGAGTGTCGGCTCGCCGCGGCCGACGAGGTTGCCGATATCAACGTAGTTTTTGGTGATCCGTCCATCGATCGGGGCGGTGATGGTGGAGTATTCGAGGTTGAGTTTGGCGTCAGTCAGGTCGGCCTGAGCGCGGGCGACGTCTGCCTTGGCGGCGTCGCGGCGTGCGCCCTTGATGACTGCGTCAATCTCCGGGCCGGCACGCTGGTCGGCCAGTTCGCGGGCCAGGCGTGCGTCGTTCTCGGCGCCGGCGAGCGTGGCCTGCTGTGCCCGCAGGACGGCCTCGGCGCGTTGCACGGCGGCCTCGTACTGGCGTTTGTCGATCTCGAAGAGGACATCGCCCTTCTTGACGCGCTGGCCTGGGCGGAAGTTTACGTTATCGAGGAAACCCTGCACGCGGGCGCGAAGCTCGACGGTCTCGGATGCCTCGATGTTGCCGGTGTAGGTCAGGTAGCTGACGACGTCGCGTTGGACGGGGTGGGCGACGATGACCTCGGCAGGCGGGGGCGCGACATAGGCGTTCTTGCTGAGGTCGCGCTTGCAACCGCCGGCGGCGAAGAGGGCCGCGATCAGCAGGGCCGCCGCGGCGGCGATGGCAGTCCGCCGATGGGTTCTCATTTGCCGGCTCCGGGGGTAGTGGGGGTATCGGAATCTGTCGCGGTGGTGGGGCGTGGGAAGCCAAGGTCTTTGCCCTCTTGCCATGCAGGTGCAACGATGTTGCCCCAGTCGGTCCTGGCGCGGAGGCGTTCGACGGTTTCTTGGCTGACAAACTCTTGGCCTTGTCGGATTTCCCATCCGCCGCCGAGGGCGCGGTAGGTTTGCACTGCTCCCAGTGCGATGGCGGCGCGGGCGGCGACGAGGCTGTCCTGTTGGCGTACGAGGTCGGATTGTGCGTTGTTGACGCGGATAAAGTCAACGGCACCGGCGCGGTACTGCAGCAGTGAGAGGTCTGCGCTGCGGTTGGAGGCCCGGACGGCGTCGGTGAGATAGGCCGTGCGTTCCTTGGCGTAGAGGAACTCGCTGAGGCCGGCCTCGACCTCCCCGGCGGCGCGGAGGACGGATTCTTGATAGGCGGCGACTGCCTGCTCGTAGCGAGCGTCTTGGACGCGGACGCTGTTCTCGATGCGCCCGTAGTTAAGGATGGGGAGGTTGAGGCCCAGCCCGATGAAGCCCGCGAAGGAGTTGGCGTCGAAGATGTTGCCCAGGCCTGGCTTGTTGACGCTCTCAAAGTTGCTGCTGACAAACCCGGTGGAGCCTTGGATCGAGATGCTCGGGTAGAGGTCGGCCTTGGCCTGGCCGATGCGTGCGCTCTGGGCGGCGGCAACGCGCTCGGCGGCGCGGACGTCGGGCCGGCGGCGGAGTAGGTCAGCCGGGACGCCGGCGGCGATCTGCTGTGGGGCATCGGGGACCTTTGGGATCGCGCCGGCCTGTGTGGCGAGTTGGGCCTGCAGGTCTGAGGGCGTGCGCCCGAGCAGCACGCAGAGGGCGAACTTGGACTGCTGCAACGCGTTCTCAAACTCCGGGATCAGCGCCTGCGTGTTGGCCAGGGTCGCGCGGGCGGTGGCGACGTCGAGTTCCGAGACGGCCCCGGCGTCGAAGCGTGCTTGGGTGAGTTTGAGCGTCTCAGTCTGGAGTTGAACGTTGGCGCGTGCGAACATCAGACGCTCTTCGAAGGCGCGGATGAGGATGTAGTTGCTGGCCACCCCGGCGGTGAGGCTGACAAGAACGGCGTCGTAGTCGGCGACGGCCAAGAGGACCTCGGCGTCGGCGGCTTCGATACCCCGGCGGAACTTGCCCCAGAAGTCCAGCTCCCAGGCGACCTCCAGCCCCAGGGCGTTGTCGGCATAGGAACGGTCGCCGGCAGCGCGGGGGCCGTTGCCGCTGACGCGGCTGTTCTGGATGCCGGCGGTGATGTTCTGCGACTGCGGGAAGAAGTTGCCGACGGAGATGCCGCGGGCGGCGCGGGATTCAAGCACGCGCAGGCCCGCCTGCTTGAGCGTGAGGTTCTCTGCCCAAGCGCTCTGCACCAGGGCGGTGAGGGTCGGGTCGTCGAAACTCTCCCACCAGCGGACGTTCTCGGCGACGGCGGGGTCAGAGGTGCTCTTGGGGAGCCAGGCCTCGTTGAGGGCGGATTCGGGGCGCTGATAGTCTGGCCCGACCTTGCAGCCGGAGACAGTGATGACGCCAGCGAGGGCGGCGATGCCGATGGCCAAGCCGGCCCGGTCGCTGAGGTGGGCCGGTGATACCTTGCGTTTGGTTTGGTGTGCAGGGGTGGGGCCGTTGGGGGAGCGGTTGGGCACGGTGCTGTCCTTTGGGTTTAGGCCTGGGATGCTCCGCCACGGGTTGGTGGCGAGGTCCGAAGGTTATTCGTCCTGGCGTGTTGCGATTGGGCGCTGCCGCAACGGGTGCGTGATGCCGAGGGTTGACGTGTTGTTAGGACATTCATTGGCCAGCGTAGCCGCTGGTAGAGCCATCTGCAAACCGGGCGCGTGGAGCGGTGGTCTTACAAAGTTGGTGCGAATGCCGACACTTGCCCAGATTCAACCTTGACACCATATTCAACCTTGACAAGAGAATGAAAGGAATGCAATTTGAAATCGAATGGGTTGGCCCCTGCGGGGCATGCCGTGTGATGTCGGAGCGAAGGCCCGGTAGCTAGGCGTTGAAGAGTCGTCCCCGAAGTCCACTGACCAGTCCCTCCCGCTGGCTCATCCGTTGAGCCTGGGTCTGTGTGTCGAGAGCTCAGCACCTCGACGACCGGTCGCGTCGGTTGTGTCGCGCGGGCGTGTGATCAGTCCCGGGCAATAGGCGAGCGCGCGGTTGATGTCGGTGCCACCGCCGAGCTGCACGCCGATCAGAACGCCGACCAGATCGCTCATCTTCTCGGTGAGGTCCACGACGGTTGTGTCGAACGTAACAACGTGCGAGCGGATGGCCGGGATGGACGCCAGTACCGCGCCGAAGACGCCTGAGTAGACCACCGATTGCTAGAGCCTATCCGGAAACCTGTTTGAGCAGGATGATGGAGCACCCGAGGTGCAAGAAGCCTTACAAGAGCGTGGCGGACTTCTCGTAGCGGATGCACAGGCGTTGGAAGTTCTGGAACCACGCGGTTGTGTGTTCGACGGTCCAGCGGCGCTTGTACCGGCGCAGCGGGCGGCCGTCCTGCGTGGCGTTCTCCGGTTTGCGGTTCTTGCGGTGCGGCGCGATCATCTCGATGCCCTCCTGGGCCAGGTCATCGTCGAGCATGTCGCTGTCGTACGCCTTGTCGCCGATGATCCGATCGGGCGCATCGAGCGTGAGCATGAAGTCGAACAGACCTTGCACGAGCTTGCTATCGTGCGGGCTGGCGCTGCCAGTCGTGACCGCCACCGGCAGGCCGCGGGCATCGACGAGCCCCATGATTTTCACGCCTTTACGGGCCTTGGTGACGCCCACGCCGTCGCCGCCGCCCCGCGCTTTGCTGAACGTCGCGTCGATAAAGCTCTCATTGAGGCGGAAGCCGCCGCGCTCCTCGACGAGCTCGCCCGCGTCGCGCATGATGTTCTCGAAGACGCCGTCGCGCACGCACATCGTAAAGTACTTGTGCACGGAGCTCTTGGCCCCGAACTGGCGCGCCAGGTCCTTCCACTTGGCCCCGTTGTCGAGGACCCAGAAGATGCCGCGCTGCGCCCGGCGCTTGTCCAACGCAGGCCGTCCACCCCGCGACGACACCGGCGCATCAGGCACACGTTCGGCCAACCACTCCAACTGCTGTTCGTTCAATCGCATCGCCATGCAAGGCTATTTGCGCCCTGCACTTCATCGGTTGCGCGGTTTACGGATAACCTCTAATCCAGTTGCACAACAACCCGCCGCGAGGGCGGGTTGTTGTGCAATCGGGGTGGCGGGATTTGAACCCACGACCTTTTGACCCCCAGTCAAACGCGCTACCAAGCTGCGCTACACCCCGGGCATTCCAAACCCGAAAAACCGACAGACCCGGCACCGCTGCCGGGGGGGGGAGAGCAGTATAGCCACCCGCGTGCCGACCCGATTGTTCCCCTTTGCCCGATCCCCCGCACCACCACCTGCATTTCGCCTTGGCATCGCCCGGATTTTCGTATACCCATCCAGCGGGCGTTGCCTCCTGCCACATGGTCGCGCCTGGTCGTCTCCCGCCGCCCGTTCCCTTGCACACAGGGAGTCCCCATGGGCCTTGTACAAACCGCCGATATCCATAACGTGTTGCTCTGCGGGCCGCAGGCCATCGGCAAGACCAGGCTCATCGAACGCATCCTCGCCCACACCAAGACCATCGCCAAGGTACGGCCCCGCCGCACGCATGGGCGACATCACGGCTGAGGTCTCCGGCAAGCGCGGCCGCATCGAAGAGACCGACCTCGACGGCGACCAGTGCCTCGTAACCGCCGTCGCACCCCTGAGCGAACGAACCACCTTCGCCAGCAAACTCAAAAGCCTCACGGCCAGCGCGGGCAGTTACGAGATGGCGTTCGCCCACTATGAGCCCACGCCGTCGACGGTGCAGCAGAGCATCATGTCGGCGTTCAAGCCGAAGGCGGAGGAGGGGTCAAGCAAAGATCCAAATGCTCAAATGGCCAGATTGCCAAATGACCTCGTGCAACGGCTCGCACCGCATTTGACCATTTGACCATGGGTCATTTGTCTATTTGCTCACCCCCCCACAAACCACCGCGAGGCAACCCAAGCCACGATGGAGGCCGTCAACAGCACGCCGATGGTGTACCCGATGATGTTCCCCCGCGCCGCCGCGCGTGCCGGGTCGGGCAGCAGGCCCAGGCGTGCGCGAGTGTCGGGTGTCAGGCCGTCGCCGGTCTGGCGTTTGGAGTCTTGAACGATCGCAATGATGAGATTGGCGTCAAACGGCCGCAGGCCGAGCAGTTTGGCCAGGTCGATGAGCATGGCCCTGCTCTGTGGGTCCAGGATCGCCGCACGCCCGCCGTCGAGGGCATAGTTCACGCGCACCGCCAGCACCCAGCGCGGGTCAAATGCCGAGGGCCCCTGCCCAGCAGCCGGCGTCGGCACACCAGCAGACGACCCAGCCGCGCCCCCATCAACCCTCGGCGGGACGGTCTGGTCATAGACCTCCTGGACGAGTTTCGCTGAGACCGACCTCGGCCCGCGCGCCATCCGCAGCCGAGGGCCTGTGTCTGCACCAGGCAGCGCGCGTGGCCCCGTTGCAACACGGTCGCCGACGAGATGCAACGTGCTGGGGGTGCCGGGGCGTTTCATGCAGGTATAAGAGTGTGTAGGCGAACCGCGTGCCAAGCACGCAGCCGACAAGAAACCCACCACAAATCACAGGTCTTTTTTACGTCGCCTGGGGGGTAGAAAGGTCGAAAAATACCGATCTCACTCAGAACCGCCCCCCACCAGCCGATAACCTCCGCACGATGGGCGATCCCCCCCCACAACTCGCACGCGCCGACGTGTCAGCGGCAGTAACCTTGACTCAAGCGCAGGCCATGTCCCAACTCCTTGCGATCCCCGACCCCCTGACCGTTCCCTACGCCACCGCCGAGATCGTCAGCACCCTCGACGCCGCCGCACGCCGGGGCAAACTCGCCGGGTTCGAGCCGGGCGCGCCCGGCACGGGCTACATCTTCCGTGCCGAGGCCTTCGGCACACCCTTTGAAGGTTGGCTCCTCGCCCACGCCACCCTCACCCCCACCACCCCAGGCGGCGGTCCAAGCACGACACTTACCTACTCCCGCAGGCTCAAACCCCTCTGGCCTTGGACCTTCGCCCTCGTGCTCCTGCTGAGCGTCTGGCCCGGCGTCCTGCTCACCGAAAGCCTCCTGGCCGCCATGCTCCCGAACTGGACCTGGCTCTGGAAGACCACCTGGTACTGGTACCTCCCCTTGTCCACCCTCGGCGGCATCGCCGGGATGCACCAGGCCCTCAAACGCAGCCGGCTCACGATCGCCGCCAGCACGCACGAAGCCGCCGAGACGATCAAGTCGCTGCTCCAGCGCACTTGACTCCGGGGACCTCAACCCCCAGGCGCACGCGGCCCGCGCGGCCCACCCGGCGAAGGGGGCATGCTCGGCGGGGCACCAGAAGGGGCGTCGGGCGCAGACGGGGCCGGCGCATCAGGCGCCACCTGCTCGGGCCCCTGCTCGGGCGGGAGCACCTTCCCAAGGTTCAGCGAGAAGCCGAACATCCCCGTGCTGTCCCAGTCTGACGCCCGCGAATAGGAGAACGGGAGCGTCGACGCCGCACGGTAGACAAAGCCGTCCCCGGCCCTCTTGACCGTCCACCCCAGCAAATCCGCTCCCGTCGGCGTCTGCACGGCCATGAGCATCACGAAGGCCGGCTTCTCGCCGATCCCCTTGATGTCCTCCAGCCGATCCTTCGGACCCTCGGCCTCGATCTGGTTGGTGAAGAAGATCGTGTCCAGCGGGTTGTCGATCCCCAGCCCGCGCTGCTGGCCCGACTTGATATCCGCCAACTGCGACTGCAGGCGAGCCTTGGCCGCATCGGCTAGACGCTGAGCACTCTCGAAGGTCTGCCCGCCCTGAAGGGCGATCTCAAAGATGCGGGCCACGTCCTTCTCGACCTGGGCCGTCAGCGCCTCTATCGCACGATCACGCTCCAGGTCGCTCATCTCACCCGGCGGTGCCGCGAACACAATGCGCACGGCCTCGACCGTCTTGCTCGCGTCATCCCACTGCGCGCTGTTGACCAGCTCATCAACAACCCCCTGCGCTTGAGCGTCCATCAACGACTTGGCCTTGGCCGCATCCCCACGCGCAAAGGCGTCCGCAAGCGTCAACGCCGAGACGATGAACGCCCGGTCGGTAACCTGAATATCAGACTTCCAACTCACACGCGGGTCAAGGTTCGGCATCTCCTTGGCCACGTCATCAAGGATCACAACCGGCGGCGGCGGCGGTGGTGGTGGCGGCGGCGGCGGCGGTGGCTTCTTGCACCCACCGCTTAGGCTCACTCCCAGTGCCACCACCCCGGCAGCACCCACCAGCAACATCTCGCGCGTTCTCATCATAAACGTTCATCCCTGTCGCAACGGCCCCTCGATTCTCACTCGCCCGAGGCCAAACCACCTGCACCATACTCTATCCGCCCAACCACCACGCCTGCCTACGCCCCCGGCTCATCAAACCCCTGCACCTTCACCCCCTTGTTGATTCGACGCATGAGACCCGCCAAAGTTCGCCCGGGGGCCAACTCCACCACCTCCGCACCCCCAAACGCCCCCACCAACCACTCACAACATCCCGACCAACGCACCGGGGCCATCAACTGCTCCACCAATCGCCCCCGGATGCTCTCCTCCAGCGCCCCACCCCCCCCACCACCCTGCCCACCGTGCGGCTGGGCCGTCACATTGCTCATCACCGGGCAGGCCGGCGCCTGCATAGGCGTCTGCGCCAGGGCCCGCGCCAGCCGATCCGCCGCAGGACGCATGATCGGCGAATGAAACGCCCCGGCCACCTGCAGCACCGTACCCCGCAGCCCCATACCCACCGCCACACCCTCGGCCGCACCCACCGCCACCTTGCTCCCCGACAGCACGATCTGCCCCGGCGCATTAAAGTTCGCCGGCACCAGCACCTCGCCGGGGTGTGCCGCCAGCGTCTGCGCACACACGCTCTCGGCCTGCGACTCATCGGCCCCGATCAGGGCGATCATTCCCGACGGCGTCCCCTCGGCGGCCTCCTGCATCGCCCGGCCACGCAGGGCGACGAGGTTCAACCCCTCCTGGAAGGAAAACACACCCGCGATCTGGAGCGCGGAGTATTCACCCAGCGACAACCCCGCCGTGGCCACCACACCCGCATCCACCGCCGAGGCACACCCCCACCGCGCCAGCAAACCGCGCCAGCACGCGATGGTTGTCGTATAGATCGCTGGCTGCGATACATCCGTCCGGTTGAGCACCTCCGCCGGGCCGCCAAAGCACAACTCCGACAACTTCTGCCCCCCCGGCAGCCTTCCCGCAAGCACCCCGTCGGCCTCAGCAAAGACCGCCCGCGCCTCGGGCGATGCATCAAACCACGCCTTGCCCATACCCACGACCTGCGCCCCTTGTCCGGGGCAGAGAATGATCCTTGCCATAGCCGCAAGCCTACAGACGATCGGCCCGCTGATCCACTCACCACCCCCTGGCGCCCAGCACCATCTCCACCGCTAGACGGATCGCGCAGACCATGCTCGTCGCATCGGCCCTCCCCGTGCCGGCGATATCAAAGGCCGTGCCGTGCGCCGGGCTGGTCCGCACCACCGTCCGCCCACCCCAGCGCAGGCCAACGGTCATATTCACGGCACTTCGGCCGTCGAGGAGTTTGACGGGGATCAAGCCCTGGTCGTGGTACATCGCCACCACCAGGTCATACGCCCCCCCCGCCGCCGCGTTAAACACGGCATCCCCCGGCAGCGGCCCGTGGACATCCACCCCCTCCGCCCGAGCCCGCGCCACTGCCGGGGCGATCAGCCGGGCATCTTCGTCCCCGAACAATCCACCCTCCCCGGCGTGCGGGTTGATCCCCGCCACCGCGATCCTCGGCCTTGCAATCCCCAGGTCCACGCACGCGTGCTGCCCGAGCAGGATCTTCTCATACACCCCCCCAGGCGTGATTGCCCCGGGCACCTCGCGCAGCGGCATGTGTACCGTCGCCAGCATCACACGCAACCTCGGGCCGACAAAGAGCATCCCGCTCGCCGGCGACGCAAACGCCTCGGCCAACAACTCCGTGTGCCCAGGCCAACGCGTGATCCCTGCTGCGTGCCAGGCTTCTTTGGAAATCGGCCCAGTAACAATCGCATCGGCAAGGCCGGCTTTGACCGCGTCGATCGCGCCCCTGACCGCGTCGAACGATTGCCGGCCACCCTCGGCCGTCGGCGAGGCCGGGAACGCCTTGCAAGTTTCACCAAAGACCACAAACTCCCCCAAGGGCTTGACCGACGCTTGCGCGAGTGCCGCCCGCGTGATCTCCGGCCCGATCCCGCCCGGGTCGCCGACAGAAATCGCAATCTTTGGCTTGGTGCGTCCGGTCGCCATGTACGCAAGCGTAGTGCCCGCGAGCTAAACTCAACGCATGGACCTCTTCCCCATCATCTTCGGTGCCGTTGTCGTCCTCGGGGGCGCGGCGGTCTTCATCTGGTGGCGCCGCCAATACGGCGTAGACCGCAAAGACGACTGCATATCCCAACCCAAACCCCCACGCGACCCCTACAACCGCAACCCATAAAACACTCGTCTTCTCTCCTGCCCCCACCCCCCGTCCCTGCGCCACCCCTGGCCCCCACCGCGAACCTCTTCTCTTGCCACCCACCCCAAAAACAAACCAGCCCGCGAAACACGCGGGCCGGGTGAAGGTTATCTGCTAACGACTCGACCACACCCTCAGGCGTTCTCGATCTTCAGATTCGCCGCCACCGACGCCAGGTCCTTGCTGATCGAAAGGTCAAACGGCATCACCCACGAAGCCCCGGCCACCACCCGGGCGATCTTGCCACACTTGACCCGGCTGGTCCAGTCGCGGTTGCCACGGATGTAGACATTCAGCGTCTGCTGACGTTGGTTGTGTGCTTTCTTGAGCCCACGCGCTACCACCGGGTTGCGACGCATCAGCCGCTCGATGGTGTCGATGCTGTCGCGCTTGCGCGGCAGCGACGAAACGGTGCACTTGATGTTCTGCCCAGGCTTAAGTGATTCGATCATGGGTCGCTCCGATACCAAAGAACCATGCCCAATCCAGCCGGGCACGGCCTCGATGGTAGGCGCGCCACCTCGCCCAGTCATGCGGCTCACTCCCCACGCCTGCTGCCACCATACACCTTTGCTATGCTCCCCTCCCATGGCACAGCAGCCCCAACCCTTCCCCCCATTTGACCCCAAGGCCGAGCACCAGAATCGGCCGCGTTTGCGCCCTGTTCGGGGCTTCCCTGCAAACGCCCAGAACGAAAGGGGCGAGCAGGTGCAGATGCTAGGGCTGGCCGACGCGACGCAAATCTCTGACAAGGTCTGCCTCATGGCCCCGGCCGTGCAACTGGTGCTGCCCCTCATGGACGGCACCCGCGACATCGACCAGATCATCACGCAGGTCGGCAAGGGCCTCAACCGCACGATCATGGAGCAGATCATCGCCCAGCTCGACGACGCCGGCCTGCTCGAAGGCCCGACCTTCGAGGCGATGTTCGCCACGATGCGCACGCAGTTTGACGCCAGCGAGACGCTCCCCCCGGCCAGCACTGCCGCGTTTGTTGATGCGCTTGTGCAAGAGGGTGTCCAGGCCGGCAAGATCACTGCCGAGGCACCCGAGGCTGAGCGTGAGGCCTTCGGCGCCAAGCGCATGCGCGAGGTCTTTGACCAGTTCATCGCCGAGGCGCTCAAGGAAGCCAAAGACCCGAGTTACACCGCCCTGCCCAAGGCGATCGTTGTGCCACACCTGGACTACGGGCGCGGGTGGATCAACTACGCCAGCGTTTACGGCCGACTGCGCGTTGCCGATCGCCCCGACCGCGTGATCATCCTGGGCACCAACCACTTCGGGCGTGCCACGGGCGTCTGCGCCTGCGATAAGGGGTATACCAGTTCGCTCGGAACGTGCAACGTGGACACGCAGGCCATCGCCGCCCTGCGCTCCAAACTCGGCGCCGAGCACGGCGACAAACTCTTCGAGCACCGCTTTGACCACGAACGCGAGCACTCCATCGAGCTGCAAATCCCCTGGATTCAGCACGTCTTTGGCACCGACGCGAGCGGGGACTACCCGAGGGTCCTGGGCATCCTTGTCCATGACCCGGCCGTCAACAACGGGGAGAGTTACGACGGCAAGGGCGTCGCGTTGCAGCCGTTTGTCGATGCCCTCAAGGGCGTTGTGCGCGAACTGCCCGGGCGGACGCTGCTTGTCAGCAGCGCGGACCTCTCACACGTGGGCCCGGCCTTCGGGGACCAGACCCCGCTCGCCGGCGAAGAAGAGCCCGCCGCCTCGGCACGCAACAAGGTCTTCCAGCACGACAACGAGCTGCTCAACCACCTGGCCAACAACCGGGTGCCTGAACTGATCGCCGCGATGGCCTGGCAGCAGAACCCGACGCGCTGGTGCAGCACCGGGAACCTTGTGGCCGCGCTGCTGGTAACAGAGCCGGCGGAGGTCAAAGTCCTCAACTACGCCGCCGCCCTTGACCCACAGGGGATGAGCATGGTTACGAGCACAGCCGTGGCGATGAGTTGAGATGCAGGCAATACGGAACAGGCAATGGGCAACAGGCGCAGTGGTGCAGGCGGCCACGCACGGCCCACCGCGCCTGTTACCCGTTGCCTAGTCCCGATTGCTCTGCCGCCAACAGCGCCAACCACTCCAGATTCCCTTCCTTGTGTTTACCCCCTCCGCCGCGGATCGGCGATGGTGCCGAGGCGAGAACTTGAGCGCCGAGTGTGGGCATCGCATCGAGCGTTTGCTGCGCAACAGCGTGGGCCTGCTCGTCGCTGAGGATGCCGCGTGCGTGGCGGTCGATCGCGCTGCGTTCATAGTGCGGCTTGATGAGCGTGATGATCCGCCCGCCCGGTTTGAGCCAGCGCAACGCCGCGGGCACGGCGTGCCTCTGGACCGTCCACGACAGATCGCAGACAACCAGATCGCACGCCTCTGGCGGGTGTGCGTGCAGGGCGTTGGTGCGTTCCATGACGACGACGCGCGGGTCGGTGCGCAGGGCGTAGGCAAGAACGCCGTAGCCGGTGTCAACGCTATAAACGCGCTCGGCTGCGGCCTGCAGGAGGCAGTCTGTGAACCCGCCGGTTGAGCACCCCAGGTCGGCGCAGACGAGGCCGTGCGTGTGGACGCCGAATGCCCAGAGGGCGTGTGCAAGTTTGTCGCCGGCGCGCGAGGCGTGGGCCATGGTGCAAGGTAGCAAGCCTGGGTCTGTTGTCGCGTGCGCAACTCCAGGAATCTGCGATCAAAGGTGGAGATGCCCGTGCGTGGCTCAGGGGGCGTTGTGCGGGGTCGGGCATACCTCTGGAGCCTCCCTGGGAGCGACCCGGCAGCCGGGCTTCTAGGCACCGCCGCGGGGGTCGGCGCAAGCGGACGGAGTTTGCAATCCGGGTACCCAAGGATTTTAGTCTGCTGGGCGGGCGTTGAGGGCGGGCATGTGTTCGAGGTATTGCTTCGCCGCGGGGACGTCGGCGAGCAGGAAGCGCTCGTAGGGTCCGTCGAAGACGACGATGCCGCCGTCGAGCATGACGACCCTTGGTGAGAGCCGGCGGAGGAGTTCACGGTCGTGGGTGATCATCAGGCTTGTGCGCACCTCCCCCCCCTGCCTGGGGCGGTTGTGGGTGTTCCAGATCAGTTCGTGGATGTTCCCGGAGACGACGGGGTCCAGGCCGGTGGTCGGTTCGTCGTAGAAGATGACCGCCGGGTCGGTGGCGACGGCGCGGGCGATGGCAACTCGCTTGGCCATGCCGCCCGAGAGCGACTCGCGTGGTTTATGAAGCACGTCGTCGACGTCGAGCTTGACGCTGGCCAGGGCCTCGCGCACGCGGGCGGTGATCTTGCGTTCGTTGAGTGTGGTGTGCTCGCGGAGCCAGAGGGCGCAGTTGTCGTAGACGGTGCCGGTGAAGAGGGCGTTGTGCTGGAAGACGATGGCCCAGTGCAGTCGGATCTGGTCCTTGCGGTCAGAGTCCAGGCCGATCATCTCGATGAGGGGCCTGTCAGCGCGGGAGTGGTCGACGACGCGTATGGAACCGGCGTCGGGCTGTATCAGCCCGGTGAGGTTGTCGAGCAGGACCGTCTTGCCGCAGCCAGAGTGCCCGACGACAGCGACGATCTCACCTCGGCGGATGGTTACGTTGATCCCGCGCAGCACGGGGCGGTTGTTGAATGCCTTGCTCAGCGAGGTGGCAACAAGCTCGACGGGTGCCGGGGCGGGGCGGGGGAGATTTGAGTCGGCGGACGTCATGCGAGTGCGAGCGTAGGGGTCTGCCTTTGCAACCATTCTTTCAACAGGCGCGGGGCACTCTGGACGCACACCCGGCAGCGGGGGGCCGTGGGGTCGGGTGGGTCAGGGAGTAAGTTTCTCGATGACCTTTTTCAGGTCGCTCCAGACGATTTTGCGGTTCTCGGGCGTATAGCTGCGGAGCAGGTACGCCGGGTGATAGGTGGGCATGACGGGGACGGTGCAGGCTTTGGACGCGTCGGGGTGTGTGAAGGTGGCCCACTGGCCGCGGAGTTTAGACATGGGCAAGTCGGTGCGCAGTATTGTTTGGGTGGCCGGCAGGCCGAGGGTAACGATGACCTCGGGCATGACGGCGGCGATCTGGTCGCAGAGGTAAGGTGCCGAGGCGTCGCGTTCTTCGGGTGTGGGTGTGGCGTTGTTGGGTGGTCGGATTTTCAGGACATTGGCGATGTAGACGTGCTCGCGGGAGAGGCCCATTGCCGAGAGCATCCCATCGAGGAGTTTGCCCGCGCGGCCGACGAAGGGGCGTCCGGTGCGGTCTTCCTCGGCACCTGGGGCTTCGCCGACGAACATGACCCGGGCGGCGGGGTCGCCCTCGCCGAAGACGATGTTGGTGAAGGAGTAGCCGAAGGCCTCGTGGGGTTTATCGGCGAGGTAGCGGGCGTGGATGGCATCGAGGGCTTGCTGGTGGGCCTGGCGGTCGCGGCCGACGGCGGGCTTGATCGGTGTCGGTGCGCGTGGGGCGGGTTGCGGCGCGGCTTGGAGTGTGCGGTAGCAGGGGACAAAGTCAACGCCGAGGAGGTTGGCGGTTTGGGCGTGCTGTGCGATGAGTTTGTGCAGTGGAGCGTTGCTCATGGGCGGGTGGTGAGCAGGTGCCGCATGGAGCGCAGGCGGGGTGGTTGGTGAGGGTCAGGGCTTTGGTGACGGGGCTGGGGCGGGTGCTGGAGTTGGTGCAGTGGTTGGTGCGGTGGTTGTGCCAGTGGCGTTGCGGGCGGCCGTCTCTGGGTTGTTTTCCTGGCCTGTGAAGACCGGTGCGGTGTTGCTGGCCTGGCCGCCGGTGGCCTTGGTGGGACGCGTGGTGTTTTCCATCTTGCTGGAGATGAGCGGGGCCACGAAGGCACCGGCCAGTGCGCCGACGATGACGCCGAGGGCGAGGCCGCCGGCGAAGGGGACGAAGGTGGACTTGTTTGCGGGGTGTGAGGTGGTGTTGCTGGCGTGGTCTGCGCTGGCGGCGGCGTTGTTGGGTGCTGGGTCGGACATTGGGTGCTCCTGTGGGTGGTGTGGCCGGGCTGTTCTATTGTCGGCCCCCGGTGGCGTGGGACCACAAGAAAGGCAGTGTATCCAAGGATGATCAGGTTGCTCGGCGCTGGGTGCGCTAGGTGCCCGCAGACCCAACGCGCTCGATGCGCCCCCCACTGCCGGCGCGGGTTATGACGCGCCAGACTTCCAACACCGTCAGCTCGGCGGCGATGACCTGGGGCTGCAGGCCGGTCTCGCGTACGAGGGCGTCGAGATCGAGGGGGCCTTGCAGGGCGCTGACGATTGCGCGCTGGGCGGGGTTGAGGGTGAGTGCGCTTGGCCGGGGTGCGGGGGGTTGGTCGGTGCTGGCCTGGGGGGTGTTGAAGAGGGAGTGGTTGTAGCGGCTTTGGTGTGTGCCGGCGTGTGCGTGGCGTGCGGGTGTTTGCAGGGCCTCGATGATGTCGCCCGGTGAGGTTACCAGTTGCGCCCCGCCGGATTTGATGAGGTCGTTGGTCCCCTCGCTGGCCGGTGAGTCGATGCGCCCAGGCACGGCGAAGACCTCGCGGCCTTGGTCGTCGCCGGCCAGGCGTGCAGAGATGAGGCTGCCCGAGCGTGTCGCGGCCTCGATGAGCAGGACGCCGAGGGAGAGGCCTGTGATGAGGCGGTTGCGTGCGGGGAAGTTTTTGGCGTCCGGCTCGGTGTTGACGGGCAGTTCGCTGATGACGGCTCCGTGCCCGTCGGCGATGCGGTCGAAGAGTTCGCGGTTCTCGGGTGGATAGGCCCGGGCGATGCCGCAGCCCAGGACGGCGATGGTGCGCCCGCCGGACTGGATGGCGGCCTGGTGCGCGGCGGTGTCGATCCCGCGTGCGCCGCCGGAGACGATCGTGATGCCTGCGGCGGCGATGAGGCCGGCGAAGCGTGCGGTCTGCTCACGGCCGTATTGGGTGCACGCGCGTGAGCCGACGACGGCAAGTGCGTATTGGTCTTGTTCGTGGGGCTGCAGGTTGCCACGGACGGTGAGGATTGGTGGCGGGTCGTCGATCTGGCGAAGGAGGGGTGGGTAGCCGGGGTCGTTGATGCCGAGGATGGTGGCACCGACTTTGGCGATGGCGTCGGCTTCGCGTTTGGCGGCGTCGGTGGCGTTGCGGCGGGCGCTGATGAGGGCCTCGATGCGTTTGTCGGACAAGCCATGGATGAGGCGAAGTTGTGCAGGCTCGGCGTGCAGGACGGCCTCTGCGCTGCCGAGGTGCTTGACGATGCGCCCGATGAGGACAGGGCCCAGGCCGGGGATAACCGTCAGAGCAAGAAGCCCAAGCGCGTCTGCGGAGGGTGGCGGGGGCGATGGAGGGGGCATGGTGGAGTGTATTGGGGGGAGGAGAAATGGCCAAATAGCCAAATTGCCAGAGAGCCAAATGTACTGATACGGAGGCATTTGGCCATTTGGCCATTTTGCAACTTGTCTATTGCCCCCCCCCCGCCCCGGGGATGATCGCCTCGACGCCGGCGATCTGGGCGCGGGTGAAGTTGATGCCGAAGACTGGGGCGAGATTGGCGGGGGTCAGGACGGTTGTGCTTGGGCCTGTGGCGGCGATGCGGCCGTCGCAGGTGAGGATTGCCGCGTGTGTGGCGTAACGTGCGGCGAGGGTGAGGTCGTGCAGGACGACGCCGACGGCGGTGCCCGCGCGGGCGAGGTCGGCGAGGATGCCGAGGGTGAAGAGTGCGAAGTGCGGGTCCATGGAGCTGACGGGTTCATCGGCAAGGAGGACGGCTTGTGCCGGGGAGGTGCCGTCGAGCTGGGCGAGCGTGCGGGCGAGGCTGGCGCGTTGCTGCTGCCCCGCGGAGAGTTCGTGGACAGGGGTATCTGCCAGGTCGGCGAGCTGGCAGCGTTGCAACGCTCGGCTGACGGCGTCGGGGTTGCGCCCGCGTGCGTGCCGGCCGAGGGTGGTGAGTTGGCGTACGGTCATCGGGGTGGCGACATCGGGCTTCTGTGTGAGGTAGGCCAGGTGCTGGGCGCGGGCGTGGGGTGGGATTTGGGCGACGGGTTGGCCGAGGAGGGTGGCCTGGCCGGTGGTTGGGCGGAGGACCCCGGCCAGGAGGCGTACGAGTGTGCTTTTTCCCGCGCCGTTTGGCCCGACGATAGCCAGAAGCTCGCCTGGGGCGAGCTGGAGGCTCACGCCGCGAAGGACGGGAGGTCTGCCTGGGTAGGCGAAGTGGATGTCGTCGGCTGAAAGCACGGGTGAAGATAGCCTGGGGTGGGCCCGGGGGGACTTGTGCTGGCCGGGGGTGGAATGGGGTTACACTTGCATATGCCCAGAATGCCGGCTGCAATGTGGATGACCGGGGTGGTGCTGTGCTTGTGCCTGTGCTTGGCCGAGCCGGTGCTGGGTCAGCAGCGGTCGTCGAAGTTGGCGCGTGAGAAGGGTGTGGTGCTTGCTGAGGTTGTTGCTCAGTTGAACAGCGATGACTTTGCCGAGCGCGAGCGAGCGGGTGACCGGCTGGCGGGTGCGGGGTTCACTCAGGATGAACTCGAGGTGGAACTGGCGCGTGCGGACCTCTCTGCCGAGCAGGTGTGGCGGGTGTCGCAGGTGGCGTTCGTGGCGTTCTGCGATTCGCCGCGTGGGGCGCTGGGGGTCTCCTTTGGTGGTGGGAACGCGACGATCGAGGGTCTGGAGGATGGGTTCCCGGCGGGGAAGGTGCTCAAGATCGGCGACCAACTCACAGAGATCGGCGGCGTGCCTGTGGCTGGAAGGAACCAGTGGGACAGCATCTCGGTGGTGCGGCCGTTGATCATCTCGCACAACGCCGGGGAGATTGCAAAGGTGGTAGTGGTGCGGGATGGGCGTCGCCTGAGCCTGGACGTGCCGCTGGGGAGTTTTCGTAACTTGCGCAACGCGATGATGAGCCAGGAGGAGTTGATGGGCGCGTGGCGTGTGCGGCTGGCACGGATCCGCCCGGCGGTGATCGAGCCGGGCGTGCGGGCGCAGGCGCCGGAGGAGGGCTGGATGCCGACGGGGGTCGGCGTGGCGACGGCTGAGGAGGAGCGCCGGCTGGAGGGTGGGCGTGGGTTGCACGCGGTGGTGGTGGCCGGGGGTTTGGCGGGTGCGCGGCCGCGTGCGAACAACGACCCGAGCGAGCGTGCGTGGAACAACACAGGGCAGGGGCGTGTGTTTGTGAACCCGAACGTGCAGGGGATGAACCAGATTGTGATCCAGCCGGGAGCGCGGCTCGTGGTCCCGCAGGGAAACCAGCGCGGATTCAAGGGGACGATTCTGACGGTCAAGGAGGGTCGGGCGTTGGCGGCGAGAATGCGTGCGCAGGCGGCGGACCTGATGGAGCAATCGCAACTCGCCCAGCGCAACGCGATCGACCCGGGGTTGCCGGCACCGACGCGGCGGGCCGCCGAGGAACAGGTCGCTCGGCTGGGGCGGGAGGCGGTGCAGAGGTTGATGCAGGCCATGGAACTGGAGGCGACGGCGGACATCCAGGAGATGCAGGAGAGGCCTGCGGTGCCGTGAGGGTGGGGTGGGGGGGAGGGTTTGTCTGCATTCTATCTTTTGTGAAGCACGACGAACATATCTGCATAGATGATGGATTCTTCCGGACTCATTAGATAGCGCTCGCCTGTGGTAAACGTAATCATCTTACAGTTCTGGGTGCCGATTGCATCTACAAACTGATCAATAACTCTTCCGTCGACAATGCAATCCTCTCTGGTCTTTGGGGATCGCCACCAGATGTCGAGATAGATACCACGGCCATAGACGTGGGGTTTGCGCGTCCGCAAGTGGCCGGGAGCGTGAAGTGCGTGTTTGTGAGCCTGAACGACGACCGAATCCACATGTACCTGCCGATGGCAACCGCCCGCAAACTCGCCAGGCAGCAGATCGGTTGATCGTTGCGTTGGATGACCAAGATCAGGCAGGGGACCGGGGGTATGGGATCGGGTATCAGTGCTCCTTGGGCAGTCGGAGACACCGCCCGAGTGTGCACGGGGATTCGAGAGTGTCGCGCGGGCAGTGACTGGCCTTTGGATTCACGTCGCAGGGGCCGGGCTCCGCTCGGCCGTCCGGACAAGCCCTTTGAGCATGCCACGGAAAACGACCCCGTGCAGGGGAAGCACTGAGTACCAGTACGCGATCCCCAACAGGCCGCGCGGGCGGAACCTTGCCGTCATGATGAGTCGTGTTTGGGCGGGATTTGCCGCCGGGGGTTCGACATCGAATGTCAGCGTGGCGACACCGGGCAGCTTCATCTCGGCGGTCAGCTCGATGTGCTGTGGTGGGCGGATCGCGGTTACCCGCCAGAAGTCCAGCGCGTCGCCGAGGCGCAGGTCTTGGGCGTTTCTTCGCCCGCGTCGAAGTCCCGGCCCGCCGCCGAGCCGGTCCATGATCCCGCGGAGCCGCCAGAGCCAGTCGACGGCGTAGTACCCGTGCTCGCCCCCGAGCGCCGTCACCGCCGACCACACCGCCGTGGGGTCTGCCCGCGTCGCCACTTCGCGGCGATCGACGAAGACCGTTCCGCCCGCCCACGACGGATCGCCGGGCATCACGCCCGCGTCAGACCAGGCGGTCTCGATCTCGCCGGCCTTGATTTTCGCGAGGGCGGCGTCCATCGCCTCTCGGATCGTTAGGCACTGGTGCGGCATGAGCCGCAGCGCGTCATCGTTCCGGCACACAACGCGGTTCTTGAGCCCCTCGGCCAGCGGCCGGGCGATGCTCGAGTGCAGCGGCGTGACAAGGTGTATCCACAGCGAACTAAGCCTGGGTGTCAGGACCGGGACGGGGATGACCAGGCGTCGCCGCAATCCCAATGCCGAGGCCATCTCACGCATGACCCTTGCGTAGGACCAGACGTCGGGGCCGCCAATATCGATGGTTTTGCCAACGGTCGCGGGCGTCTGCAGCGCTGCCATGAGGTAGAAGAGCACATCGCGAACGGCGATCGGCTGTGATTCGGTGCTGACCCAACGGGGCGTGATCATGATGGGCAGCCGCTCAACTAAATACCGCAGGATTTCGAAGGACGCAGATCCCGAGCCGATGATCATGGCTGCACGCAGCACCGTTACCGGCACGCCGCCACGTTCCAGCGCGACTTCCACCTCCCGCCGGGACGAGAGGTGCTCGCTGAGCCCATGACCCGTCTCGCCCAGGCCGCCGAGGTAGATGATCCTGTGCACACCGGCCCGCGCGGCGGCACGCCCGAACGTCTCCGCCAGCGAGAGATCGCGTCCGCGATACCCCGCTCCCGTGGCGTCCATCGAGTGCACCAAGTAGTACGCCGCAGCGCATCCTGTCATCGCGGCGACCAGCCGCTCCTCGTCGCTCGCGTCGCCCTGGACCACCTCCACGCGTTCCTGGCCCGCCCACGGGCGAGCCCGCAGCTTGGCCGCACTGCGGACCAAACATCGCACCCGATACCCGCGTTCGACCAACCGCGGAGCCAGCCGGCCTCCGATGTAGCCGGTTGCACCGGTTACAAAGATCGTGGATAGTGCGGCTGAGTCCATGCGGATGGATGATAGTGAAGGCGAAGGGCTTCCTATATAGAACCCTCATGAACTCTTTCTATAGGGCCTTCTGGCTCGATCTAGCCCGTTGTTGCTGGTTCACATGGCTGGAGCGAGCAGAAACGCTGTTGGGGGGTCTTGGCGGTCGTCGCGGGGCTTGGTCTTGGACGGCCCGGTCCGCTGCCGAAGGCGGCTGGGTGGCGTGCTGCGACACTACTGCCGGGTTGCCGCGTGAGGTATGGAGACAAGCAGAATGGCGAGGATGGGATAGTTGTGCACGGAGGGGGATGGCCGGTGAGCTTTCGAGCCAATCGGCTGGACGATTGAGTCACCCTGTTGCGGAGATGCTGCGAATGCGAGACTCCGCCGCCCGTGCGTGCCCCTCGAGGCCTTCGAGCCGTGCCAACGTTGCCGTCTGCCGGACGAGATCCTGAATCGCGCGAGTTTCGGCCGAGGCCGCATGGGCGCGGTAGTACGTCTGAAATCTTAAGAAGTGCAGGACGCTGAGACCCGAGGCGAAGCGGGCCGAGCCGCTGGTGGGCAGCGTGTGGTTCGGGCCGATGCCGTAGTCGCCAAAGACTTCCGCAGCACCCGGTCCGACGAACAGGCCGCCGTAGCTTGTCAGCAAAGGCACAACGCTCTGGCAATCGGCGATAAGCAGTTGGAGGTGCTCGGGGGAGAGGACGTTTGCCAATACCACGGCCTCGTCGGTGCTGCAGACGCCGACCGTAAAGCTGCCCGCCAGGGCCTTGCGGGCGGTGGGTGCGGTGGGGAGCGTCGCGAGCTGTCGTTCAAGCTCCGCCTCGACCTGAGCGAGCAGCGCACCGTCTGGGTCGCCAACCCGAACCAACATCGCCGATGCATCGCCGTCGTGTTCGAGTTGCGCAAGCATGTCGGCGGCGATGAGTTTTGGATCGGTCGCAAGATCAGCGATGATGAGCACCTCACTGGGCCCGGCGAGCATGTCGATGCCGATGGTGCCGGTCAGCAGTTTCTTAGCGGCGGTGACGTAGCGATTGCCGGGGCCTACGACGACGTCGCAGCGCCGGATGGCTACGCCGTGCGCCGCGGCGGCGATGGCCTGGGCACCGCCGATAGGCAGAAGGGCATCGGCACCCGCGATGGCGCAGGCGGCGAGGATCGCTTGGCTGGGCCGGGGGCAAAGAGCAAACACCTCGCGAACGCCTGCGGCCTTAGCCGTCAGAATGGTCATGAGTGCCGTGGACACCAGGGGGTATTGACCAGCGGGGACGTAACAGGCGGCCCGCTCGACGGGTGTGATGCGGTGGCCAACATGTCCGCCCGGTACCGGCAGGTTGACGTCGTGCAAGCTCTGGCGTTGGGCCTGCGCGAAGGTGCGGATGCGGCTTGCCGCGGCTTCAATAGCTGTTCGGGCCTCGGCGTCCAAGTTCGCCATCGCATCGGAAAAATCACCCGGCGTGAGCAGCGAGGGCAATGCGCTGGTGGAAGGTGGTACATCGCCGAGTTGTTTGGCGATCGTGAGCAATGCCTCTTCGCGTCCATCGCGAACGCGGGCGATGATCGCAGCTACATCGGCCAGGGTCTCCGGCGTGAGTGGGTCGGCCCGCTTGCGGAAGGGGTCAACCTCCTCTGGACGCAGCTTGGTGAGCGCGACGCGGGTGATTGGTTGCGTGGAGCTCACAGGGCCTCCTTGGCGGCCGGTTTGGCGTCACCAGCGCGGCGGGTGAGCTTGCGCGACCGTCGGTCGAGTTCTCGTTCCACCGCGGCCAAGGTGATGCCGGCGGAGGCAAGCTTGACGAGTGTGAAGTACAGCAGGTCGGCCGCTTCGGAGACGACCCGATCGCCAGGGCTCTCGGCCGCGAGCTCGGCGGCTTCCTCTTGCAGCTTGGCCGAGAGCAATCGCTCATCGCTGAGCAATCGACGTGTGTAACTCTTCGATTCGACCGCGGGCACTCCGGCGGCACGGCTGATCATCTGCTCCAATCGGCTCAGACCCGTGGACTTGCCGAAGCACCCGTAGCTGCCGGTGTGGCAGAATCCGCCGCCGTCGTTGCTGGGGCGTTGACGCACGGTAAATCGCAGGGCATCGCGGTCGCAGTCAGCGTCGATCCGCAGGAGTTCCTGCGTCGCCCCGCTGGATTCGCCCTTGCGCCACAGGCCTCGCGTACGCGAGTGGTAGACGCCGGTGCCGCTCCGATACGCCTCGGCAAGCGACCTCGCGTCGCTGTAGCAGAGGCCCAGGGCCGTGCCCCTCTCGTCACAGACAACGGTGGGCCAGAGGCCATCGGGGCGGTCAGATCGAAGGCAGGCGGCCAGTGCCAGCGACGGGTCGATCTGGCCTTGGTAGACCGCCATTCCGACTTGTGCATCGACGCCGATTGCATCGAGTGCGGCAATCTCCCCGGCTGTACGAACGCCGCCAGCGACGGTGAGCTTGCAGCCCAGAGATTGAGCAAGCACCGCGAGTTCCTGTGCACGCTCGACGCCAAGCCCGGCCAGTGTACCTTCGGTCTCGACGAACGTGGCAAGGAACCCGCCGGCCCACTGGGCCAGTTCACGCATCCGGTCGGCCACGCGAGCGCCCGTGCTCTTGGTCCAGCCCTCGACCAGCACGTCGCCATCGCGAGCATCCAGCGCGACAATCGTCCGGTCTCTGGGCAATGGGGCAAGCACTTCTCTGCTAGCTGCGGTACCGATGATGACTTTCGCGGCACCTCGGTCAAACCACCATATGGCGCGCTCGGCAGAGCGGATCCCCCCCCCGACGCGGCAGTCGCCCTGGTTCAGCAGCGGGACGATGAGGGACTCGTTGCTGCCAACGCCCTTAGCCGCATCCAGGTCAATCACCGCAACCTCGCCGAGCAGGGCGAAGCGGCGCATGTGCGATAGTGGATCACCCGCGTTGAGGATCAGTTCCTGGCCCTGACGGAGCTGAACCGTTTGGCCTCCCTGGATGTCGATGGAGTTGATGATCATGGTCTGGGCTCGTAAGTGGCTGATAGCTCAGGTTTGGTCAGCCGCGACAGCGGGCTGGCCGGCTCGGGGGAAAGCCTCTCGCGGAAACAGGCCGTGCTTGCGCAGATCTTGTTTGATTCTTGCAAGCGACGAGTCCTCTGGCTTCTCGGAGAGATCATCGTGAAAGATGCTGGCGGCGAGCACAGCGTCTGCTCCGCCCATCAAGAACGCCTGGGCCATGTGCGTCGCGGTGCGACCGCCGCCCGAAGCGATCACCGGCACGTTGCAGGCCTGGGTGACCGACAGCAGCAGGTCGGTGTCGTAGCCGAGTCCTGTGCCGTCGCGGTCGATGGCGGTCAACAGGATCTCACCAGCGCCAAGCCTGGTGCCCTCGGCTGCCCACTGTGGGGCGATGCGGTCGGTTGACCGGTGCCCGCTGGCGACGACGACACGGTACATTCCTGCGGGCTCACGCCGCGCATCAATCGCCAGGACGACGCACTGGCTGCCGAAGCGGCCGGCCAGTTCGGCAATGAGTTCGGGTCGCGCGACGGCGGCAGAGTTGACCGCCACTTTGTCGGCGCCTGCGTCGAGCATCGCCTTGGCATCCTCGATTGTGCGCACTCCTCCGCCAACGCACAGCGGCAGGCCGATCCGGCCCCGGATCGCCGCGATGGTCGCAATGCACGCACGCCGCCCCTCAGGCCCGGCCGAGACATCGAGCATCACCAGTTCATCGGCCCCGCAACGCTGGTAAAACTCGGCGCGTTCGGCCGGGTCGCCGGCGTCGCGCAGGTTCTCAAACCGAACGCCCTTGACGATCCGGCCGTCGCGGACATCCATGCACGGGATGATGCGTTGAGGGGGGACCTCGGGATCATCCTGCCCGAACGCCCGACTGGGATATTGCACGGGTCTGCGCGGCGCATCGATCTGACCAAGTGAGCCATCGAGCCACGCCGAGAGCAAGGACTGGCCGGCAGAACCTGAAAGCTCTGGGTGGAACTGGGCCGCTAACACAAGCGGGGCGCCCCGACGCTGGGCGATGGCGACGAAGTCCATACCCGCAAAGCGCGTAGTCGCTGCCGCCCACTGAGCGTCGTCAAGAGACCGGAAACGTTCGGCATCGAGCGCGTAGGAGTTCGCGTAGTAAGCCATAGCCGGCCATGCGGATGGCTGGGGGCCTACCCCGCTGGCGCGAACGGTTCGCCAGCCCATGTTGGGGATGTGCCAACTCCGGCCCGCGTTGGACTTCAGGCGTGTGACCGGGGTTCTTATGACGCCAAGGCCACCGGCACCGGTCGATTCCTCGCTAGCGGCCGCGAGTAACTGAAGGCCAAGGCAGATGCCAAAGGTGGGTTGGCCAGCGAGCACGCGGCGGCAGAGCGCATCGGCCAAGCCGGTGGCCCGCAGCGACTCCATCGCCGGGCCAAAGGCGCCGACGCCGGGCAACACCACCCGGCCAGCGCCAGAGACCAGTGCTGGATCAGCCGAGAGCACCGGCATGCCGCCTGCCCGCCGCAGGGCTGCGCAGACCGACGCCGTGTTTGCAGCACCGGTCGCCACGACCACAACGGGCTGTCCGCCGCCGGGGTCCAAATCGCCAATCGGGCCCATCTAGAGCACTCCCTTGGTGCTGACCCCGCCCCCTCGCGGGTCGAGCTCGATCGCCCCACGCAGGGCAAGCGCCAGCGACTTGAACGCTGCCTCGGCCTTGTGGTGGTCGTTTTCTCCCTTGAGCACGTCAACGTGGAGCGTCAAGCGGCCGGCGAAGGCCATTGACCGCAAGAAGTGGGGAAGGTTCTCCGTCGCGAGCGTGCCGAGCGTTCCGTGCTGCAGCCCGAGCTGGACGCTGGCAAAGGGACGGGTGCACAGGTCGACGACGCTACGGGCCAGGGCCTCATCGAGCGGTGCGAATGCGCTGCCGTAGCGGCGCATGCCGGCGCGATCTCCTAAGGCCCCGCAGAGCAGCTCGCCGAGGACCAGCGCGCAATCCTCCACCGTGTGGTGATCATCAACATGCAAATCGCCCTGACAACTCAGCTCAAGGTCGAGCCGGGCGTGCGCCACCAGGGCGGTAATCAGGTGATCGAGCATGCCGATACCGGTGGAGACCTTGGCGACTCCGCTGCCGTCGAGGTTGAGCAGGCCGTGAATATGGGTCTCTTTGGTTTGCCGGGTGGCGGTGGACGTTCGCATCAATGAAGCTCCTTGATTGTTTCGGTCATATCGGGCTTGGCAACCTCGGTCAGCGCGTCGACGAGCCGCAAGAACGAAGCGTCATTGCCTGGGAGGGTGATACGAAGTGCGGCGGCGAGAGGGCCGTCGGCTGAGTATGCGCGGATCGCGATGCCGCGGCAGGCCAGGCCGTCGCGAATATCTTTGGCCATGGCAGGGTCGAAGCGAACAAATACGAAGTTCGCATGGCTGTCTACTACCTTTCCGCCAAGCTGAGCCAGCAGGGTGCCCAGCGCCCGCCGCTCGATCCTGACACGCTCGACAAACGATGCCATCGACCGCTGCCCCGCCTTCCGCCACCAAGCGCCAAACGCCAAACCCGGCCCGCTGCTCGGGTATGGTTGCCCGGCCGCTCGCATCCATGCGATGATGCGTGCATCACCAATCGCAAACCCCAACCGCAGGCCCGCCAGGCCCCACGCCTTGCTCATGGTCCGCGTGATGACCACTGCCTCCGAACGCAAAAACGGAGTCGTGAGATCGACCTCACTAAACTCTCCGTACGCCTGGTCGATGCACAGGGCCTTGCCCGCTCGCTGGCAGGCCTTGGCAACCTCCGCCACTTCCTCCCGGCTTGCCGTTGCCCCGGTGGGGTTGTTCGGCAGCACCAGGAAGACCGCGCGGATCGTCTGGTCGCTGCTAATGCGATCGGCAATCGCCTGAACCGGCAGCAGCCCCGAGATCCACGGCACGGTCTGGCACCGCCCACCCCGCAGCACCGCGTACCGGGCGATCATCTCGAAGGTCGGTGTCGTCGAGAGAATCGACTGCCCGTTGGTGCCAGAGAGCGCGATCGCTGCCACCCGGTCCAGGGCATCATCGGCCCCTCCAGTCGCGATCACCTGCTCGGGTGCGACGCCAAACTCGTCTGCGATGGTGCGTTCAAACAGCGCGGCATCTGGGTATCCCCTTGCCCGCGACGCGAACTTGGCCAACTGAGCGCAGGCCTCCTCCGGCATCGCCGGGCCCTCATTGGCGTCGAGGTACAAGTCGATCGCGGGCCCGGCTGCTGGCTTCACATACGGCCGGTTGGGTATTGCCGGGGCGGGCCGGAGCGTGCCCTCGGTGCTGATCGCAGCCGCGGATGCTTCTCGCTCGGTCATCATGGCACCACCTGCGATAGAGGAGAGATGATCACATCCGTACCGCCGCGCTGCTTGAGGGCCGGGATGAGCTGGGCCAGGCCCTCGCGGGGCACAGCCGCTTTGATGGCATACGCCAAGACGCCACCATCGCCGGGAACGCTGGCCAGCTTGGAGATCGTCGGGCGCTTCATGCACGGCAACACCTGCACCACGGCATCGAGCAGCTGCTCGGTAACGTTCAGTTCGAGCATCACCCGCTGGCGGGCCGAGAGCACCGAGCAAAGAACCATGGCCAAGTCTTCCAGGGCGGACCGCTTGGACGGATTCCCCCACGCCGACCGGCTGGCGTACAGGCGGGTTGATGACCGCTGGACCGTTTCGATGATCGCCAGCCCGTTGGCCCGGAGTGTCGCCCCCGTGGCCGTTACATCCAGGATCACGTCTGCATCCTCCGGCGGGAAGACCTCTGTAGCACCATACGAGCGCACAAACGCGTCACCTTGCCGGCGGTTGGCGATCCAGGCCTGCGCAAGCCGGGCGTATTCGCTGACGACCACCAGCGGGCGGGAGGGCAGGCGCCCATCGATCAAGAGTGATTCCGGTGCCGCGGCTACGACGCTGACATCATCCAGACCGGTGTCGAGCACCTCAACAACGTCGGCTTGCAACTCGGCAACCCAGTCGGCCCCGGCGAAACCAGCGTCGCGTGTTCCAGCCGAGAGCATCTCAAGGATGTTCTGCGGCTTGAGCAGCTTGGCCTCAAAGCCCGGCAAGTTCATCTTGGGCCGATAGCCGCGGTCGGAAACGCTGATGCGGATCCCGGCGTCGGCAAAGAGTCCGATGACGCCCTGCTGCATGCGGCCCTTAGGCAAGCCGATTTGTACGGTGTTGTTGGGGATGGTGACCATGCGTGTGGATTCCAATCGGTCCGGTGACAAGGGTGGGAGGGGGTGCAAATGGGGGAAACGGGCAAGGATGCGGAAGACGGAAACAGGGGCAACCGGCAAGAGTTCAAACAGGCCCAAGAGTCGCTTGTAGCCAAAAGGAATGCGACCCCGGGGTGAGCCGGGGTCGCTGGGAAGACTCAGTTTTAGAAGAGCCAAGCCAACAGGTCACCAAGCTCACGTCAAGACGTGGTGGGAATGGTGAACATGATGGTAACGGGAGTTCGGCAAGACACGAAAGTATTACACGCCAAGAAAGCGGAGTCAAGGCCCTCCCCTAGCAAAACGGCTTCGGACTTCAAATGCCGTTCTGAGCCTCCCAGAAGGGATGCAGGCCGATTCCTTCGCGACCTGAAAGCAGGATGCCGATCGGAACGGTGGCGGAACGACACGCTACTCGCGTCCTGTCGTCGCAGTGGCCCGCGCTCGCACAGCACCTGGATCGCGACCTCGAACGCTCGCCTGCCGCCTTCGCCGTGGTCGTCGGCGCTGCGCCGGCCAGATGCAGGCAAGTTCCTTCCCTCCCGTGAATCGCTCCGTCGCTGAAGTTCGTCTCATACCAGCCGCTCAATGGCAGCACGCTTGCCCTAGGGTGCATGAGTACTCCCGAGATCTGCTCGCCCGGGCGTGCGGTCGAGGACACGCTTGAGTCGAAATCGATCCGCGCTCCGCCATAACGCCCGTGTTTCGAAGATCGACAAACGCGATGCGTCCATCGACGGCCGCATCGATGGCCCGCGACAGGCTGTCTGCCGTTGAATCATCCACGATGTCGAATGGGAGTCGTGCACGGTCATTGAAGCTGTGCTTCTGCTCGACCCGTGCGCCGAAACAGACAAGACAGAAGATTCGCTTCGACGATGAGGCTCATTGATGATTCGAGTGAAAGATTCACCCTCACCGGACCGGCTCAGAACTTCAGTCCCAATCGCAAGCCCAGGATGACCGCGCTGTCGGCATTTGGCAGCGGGAAGTCAATGACCTGGACGTCCAAAGACAACTTGGTAGCGGTCGTCACGGATAGGTTGTAGTAGGCCTCGAAGCCCTGGGCGTGATCGCCGACCCCAACCCTGTCGATCAGACGATCCGGCTGCACGCTCAAGTAGAAAAAGCCGGCCCCGCACGTGTCGCGCTCCCTACTCGGATAATGCCCTTGCCCCCCACGCCCCCGTTGGCGGTCCACTCGATCGCGTTGGTGTCCTGATCCGCAAAGCTGAAACGGGCAAACAAGCCCACGCCCTGCCGGTCCTGCTCCCCGTTCATCAGGTGGATCAGTGCATCACCGGCCTGATTCACCCACACGTATTGGCACACCCTCTGCTTTGAGATCTATTGCAACGTCCTCATCGGACCGGCCAGACATCGCCAAGCGTCTGTCTACTGCCGATCGTCCGTTCAGTCTATCTCTCGTCCATCGATATTCCCCCCGTCCAATGGCCGCCGCGATCTCCGCCGCAGCCTTAGTCGCGTGCCGTGATACCGATATTCCTGCGGAGTATGTCCGCATCGATAGTGATCTGAGTGCGATTCTCGGCCGTCATCCGCTCCACGCTCTTGAGGATCATTGCCATCCGCTGATTCTGGCCCAACTGTTCGCGTGTGCGGATCAGAAAGTCCCAGTAGAAGACCGTAAACGGGCAGGCCGACGCGCCGCTGCGCTCGGCAGGGTCATAGCGGCAGCCCGTGCAATAGTCGCTCATCCGCTGGATGTACTTCCCGCTCGCGGCGTAGGGCTTGGTGCCCACCAGCCCGGTAACCCCCTTGCCAGCACTCTTACGCCGATCCGCGTGCATGACCATGCCCAGCGCGTTGGGCAGCGTGACCCAGTCCACCCCGTCAACGAACATGCCCAAATACCAATCGCTGACGGCCCGAGGGTGCACCCCGCTGATCAGGGCAAAGTTGCCGGCGACCATGAGCCGCTGGATGTGGTGGCCAAAGCCCGTCTCGAGCACTTGACCAACGCACGCCTTCATGCACGCCATGTCCGTGTCGGCCGTCCAATAAAATGCCGGCAACCGACCGTGCTGATCCAGGCCGTTCCGATCGGCGTATGTTGGCCCCTCGAGCCAATAGACCCCGCGGATGAACTCTCGCCAGCCGATGATCTGCCGCACAAACGCCTCGACGGATTGCAGCGGTACGGTGCCCGCGTGATACGCCGCGATCGCCCGCTCGCAGCACTCACGCGGGTTGAGTAGTTTGAGATTCAGCGAACAAGAGAGCGTCGAGTGGTAGAGCGTCGGCTCGCTGCTCCACATCGCATCCTCAAAGGGCCCAAACTTGGCAAGGCGGTGCGCGACGAAGTCTTCGAGCCCAGCCAGGGCCTGCTCGCGCGTAACAGGCCAGGCGAACGACTCAACAGCACCGGGCAAGTCGGGGAGCACACGCTTGATCGACTTGAGCACGCCGCGGGTCGTCTCATCGATCTCGAACCTCAACGGCGACTGCGGCCGCGGGCTTGGGCCTTGCTTGCCAAAGGGCAAACGGTTCTCCTTGTCAAAGTTCCACACGCCACCTGCAGGCTTGGCACTCTTGCCCTTGCCTTCCATGAGGTAGCCAGTCTTGCGACGCTGCTCGCGATAAAAAAACTCCATCGTCAACGCGCTCCGGCCATTGGCCCACGCGGCAAACTCGCTGCTAGGCGTGATGAAGTGCTCGTCGGGCAGGATGCTCAGCGGGATGCCAGTCGCGTCCCGAACGCGTTCGAGCATCGACAGCACACGCCACTCTCCAGGGTGCGTGCAGACAATCTCTGATGGCCCAAGCACCTCGGCCGCACGGGCGATCTCCGTCTCGAACGCACCAGTGTTCTCGCGGTCGTCCAGCGCGACGTACCGCACAGGCACTGCCCGCCGGGTCAGCTCCGCGGCAAAGTGCCGCATCGCCGACAGGAACAGGGCCGTCCGCTGCACGTGGCTGGGGACATGCCGCGACTCGCTCGCCACCTCCATCATCAGCACGGTGTCGCCGGGCCTGAGCGAGCGGATCAGAGGGGCATCCAGATCAAGTTGATCCCCAAAAACAATCGCAAGTCGTGCCCCGGTGTGCGTTGGCGGCGGACGTTTCGAGGAGTCAGCGGAAGTACCCGGCATCAGGGCACATCATACGATCGACAGCAGAGTCCATGGCCGCCCCAATCCGCAGCCGCCACTGAAGGATCGTTTTGTGCCCAACCATCACTTACCCACCAAGCCCTGCGCCCACTGCAAGCGAGAGTTCGCGTGGCGAAAGAAGTGGGAGCGCGATTGGGCACACGTGAAATACTGTTCCAAGAAGTGTGCCGCGGCAGCAAAGGCGGCAGGCAGTCCACCCAACGCGCGGTAACAGACCTCCTCGATGCGGTGGTTACTCCGACACATAGAGAAATCGAAAAGTTTAACCGCGCCCTGATCGCAGTGAAAATGAAGCGCAAGCCCGTGGCCCACCTCCTGAAACGGGAGCCGGCCAATTACTTTCAGCCCGCATATGCCTTGGCCCGCAGATACTCCTTGGCTGCGGTTCGCTTCCTTGCCCGCGCCACAGGCTTCATCGACCTCGGCCACAACACCACTGCACATACTATTACATCATGGCTCAACACCCCGTTGCTCACAAGCGAGTGGTGATCTTCGGCGGCAGCGGCTTTCTGGGCATCGCCCTCGCACAGCACCTTGCCGCAGCCGGTATGCAAATCAGCATTGTCTCCCGCGGAGTGCCGCGCGCCGATGGCCCGTGGCAGCACCACGCATGGGACGGCCGCACGCTCGGCGATTGGACACCCACGCTCAATGGCGCCGACGCCATCGTCAACCTCAGCGGCCGCACGGTCGACTGCATCAAAACCCCAGACCACTGCGATGAAATCCTCCGCTCGCGTGTAGAGTCAACGCAAATCATCGGCCTCGCCTGCCGCCGGGTCGACCGACCGCCACAGGTCTGGGTGCAAATGTCCACCGCACACATCTACGGCGACCCACCCTCGGCCATCTGCGATGAAGATTCCCCAACAGGCTACGGCCTCGCCCCAGACGTCGGCCGCGCGTGGGAAGCAACGCTCCATCAAGCCCGCCTTGAATCACAGCGATGGGTCGCGCTGCGCACCAGCTTCGTCATCGGCCGAGCCAACCCCGGTGGCAAAGGCGCCCTCGGCAAACTCGGCCTCCTCTCCCGACTCGGCCTCGGCGGCGTCGTCGGCGCCGGCACACAAGGCATGAGCTGGCTCCACCAGCACGACATGAGCCGCATCATCGAGCGCGCACTGACCAACCCCACCATGACCGGCACCTACATCGCCTCATCACCAAACCCCGTCAGCCAACGCGACTTCGCACGCACACTCCGCCGACACGCCGGCGGCCTCGGCGCCCTGGGCCTCGGCCTGCCCGCCACCACCCTGATGGTCCGCCTCGGCGCACCACTGCTGCTGCGCACAGACCCAGAACTCGCCCTCTACGGCCGCTACGTCATCCCGCGAAGACTGCTGCAAGAAGGTTACGAGTTCCACTTCCCGACGCTCGACCGAGCACTCGCGAATCTGTACAATCGCTAGACACCCCACTGCCCCCACCCGTCTTACCATCCCCCATGCCCCGCATGGTCCTGCTTGAGCATGTCTTCCCCGACGGCCAGAGCCACTTTGACTGGCTCATCGAGCCGATCGGCCTTCGGCGGACCAGCCTCACCGAGCCGCTCGACCCCGATGCACGCGTGCTGCTGGCCTTCCGGTTAACCGAACGCATCGACAGCAACGCGGCCGACTCGTTCGTTGCCGTGCGCCTGCCCGACCACCGCCGGCGGTACCTAAACTTTGAGGGTGAAATCTCGCCGGAGAAGGGGTTCGTCATCCGGCAAGCGCACGGGCGGGTCAAGTATGTCAAGGTTGAGCCTGATGACATCGAGATCGGCGGGCAGTTTGTCCTCCGCAGGCAGTGCGTTTGGAAGGGCCGGCGCGACGGCATCGGCTGGCTCTTTACATGCTCAAGCAAGCCGATCGCGCGCGATGACGACGACTATGACTCTGACCTGTAAGCCGCCGGCGTGCGCATCTCCACCAAGTTGCGATCAGAAATGGAGATGCACGGGTTTGACTCAGGAGCCACGCGGCGGGGTCGGGTGGACATCTGGAGCCTCCCGAACGCACGCCCGCCGGTGAGGCTGTAAACGTCGCCGTGGGCATTCTGGGCGAGGGGGGTTTTGGGATCGACGACATTTTGCGCCCAAGACGCCCGGCCCGGAGGCCCGGGATACCCAAACCCGGGGTACCCAAGGCTCGGCTTAGCGTGCTGCGGGAAAGGGTTCGCGCTTGGTGGATGCGAGCATCATCATCAGCCCGCCGACGACGGCACCGAGGATCGACATGCCCATGAATGGGAGCGTCCAACCCATGCCAGGCTGCTCGCCCGAGCCGTCAATGGCGTCGGTCCTGAAGCGGTACCGGCTGACCTGCGCGCGGGGCATGCTAAAGAGGCACGCTTGCCACTCCCAGGTGCGCTCCTGGATTTTCTCGATCCCCAAGTCGAGCGGACCGTCGGGGAGTGTGCGACCCTCGGCGGCGGCGTCACGCCTGGCGTCGACCTCGGCCGGCAGCCGTCCTCGGCGGTCGGGGAACTGCATCTGGCGCTTGGTGATCGTGCCGTCGGCCGTCAGCTCGAAGACCTCAAAGACCCAGTCGCGCACGCGCACGTTCCCCCACGTCTGCTGCTCCCAACCCTCGGGTGTACGCCGGTTGACGACCACGGCTCGCCAGTCCTTGTCCGAATAGGGGTCCGCGGTTTTCTGACCTGCTTGCAGCGGCTGGAACGAGAGGACCGTTACGTGCTCTTCATACACCGCCAGGTCGGCAAAGTTGGGCACGCTCGGCGGGTGGACGCGGAGGGTTGCGGTCGCGTCGCCGAAGCGGAGAGTGAGGGCCGGCTGGCCGTCGGGAGTTTTGGAGTCTTGCAGCGAGACGGGCTTGCCGCGGAAGAAGAACTCGCGTGCGAACTGGCGTTCGAAGTGGAAGAGGTCGGGGAGTGTCTGGTTGAAGTTGGCAGCTCGCCGGGCCATGGCGACGCCGCTGATGCCTGTGCCGAGCAGTGAGAGGAGGAGGATCAGGAGTCCTGCGGTCTTTGGTTTCATGTTTGGTGCGGAGTTCACTGCGCTGGGGTGGTGCCGGGGTTGCCGTGCGGGGCGGTGTCAGCACCTGCGGGGAGGAGCTCGGGGAGGGTGATGCCCGCGCGTGGGCGTGCGGCGTTGGCGTCGCTCGCGGCCGTGGCTGCGTGGGCGTGGCCGCCGCCGTGGGAGGGCATGGAGGCGAGAACCTCGGGGTGCTTTTCGAGATAGGCGGTGAAGATTTCAGGCACGGGCCTGCCCTGGGCATGGAGTTCTTCGACGCGGTGGACGAGGCGCTGGGCGAGGACCTTGGTGAGGGTCTGGTTTTCTTTGAGCATGGTGTCGATCGTGGCATCGGCACGCTGGCGGACGAAGAAAGCGACGGAGGTGCCGGTGGGCACCTCGACCCCGCCGGCAAGCGGGACGCCGCCGACGCCGCCGGGGACTTGTTGTCCGCCTTTGTATGAATAGAGGATCGGGCGGGTGCCCAGGTCGAGCATGGTAAAGCCGAGGAAGAAGGTCAGGACCAGGATGCTGAAGAAGGCGACCATGGTGTTGAGGGGGTTGTCGTAGCGGAGTTGCATGAAGTATGCCGCGACGATGATGCTCTTGACGGCGGCGATCGAGAGTGCGACAGCGACGTTGACCCAGGCGGGCAGGGTGATGCCGAAGGCGTGGGCGATGGCCAGCTCGAGGTTGGCCACCGCGACGGTCAGGCCCGTGAAGACCATAAGGATGACCAGGACTGTTACGAGCGTGCGCAGGGGGATAATGGTGTGCCCGTGCCCGGCGTGCCCCTGGTGCTGGCTGAGATGGTGCGGGTCGTCAGGATGGGCGTGTGGGCTTGCCATGGGGTGGTCTCGGTTGGATCGGGGGTTGCGGCGGGTGCGTTTGCGTGCGTTGGCCGGTGGGTGGTCCTAGTGGATCAGGTAGAGCATCGGGAAGAGGAATATCCAGACGATATCGACGATGTGCCAGTACAGCGCGACGACCTCGACGGCGTTGTAGTGCTTGGGGCCAAAGTGCAGCTTGGTTGCCCGGCGGAAGAGCCAGGCGTACAGGAAGATGCCGACGATCACGTGCGAGGCGTGCACGCCCGTTGCGCCCCAGTAGAGGCCCCACCAGAGCGGCTCGTTGGGGTCCACCCAGTTGGGGTAGTTGAAGAACTTGCCGGGGAGTTTGCCGTCGGCGATCTTGGGGATGTACTCGAAGATGACTTTGATGGCCAGGAAGGCGACGCCGGCGAGCAGGGTAAAGGCGAGGTTGACCTTGAGCCAGAACTGGCGGTTGAGTTGTGCATCGCGCACGGCGGCGGCGGCGGTGTAGCTGCTGGCGAGGAGGACGACGGTATTGATCAGGCCCCAGCGCCAGTCCAGCAGCGATGAGCCGTGCGCGAAGGCCTCGGGGTGGAGCATGCGCATGATGCCGTAGAAGACGAAGAGGCCCGAGAAGAGCAGGACTTCAGTTGCCAGGAAGAGCCATGTGCCCATCTTCACGGCGTCGAACTCGTGGTCGCTGCTCTTGAAGTGGTGCGCGGCGTGATAGCGCTCGTGGTAGGGTTTGTGTGGGGGCACGCTCGCGTGGGGCTTGTCGGTTGGGAGTGTGGTCATGGTGCTTGTCGCTCCGGCGGCGTGTGTTGCGGATGCGTTGGTTTAGTGGGCCTTCTGCCCGGGCTTGAGCGGCTCGGGCATGGCGAACTCGCCGGGCTTGCACTGGGGTGGGTAGACGTCGTCAAAGTCGTATGGCCCGTGCTGGACGACCGGCTCGTGGTGGAAGTTGTGCGTGATCGGCGGGCTGCTGGTGTCGGTCCACTCCAGCGAGAGGCCGCCCCATGGGTTGGGCGGTGCCTTGGGGCCGGCGACGAGGGAGTGAATGAAGTTGACGAGGTGGACGACGAACCCGGCTGCGAGGATCAGGCTGCCGATGGTGCTGATCTGGTGGTAGATCTGGAACTCATCGACGTAGCTGGCGTAGCGCCTGGGCATGCCGTGGGCGCCCATGATGAACTGGGGGAAGAAGGTGGTGTTAAAGCCGATGAAGACGAGCCAGAAGCCGGCCTTGCCCCAGAACTCGTTGTACATCTTGCCGAACATTTTGGGCCACCACATGTGGATGGCGCCGAGGAAGGCGATGATGGTGCTGCCCATCATGACGTAGTGGAAGTGTGCGACAACGAAGTAGGTGTCGTGCAGGTGCAAGTCGACGTTGAGGGCGCCGAGGTAGACGCCGGTGAGGCCGCCGATGGAGAAGAGGAAGAGGAAGCCCAGGGCGTACCACATGGGGGTTTTGAGGTCGATGTTGCCCTTGTAGAGGGTGACGATCCAGTTGAAGACCTTAACGGCCGAGGGGAGGGCGACGAGGAAGGTGAGGGCGGAGAAGACGGTAGCGGCGACTGCGCCTTGGCTTGTGAAGAGGTGGTGGCCCCAGACGATGAAACTGATGCCCGCGATGGCAAGGCTGCTGAAGGCGACGGCCTTGTAGCCGAAGATTTTCTTGCGTGTGAAGACAGCGATCATCTCGCTCATGACGGCCATGCCCGGCAGGATCATGACGTAGACGACGGGGTGGCTGTAGAACCAGAAGAAGTGCTGGAAGAGGACGGGGTCGCCGCCGAGGCGTGGGTCAAAGATGCCGATGTGGAAGAGGCGTTCAAATACCAGGAGCAGGAGCGTGATGCCGATGACGGGGGTGGCAAGGACCTGGATGATGCTGGTGCCGTAGATGCCCCAGACGAACAGGGGCATGTCGAACCAGCCCATGCCCGGGGCGCGGAGTTTGTGTACGGTAACGACGAAGTTGAGGCCTGTGAGGATGGAGCTGAACCCGAGGATGAAAGCGCCGAGGATCATAAAGACGATCTGCCAATGCCCGTGGGCGGTGGAGGTTGAGTAGGGGGTGTAGAACGTCCAGCCGGTCTCGACACCTCCGCCGATGGCGGCGATGACGGCAAAGAGTGAGCCGAAGAGGTAGATATACCAACTGAGCAGGTTGAGTTTGGGGAAGGCGACGTCCTTTGCCCCGACCATGAGGGGGAGGAGGAAGTTGCCCAGGGATGCGGGGATGCTCGGGACGATGACCAGGAAGACCATGATCAGGCCGTGGAGGGTGAAGATACGGTTGTAGAGGAGGTTGCCCTCGTTGATGCTGGTAGCGCCAGCAGCGGCGAACGCCTGCCCGACGACGCGGGTGGTGCCGTCGGCGAGGAGCTCGGTGCGTGTTGGCTCGAAGAGCTCGATGCGTACGGCGATGGCGGCCGCGCCGCCGAGGAAGAACATGAAGAGGATGGCGAAGAGGTACATGACCCCGATTTTTTTGTGATCGACGGTGGTGGCCCAGTCGGCGATGGTGGCCCACATGGTGGCCCTGGGTGCGAGGTAGGACTCGTCATGGGGGTCGTTGCCCGCATCGTTGATCTTGGTGCCTGGGATGGTGGTCATGCGTGTATTCCCGGTGGGGTGGGCGTGGGGGGGTGGTGTGTTTACTTTTTGGGGATGATCTTTTTGTCGTCGTCGGTGGTTTTGCCGGCGAGGTCGCGGAGGTAGGCGATGACGCCGAGGATTTCGGTCTCGCTGAGTTGGCCTGCGAAGCTGGGCATCTGGTTGGCGTAGCCGGCGTGGACTTTAGCGGAGGGGTTGAGGATGGACTCGCGGGCGTAGTTCTCGTCATACTTGACGGTTCCGCCAGCGGCGATGGGGACATCAGCGCCCCAGGCGCCTTTCCAGGTCGGGCCGGTGTTTTTGCTGCCGTCGATGGAGTGGCAGGTGGCGCACCGTTTGGCGTAGACGATTTTTCCGGCGTCGATGAAGGAGCCTCCGCCGTACTGGTCGCCCCAGTTGGTGAGGGTTTTTTCATAGTCTCCGACGTTCATGACGCGCATGACGGCGGCCATCTCGCTGTGCAGTTCGCCGCAGTATTCGGCGCAGAAGACGAAGTGGTCGCGGCCTGGGAGCTCGCCGGGAGCCGGCTTGATGCTCCCGGCCTGGTCTTGGCCGACGGCTGACTGGGGGACGAAGGTGAGGCTGGTGTAGCGGTTGGGGAAGAGGTCCATTTTGATGCGCATGTCGGGGATGTAGAACGAGTGCATGACGTCGCGGCTGGTCATGAGGAAGCGGACGGGTATGTTCTCGGGCACGGCGATGACGGGCACCTGCAGGTTGCCGCGGAGGCCGACGCTCTTGGCGTCGGCGTTGGGGAGGGTGTTGTCGTCGAGGTAGACGGACTGGCCGGAGCTGGCGCCGTTTTTGTACTTGACATCCCAGGCCCACTTATAGCCTTGGAGGTTGATGGTCTCGGCGTCGCCGCGTGCGATCTGGCTGCGGATGTACCCCTTGAAGCCCCAGAAGAAGACGACCATGAGGACCCCGAGGGGGACAACGACCCAGGTGACTTCAAGGATGGTGCTGTGGTTGGGCGTGCGCTGTGCGGGGACGCCTGGGCGGCGGCGGTACTTGAACATCCAGTAGACCATCGGGACCATGCACAGGAGGAAACTGATGATGCAGATCCAGGTAACGAACATGAACAGCCCGTCGACGCTGTAGTCGCCAGTTGCCAGGTCGCTGTTGCCGGGCTTGAGTAAGAAAGACTTGAGCCACTCGTTCATCCTGCTGCTCCGGCGACGCTTGGGGGTGGGGTGTTGGTTGGTGGTGCTGCGCTGGTCAGGGGTCTGTGTGCGGTGGCCGGGTGTTTGGTGCGCCTGCGTCTGTGCTCGACGACGAGCATCGTGGCGATGAGGCCCCCGACGCCGAGGACCATCCCGCCGCTGGCGACCTGCATGACGCGGAAGGCGGTGAGGCTGTAGCTGCCCGAGTTGGGGTCAAAGTGGAAGCAGAAGAGCATGATCTTGTCGATGGTGTTGCCGATTTTTCCTTCGCCGGCGTCGAGGAGTGCGAGGCGGAGATCGCGTGTGGGGGTGTCGATGCCGTAGAGGTAGCGGCTGAGCATGCCGGTCTGGCTAAGGACGAAGGTAACCGTCGGGTGTGCGTACTCGTTGCTGGCCGGGAGGTAGCGGTACTGGAAGCCGACTTGGTCGGCGAGTTTTTGGACCTGACCGGGGATGTTGCTGGTGAGCCAGGCCCAGTTCTCGGAGATTTTGTCGGCGGGGGTGCGGTCGTAGTTGAGCAGGTAGGTTGCTTTTTGTGCTGCGGCGTCGCTGGCCGACTCGGTGGGGTCGAAGGAGACGACGACGACGTTGAACTCTTTGCCGATGGTCCAGTCGAGTTCGCGGAGGCGCTGGTTGAAGCGTTGGAGCGTGAGTGGGCACTGCATGGGGCAGCGGAAGTAGACGAGCATAAGGACGACGGGCTTGCCTTGGTTGAAGTAGTCGCCGAGGCGGACGGGCTTGCCGTCGGAGTTGTTCAGGACCATCTCCAGGTCGATCTTCTGGCCGAGGCGCTCGACGACGTCGAGGCCCTTGATCGCCTCGGGCATGGTGTTGGGCACACCCTGCTGGCCGATCGGCCCGAGCGTGCCGCCTAGCTGGGCCGGCGCGGGCGCGGCGAGCGCTAGCAGGGCTATGGCCGAGGAGGCGATACGCCTTGGGTTGATCGACGGGTTGGAGGCCCATGACCTGAACAAACCAGACTCCTATTGCGGTGCACTCTTGCGTTGATGGAACGACGGGGTGCTGATACTTCTACGTTAGGTGGGTGGTGGTGGTTTTAGCGTTTGTTGTAGCGCTCGATAACTGTCTGCATGGCGCTGGACATCGGCAGGCGAACGGCGCCGGTTTCGATGTCTACCCACTCAGACTGTGCGCTGGTAAAACTACTGAAGGCCTTGGCGCGGGCGGCGAGGGCGTTCTGCTGGATGGCTGCGCTGCTGCCGCCGAAACGCTCGGGGAACTCTTCGCTGCTGATCTGGAAGGAGTTGGCGTAGGTAACAAAGTAGATGACGACGACGATGACAACGGCGACAACGGCCATGTAGAGCACCAGGCCGTAGCCTGCGACCTTGAGTGCGGGGATGGACTCGGTGCTGGAGTCCTGCGGGTGCCCATGGGCGTGGGTGTGCTTGTGCGGGGCGTGGGTGTGGGCGTTGGCTGTTGGGTGATGGGTGGACATGGGAGGCTCGGGGTGTGTTCGGCGCGGGGCAGGCCCGGCACGGTCAGACATAGTTCTTGTGGTTGAGCGCTTCGCTCAGGCGCGGGTCGTTGATCGGGATCAGGGGTGATCGGCGGACCATGAAGATGATCCCGGCGGCGAAGATGGCGATGGGGCCGATGATGCCGGTGAAGTCAACCCAGGCCAGGCCGACCTTGCCGGCGGATACGGGGTTGCCGCTGTCGTAGGTCATAAAGGTGATGGGGCGGATTTGCCAGAAGAGATCGACAACGTGCATGAGCAGTTGCCAGCAGGCGATCAGGACGAGGATGCGCATCTTGGTTTTGACGCTGCGGAAGAGGAGGATGAGGAAGGGGAGAACGAAGTGGCCGAGGATGATGACCAGGCCGACGTTCTGCCACCCGTTGTTGGTGCGGACGAGCATCCAGGCGGTTTCTTCTGGGATGTTGGCGTACCAGATCAGGAAGTACTGGCTGAAGGCGATATAGGCCCAGAAGATGGTAAAGCCGATGAGGAGTTTGCCCAAGTCGTGGTAGTGCTCGCGTGTGATGAGGCCCTTGAGCCTGCCGGAGGCGCGGAGGATGGCGGTGATGAGGATGACCAGGGCGACGCCCGAGAGGATGCTTCCGGCGAAGAAGTAGACGCCGAACATGGTGCTGAACCAGTGAAAGTCCATTGACATGATGAGGTCAAAGGCGAAGAACGCGGCGCTGAGGGCAAAGAAGAGCAGCCCGGGCATGGCCCAGAACTGGGCTTTGTTGGTCAGGGCCTTATCGCCGGTGATGTCTTGCTGGCGCGAGAGGGTGAACTGCTTGTAGGCAAAGAAACAGAAGACCAGGACGTAAAAGATGATCCGCCCGGCGAGGAACGGTTCGTTGAGGTACCAACTCTTGGCGTGCAGGAGGAAATCGCCCTTGCTCTCGGGGAGCATCCACTTCCATACCTTGGGCGCGAAGAAGAGGTAGGGGAGGAGGAAGAGGGCGAGCAGGGGCATGAGTGCGGCGACGTTTTCAGACTGCCGACGGAAGGTGGTGCTCCACCCCGCTTGGACGGCACGGGAGATCATCACCAGCACCAGCGAGCCGAGCATCATTGTTGTTACAGCCATGACGCCAACGTGGTAGCTGAGCACGGCGTGCTTGAGGCCCTTGGCGTCCGTTGCGCTCCACCCGGCATAGGCCGTGGCACCCAGGCAGAGCAGGCCGAGGGCGAGCAGGAGGAGCATGGGGCCATTGGCCCAGGACTTGGGGACGGTGGTGTTGGCCGGGGAGAGGTCAATGGGCCCAGTGTGGCTGGCAAAGGTTGGGCCGAGGTTGCTGGCCGAGGGGTCGTTGATAGTGTCGGCGGGGAGGGCGGTCATTTGGAGCCTTCCTTGTTCATTTCTGGGGCGGGCGCGGCGGGCGGTGCGCTCAGCGGGTGCCCGGGGGGCAGGGGCGTAGGTGCCACGGGGGTGGAGGACGCGGGCGTGGTTGCAGGTGCGGTGGTTGGCGTGGTCTGGTTGGTTTTGAGTTGCAGGAGGCGTTGGCGTTCGGCCTCGGGCAGGTCGGTGAGTTTGCCTTGGCGTGAGGCCTGGAGGGCGCGGAAGTAGGCGACGATGTTCCAGGCGTCTGCGGGTGTGATGTTGTAGGCGTAGCCGGGCATTTTGGCGGCGCCGTCGGGGCCGATGACGCCGTTGCGGATGGTGTGGAAGATGTACCCATCGCGTGAGCGCATGGGGTCGGCGTTGGGGTCCCAGTATTTGGGGTCGTGAAAGTTGGGCAGCGGGTAGGACCACTGGATGCCGACCTGGCCTTTGCCCTGGCCGTCGTAGCCGTGGCAGGAGGCGCAGAAGACGTTGAAGCGGTCCTGGCCGCGTTGGAGGGCTTTGGTGTCGATGACGGCACGGAGCGGGATTGATTGCAGGTAGGTGCCGTCGGCGTTGAGGCCACGGAAATAGGCGTCGTCCTCGCGGAGGAAGCGGTCGCGTGCGGGGATGGGCGCGTCCTGGAAGAGCATCGTCGCGCCGGACTGCTCGCTGGTTACGACGCCGACGTCCTGGAGCATGCCGAAGGCGACGGTCCCCTCGACGACGGGGCGCATGGACCGGCTGTCAGTGAAGAACTCGCTTTTGGTCTGGGGCTTGAACTTGGGTGAGTCGTCCATGTCGGGGAAGAACTGGCGCGGGCGAGCGGCGGTGCGGTCGCCCCGGCATGCGCCGGCGACGCCCGCAAGCACAACAGCCCCGGTGAGTGCGACGACTTTGACTTTGCTTGCTCTGCTGCTCATGGATGCTCTCGTTGACTGGGGTGCGGACCCCGCTACATACTGACTACTGACTACTCGTCGCTCATCGCTCATCGCTCATCACTGGTCGCTGACCGTCTCGACCCGTGTTGCCCCGGCGTGCAGGAGGAGTTGTTTGGTTTGTTCGGGGTCGAACTTGGCGTCCTTGGCCTCGACGGCGATGATAAAGCGGTCGTCGCTGACGCGGAGGAAGCGTTCTTTTTTGAGCAGGGGGTGGAACCACATCGGCAGGGCGTTGAAGGCGAGCATGCCCAGCAGCGCGCTGAAGGCGGTGAAGATGACGCCGAACTCGAAGGTAACGGGGACGAGGACCTGCCAGGCGGATGCGGGCTTGCCCTGGTGGACGATGGCATAGTCGGTGCGGACAAAGAACTGGAAGGCGAAGCCGAGTGCCGCGCCGGTGAGGCCGAGCAGGCCGACCATGAGGGGGAGTTTGTTGGGCTTGATGCCCATGGCTTCGTCGATGCCGTGGATGGGGAAGGGGGAGTAGACGTCCCACTTGGCATACCCGGCATCGCGGACGACCTCCGCGGCGTGGAAGGTGGTGGCAGGGTCGGGGAACTCGGCGATGATGCCGTAGATGTTGTCGGTGCCCTGGGCGGTGGTGGGCATGTTGGTTGTGCTGCTCATGCATCAGCTCCGGTGGTGGGCGTACTGGGAGAGTGCTTGGTGGCGGCGTGGGTGCCGCCGGCGTGATGGTCTTGGTGCGTGTGGTGATCGTGCCCGTGGGCGTGCGGGTTGGCCTGTGGCATGACGGCCTTGATCTCGCTCATGGCAAACTGCGGCAGGAATCGCATGAAGAGCAGGTAGAGCGTCAGGAACGTGCCGATGGAGCCGACGAAGGTGAGGATGTCGACGAGCGTGGGGAAGAACATGTGCCACTCGCCGGGGAGGAACGCGCGGTGGAGGCTTGTTACGATGATGACGAAGCGCTCGAACCACATCCCGATGGTTACGAAGAAGGCGACGGCGAAGATGACGGGGATGGACTGGCGGCCGCGCTTGAACCAGAAGACCTGGGGGGTGACGACGTTGCAGAAGATCATGGCCCAGTAGGCCCACCAGTAGGGGGCGTAGCGTCCACCGCCAAGGGTGTCGGCAAGGAAGGGTGGCATGAGACGGTTGTAGACGAAGACGTCGGTCTCGAACTTGTTGCCCGAGTATGCGGCGATGAAGAACTCCATGGCGTAGGCGAAGCCGACCATCATGCCGGTGAGCAGGATGATTTTGGCCATGTTTTCGAGGTGGCGGCGTGTGACAATGTCTTTCATCCCCGGGCAGAGTTCGCGGCTGGGGATGATGAGCAGGAGGACCATGGCAAAGCCGCCGAAGATGGCGCCGGCGACGAAGTAGGGCGGGAAGATGGTGGTGTGCCAGCCGGGGATGACGGAAGTGGCAAAGTCAAATGAGACGATGGAGTGAACACTCAGGACCAGCGGGGTGCTGATGCCTGCGAGCATGATGTATGCTTTTTCGTAGTTGACCCAGTGGCGTGTGCTGAAGCGCCAGCCCATGCTCAGCAAGCCGTAGACGCGGGCGCGGATCATGTCGACGCTGACGTTGATGATCGGGAGCCTCTGGCCCCCGGCTGGGTTGAGGCCCAGGCGGAGGGCGGCACGGTCGCGGAGTGTGGCAAAGTCGGGGATCATGCCCATGTACCAGAAGAGCAGCGAGACGGTGGCGTAGGTGCTCACGGCAAAGACGTCCCAGAGCAGCGGGCTGGAGAAGTTGCTCCAGATGGCGTTGCTGTTGGGGACCGGCGCGAGCATCCAGGCCATCCAGACGCGGCCGATGTGGATGCCCGGGAAGGTGCCGGCGCAGATAACGGCGAAGATCGTCATGGCCTCGGCGGCGCGGTTGATGCTCGTGCGCCACTTCTGCTTGAGCAGGCAGAGGATCGCGCTGATGAGCGTGCCGGCGTGGCCGATGCCGATCCAGAAGACGAAGTTGGTGATGTCCCACGCCCAGTCGACCTGGTTGTTCAGGCCCCAGACGCCTACGCCGGTGATGATGAGGTAGATGATCATCAGGGGCATAAGCCCGGCGACGTGGGCGGCGATGAGGAAGGCGGGGTTCCACCAGCGGCCGGGGCCTTTTTCGACGTACCCGCAGACGGTCTCGGTGATGGAGTGGAAGTCGCGGTTGCCCAGCACCAGCGGGGCGCGCTGGGCGGGGTCGTTGACCAGGGTGCCGTCGCCTGTTGCAGGGTCCCAGGGCACCGTGCTGGCCAGGGGCTGCTGGAGCCCGGCCAGTTCGCGTGCGGCAGATTCGTCAGGACGAAGAACGCTCATGCCTTCCCTCCCAGCACCGACAGCGATAGCTTGTAACCATCCTCGGCGTGCAGCTTGGACCGATCAAAGAACGTGTGCCCGGCGGGCTTGCCACCCTCACCACCGCCCTGGTGCCCACCACCTTCGTGCTCGCCGTGGGTGCCGAAGGGGTTGTCATTATTGGGGCGGATTTTGGGGTTGGGGTTGTTGACGCGGACCATGTAGGTGGTGCGAGGGCGAACGGCCAGGTAGCCGAGGAGGGCGTAGGTGCGTGTGTGCTCGCGCATCTGACGGACGATCGAGCCTTTGCCGGCGTGGCTGGTGGTGTCGAGGATGTCGCCGAAGGTGATTGCGCCGGTGGGGCAGGCCTGCTGGCAAGCGGTCTGGACGTACATATCCGGGACGCCCTCGCTGTTTTTGCGGAGGCCCTTGAGTTTGAGCTCGATCTTGGCTTCGTTGGTGCGTTGGATGCAGTAGGTGCACTTTTCCATCACGCCTCGGGAGCGGACGGTAACGTTGGGGTTCTTTTCGAGCCTGGTGATCTCGTCGAGTTTTTTGCGCAGGCGTGGGGGGATGAGGTTCTGGTTGGCGGGCAGGTGGTTCTCGATGACGGCGGGTGTTACGTCGCTGATGCCGTCGGTCAGGCCGCCGTTGAACTTGGTTACGCCGTAGTCAAAGAAGTTGAAGCGGCGGACCTTATAGGGGCAGTTGTTGGCGCAGTACCGCGTGCCGATACAGCGGTTGTAGACCATGTAGTTGTGGCCTTCGGGGCCGTGGACGGTGGCGTTGACGGGGCAGACGACCTCGCAGGGCGCGTTCTCGCAGTGGACGCATGCGACGGGCTGGTAGAGCATGCCCGAGGGGTCGTTGCGGTCGTCGCCGGTGAAGTAGCGGTCGACGCGGATCCAGTGCATCTCGCGGCCTTTATTGACCTCGACTTTGCCGACGGAGGGGATGTTGTTCTCGCTCTGGCAGGCGATGGTGCAGACGTTGCACCCGATGCATGCCGAGAGGTCGATGGACATGCCCCACTGGGGGCTTTCGGCAAAGGCTGGCTGCGGGCGTGTGGCCTCGGCGGCGTACTTGGGGTTGTGGAAGCCGGCGGCGGTGGTGTCGACGTCGAGTTTGCTGCCGTTGTAGGGGTGGACATACGCGCCGACGAGTGCGGGCATGTGGGCCATCTCGGAGCCTTCGACGCGCTCGCCGAGGGTGAGTTTCATCTCCCGGCCGTAGGAATCTTTCTGGACCTTGATGGGGTCATCGCCGAACTTGGCCCAGGCTGCTGAGTCGATCTCGCGGATGATCGCTCGGCCTTCCATCGACCCGTGCAGCTGCGTGCTGCTGACTTGGTAGCGTTCGCCTGTGCGTGCGACGCCCTGGGCCCGCGCGGCAAAGGTGCCGTGGGGCTTGATGGCGAAGGTATCAAAGCCCACGCCCGAGCCGACAAGCCCGCAGACGCGGCGGCCGTAGCCGAGGGGGAGGATGACCGCGTCGTCGGCAATGCCGGGGACGACCCAGGCGACGATGCGCAGCGTCTGGGTGCCGAGCTTGATCTCGATGACGTCGTTGTCGGGCTTTTTGGTGGTGTAGTCCTGAGGGTTGATGCCGAGTTTTGTGGCAGTGGCCGGGGAGATCATCGCCGGGTTGTCCCAGACGGTGCGGCCTGCGGGGTCGGGGAGTTCTTGGAGCCAGGTGTTATTCATCCAGCGGCCATCGCCCATTGCGCTGGGGAGGAAGACGAGTTCATACTCGCCGGGGTTCTGGGCGGGGACGCCGACGAGCGATTCGGCGACGCGGGGGGTGCTGAGCGTTGCGCTAGCGGGGGGTTTGGAACCTGTGCCTGCGAGCAGGCCGTCGTAGAGGGCGCGGCGCCAGGCTTTTTCAAAGTCTCCTGCTGTGGGGGCCTTGATGGTTTCGCGCCAGGTGTTGCGGGTGAGTTCGTAGCCGTCGGTAACCTTCAGGCCGGCGATGATGGCCAGGGCCTCGACCTCGCTTTTGCCAGCGTAGAGGGGAGCGATCATGGGCTGGATGGGGCTGATGGTGCCGTCGCCAGCGACGATATCCCCCCACTGCTCTAGGTAGGTCGTGCCGTTGAGTCGCCAGGTGCTGGCTTGTATGGTCTCGGTGTCTTCAACGCTGAGGGTGATGCGCTGGGGGACTTTGAGGAAGGCGGCCTCGAAGCCTGGGACGTTGAAGCAGGGGTTGACTTCGGAGCAGACGACCGTCTTGACGGTGCCGGCGTCCATTGACTTGACGAGGTCGGCCAGGGCCTTGGTGCTGTCGATCGCGCCGTCGCCGGCGAGGGGGGCGTAGCGCACGGTGTTGCCCAGTGCGCCGAGGTGCGCGTTGATGGCGGCGGCCAGGGCGTGCACCCAGGCAGGCTGCGAGGGGCCGACGATGACAACGGCGTTCCCCTTGGCCGAGGTGAGGTCGTCGGCCAGTGCCTCAACCCAGCCGGCGGGGGCGGGGCTGGTGCCGGCCTTGGCCTTGACGGCCGAGAGGCCCGCAGCGAGCGAGCCGGGGAGGGCGAGTTTTTGGGCCAGGGCCACGAGGAGGGCGGCGGTCTGCGTCGGGGTTGCCTTGAGGCGGTGGTCGGCAGATGCGCCGGTGTTGGAGAACGTCGATTCGACGACGTAGAGGCGGTTCATCGCGTCGGCGGCTTTGAGCACCTTGCGCCCGGCGGCAAAGTCGCGGGCCTGCTTGAGGGCGAGGCTCTCGAACTGCATGAAGTCGCGCCCCAGCGACAAGATGACCTTGGCCTTGGAGAGGTCGAGCACCTCGCGCACGGGCTGGCCGAAGGCGGCTTGGAGGCCGGCGAACTGCTGCGTGTCTTCAAGCGCGTCGTACGCCACCCACTTGGCCTGTGGCCAGCGCGTGAGCACCTCGGCCTTGATGGCGTCGCGGGTGGGGCTGGTCTTTTTATCCACGACAAATGCCAGGCCCGCGCCCTTATTGGTGTCGAACTGGCCGGCGTTCTGTTTGCACCAGGCGGCAAAGTCATCCCAGGTTGCGGCCTTGCCGGCTGTGGAGCCGGGGCGGACGATCTCGGGCTGCTTGAGGCGGTCGGGGTCGTAGAGGGCCAGGATGGAGGCTTGGCTCCAGAGTGTGCTTTTGCCTTGATTAACGGGGTGGAGCGGGTTGCCCTCGACTTTGGTTGGGCGTGCGCCGTGGGTCTCGATGAGGAGCCCTTCGCCCCCGCCGCCTGGCAGGGGCATGGAGGTGGCATAGAAGAGGGCCTTGCCGGGGATGACGTCCTCGGGTACCTTGGCTGAATATGGGAGGATCGGGTGCTCGGGGCGTCGGCATGCGGGGATGGTTGCCGCGCCGGCGAGCGCGAGGCTTGCGCCCATGAGTTTGAGGAACGTGCGGCGGTTCTGGCCACCGGCATCGAGTTCGCTGGCACCGGCGGGGAACTCACGCTCGAGCCAATCGCGGAACTCGGGTGTGTCGGCGACTTCTTCAAGCCCGCGCCAGTATGCCTTGCCCGAAGTAGCGGTGCTGGCCGCCTGGAGTGCTCGCGCACCGACGGGGGTCTGGTGGACGGGTTTTCCTTCCTTGCGGCTTGTGGGGCACTGATCGTGGTTGCTCATGTGTTGCTCGGGCGTTGTCAAGGGGCTTGTGCGGGCCCGCCGTGGATATCTGTGGCTCTGCGCGGAGGTGCCGGGTTTAGTAGTGGCAAGCGCCGCAGTTTTCAGGGCTTGCGATGCCGCGTTCTTTGTAGAGTTCAGCGCCGCGTTTTTGCATCGCGGCCGGGTCTGTCATCTGTTGTTCGACGACGAAGAGCTGTGTGACTTCGTCCTTGGGCACCAGGTTCTTGTCGGGTGCACGGTGGCAGTCCAGGCACCACGCCATGCTCAGGCTTTCGTGCTGCCAGACGACTGGCTGGCGGGCCATGTTGCCGTGGCAGGAGATGCACGAGACGCCGGCATTGACGTGCGCGTGGTGCGGGAAGTTGCGGACATAGTCGGGGAGTTTGTGGACGCGCGCCCATTCGATGGAGGTGTCGGTGGCGTATGCGGTGCGTATAAACTCGGTTTTCTGTTTGTGCAGGTCGCTTTCGTTGTACTTGGCGAGTTTGCCAGCGGAGTGGCACCCGTAGCAGGTTGATACCGGCGGGATGTTGGCCTCTGCGGAGGTTTCGACGTGCGAGTGGCAATAGCGGCAGTCCATGCCGAGTTTGCCGGCGTGGATCTGGTGGTTGAACCCGCCGCCGGGCTGGTCGGGCATGTAGCCGACTTCCCAGAAAGCGGGGGTCGCGTAATACCAGACGCCGGCGACGGCTAGGCCTGCGGTGCTGACGGCACCCCCGAGCAGGAGCGGGGGCAGGGTATTGATCCACTTGGGAAAGATGGTCGACATGGTCGCGCCTTAGCACTTGGCAGACGCCGGGGGGTTCCCGGGGGTGGGGGCGTGGGACGAACGAAAAACTGACGAACCGTAAATACCCAAAGTGGGTCCACTTCTTGCCAGACCGCAAAAGTTCCGGTCTGAGCATAGGATGGAGTAATCCGTGTTTGCAACTGTATACATAGTTCCCAAACATGACCCGGCAAAAGGGCTTATGCCTTCCTAAAACCTCTGCAGCAGACCCTTGATCGTTCAGGAACCCGCTCCATGAGCACAAATACCAACCGGTCCCCATCCCGCTCCCCCTTGCCGGGTGGTATAACCGTTGGCTTTGGGGTGGCCGTGGCGATGTGGGTGTGTTGGTTTTTGCTGCACATGCCGGTGGTTGTCCACCACTTTCCACCAGCCGTGGCAGGGCCGTTGTTGCTGGGGGTGTTGGTGGTTGGTGTGGTGATCGGGCTGCGGTGGGTGCCAAGGGGGGGCCGGGTGGTTTGCGGTGGTGTGGCCGGGGTGGTGGCGGGGGTGGTGAACTTGATGGTTATGGGGTCGAAATTGAGCGTGGCGGGGGCGGGTGGTGAGGCATCGCTGGTGCCGTCGGCGTGGTTGATGGTGGCGGGTTGGATCGCTTTGTGCGTCGTGCTGGGGTTGGGCTCGGGGTGGGTGGGGCGCTTGGTGTGGAAGGGGGAGGTCGAGGCGAAGCCGGGGGTTTGGTGGCTGGGGAGGTTTGCGTGGGTGAACACGCTGGCGATTTTGCCGTTGTTGGCTCTGGGGGGTTTGGTGACGACGGCGAAGGCGGGGTTTGCGGTGCCGGACTGGCCGGGGACGTATGGGAGCAACATTTTTTTGTACCCGATCGCAATGATGGGTGAGCCGAGGATTTTTCTGGAGCACACGCACCGTCTGTTTGGTACGCTGGTGGGGCTAACGACTGTGGTGCTGGTGGTCTTTGCGTTTCTGTACTCGCAGCGGTGGTGGATGAAGGCCTTTGCGTGCGTGCTGCTGGGGGCGGTGGTGGTGCAGGGTGTCATTGGCGGTGTGTGGGTAGAGGAGAAGCATTTGTGGCTGGTGCTGTTGCACGGGGTGCTGGGGCAGTTGATCTTCGGCAGTGCCGCGCTATTGGCAACAGTGCTCTCGCCTGGGTGGCAGCGGTGGGCGGTGGACTCGGCTGCGGGGGCGAGGTTGCGGGTGCCGAGGGTGCTGTGCTTGTCGCTCTTGGGGACGCTGCTGATACAGTTGATCTTCGGGACGTTGATCCGGCACGCGGGGAGCTCGCACGCGTTGTGGAGCCATGTTGGATTTTCGGTCGTTCCGGTGGTGCTGGCGGTGATCGCCGGGTCGATGATGATGCGGAACAAGCACGACGCGGCGCACGGGCGGTCGCTGTGGCTGGTGGGTCATGTGCCGATGATCGTGGTTGGGTTGCAGTTTGTGCTGGGGTTTGTGGCGTTGTTCGCGTACCTCAATGATGAGACGCGGAAGATCGCCGCACCTGTGGCCGAGACGCTGGCGGCGGCGCCGGCGATTGACCCGCTGAAACTGCTGGCACGAACGGTGCACCAGGCGAACGGGGCGGTGCTCCTGGCGACGGCGTTTGTGCTGGCCGGGTGGGGGCTGGCGCATGGGGTGAGCAAGCCAGCGATGAGCGACGAGTGATGAGCGATGAGGAACGGCAGGCGACCGGTTTGCATTGGTGTTACTCGTCGCTTCCCATTGGTCGCTGGCCGCTATCTGGCCCCCCGCCGTGCTATATTCCCATCCTTAGCCGGCGTGGCGGAATGGCAGACGCAGCGGATTCAAAATCCGCTTCCCGTAAAGGGAGTGTGGGTTCAAGTCCCTCCGCCGGCATTGTGGGGATCGATCGCGGTGCAGCAGGCATGACGTCCGAACCCGACAAGCCCAAGGCGAGCACCAGCACCCACACCGCTGGCACGGCGAGGGCTGTGGATGCCTTGCCGAGGCACATTTTTTCGCACACTCCCGAGACGCTCTCGGCGTGGTGTGTGCATCGCGGGATGCCGGCGTTTCGGGGGGCACAGATACTCGAGTGGGTGTACCAGAAAGGAGTCATCGACCCCGCGGCGATGACGAACCTCTCGGCACACGACCGGCAGACGCTGGCACGCGAGATGGATTTTCTGACCGGGCAGATCGTTCAACGGCAGTCGGCCAGCGATGGGACAGAGAAGTTGCTGATCGCGTGGGACCAGCCGGGCGTGGGGGCCGAGGCGAGGCAGACGACCGAGTGCGTGATGATCCCGAGTGATGACCGGCGGACTGCGTGCGTGAGTTCGCAGGTGGGGTGCCCGGTGGGGTGCAAGTTCTGCGCCTCGGGCCTGGGTGGTCTGGAGAGCAACCTATCGAGCGGTCGGATCGTTGAGCAGGTGTGGCGGCTGCGTGAGATGCTGCGGGACGGGCAGGGGGCGGGCGGGCGGGTGTCGCGGTTTGCGCGTGATTTTCCGCGGATAACGAATGTTGTTTTTATGGGCATGGGTGAGCCGTTGGCGAACTTTGCCAACGTGCTCGGGGCGGTGCGGACGATCTGTGCGCTGTGGGGGCATGGGATCTCGGCACGGAAGGTAACGATCAGCACGGTGGGGCTGCCGGCGGCGATCGAGCGTTTAGCCGAGCAGTGCGAGTTGCCGATCACGCTGGCGTTGAGCCTGCACGCGCCAACGGACGCGATCCGGCGTGAGTTGATCCCGTGGGCGCAGTACAGCACGATCAGGCAGCTGCTCGACGCGTGCGCCAAGTGGTTTGCCAAGACTGGCCGCGAGATCACGCTGGAGTACACGCTGCTGCGGGGCGTCAACGACCGGGCCGAGCACGCGGAGGAACTTGCGCGGCTGGCCAAGAGCCTGCGGGCGAACGTGAACCTGATCCGTTACAACGAGAACAGCGGGCTGCCGTTCGGGAGGCCTCGGGATGAGGACGTGCACGAGTTTCAGCGGCGTCTGCGGGAGGCGAGCGTGAACTCGCACATACGGGCGAGCCGGGGGAGGGATATTGCCGCGGCGTGCGGGCAGTTGCGGCATGAGGCGCGGGGTGGGGGTGGGGCGGAGTTGACGATTAAGGGGAAGGCCCAGGGGTAAGCCGTGCGTCTGCGTGTGGGGTGGTTGGACTTCTATAGTTGGCCCATGCCGCACGCGCACGATCCGATCAGTGATGCTCTGCTTGAGTTGCTCGCCACCAACGACCCGGCGGTGGGGACGATCCTTGCCGCGGAGCGCGATCGGCAAGAGAGCACCATCGAGTTGATCGCCAGCGAGAACCACGTCTCGGCGCCGGTGATGCACACGGCCGGTTCGTGGCTGACGAACAAGTATGCCGAGGGTTACCCGGGGGCGCGGTACTACGGCGGGTGCGTGCATCACGACGAGATCGAGACGCTCGCCCGCGAGCGTGCCAAGGCGATGTTCAACGCGCGGTTTGCGAATGTGCAGCCACACTCTGGGGCGCAGGCGAACACGGCTGTATTCATGGCGCTGATGCAGCCGGGGGACGTGTTTGCGAGCCTTGTGCTCAAGGACGGGGGGCACCTGTCGCACGGGATGAGCCTGAACTTTTCGGGGCGTTACCACAAGCCGGTGCACTACCCGCTGCACTACGACCCCGCGCACGCGGAGTTTGAGCGGATCGACTATGACGCGGTGCGAAGGGTCTGCCTGGAGCACAGGCCCAAGGTGCTCATGTGCGGGTACTCGGCGTACCCGCGTGTGATCGACTTTGCGCGCTTCCGGGCGATAGCTGATGAGGTGGGCGCGGTGCTGGTGGCAGACGTGGCGCACATCGCGGGGTTGTGCGTGGGTGGTGCGCACCCGCACCCGCTGCCGCACGCGCACGTGGTAACGACGACGACGCACAAGACACTGCGCGGCCCGCGCGGGGGGTTGATCCTGACCAACGACGAGGAGCTGGCCAAGAAGATAGACAAGGCCGTGTTCCCGGGGGTGCAGGGTGGACCGTTGATGCACGTGATCGCCAGCAAGGCGGTGGCGTTTGGTGAGGCGTTGCGGCCGGAGTTCATGGTGTATGCGCACCGGGTGGTCAAGAACGCGCAGGCGCTGGCGACGGCGTTGACGGAGTTGGGGTATCGGATTACAACGGGTGGCACGGACAACCACTTGATGCTGGTAGACCTGCGGGCAAAGAGCGCGGAGTTGACGGGTGCGGACGCGGAGAAGTGGCTGGAGGGGGCGGGGTTGATCTGCAACAAGAACGGGATCCCCAGCGACCCGCGCCCGCCGAAGTTCACGAGCGGGGTTCGGCTGGGGACGCCGGCGGTAACGACGCGGGGGATGGGTGAGGCGGAGATGGGGGTCATCGCGGGTTTGATCGACCGCGTGTTGACGAGCGGGGGCGACTCGGCGACGGCGGCGCAGGTGCGAGAGGACGTGCGTGCGTTGGCGGAGCGGTTTGCGATGCCGGGGGTGCCGAGGGTGCTGGCGAAGTAGCTGAAGATGGGGGACTTTTGCAGGGCGGGGGGCGGTTTATATGGTTTGACGCCTTTGCTGGGCGGGCGGTACACTCTGGCATGACCGCACATCACGAGAAACACAAGCACAAGCAGAAGCACCCGCACGCCGGCGAGCCGGTGCCGATGGTCAAGACGCGCTCGACGCTGGCGACCGTGCTCGCGGCGTGCCTGTTGGTCTTTGGGGTGCTGCTGGTGCTCGCGTTTGTGGTGTGGTTAATCTTTGGGTGATGGATTGGGTGTTCTGGGTACCCCCACGCTCGGCGTGGGGAGTCGGAAGCACCACGCCGAGCGTGGCGGTACCCGTGCTGGGCGTAGACTTCGTACGTGGCCATGCAGCAGCGAATCCTCACCGCTGAGTTGATGGATGACCCAGGCCTGGACCCGGCGGAGCATGGCCGTGCGCTGATAGGGTTGCATCGGCTGAACACGCTGAGCAACGCGGCGGGGCCTGTGCGGGGAGCGTTGGTGCCGATGTTGCGTGGTGCGGGCGTCGAGCATGCGCGGGCGCGTGTGCTGGACGTGGCGACGGGTGGGGGTGATCTGCTGCTGGCACTTGGCCAAGCGGGTTTCGGGAGGGGCACTGGCCGGCTGGTGGGCGTGGATGTCAGCGCGACGGCGCTGGGCATAGCCAGGCAGAGCGGCGAGCGGCTGGGGATTGCGGCCGAGTGGGTGCTCGCAGACGTGCTCGCAGGGGGTTTGCCGGTGGAGGATGGTGGCGTGGACGTTGCGGTGTGCTCGCTCTTCTTGCACCATCTTGATGAGGCGGGTGTGGTGCGGGTTATGGGGGAGATGCGGCGTGTGTCGCGGGTGGGTGTTGTTGTCAGCGACCTTCGGCGGTCAAGGGTGGGGCTGGCGCTGGCGGCAGCGGTGAGCCGGGTTGTTACGCGGTCGCGTGTGGTGCATGTTGATGCCGTCAAGTCTGTGCGGTCGGCGTGGCGTGGTGATGAGCTGGCGGCGCTGGCATCGCGGGCGGGGCTTGGTGGTGCGACAGTGCGGGGGGTGTGGCCAGCCAGGTTGCTGCTGGTGTGGGCTGGGCAAGGGGTGCGGACATGAACCCCGAGCGTGAGGGATATGTTGACGTGCTGGTCATCGGCGCGGGCGTGGCCGGGGCGACGGCGGCACTCTCGGCGGCGCGTGCGGGGTGTGGGTCGGGTGGTGGTCGCGTGATGCTTGTCGAGCGGTCGGCGTGGCCACGCGAGAAGGTTTGCGGGTGCTGCCTGGGTGGGCGGGGTGTTGCTGCACTTGGGGGCGTGGGCATCGAGCGAAAGACGCTGCTGGAGGTGGGGTATGTGCTGGAATCTGCCGAGGTGCGCTGCGGGGCACACTCGGCTGTGCTGCCGCTGGCCGGGCGGGCGGGTGGCGGGGTGGTGGTCGGCCGCAAGGAGCTTGATGGGCTGCTCGTTGCGCGGGCAGTCCAGGCGGGGGTTGAGTTTGTGCCGAGTTGCTCGGCAAGGTTGGCACCGCAGCGCGGCATCAACGGCTGGCTCATCTCGCTGCGCACGCCGATGGGCGAGCGGTCGGTGCGGGCGGGTGTGGTGATCGTGGCCGACGGGTTGAGCGGGCGGTCGCTGGACGCGGTGGCGGGGATGGGCGTGCGCGTGGCGTCCGCGGCACGGATGGGGGTTGGCGCGACAGCGCGGTGGGGGTGCGTGCGCGACTGGGCCGGGCGTGATGCCTTGCCGGTTGGGCGTGTGGTGCTGTGCGCGGGCAGGGGCGGGTATGTGGGGCTGGTTCGGCTGCGCGATGGGGGCGTGGATATCGCCGGGGCGTTGGACCCGGGGATGGTCAAGGTTGGGGGTGGTCCTGGGGGTGTGGTCGAGGGGATGCTGCGTGGGGCGGGGTTGTGCGTTGATGGGGCGATGCCTGAGAAGTTTGCGGGCACCGCACTGCTGACTCGCCGGCGATCATGCATCGCGCTGCCCGGGCTGCTGGTGGTGGGCGACTCGGCGGGGTATGTCGAGCCGTTTACGGGTGAGGGGATGACGTGGGCGGCGTGCGGGGGTGAGATGGCCGGGGTGCTGGCGATGCGTGAATCGGCTGAGGGTGCGGGGGGGTTGTGGGCGGGTTGGCACGCCGAGAATGTGCGGGCGAAGCAGGGTTTGTGCCGGGCGGTTTCGGCGGGGCTGCGCGTGCCGGGCTTGGCCGGGGTCGTGGCGTGGGCCGTGGGGAGAAGCCCTTCGGCGCGGGGCTTTGCCGAGCGCGTGGCACTGTGGGTAAGCGGGCCGGGGTTTGGGCGCGGGGCACACGTGGCGACGGGCACGCAAGGGGGCCTGGCGTGAGTGTGTTCACGGGTGCACAGATCGTGGGGATCGGATTGGCGACGCCTGCGCACAGCATCACGCAGGGTCAGGCTGCGCGTCTGGCTTTGGATACGACGATGAGCGATGGCAAACAGCGCGGGCTGATCGGTTCGCTGTATTCACGCGCGGGCGTTGCCGCGCGGGGAAGTGTTGTGCTCGGCAGCACGACGGCAGAGAGCCAGCCGGCGGACCAGGCGTTCTACCCGGCATCAGCGTGTGCCGACGCGGCGGGCGTGGGGGCAGAGGGTGTGCAAACGGGGGAAGTGCCCTGGCCGAGCACTGATGCGCGGATGCGGATGTTCCGCCAGCACGCGGGGGCGCTGGCGCTCTCGGCAGCGCGATCGGCGATGGCCGAGGCGGGGGTTGTGGCCGGGGCGGTTACGCATTTGGTTACCGTCAGTTGCACGGGTCTGGAAGCACCGGGTGTGGATATCGACCTGGCGCGAGCGCTGGGGCTTGGCGCGGGTGTCGTTCGACTGAACCTTGGGTTCATGGGTTGCCACGGCGGGATCGTCGCGGTGCGCACGGCGGCGGCGCTTGCGAAATCGCACGGGGTTGTGCAAGGTGCTGGTGGCGGCGCGTGTGTGCTGGCCGTCTGCGTTGAGTTGTGCACGCTGCACTTTCAGCGCACCAGCCGGGTGGACCAGCACGTGGCCAACGCCCTGTTTGCAGATGGTGCTGCGGCGGTGGTCGTCAGGGGCACGCCCGGTGAAGTTCAACCGGCGGCGCATTGGCCGCTGGGGATCAGATCGGCGTCGTCGATGCTCTTTGGCGACAGCGTGGGGGCGATGGGTTGGCGTATCGGGAACCAGGGCTTTGAGATGAGCCTGGACCGGAGCGTGCCGACGCTTTTGGAAGAGCATCTTGGCGCGTGGATTTGGCCCTGGCTTCGGCAGGAGTTGGGTACGGCGACGACGGCAGCGGACGTGCGGTGGGCGGTGCACCCGGGTGGCCCGCGCGTGCTCGACGCGGTGGAACGCGGGCTGGGGATACCGGCCGAGGGGGTGCGGACCAGCCGGGGCGTGCTGGCCGAGCATGGGAATATGTCGTCGGCGACAGTTCTGTTTATTCTACGCCTAGAGCGGGAGCAAGGGGCACTTCGTGGCGATCGCCGGCCGGTGGTGATGCTGGCGTTCGGGCCTGGGTTGACGGGGGAGGGTGCGCTGGTCGGCTAGCGGCGGGCACACGCCAGCGACCTTACGGGTCGCTTATCAAGGGTGTTTGGACAGGCTTGGCGATTGGATTAGTCGCAGCCCCAATCTGCTTGGACGCCTTCTTCCACTTCTTGTTGCGCCATCACTGTGCGGAAGCCGAGGTCCTGCAGCCCTGTGTCGGTCGGGCAGGCCATACGTGCGCTGGGTCGATAACAGGCGCAGTGGGAGTCGTTGCAGAGGAACGACCCGCCCCGGTGCACCCGGCTATCGGGTGAGTTGGGGTTGCGGGAGTCCATGGACTTGCTGGGCTCCATCGGGTTGTCGATCACGGCAGTGGCGGGCATGCCCCCGGCGGAGAGGACTTGCAGGGCGTAGGTGTCGGGGCGGTCGAGGTCGCTGCACCACTCTCCAACGTTGCCGGCCATGTCGTAGAGGCCGTAGCCGTTGGGTGGGAAACTCTTGACCGGGGCGGCGCGTGTGTAGCCGTCGCAACCTTCATGGGCGGTGTTCTTGTCGGGAAAGTGCCCCTGCCAGGTGTTGGCTCGCTTAGCGTCGATCGGCTCATCATCCCAGACGTTGACCTTGCCGTCGATGGTGCTGGTGGGGCCTTCGGGGTGGCGCCAGTTGGCACCGGTGGTCCAGACTATTCGTAGCCGCGAAGATCAACGGGGTGATCGGGTGGTGTCAAGACGAGCGAGCCGGGCAGGAGCATCTTGTCGTCGGGCTTGGGTGTACCGGGAGGGAGTTCTTCTTTGAGTTCTTCCCAATCGACGGGGCGGTCGGCGACGGTCTTGTAGCCTTTGGCGTTAACGAAGAGTGCGAACTGGGCGTTGGTTACTTCGGTGGCGTCCATCCAGAAGCCATCGACGCGTGCGCGGTGGATGGGGCTTTCATCCGGGCTTGCAAGCGGACATCATCACGCGAGAGGCGAACACGATTGGCACGCTCTACCTGCGTGCGGGGCTGCTCGACGACGCGCGGCGCGACCGCCTCCGCGCCGACCTGAGGGACTACACCGCCGCACGCCTGCGTTTGTTCGAGACCGAGGGGATGATGCTGGAGGGGGATATCAACGCGGAGCTTGACTCGATCAACCGGGGCATCTGGGAGGTGATTGCCGAGGGGGTCAAGGAAAGGCCTCAGGTCGCGGTGCTGGTCGTCGCGGCGTGCAACGAGATGATCGATACGCTGGCCACCCGCAACGCGGCGATCACCCGGCACATCCCGCTGATGGTGTTGTTCGTGCTCATCGCCTGCGCCGTTGCCAGCGTCGCGGCCATCGGGCTTGGTGTCGAAGCATCGGACAACCGCCTGCGGATGCCCGCAGCTGTGCTGACGTTCTTGATCGCCGCGACGCTCTGGACGATCATCGACCTGGACTTCCCCCGGCTGGGGCTGATCCGTTCAAGCCAGCAGCCCCTGCGTGATGTGGCCAAGATGATGCAGCAGGACGCGCCGGTGCATCCGGTGCAGGCACCCCGCTGACGGGGCTACTTGCCCGCCGCCGGCGGCGCATCGCTGGCTGGCTCGACGCGGATGAGTTGGCCGTTGTCTTCATCGGTGAGGATGTAGAGGTACCCGTCTGGCCCATTTCGGACGTCGCGGACGCGCTGGGAGATTTTGATGGTCTGCTGGCCGAGGACCTTGCCGTTGTCGTCGAGGTCGATGCGGCGGACCTGCTTGCTGACGAGGCCGCCGGCAAAGAGGTCCCCTTTCCACTGGGGGAACTTGTCGCCGGAGTAGAAGGCCAAGCCCGAGGCAGCCAGGACGGGTGTCCAGACGACCTTGGCGTCTTCCATGCCTGGGAGGGTGCGGTCGTCGGAGATTGTGGCGCCGGAGTATTCGGTGCCGAAGGTAACCTTGGGCCAGCCGTAGTTTTTGCCTTTTTCGATGAGGTTGAGTTCATCGCCGCCGAGGGGGCCGTGCTCGGTCTGCCAGACGCGGCCTGCGGTGTCGATGGTCAGGCCCTGCGGGTTGCGGTGGCCGTACGACCAGACCTCGGGCTTGGCCTTGTCGTCGTTGATGAACGGGTTGCCGGGTGCGGGCTTGCCCTCATCGGTCAGGCGGAGGACCTTGCCGAGGTTGCTGGCGGTGTTCTGGGCGTCGTCGCGGCGGTTAAACCCATCGCCGACGGTGATCAGGAGGGTGCCGTCGGGCATGAATGCCAGGCGTGAGCCAAAGTGCAGGGGGCCGGATTTTTTTGGTGAGGCATCAAAGATCGTCTGTACGTCGGTGAGCGTGTCGGCGTCTTGAGAGAGCTTGGCGCGGACCAGGCGTGTGTTGTTGGCCTTGGCCGTGCCTGTTGAGTGGGTGAAGTAGACGAGGCGGTTCTGCGCGAACTTGGGGTGCAGGGCGATGTCCAGGAGGCCACCCTGGCCGATGGGGAGGACTTCTGGGACGCCCTTGAGCGGGTTGGGGGCGAGGGTGCCGGCCTTGCTGAGCAGGCGGATGCGCCCTTCGCGTTCGGTGATGAGTGCCGAGCCGTCGGGGAGCCAGGCGATGGCCCAGGGGTGCTCAAGCCCATCGACGACCTTGGTGAGTTTGTACCCGGTCGCGGCGGGTGCGGCGGCGGTTGGGGTTACAGGCTCAGCGGCGACCGGGCTGGGGGCGAGGCCAAATAGGCTCATAGCAACGGTGAGGGCAAGACTAAGCGTGCGTGTCTTGAGCGTGCTCATGGCTGATTGTTGGCCCTCTCTTGCGCGCGGGGTGGCTGGCGCTTCAGGCGCCGAAGAACTGCTTGATCTTGTGGATCGTTACCGCCCGGCCGATCGCGGCGATGCTCTCGGTCAGCGGGATTTTCTTGGGGCAGACCTTGACGCAGTTCTGCGCGTTGCCGCAGTCGTTGACACCGCCGCGACCGGCCAGGACCTCCAGGCGTTGTGGTGCCAGCTCGCGCCCGGTGCCGTGGGTGTTGAAGAGGCGGGCCTGGCTGATGGCGTGCGCGCCGATGAAGGCGTGGTCCCAGTCTGCGGGCTTCTCTTCTTTATTGAACTGTGGGCAGGCCTCCAGGCAGCAGCCGCAGCTCATGCAGGTTGATAGGACGTATCTGGTCTCCTGGTCCTGCGGCGTTTCGCGTGGGCCTGAGCCGAGGTTGTAGGTGCCGTCGATGGGGACCCAGGCCTTGACGCGGGCGAGGTTGTGGAAGAGGCGCGAGCGGTCAACCCACAGGTCGCGCACGACGGGGAACTTGCTCATCGGTTCGAGGGTTACCACGTCCCCCTCATTTGGCGCGATCGCATCGAGCAGGCAGGAGCACGACTGGCGGACCTTGCCGTTGATGACCATGGTGCACGAGCCGCACACCTCTTCGAGGCAACCAGAGTCCCACACCACCGGCACCGTGCGTGTGCCGTCGGTTGTTACAGGGTCCAGGGCGATCTGTTGCAGGCACGAGATGATGTTGGCGTTCTGTGGGAGTTTGACCTTGAAGTCCTGCCAGTAGCTGGCTTGCCCGGGGCCTTGGCAACGCTTGATGCGGAAGACCACGCTGCGCCCGACGGCGGGTGGGTTGTGGGCGGCCCCTACGGGCTGGCCGGTGGTGGGTGCGGAGGTTTGGGTGCTCATGGGTCGTGCCTTGCGGGGTGCGTGTGTGTTGCTTGCCGTCAGTTGTGCGGGCTGGCGGCTGTCTTGGTGCTGACGGCACCTTCGCTCTTGCCGTAGGTGCGGGCGGTGGGCTTGATGAGGGTGGCGTCGATAGGAACAAACTCGATGGACGTGCTCGATGTGGCGGGGTCGTACTTGGCAAGCGTGGTCTTCATGAACGCATCGTCGTTGCGTTCCTTGAAGTCTTCGCGGTAGTGCGCACCCCGGCTCTCGCGGCGTTCGAGCGCGCCCTTGGCGATGGCCTCGGCAACGGTGAGCATGTCGCCGACTGCGCGGGTGTAGAGCAGGCTTTGGTTGGTCCAAGTCGCCGAGTCCTTGAGGCGGACGCGCTTGAAGCGTTCTTTGAGTGAGGAGAGCGTGGCGAGGGCCTGCTTGAGGCGTCCCTCGCTGCGGACAACGGTGCACGCCTCGGTCATCTCGTCGCCCATTTCTTTGGCGATGGCGTAGGGGTTGGTCTCCGGCGAGGCCGAGTCTCCTTTGCCGGCGTTATCGGTCAGGGCCTTGACCTTGGCCTCTTCCTGCGCGACGACGCGGTCATACTCCCCCTGCGGGACCCCAGCGGCTCCCTTGCCGTCGGCGACGTGCCCGAGCACGCTCATGCCGCAGAAGAGGCCGTCGAAGATGCACGAGAGGAGTGCGTTGGCCCCCAGGCGGTTGGCGCCGTGATAGGCGAAGTTGACCTCGCCGAAGGCGTAGAGGCCCGGGATGTTGGTCATGGCGTTGGCGGGCGCACCGGGCAGGAGGCCCTGCCCGACGGCGCTGCCTATTGGCGCACCGCTGCCGCTAAGGTGCTTGGTCCTGGGCTCGGCCGGGTTGTAACTGCCCTTGGCAAAGTTGGTATAGAGGCCGCCCATGCTGTAGTGGACGCTCGGGAAAATGCGCATGGGCTCAAACTGCGGGTCCTCGCCTGCGAACTTCTTGTAGATTTCCAGGATACCTTCGAGTTTGTGGTGCGTGCTGGCGGGCAGGTGCGTCAGGTCGAGATAGACCTGACGTTGACCGCCGACACCCAGCCCGTCGTTGACGCAGATGCTGAAGATCTCGCGCGTGGCGATGTCCCTGGGGACCAGGTTCTTGTACTTGGGGTAGCGCTCTTCCAAAAAGTAATACCGCTCACCCTCGGGGATGTCCTTGGGCCGGCGTGCATCACCCTTGTTCCTGGGGACCCAGACGCGTCCACCCTCGCCGCGTGCGCTCTCGCTCATGAGGCGGGTTTTGTCCGCGCCTGGGATGGCCGTGGGGTGGACCTGGATCATCTCGGGGTTGCCCATCCACGCCCCGGCCTGGTAGCAGCGTGCCGCCGCGGCGCCTGTGCAGATCACGCTCTGGGTGCTCTTGCCAAAGACCAAGCCGTTGCCACCGGTGGCCATGACGACGGCATCAGCACGGAAGCTGCGTATCTGCATCGTCCGCTGGTCCTGGGCGACAATGCCGACGCACTTGCCATCAACGACGACGGGCCAGAGGAACTCCCAGAACTCGTACTTGGTTACTTTGCCCTCAGATTCGTAGCGTCGGGTCTGTTCGTCCAGGCCGTAGAGGAGTTGCTGGCCTGTGGTGGCCCCGGCAAAGTGCGTGCGCTTAAAGAGCGAGCCGCCGAAGAGGCGCAGGTCGCGGTACCCCTCGCTGGTGCGGTTGAAGGGGACGCCCATGCGGTCGAGCAGGTCGATGATGCGCGGGGCCATGTTGGCCATTTCGAGGACGGGGTGCTGGTCGGCCTGGAAGTCCCCGCCGTAGATGGTCTCGTCGAAGTGCTCATACTCGCTGTACCCCTGCTGGCGCGCAACGTCGTTGCAGGCGTTGATGCCACCCTGTGCGCAGACGGAGTGGCTGCGTTTGACGGGGACGACGGAGAAGAGGTCGACCGGTACGCCGGCCTCGGCAACACGGATCGAGGCGGCCAGGCCGGCCAGCCCACCACCAACAACAATCACACGCTTTTCATTGGCTCCAGGCATGGGAAGTCATCCTGCAAAGTGGCCGGGGTCGGCCAGGTACGGAACGTTCGCAACATCCGAGGCACAAACCTGCATCAACCCGCCAGCACCAACCGAACCTCATCGCGAAAGCAACGCCGCCGGTGCGGGCGTCGGCGCGGGCGTGCCGGGGGGTGCAGCACGCAACTCCAACTCCCGCGCCCGCGCAGGGGAGACGGCCAGTGCCGCGCCGAGGGCCGCCCAACCCGCCAGCATCAACCCTGCCCCAAGGCCCGCGCACACCACGCCCCACCGCCGCTGCGCCTGCTGGCTGATCGTCAGCCCCCAGGTGATCGCGGCGGTCCACAGCCCATTGGCAAAGTGGAAGATCAGCAGCGTAATGCCCACGAAGTAAAAGAGGCTGACGAGCACCCCCGCGGGGGTGAAGTCCTCCCCGCCACGGAGTGCTGCGGCCAGCGTGCTGGTGGCAAAGTTGTGCGACCAGAGCGTCCCGCCGGGCACTAGGAACGTCCAACCCCAGCGGAGCGTCGCGACGTGGTAGAAGATAAAGAAAATCCCGACATATCCAGAGATACGCTGGAGCGTGTACCGCCAGTTCCCCTGGTATGCGTAGCGTGCCGTGTTGCTCTTGCCTGACATGGCAATGACGACGCCGAAGATGGAGTGGAAGGCGATGGCCCCCCAGAGCGTCAGCTCGACAAGCCAAAGGTGCGGCACACCCTCGTTGATCCAGCGGACTTCCTTCTGGAAGTACGCCACGCCACCATCGGCAACGGTGTACCCCGCACCCTCGCTGCGTAGGCCCCACTTGCCCCAGACGAGGGAGGAGTTGGTTACCAGGTGGACGACCAGAAACACGCCGATGGGAACGATCCCCGACAGCGAGTGCAATCGGCGGATCAGGAAGTAGTTCCGCTCATACCAAGACTGCTTGTTGACCTGCACTGAATACTCCTCAACAGCCCTGAAGGTAGGATAGCAGACCGAGAATCGACCAGATCAGAAGACGAGTTTCGACCCAGCCTGGCCCGGGCCGGCAGGACCACCGATCGGCCCGCCGGGCACACCACCTGCACCGATCTTGCCCGAGTTCGCGGCCATGTGCTTGGCAACCGCCTTGCTGATCTCGACATACCGCAGGCGAAGTTCGCTGATGACCTGCACAAGGCCCTCGGCCTCCTCTGGTGTCAGGTTCCCTTTGGTCTTCTCTTCCAGCACCGCCAGCAGGTCGATGTGCAGGCGGGCATACTCCAGACTTACGACGGCACGCCCGGTCTCGGGGTCAGGGAAAGCCCCCATATACATCAACGCCTGTGTAACCATCGTGCCGAGCAGGGACTGAAAGTCCGCCTCGGGAAGCTCGCCGGGGGCACCGGCTGCGCCACCGCCACCAACCACACCGGCCACGCCCGCGGGCTGCTTGGCCTTGGCCGACGCCTTCGCCTGGGCCTCCTTGGCGGCCAGGCGGTCCTTCTCGGCTTGGGCCTGGTTCTTCCAGTCTGAGTCGATGATGAGTTTGGACGGGTTGTCGGTCGAGTCGCTCATGGCGCAAGAATAGGCGATATCCTCTGTTGCATCGGGCCGCTCTAGCAGCACCCCACACCCGGCCACGGCCGGCACACACCAGGAGACCGAGCATGGACCGCTCACCCAGGCAGCACCACACGCACGCAACACACCTGCTGATGACCTGTGGGTGCGCATTGCTCGCTGCGCTCTGTGCCGGCGCGTGCACAAGCAGCGAGGACGTGCCGCGGGCAAGCACGCTCACGGCTGAGCAGTTCCGCAAAGAAGCACTCTCTGCACCGACAACACCCGGGACACCTGACGCGCCCCCCACTGCCGCGGACCCCGCCGATGCACCGGCGAAGATCAAGATACAGACGCCCATCACCTCCATCCCCGGCGTTCGGCGTCCCGAGCCTGAGCAGATGGGCCAGGGGCTGGAGCGCGTCGCGGTGATCGTCGGCACGCCCGAACAGCCCGCAGCAGTAAAGACACCCAAGGACGCCACACCCACCCCACCTGGCGCACCCAGCGGCACCCCCGTCATCGCCGACGTGCTCGTCGGGCAGATCAACGGCAAGCCGGTCTTCGCCAGCGAAATCCTCGACCCCCTCGACGGCAAGATGCGGGCAGACCTGAAAAAGATCACCAAGCCTGAACTCTGGATCCGCGAGCAGGCTCTCACGCTGCAGTCGCGCCTCTCCGACCGCGTTCGCAACGAACTGGTCCTGGGCGAGGCCCGCGCACGCCTGACGCCCGAGGAGCGCGTCGGGATCACCACGCTGTTGTCTCGCATTCAGAGTTTCGCCACGGCCCAATCCGGCGGCAGCCTGGAACAAGCCCGTGCCGACATACAGCGCCGCTCCGGCGAGGCGAGCCTGGACAAGTTCTTGGCCAATGAGCGCGACCAGATTCTGATCCAGCGGGTATTTCAAGAGTCGGTCTGGCCGAGGGTGCGTGTGCCGTGGAGCGCTGTTGAGCGGTTCTATCGCGAGCACCCCGAGAGGTACAACCCGCCGGGGGAGGCGGTGCTGCGTCTGGTGATGGTCGACGCCAAGAGCCAGGCGGCGGTCGATGCCGCCACGGCCGCCTCGGCTCATGAGGGAACATTCCTTGACCTGGCCAAGAGCGACGTGAACCTGTTCTTACGCAGCAAGGCCGGCGAGCGGCGCTTTTCCCTTGCCACCCCACCGGACCAGTGGCAGTTGATCTCCTCGCCGGAGGTCAACGCCAAGGCCGCACAACTGGCACCGGGCCAGGCCGCCGGGCCGATTTCGTATCTGGACGGCACGCGCATGATCTGGGTTCGTCGGGAGGCGGACGACCGCCCGCCGAGCCGGTCGCTGGAGGACGCGCAGATCGACATCCAGCGCGAGCTCCAGACGATCAAGAACGCCGAGCAACTCACCGAGTTCTTTCAGACGCTCTTGGGCGGGAGCAGTTACACACCGATCGAGCAGATGCAACTGGACCTGCTGGCCCTAGCCACCGAGCGGCACCTGGGGGGGGATTGGGCGCAGCGCATCCGCGAGAACGCCGCCACGAGACCGGTCAAACCGGCCGCCGGCACGCCGGCGGTTATCGAGCCCACGCCCGCCCAGCCGGCCCCACCCGGTGGGCCGGCACCGAAGTAAGGCAGGCCTAGCCTTGGGCCCATGATCCGCACGCTCATCGAGAAGCTCCAAGTCTGGGCCGCCAAGCGCAAGGGTGTGGATATCGGCGCACAGGGTGAGCAGCTCGCCTGCATCTTCTTAGAACGCCGGGGTTACACGATCCTCGACCGCAACGTCAAGGCCCCGATGGGTGAGGCCGACGTGCTCGCCGAGGCTCCAGGCGGCACCATCGTGCTCGTCGAGGTCAAGACCCGCATCGTCGACCCGGCCAAGCCCGCTCCCAAGGCCGAGGACCAGGTCGGCTCGGCGAAAAAGAAAAAACTCCTCGCCCTTATGCAGCACCTCTCGCGCGCCAATGGGTGGCAAAGCCGCAAGAAGCGCATCGACGTGGTGGCCATCGACGTGCCCAAGACGGGCACCGAGCCGAGGATCAAGCACATCCTCGATGCCGTGCGCGGGTGAGGCGTCAGCACGCCGCGCCATTCAAGACCGCATCGTCGGCGGCTTGGCCCAGTTGAGTTTGGTGATCAGCGTGGACCAGTAACTCTGCCGGGGGTTGCGCACAAAGTCTACCGGGCGCTCGGCCAGGCGGATCGTCAGCACGTCCCCCTTGCACAGTTTGCACGAGAGGCGCCCGTCCAGCAGCAGCGTCGTCCCGCCCTGGCCCGGCCCCTCGTCGTTGGCCCGCACAACGTGCACGCGGATCGTGCTCCCCCCGGCGACGACCACGGGGCGGAAACTCAGCGTCTGCGCGGCGAGCGGCGTCAGCACCAGCGCGTGCGTGTCGGGCGCGAGGATCGGGCCGCCGGCGCTGGCGTTGTACGCCGTGCTCCCGACGGGCGTGCTGACGACCAGCCCATCGCCGAGCACCGCCGGCCCGGGCTGCTCGTCGATCGAGATGCCCAGCTCCACCATCCGATAGGGCGGCCCGGGGACGATCACCGCATCGTTGAGCGCCAAACCCGCCTGCGTCCCCAGCGGGGGCTGCTGACCCGGCCGCTCGATCGACACAGCCAAGAGCGCCCGATGCGCAATCGGCAGCGGGACGGCGCCGGAAAAAACCTCGGCAGACTGCTGCCGGAGCGAGGCCAAGTCATACTCGGCGAGAAAACCGAGCTTCCCAAAGTTCACCCCCAGCATCGGCAGCCGAAGGGACGCCGCCCGCCGGGCCTGGTTGAGCAGCGTCCCGTCGCCGCCGAGGACGACGATGAGGTCGGCGTTGTGCATGCTCGTCAACGGCGCGTCATCGGTGTCCAGCTCGTGGGCGACAACCCCGCCGCCCGAACGGATCGCCTCACGCACCTGCCCCAGCGCGGCAAGCACCTCGGGTTTGGTCCGGTTGACCAGGAGCAAGACTTTTCGGCCGGGCATGGGCCAAGGCTAGGAGCGGGGACGTGTGTGCGGGAGGACCTGCCGCTGCACGGGCGTGTATCCCTTCAAGCCCTGGTCAGCACATCGAGTTTGATTGCTTCCCCGCACTCGGGGCAGGCCTCGCCGCGCATGTTGCGGAGGTTGTACTTGCACTTGGGGCAGGGGAGGTCTCGATCGGTAAGGTATCGCTCAAGCCGCTCTACGTGGGGGAGTTGGGCGTTCTGCCATAATCGGCTCGCGCAGTCGAGAAACTCGGTCGCCGATGCTTGGGAGGCGAACGCATGCGGGGGAATGATCGTCCCATAGGCCGTGATGTGGGACAACAAGATGAAGCCTCCAACAGAGGTCGGTCGTTCTACTGCCTGCCAGGAGAGTTTCAACTGCCGATATGATGATCGGACTTGAACGCCAAACTCGTCGATCGTGAGTTTTGTGGTGCCTGTATAGGTGGATAAATCTACCCGCTCAAACGCTTTGAACTGTGCCTTGGTATTTTTTTCGAATTCACTCACGAATTTACTCAGACGAGGCCCCGCAAAGTAGAGATAAACCATGACGGCCGCGACGACCACCAGATACACTACATCCAGATACACTACATTAAACCCAAGGGGCTGTGCCCCACGCTTGTACAATAGAAAGGGGAGGGTGACGACTATCACCCCCACAGGCATCACCTGTAGCCTCGTTAGAAGCCGATCCTTCCTCCTCGCGCGGACCCATTCGGGGCTTTCCTGCACACCGGCTTTGTGGAGGGCCAACCAATCCCCACGCGTAACTTCAAATTCGAGATCGAACCGATCGGGCATTGTGCAATCCTACCGGACTTCAGACACGCTGAATTGAAACACCCAGGCTCACCGCTGAACCCGGGCCGCCAGTGTCCTCATACCGTACAGACCAACCCGCACCTGCTGGCCCATCGACCTACTTACCCATCTCCCCCAGCGCCTTGCTCAACCCCGGCACCTGGTCCGCGCCCGCCGGCACGCTGATCGACGAGCCGGCAAAGTCGCCGCCGACCGGCTCGACGCGCCCGCCGAGGTTGTGCCCCAGGAACGCCTCGGCCACGGCATAAAACGCCAGGCGGTTCTGCGGGCGGGCGAAGCCGTGGCCCTCGTCGGCGAAGAGCACGTACGTAACCGGGATCCCTTTCTTCTGCATCGCCGAGACGATCTGGTCGCTCTCGCTCTGCTTGACGCGCGGGTCGTTGGCCCCTTGGCCGATCAGCAACGGGCGGGTGATCTTCTCAACGAAAGTCAGCGGGCTGCGCGAGTCCAGGAACTTCTTGCCCTCCTCGGTCCGGTGGTCGCCCACGCGCGAGGCGAACATCTCGATGGCCGGCTGCCAGTACGGCGGGATCGTGCTCAGCAGCGTGCGGATGTTCGACGGCCCGACCACCGACACGTTGCACGCAAAGACCTCCGGCGTGAACGTCGCGGCCACGAGCGCGGCGTACCCGCCGTAACTGCCGCCGTAGATCGACGTGCGGGCCGGGTCGGCGATCCCAGTGTTGATCGCCCACTGCCGGGCGTCGAGCAGGTCGTCGTGCATCTTCCCGGCCCACTCCTTGTTCCCGGCGTTGACGTAGCTCTTGCCAAAGCCCGTGCTGCCGCGGTAGTTGACCTGCAGGCACGCGTACCCACGGTTGGCCAGCCACTGCGCCTCGGGGTCATACCCCCAGGTATCGCGCGCCCATGGGCCGCCGTGGACGTTGATGACCAGCGGCAGCGGGGCGTTGGGGATGCCGTTGTTGTCCGGATCGGTCCAGGACGGGATGGTGAGGTAACTGACCAGCTCCATACCATCGCGAGCCTTGATCTCCAGTGGGAACATCTTCGCCAGCGGCAGCCCCTGCAGTTTGCTGTTGTTGACAAAGAGCAGCTCGGCCTTCTTGGCCGAGCGGTCGTAGAGGTACGTCCGCACCGGCCCGTCATCGACCACGAAGGCGACCGTCCACTTGCTGTCATCCTCCGACCGGCTCGTTACGTTGAACTCACCGGGGGACAACTTCTTGAGATAGTCGATATCACCCTGCACTGCCGGGTCAACCACCACCCACTCTTGCATCTTGTAGTTGAACGCGACCGCCTGCACCTTCCCCGTCTTGGGGTGGCTCAGCCCCCCGCCGGCGTCGGCCTTGGAATGCTCGGCCAAAAGCGTCCCCTGCCCCGTTGCCATATCGATGGCAAACATCGCCCCCGTGTCCCGCCCCCGGCTGTCGAGCATGTAGAGCGTCTTGCCCGAGGCATCAAAGCCCGATGGACCCGTCGTCATGCTGTCTTCCATCGCGATCGACGCCCACGGCTGGAAATCCACCTTGGCGTTGTCTCCCTTGTTCAAGAAGACGTCGCTGCCACCCTTGTCGTTCATCTTCGACGCGCCGCGGACGTTGAAATCATCGTCGGTCAGGAACCCGGCCCACTCGTCATTCGTTGCCACCAGCGTCAACTTACCCGTGGCGATCTCCAGACGGTGGAGATCGTGAAACTCGGGGTTGCGGTTGTTCAACCCGATGAGCACCTCGCCGGGGAACTTGCTGCTGACGGCCTCGATCTGCGCCGCCGGGCGCAGGGGCTTGCCGTTGGGCTGGATGATCGCCTTGCCGTCGGGGCCTTTGATCTCCTCGATCGGCGTCAGGTCGCGTGCTACGGGGCTCGCCGCGGTAACGTCCACGGCGTAAACCTTCCAGTTCTCATCGCCGCCCAGGTCTTGGGTATAGAGCACATGCTTGCCGTCGTACGCCCAGAAGTAGCTGCGGATGCCACGCTTGGTGTCGCTGGTAACCGCACGCGCCTTGTCGATCTGCCCGATCGGGGCGACGAAGATGTTCATCACGCCGTTGAGCGGGGCGATGAAACCGATGAACTTCCCATCGTGCGAGACACGACCGGCCGAGCGCTCAGGGTTCCCAAAGAGGATCTCACGGGGGATCAACATCATCTTGTCCACTTCAGCCACCTTGGCCACGGGTGCCGCATCGACCGCCGGCGGCGCGGCGAAGGTTGCACCACCCATCAGCACACCCGCCGCGAGCGCGAGCATCGCGCCGGCACCGGTACGGGTCAGAACACCACGCTCGCCTTGGCAGATTTTCATGTTGTGGCCTCCATACGTGCCGACGCTCGCCTGGGCCACGCCCAGACCGCGCGGCTATCGCAACAACTGTAGCAACGTGCGGCACGCGCACCACACTGGGCGAACCTAATACCCAGGCCTTGGACGACCGGGTGGCTCTTTGCCCCCATGTCCGTTGGCGTTTATTTTGTCGTACCCCAACATCGCCAGCATCGCCCTCAGCAGCTCCCGGCTCTCGGGCTCGTTCCCCCAGGGCTGGACATGCACCTGCAATCGCGTCTTGTTGATCGACGACTCGATCTCGATGACCGTCCTGTCAAATAAACCCGCACCACCCAGCCGACCGACCACCCGCGAGGGGTCCTGCCGAGGGCCGATGCCAGAGTCCAGCACATACCCCCGCCCCCGCAACGCCCCCTCCGCAGCGGTAACCAGCTGGTCCGGCGTGTAGATCGGGGCGATCTCCGTCCAAACCCTCCCACCCGACGACGTCGCCTTCACACCCGATCCATCCAACTCAATCGGCGGCGGCGCCTTGCATGCCAACAACACGACTGCGAGCACCAACAGCACCGCCGACGGCCGCAGCGCGTTGATGATCTTGGCATGTCGCATGGGCGTTTGCATCAGTGCACCTGGCTATCGGCCCGCACAACCCCAGGCCTAGAGATTCCAAACCCCTCTTGCTCTTACACCTTCTTGCCGCGCCTCCATCGCAACCTCGGCCACGGCCCCGCCACCAACCCCAACACCACCGCCCCCACACCACCTACACCCATCAACCACAGCAGTATCGGCCCGATGTGTGCATAGATCGGTATGCCACCCTGGGCGAGCGGCAGTTCCGCGGTCATCACGCCTTCAAGAAAAATCGCGTCCTTGTCCGAGTCCAACCTCCGGTGCAGCACGCTCCCGTTGGCATCGATGACGCACGAGATGCCCGTGTTGGCCGCCCGCAAGATCGGCGTGCCAAGCTCCGCCGCACGCCAGCGTGCGCTGAGCAAGAACAACTCGCGCCCAACCCGGCTGTTATGAAACCACCCGTCGTTGCTCAGGTTGACCAAAAAATCCACCCGCCGCGCACCGGACTCATCGACCACCAACCGCCGGCACGAACGGTCGTACGCCACCTCAAAGCAGATCGGCGTGCCGAGGCGCAACTTGACCAACCGTCCCGCCGAGGTCGTAAACGGCAGTTCAAACGTCCTCGCCACGCTCCCCGTCGAAAGATTAAACGCCATCCCCGTCCCACCCAAATCTGCCACAAACCGCTGCGCCGCCGCCGAGCGCCACGCCAGCGGGATGTACTCCCCAAACGGCATCAGGTCGATCTTGTCATACCGCTCAAGCTGCACGCTCCCATCGCGCACCAGCAGCACGCTGTTGTACCACGCCTTCGCCTCCGACCGCACACGCCCACCCTCCTGCCAGTACCGCAGCCCATCGGCCGCGATCGATCCGACAAGCATCGGCACGCCCACGCCGAGCTGCTGTTTTGTCAACGCATCGGCAAAGGCCGTAGCCGCCAACGTCTGCCCCCCCGGCAGGTTGTAATGCAGATCAGCCGACCGCTGCACCTGCACCGCCTCGGGGTTGAGCGCATCACCCGGGAACATCGTCTCGGGCCAAACAATCAACCCGGGCCTCAGTACCGGCGTCGGCGTTCCAACCCCGTCCACCGGCGTCTCGATAGCATCCGCCGAGACCTCCGCCGCGGGCGGCACTCGACCAGCAAACGCTGTCAGCCCCAGCCAGTTGACATGGCTACGCCACCGGTCCACCACCGGCCAGGCCAGTTTGTTGCTCTGCGGCAGGTTCGTCTGCACCACCGCCACGCGCACAGTCTCGGCCGGTCGCCGCGTCGGTGGCGCCAGCGCGAGCATCGCCGCCATCAGCAATATCACCACCATCCCCACGGCGATGTTGAACCTCGGCGCCCCGCCCACTCGCCCCCGCCCGGCCACGTCCAGCACGCCCGACACAATCAGCATCAACACCAAACCCACACCATACTGCCCCACCACGCTCGCCAGCAGCCCAGGCCCCCCGTCGCGTGTGAACGCATGCCCGATCAGCAGCCACGAGAACCCGCCGAGGAGCACCTCCCCGCGCAGCACCTCCAGCCCCGCCCACAACACCGGCACATACGCGCACATCCAAACCCGCGGCCACCTCTTCATCACGCGTGCTGCGCACCAGGCGAACACCGCCGGGAACGCCGCGAGATACAACAACACCGGCACAAACCCCACCGCCGTCGTCTGCCACAAAAAGCTGTACACCATCCCCAGCACCGGCAATGTCCCCAGCCCAAAGCAAACCGCCCCCAACCACGCCCGTGCATACATGCTCAACCGCACCGCCGAGAGCACCAGCGTGATCGCGCCGAGCGTACCCAACAGGTGCGTAAACGAAATCCCCCGTGCCGCGGCACAAACCCCACCAACCCACCCCAGCGACGCCAACAGACCAAAGGCCGCAAAGTACAAACACGCCCGTACGGATGCTGGCAACATCAATCTCGCAGACTCTGTTGGCATACCACGAGGTTACCTCCCCCGCGCCCGCAGACCAAGTACGCACAGACCGCGCTCCCACGCTTCCACCCCCAGGCCCCCACTACCATACAACGTGGCACGACTCCCCTTTGACCCCGCCAAGATGCTCCACGCACGCGAGCCGGTCGAGCCCAAGCCGCAACCCGCCACAACACCCGCCCAAGCCTCGTTGAGCGTCTCGCAACTGGCCGCGCTCATCGGTCAGGCGATCGACAGCACCTTCGCAGGCCCCGTCCGGGTCGTCGGCGAGGTCAGCAACTTCAACCACCGCACGCACTGGTACTTCGCGATCAAAGATGCCGGCTCAGTGCTCAACTGCGTGATGTTCGCCGGGCGTGCCAGGGCCGCCGGCTTCACGCCCGAGCAGGGCCAGCAGGTCCTGCTCACCGCCACCATCGAGTTCTATGAACCGCAGGGCAAACTCACACTCAACGTCGAGAAGATCGAGCCGGTCGGCGCCGGTGCCCTCGAACTGCAACTGAAAAAACTCGTCGATGAGCTCCGCCAGCTCGGGTGGCTCGACCCGGCACGCAAGCGCCCGCTGCCGATCCTCCCCCGCCGAGTCGCCGTCATCACCAGCCGCAAAGGTGCGGCACTGCAAGACGTGCTCGACACGATGCGCAAACGCTGCCCCGCCGTGGACGTCGCCCTCATCGACGTGCTCGTGCAAGGCCCCGCCGCGGCACCCGCCATCGCGCAGGCCATCGACTGGGCCTCCCAGCACGCCGCCGAACTCTCCCTCGACGCCCTCCTGCTCACGCGTGGCGGGGGCTCGATCGAGGACCTCTGGGCATTCAACGAGCGCGACGTCGCCCGCGCGATCGTCGGCAGCTCGATCCCCGTCGTTGCCGCCATCGGGCACGAGACCGATACCACTATCGCCGAACTAGTTGCAGACCTCCGCTGCGCCACGCCCACCCAGGCGGCCATGGCCATCACGCCCGACGCCTCGGCACTGGCCCGCCAACTCATCGCCACCGGCAAACGCCTGACACTGCTCGCCAAACGAACCCTCAGCGCCAGCCGCGAGCAGAGAGCCAGCACGCACGCGACGCTCACGGCCTCGACCAAGGCACGCCTGGCCCTGCTGCACCGCCGGCTGGATCAGTCTGCCGTGCGCCTTGAACGCTGCCGGCCAGCGAGCGTCTACGCCCGCAGACAGTCGGCCATCGCGCAGCTGGACACGCGCCTGCGGGCCGCCGTGCGCCAGCACCTCCGCGACCGCCAACGCCAAACCGCAACCACCAGCGCGGAACTGACAACCACCTACACCCACGCCCTGGCCCGCACCCGCAACCACCTCGCCGGCATGGCCAGGCAACTCCAACTCGTCGGCCCCGAGCAGGTCCTCCAGCGTGGCTATTCGATCACGCTCAGCAAAGAGGGCCAGGTCGTCCGCACACCCGCCGACGTCGCACCGGGCCAGCAGATGCTCACGCGACTGGCCGAGGGTCAGATCACCAGCGTTGTCGGCACCACCCTGCTCGTCCCCCTGCCGCGCCCGCGGCGCAAAAAGCCATCCCCAGAACCCGGCCCCGGCCTCTTCGGCGCGCAAGAAGGTGGCGATGCACTTGGGCTACGATAACGCATAGATCGTCGCACATCCCCCCGCCCGGCGAGTATCTGCACGCAATAGACGGTTGTTGTATCAATCTTGCGTCGATCCCGCGTCCAAACCCGCACACCGACGAATCCATCCAGTATATTTTTACAACGGAGCAAGACCATGAAAACGACCCACACGATCGCCGCTGTTCTTCTCACCCTCGCTGGCCTGACCGCCCCGGTCCTGGCGCAGGGGACCACCCCCACGGCCCCGGCGACGATCGACAACACTGACGTCAAGGCCAAGCCCACCCCAGCCGCTGAACCCGTTGCCCCCAAGACGACGCTGGCCGTCGGGGACAAGGCGCCCGCGCTGGTGGTCGAGAAGTTCATCAAGGGTGAGCCTGTAACAGCGTTTACACCCGGGAAGGTCTATGTTGTTGAGTTCTGGGCGACGTGGTGCGGGCCGTGCATCGCCGCCTTCCCACACTTGAGCAAACTGCAGGCAGAATACAAGGACAAGGGTGTTACGTTCATCGGCGTGAACGTCTGGGAGAGGCCGTACAACGAGGGGACACTCGATAAGGTAGCCGCGTTTGTCGAGAAACAGGGGGAGCGCATGGCCTACACCGTTGCCTTTGACGGCAAGGAAGCCAAGACCAACAAGGCGTGGATGGAGGCCGCGGGTCAGAACGGCATACCGCACGCGTTCATCGTCAACCAGGATGGGATCATCGCCTGGATGGGCCACCCGATGGGGATGGACGAGCCGCTGAGCAAGATCGTCGCCAAGTCATGGAAGATCGAGGACGCCATGGCCGACGCGGCCAAGCGCGAGGAGTATGAGAAGAACGCCAAGGCCAACGAGGCGAAGATCGGGGTGCTCAACAAGAAGATCAACGACGCGATCAAGGCCAAGAACTGGGACGACGCGATGACGGCGATGGACGAGCTCAAGGCCCTGATGCCCGCCCAGATGGCCGGTCGGGTGGAGTTGAGCCGATTCAACCTGCTGCTGACGCGTGCGAACCAGCCCGAGCGGGCGTATGCGATGAAAGAGACGCTGTTAGCAACCAAAGGTGTCGGGGACAACGCCCAGATTCTCAACGACATCGCCTGGCGCGTCCTTGATGATGAGAAGGTCATCACCCGCAACTTCGACTTTGCCCTGGAGCTGGCGACCAAGGCCAATGAACTCTCCGGTGGCAAGGACGGGATGATTTTGGACACGCTGGCGCGGGCGCACTTTGAGAAGGGGAACAAGGCCCAGGCGATCGAGCTGCAGGAGAAGGCCCTGCAGCTGGCCAAGGCGAGCGCGGAAGCCGACCCGGAGACAATCGCGGAACTTGAAGCGAACCTCGAGCGGTACAAGGGCAACTGAGCCGATTTGTCCCGGCTGGGCCAGATGGCTGTGCTCACCTGGCCGGGGTGGTCGAGCCGATATCCGCAGGCAATGGACGCCGACGCTGCACTCTGGTTGCTCTCGCTGGTCCCGCTGTTGTTTGTTGTTGCGTTGGGGTGCTGTGTTGGGTCGTTGATCAATGTCTTGGTCTACCGGATGCCTCTTGGGCTGGGTGTGGTTACGCCGGCGAGCAGGTGCCCGATGTGCCAGACGAGGCTGACGTGGCGTGAGAACATCCCGGTGCTGGGGTGGTTGCTCTTGGGGGGGCGGTGCAGGTTCTGCCGGTGCCGGATCAGCGGGGCGTACCCGGCGGTGGAGTTGTGCGTGGGGGTGCTCTTTGGGGTGGTGTGGGTGGTCTGCTACATGCTGCCGAATGGGACGACGGTGCTGGGGATGCCGGTCTACATGCTCACGCCGGACTGGGCGATGAATACTTGGCAGTACACGTGGCCGATCTACGGCGTCATCGTCGGGCTGCTCTCATGCCTGCTAGCGATGACGATCATCGACGCCAAGACGTTTATGATCCCCCTGGCACTGCCCTGGACGGCGGCGTTGATCGGGTTGATCGGGCATGTCGGGTGTGTGTTCTATCTGCACCTGCTGGGCAGGCCGATGCTGATGACCACGGCGGGGGATATGGGTGGGACCAAGTGGTGGTGGGCGATTGCCACACCGACGCCCTCGATGGAGTTGTTTGGTGGTTGGTGGTGGTGGATCGGGGCGTCGATCGGGGCGGTGGTGGGGCTTGGGGTGGGGCTGCTGCTGCTTCGGGCGGGGGTGATCGGGCGGAGCTTTGCGGGGTATGAGGCGTGGGAGAAGGAGCAGCTCGAGAAGCAGGCCGTCGCGGGGCCGCACCAGCCGGGCAACGACGACCCGACGGCGCTCTGGACGGCCTACCCGCACGCCCGGCGTGAGATGGTCAAGGAGTGCGCGTTCCTGGCCCCGGCGGGAGTGCTCGGTGCGCTGGGTGGGTGGTTGTTTGTGAGAATCTGGGGGGGCAGTGGGATTGGGAGTGTTGAGGGGAGCATCACGATGGACGGGGCGGTGCCGCCGTTGTGGTTGATTGTGCTGGCGGGGGTGCTGATGGGGTATCTGATTGGTGGGGGGTTGGTGTGGGGGGTGCGGATTTTGGGTACGCTGGCGTTTGGGAAGGAGGCGATGGTGATGGGGGACGTGCACCTGATGGCGGGGGTTGGGGCGTGCCTGGGGTGGATTGACTCGACGGTGGCGTTTTTCCTGTCGGCGTTTATCGCGATGGGTTGGACGCTTTTGACGCTGGTGGGCGGGAGCAGGTTGCGGCGGACGATGCCGTATGGGCCGTGGCTGGCGTTGGCGTCGGCGCTGGTGTTTTTGTTCAAGCCCGGGGTTGAGTGGGGGATTTCTCATCTGATTGGCTCGCCCGTGCCGATCAATCTGCCTTGAAAGTAAAGCAGACAGCAGGCCGGGGCTTGGCTTTGGGGCTCTGGCGGGCTAAAACTGCGGCAACAAACGACCCTGTGGGTGCGCGGAGTGCACACCCTTGCGGCCAATAAAACGCTTCCAAACCGGAAGCCATGAGCACATGGAGGTTCTCTTATGCATAACTGGATCAAGACACTGGGCATCCTCGCAACGGCAACGGCGTTCCTGGGCGGGTGCGCGGCCAAGAACGACCTGAAGGCGGAGAACGAAAGCCTCCGCAGCAGCACGGAGGAACTGACCAAGAGCAACGAGGAACTGAGCCAGAAGCTCGAACTGGAGCAGGCCGCTCGGCGTGAGGCCGACAGCAAGATGCAAGCACTCGCGGCGGAGAACACCGCGCTGCGTGGGAATATCGCGGCGATCCCCCAGACGACACCAGAGCGTGGTGGCCGTTCCAATCGCGACACGGCTGGCTCAGACGGGCCCCGCCGTGATGTGATCATAACGGTGGCCGGGGACGTTGCGTTTGGCCCTGGGCAGGCGACGCTGACGGCAGCGGGAAAAAGGGAGCTCGACCAGATCGCCCGTGATATCAACAGGAAGCACAGCGGCCAGCGGGTGCGCGTGGAGGGTTACACCGACACCGACCCGGTTAAGCGCAGCAAGTGGGGAAGCAACGAGGCATTGAGCCAGGCGCGTGCGGACTCGGTGGAGAAGTACCTGATCAGCAAAGGCGTGTCCAGCGGCCGGATCACGGCCGTGGGGATGGGTGCAAAGAACCCCAAGGCGACCAAGGCGAGCAGCCGGCGTGTGGAGATCGTGATCGTTGGCGGGTGAGTAGGTTGGCTGAGGGCGGTTGTTTTGTTCTATGGATTACGGCTGAAGGTCCTGCGCCCGCATTATCAAAGCCTATCACTGCCCTCGGGGGAGGGGTTGGGAACGAGAAACATCGGTAGTCTGTATGAGGTACGTTTGATTGCACCAACGCCCCGCATGTGCGGGGCGTTTTTTTACACCACGTGCCGGGACCGGGGCGGTCTTACACTTTGGCAGCATGGCGCAGCGACAGCACCATTATGAGCGGGCGTTTGAGGCGTACCTTCGGCAGAGGCGGATTCCGTACGTCGCGGTGGACGAAGCCAAGCGGGCGTTGCTGCCCGAGGGTGGTCCGGCACTCAGGCTGGAGATTGAGGGTGAGAGTGCCGGGGGTGTGCGGCAGGTGCGGGTGCTCAAGAGCTTTGACTTTGTGATCTATGGGCATGGTGAAGCGGGGAACCTGCTGGTGGATGTCAAGGGGCGGAAGATAGCCCGGCGTGTGCTGGCGCAGCGGACGCCCGTTGGGGAACTGATGGCCCCGCCGCCGAGGACGAGGCTGGAGAACTGGGCGACGCTGGACGACATCGAGAGTTTGCGTGTGTGGGAGGGGTTGTTCGGGGCGGGGTTCCGGGGTGCGTTGGTGTTTGTGTACTGGTGCGAGGAGCAGCCTCCCGATGCGTTGTTTCACGAGGTCTTTGACTTTGAGGGGCGGTGGTACGCGATGCGTTCGGTGCCGGTGCAGGCGTATGAATCGGCGATGAAGGTGCGGTCGCCCCGGTGGCGTACGGTGGACCTGCCAGCGGGTGTGTTCGACCGGATCAGCCAGCCGTTGGGGCCGTCGTGGCTTGGGAGCGTTGGTGCCTAAAGTTGGCTAGCAGTTTGTGTGGCACTTGGTTGTTCTTTGTGTGGTGCTTTGGATGGTGCTTTGGAAGCCTTGATCTGCTGGAGGAAAGACATGCGTCGCTCATCGGTGGTGTGCAGGTCGGTGCTGGCGGGGTTGATCGTTGGTTGCAGCGCGTTGGTGGCGCACGGGCAGGCGGGGCAGCCTCCGAGCAAGATTGAGCCGCCGGGGGTGACGGGGAAGTCTGAGGAGGGTCAGGCGTGGGGTATCTTTGCGGTGTTTGTGCTGATGCTGGTGGTGGTGGGTGCGGCGATCGTGCCGACGAAGCGCGGGCACCAGGACTGATGTTGGCCGGATGCTGAGCATGAAAATCCGCCGTTCAACTCGGGTGCTGGTGTGCATGAACGTGGTGCTGGCCGGTGCGCTGCTGGTGCTGGTGCTGCCACGGGCGGGTGCGCAGGGGCAGGTGAGCCGGCCGAGGGGGCAGTATGTGATGCTGGGGGGGAAGGTGCAGGGTATGGGGACCTCGGCGGTCTATATTCTGGACAGCGTTAACCGTGAGTTGATCGCGTTGAAGTATGACCGGTCCAAGACGAGGCTTGAGCCGTTCGGCTTCCGCGATCTGAGCGTTGACAGTGCTGCGGCGCGGAGGGGGAAGTGATGTGTGATCGCACGGTTGATACGAGAGCCTCCCCAGCGTGGGCGAATGTGCTGCTGGGGGCGGTTGGTGGCCTGCTGAGCGTGGGCGTGTGGCAGGCGTTGGGAGTCTCGGCGCAGGCGCAGAACACGGTGGCGACAACCGGGATGACAACAGGGAACGCCGAGGCTGCGGTGCTGACGTGCGACGGTGGGAGTGAGGACATCGTGCTGGTGCTGGACCAGCAAGGTGAGGAGTTGATGCTGTATGTGCCCAGGGGGCAGAACAGTTTGGAGTTTAAGGATCGGTACGGGCTGCGTGAGTTGTTTGCCGAGGCACGGGTGCGGACGGGGGTGAGCGTGCCGATGCCGATTGCGCCGGTGCCGGGGGTCGGACCGAGCGGGAACCCGACGCGGTGAGGGGTGGCATTAGGGCTTTACACCAGCGGCGCGGAGGTTTGCCAGGAGGGTTGGTTCATCCCAGATGGTGATGCCAAGTTCTTGGGCTTTTGTGAGTTTGCTGCCGGCGGAGTCGCCGGCGATGAGGACGCTGGTTTTGCTTGAGACGCTGCCGGAGGCTTTGCCGCCGAGGGATTCGAGCAGGCGTGAGAGTGGGTCGCGTTCGTAGGTGGCGAGTGTGCCTGTGATGACGAAGGTTTTGCCTTCAAAGGCCGGTGCGCCCTGGGCGGGGGCTTGTGCGAACTCGTGGCTGGTGAGGTCAACGCCGAGGGAGGCGAGTTCGTTGAAGGTTTCGCGGGCGGCAGGGGAGTGGAGGTAGGCGTGGACGGTGGGTGCGGTGTCTTTGCCGAGGCCGGTGTCGTAGAGGTCGTCGGGGGTGAGTTTGTTGGGTGAGCCTGTGAGGTGTGCGCGTTCGGCTTTGCTCATGGTGTTGACGGCCGTGGGCATGAGGCGCCAGAGGGGTGCGGCCAGGAGGTCGTTTAGGTTGGCGAATCGCTTGGCGAGGGCGCGTGAGGTGGAGTCGCCGACGTAGCGGATGCCCATGCCGGCCAGGAGGCGGGCGAGGCCGCGCTGCTTAGCCGACTCGATCCCGGCGAGTAGGTTGGCGAGTTTTTTATCGCCCATGCGTTCGAGTTGGAGCAGGGCGTGGGTGTGGTCTTTGAGGCGGAAGATGTCGGCGAAGGTGTGCAGGGGGATGGAGGCGGCGCGGATCTGGTCGATGGTCTCCTGGCCGAGGCCGTCGATGTCCATCTGTTTGCGCCCGGCGAACCAGATGAGTTTTTCACGGATTTGTGCGGGGCACTCGGGGTTGACGCAGGTGCGTTGCGTCTCGGCGCTGGTGCCGTCGGTGCCGGGGGGTTCGACTTCGAGTTGCCCGTTGCAGACGGGGCAGGTGGAGGGGATATCGACGGGTTGTGCGTCGTTGGGGCGTGCGGGGAGCAGTACGCCGGCGACGTAGGGGATGATCTCGCCGGCTTTTTCGAGGTAAACGGTGTCGCCAAGGCGGATATCGGTGCGTGGTGCGGCGGGGTCGTCGGGGCTGGTGCTGGCGTCGCGGACGCGGCCGTAGTTGTGGAGCGTCGCATGCCGGACGATGGTGCCGGCGAGCAGGACAGGCTCCATGACGGCGCGGGGTGTGATCTTGCCGGTTTTGCCGACCTGGTGCTCGACGCGGAGCAGACGTGTGGTAGTGCGCTCGGCGGGGTATTTGAAGGCGACGACCCAGCGCGGGCTTTTGGATGTTGAGCCGAGGGAGGCCTGCTGGGCGAAGTCGTTGAGGCGGACGACAGCGCCGTCGACGGCGTGGCCGAGTGTGTGGCGGGCCTTGTCGAAGGCCTCGATCGCGGCGATGAGTTCGCGCAGGTCGGTGCTGACGGCAATAGGGCGGTTGACAGGTACGCCGAGGGCGGCGAGTTTGTCGATGAGGCCGGCGTGTGTGGTTGCCCAGGAGTTGTCGCTGATTTCACCCTTGCCGTGGGCGACGAAGCTGAGGCTGCGCGCGGCGGCGCGGGAGGGGTCGAGTTGTTTGAGCGTGCCAGCGGCGGCGTTGCGGGGGTTCATGAACGGCTCGTCGCCGTCGGCCTCGGCTTGGGCGTTCATCTCGGCGAATGCGGCGTTGGAGAGGAAGACCTCGCCGCGGATTTCGAGGACGGTGGGGACGCTTGCGGGCAGTCGGAGGGGCAAGGCGCCGATGGTGCGGACGTTGTGGGTAACATCGTCGCCTGTGCGGCCATCGCCGCGGGTTACGGCGTAGACGAGTTGGCCTTTCTCGTAGCGGAGGCTCATGGCGACGCCGTCGATCTTGGGATCGACGACGAAGGGTGGGGCGTGCGCGGAGAGCCCGCCGGCGGTGAGGGCTTTAGTGGTGCGTGCGTGCCACTCGGCAAAGGTTGCAATCTCGTAGGTGTTGTCGATCGAGAGCATCGGCACACGGTGCTGGCGGGGGACGAAGCCGTCGATCGCGGCCCCACCGACGCGGCGTGTGGGGGAGTTGGGGTCGTCAAGATCGGGGTGGGTGGCTTCGAGGGATGCAAGCTCGGCCAGGAGTGTATCAAACTCTTTGTCGGGCATCGTCGGGCGGGCGTGTGTGTAGTAGGCGGTGTTGGCCTCTTCGAGGATCGCCCGCAGCTCGGCAACGCGGGCGGCAGGTTTGGAGGGGTGCGTGGGCACGGAGGGATGGTAACGCGGCAGGGGCGGGTGGAGGAGTTTCGGGCGTTGCGAGCTGGGCGAACGTAAGATTCACCTTGACGCAGAACGTTCCAAGTCGCGGCAGCGGGCAGAGTGCTGTGGGTGCGCCTGCTCTGACGGACTCGATGGGTTCGCTCGCCGTCAGGCTTGCCAAGGCCCTTGCCAGGCGGTCGGGGTTGATCGGGGGCGATGTCGCGCGTGCGTGCCGGGTGTTTTCGGGTGATAGTGAGGGTGTGCCGGGGGTGTTTGTTGATGTTTATGGTCCGGGTGCGGTGATGATGGTTTATGAGGGGCGGGTGGCGAGTTGGTTTGATGCCGAGGGGGCCGCGCAGGTGGTGCTCGATGTGCTGCGGCCGGTGGGTGTGCGGGGGGTGTATCTCAAGCCCTTCCCGAAGGATCGGCCCAAACTGGGCGGGGCGCTGCCCGCGTGCGTTACGGATGCGAGGCCCGCCGCGGGGGAGAGCGTGGGCGAGTATGTCATCATCCAAGAGGGTGGGCAAGAACGAAGTTGGAACCTTGAGGTTCGGCTGTATGACGGGTTGTCGACAGGGTTGTTCTTGGACCAGCGTGCGAACCGTGCCGCGCTGGCCTGGGCGGTTGCCAAGCGTGCGCGTGGGGGGAAGACGCCGGCGGTACTGAACACATTTGCGTATACCTGCGCCTTCAGCGTGGCGACGGCGATGGCCGGGGGGAGCACTACGAGCGTGGACGTTTCGGCACGATACCTGGAGTGGGGGAAGAAAAACTTTGCCCACAACGGGCTGGAGGCGTCGCTGCACCGCTTTGCCAAGATGGACACATTCGAGTTCATCACCTATGCGAGGCGCAAGGGGCTGGGTTATGACCTGATTATCCTCGACCCGCCGAGTTTCGCGGCTGGCTCAAAGAAGAAGGGCCACCGGCCCTTTAGTTCCGTGAGCGATTACGCCCGGCTGGTGCGTGAGTCGGCAACGATCCTCAACCCCGGCGGGGCGGTCTTCGCATCGACGAACACGCAGGAGCTTTGCCGGCCTGTGTTTGCGGGCCAGCCGATCCGCCTGGAGCGGGAGATCGCCAAGGGGCTTGGGCTGCCAGCGGGCCGAGAGCCGAGGTGGGTGAAACTGCCGCCGGTAACGGCGGACTTTGCGAGCGAGCGCGAACGCTTTGCCGCGCGGATGTTTACGCTGTAGTTACAGATTCCTCACTCGGCCCTCGGGCCTCGAACCTCGGCCCTTTCATTGCTTTCCCACGGATTGAACCTCTATGACCACCGCCGAACTCCCACGCCGAACATTTGCGATTATCTCTCACCCGGACGCGGGCAAAACGACGCTGACGGAGAAGTTGCTGCTCTACGGCGGTGCGGTAACGCTGGCCGGGTCGGTGACTGCACGCAAGGACCAGCGTGCGACGACCAGCGACTGGATGGAGCTCGAGAAGCAGCGTGGTATCTCGATCTCGTCAACGGTGCTGCAGTTTGACTATGCGCCCGAGGTCGACGGGCATCGTCAGGGGGAGATCCGCATCAACCTGCTCGACACCCCGGGGCACAAGGACTTTTCCGAGGACACCTACCGGGTGCTGACGGCGGTGGACGCGGCGGTGATGGTCATCGACGCGGCCAAGGGGATCGAGCCGCAGACGCGGAAGCTCTTTGAGGTCTGCCGAAGGCGTGGGGTGCCGATCTTTACGTTCATGAACAAGTGCGACCGCCCGACGCGCGACCCGATCGATCTACTCGATGAACTGGAGAAGGTGCTGGGGATCGGTGCGTTCCCGGTCAACTGGCCGCTGGGGTCGGGGCCTGACTTTCGGGGTGTGTATGACAGGCTTTCTAGGCGAGCGCACTTGTTTGAGCGGACAAGCCACGGGGCGTATGCCGCGCCTGTGCAGGTGCTGGGGATCGACGACCCGGCGATCCGGGAGCGGATGGAGCCGGGGGTCTTTGCACGGGTGCACGAGGAGATCGAGATGCTCCAAGGCGCGGGGGAGAGTTTTGATGAGGCCCGCGTGCTGGCCGGGCAGGTTACGCCCGTTTACTTCGGCAGCGCGATGAACAACTTCGGGGTGCAGTTGCTGCTGGATGGTTTTTTGCAACACTCAGCCGGGCCTGGGCCGAGGATGGTTAAGGACCCGTACCCACACGGGCCGGAGCGCGTGATCCACCCCGAGGACCCCGGCTTCAGCGGGTTTGTGTTTAAGATTCAAGCGAACATGGACCCCCGGCACCGCGACCGCATCGCCTTTGTGCGGATCGTCTCGGGATCGTTTACGCGCGAGATGACCGTTGTGCATGTGCAGAGCGGCAAGCGCATCCGCCTCTCGAACGCGCAGAAACTCTTCGGGCAGGCACGCGAGACCGTCGAGGAGGGGCGGGCGGGGGATGTCGTCGGGATCGTCGGGCACGACATCCTGCGCATCGGCGACACGCTCGCGGATGATCGGACGATTGTGTTTAGTGAGATACCACGGTTCCCCCCGGAGTGCTTTGCGTACCTGCACAACCCGCAGCCGGGTAATAGCAAGAAGTTTCGGCTGGGGCTTGAGCAGTTGCTGCAGGAGGGTGTGGTGCAGGTGCTCAACGTTGGGACCGGGCAGGTCAAGACGCCGCTGCTGACGGCCGTGGGTCCGCTGCAGTTTGAGGTCGTGCAGTACCGGATGAAGGCGGAGTATGGTGCGGAGTCTCGGCTGGAGACGTCGCGGTACACCATTGCGCGCTGGTACCGCAAGGCCGACGGGAGCACGCCGGCGCCCGACTGGCTGCCGGATATGCCGGGGGACTCGGCGATCGCTTACGACCGCGACGAGAAGCCGGCGGTGCTCTTTGCTGATGAGTGGGCGTTGCGGCACTTCACACAGCGCAACCCGGGAGTTGAACTTTCGCCGCTGCCGTTTGCGGAAGGGGCGAGGGCGGGGGTTTGAAGATTGGCCCGCGCGTGGGTCAGAGCAGCGCGATCGGGTCAACGTCCACGGCGGTGTGGGCATCGCTGACGAGCAGGCCCTGCTCGCGGAGGGAGGCGAACGCGCGCTGGATGGCCGAGCGCGAGTTGGCGGTTACCTGCACCTCGATGCGGTGGTGGTCGCCGATGCGTGCAATCGCGCAGGGCATCGGGCCGAGGACGCGCAGGCCGAGGTCGGCCTCAAACTCGCGCAGCAACCCCGCGATCTCGTCGGCAGCGGTCTGGGCCTTGGCGAGGACAACATCCCGGCAGACGACGCGGGCCATGCGTTTGATTGGTGGCAGGCCTGATTCGGTGCGCTGGGCGAGTTCAAAGTCGGCGAACCGCACATAGTCGTGCCGGGCGGCCAGGACGATCGCCGGCTCTTGCGGGTTGGCAGTCTGGACGATGACGCGGCCAGGGTCCTTGCCACGCCCGGCCCGGCCGGCGACCTGGGCAACGAGTTGGAACGTGCGCTCGGCGGCACGGAAGTCGGGGAAACTGAGGCTCGTGTCCGCCGAGATGACCCCGACGAGGCGCACGCCCGGATAGTCAAGCCCCTTGGCGATCATCTGCGTGCCGAGCAGGACGCGGGCTTGCCCGCTGGCGAAGCGTGAGAGGGCGGTGAAGTAGTCGCGTGCCGTCTGCATGCTGTCGCCGTCGAGGCGTAGGAGGGTGGTGCCCATGGCCAGGGCGTGGCTGGGGCCGAACTTGCGTTCGAGTTCGGCCTCGACGCGCTGGGTGCCCAGGCCGAAGGTGTTGATGGTTTTTTTGCACTCCGGGCAGGACGCCGGGAGGGTAAGTTCGGCCAGGCAGTGGTGGCAGCGGACGAAGCCGCCGGCCTTGAGCCGGCGGTCGATGTGGTAGACGGTTGTTACGTCGCAGTGCTCGCACTGCATCACCCACCCGCACTTGGGGTCGGTGCAACAGATGTAGTTGGCGTACCCCCGGCGGTTGAGCAGCAGCAGCACCTGCCCCTGCCCGGTGAGCGTCTGGCCGATGGCGTCTTCGAGCGTCGGGCCGATGAGGTGCAGGTGGCGGTCGCGCCAACCCTCGGGCTGGACGAGCGCGCGCAGGCGGCGTTCGTCGGCCAGGTCGACGATCTGCACGGGCGGGAGCCTGGCCTGCCCGACGCGGGCGGGCAGGGAGCTGAGGATGTACTTTGATGCCGTGGGGAGTGTGCCGGCCGGGGCGTTGGCCGAGGGGGGAGCCTGCTTGGTGTTGGCCCAGGTTTCAAGGCTGGGCGTTGCGCTGCCGAGGATGACCGGGCACCCTTCCAGTTGGGCGCGTTTGATAGCGACGTCGCGCCCGTGGTAGCGGGGGAGTTGGTCTTGCTTGTAACTGCTGTCGTGCTCTTCGTCGACAACGATGAGGCCGACGTTGCGGAGCGGGGCGAAGATTGCCGAGCGTGCGCCGACGACGATCCGCACACGGCCCCCCCCACTGCCCTGTGCGCACGCCAGCCACTGCCCGTGGCGTTGGCTGGCCGTCAGGCCCGAGTGCAACACGGCGACGCGGTCGCCGAAGCGTGCAGTGAATCTCGATGCTGTCTGCGGCGTCAGGGCGATCTCGGGCACGAGCATGATGGCGGTGCTGGCGTGGGCGGGGTTGTGGGGGTTGTCGCGTGCAAGCATGGCTTCGATGGCGCGGAGGTAGACCTCGGTTTTGCCGCTCCCTGTTACGCCGTGGAGGCAGTGGACGGCGAAGGTGCCGAGCGTGCTGGCGACGCGGTCGAGGGCGGCGGTCTGGTGCTCGGTGAGGGCCAGGGGGCCGGCGGCCTGGGTACTGCCTGTGCTGCTGGCAGTTTGCGCATCGGCGTAGTCCATGAGCCAGTCGCGGCTCTCTTGCACCTCCTGCTTGCTCGTTGCCAGCAGGTGCCCGTTCTCGATGAGTTTTTTGACCGCCGACTCGGTTACACCATCAAGCATCATCGCCAGCGCGCGAGGTGTGGTCGGGAAGGCCTCGGCTGGGAGGGCCTGCACCTGCTCCCAGGCACGGGCGAGGCGTTTGGGCAGGGGTGTGTCGATCGCCACGGGCGCGCGGTCGACGTAGACCCTGGTTTTGGTGCCGGTCTGCTTCTTGACGGCCGCGGGGAGCATGGTGCCAAAGACCATCCCCAGCGGGGCGACGTAGTAGTCGCTCATCCACGAGGCGAGTTTGACAATCAACGGCGTGAGCGTAACGGGTGTTACACGGGCGATCGGTTTGACGCGCGACGCGCTCAGCCCGACAAGCATTTCGGCGCCCCCGATGGCGACGACGATACCTGCGGCCAGTTTGTCGCCGCGGCCCAGGGGGACGACGACGCGCTGGCCCGGGTGGACGTCGTCAGGCGCGCCGTAGGTGAGGCCCGCGTCGGCCGAGTCGCCGACACGGTCAATGCCACGCTCGACGACGACGCGGGCGAATCGCGTCATCGCCGGGGTGGGGGTTTCGGGGTGGAAGAGGTCGCTATCCAAGGGGGTTGGTGCGAGTCTACGGGCATGGGCCGCCGGCGGATGGGCCGATAGCCGTTTGACGCCCCGGCAGATCGGGTCTATGTTTCACTCCCTGCTGCACGGGCGAGGACGCCCAAACGCCGTGGGGGGACAAGTGCATATGCGGGCGTAGCTCAGTGGTAGAGCATCACGTTGCCAACGTGAGGGTCGAGGGTTCAAGTCCCTTCGCCCGCTTTTAAGGCCCCCTGCGGGGCGTGCGGCCGACACGGGATCTTGATCCAGGTCGGCTGCTGTTGTTTTTGCGGCCGTGCGCTGCCCCGCGGAACATCCAATCTTCAGCTATGAAGAGCGAAGAATGAAAAACACCCCGCAGTGGATGCGGGGTGCGGGAGTATTTGTTGTGTTTTTGGAGTTGGCCTCAGGGTCCAAGCCCGGCCATCAACCCCAACCATTAACCCCAACCATTAACCCTTGATGGCGGTGATCTTGACCTTGGTATACCGCTGGCGGTGCCCGGTCTTCTTGTCAAAGGCCTTGCGCCGGCGGAACCTCTGGATGAAGAGTTTTTCACCCTTGACAAGCCCCTCAACGACCTCGGCCGAGACCGACGCGCCGGTGACATAGGGCTGGCCGAGCTTGAGCGAGACGCCGTCGCCTGAGATGAGCAGGACCTTGTCAAAGGTGATGCTCTTGCCCGGCTTCAGTTCGCCGGAGTCGACGAGGTCGATAAGGATTTCGTCGCCTTTGCTGACCTTGCGTTGCCCGCCACCTTCTTCGATAATCGCGTACATAACCGCTCCAATAACGCCTGCGCGGCCGGGGGGGCGAGTGGGCTAAACGGCCCGGCAATCTCGCCCGCTTGTGTGGCTCCCGGGGGAACAGCAGGGCCTAGATAATAGGCAAGAAAACCTCTTGCGGCTGGGCCGAGGGCCTAGGCCGGATTACTTGCCCCGTACCACCAAAACGCTGCACGGGGCATGGCGCACGACGTGCTCGGCGACGGACCCGAGCAGGACACGCCCGAGGCCCGTGCGTCCGTGCGTGCCAAGGACCAGGAGGTCGGCCCCCCACTGCTTGGCGCAGGCGACGACTTCATAGTCAGGCCGGCCCTGGCGCAGGAAGGTCTGTGGGGCGGGAGAGAGGCCGGCGGCGGTTTTCTTCAAGAGTTCTTCGCCGGCGAGGCGCAGTTCTTCAAAGATTCCCGCGGTGGGTATGAACTCCGGGCTGAGGGCGGGTAGCGGGTCGACGGCGTATACGATCGCCAATGCCGCACCGCTCAGGCGGGCCTGCTCGGCCCCGGCGGCCAGGGCACGGGCGCTGCACTCGCTGCCGTCAATCGCGACGAGGACTTTGGTGGGCTTCATAGGTCTGCTCCGTTGACGAATCCTATCGCCTGCCCTGCGGCGGGGCGGGAAATCGATCGCAGATTGATTGGGGCTTGAGAAGTTGCCAACCCCACCCCTGCCGCTCCCCTAGGGGCGGGTCTAATTGAGAATCCGTAGAGGGTGTTAGTTGTCCTGCTCGTCGTCGCCCGGCTCGGGGAGCATCGTTGCCGTGCGCGCCCCGACGGGGTTGATGAGGGCCTGGTGGGCGCTTTCTTCGCAGGCATGGCGGAGGCGTTGGTGGAGTTTTTCGTGGTCGGGGAAGGCCTGCAAGCGCAGGTAGAGGGCCTCGACGCGTTGGAAGCAGTTGATGCTGGTAACCTGCTCGATGGCCGCGTCGCCGAGGGCCTCGCAGGCGGCGAGGATCCAGGGCATGTCGGGTGTGATGAACGTGCCGAAGACGTTGACGATCTGCGCGGGTGGGGCCGTGAGTGTGGCCGTGCCGGCTTGCTTGGACGTGGTGGCCTTGGTCTTTTTGTTCCCCTTGCCCTTAGTCGAGGTCGACGGTGGTATCGGCTCTTGCACGTAGGCCCGGGCAGTAACAGGCCCGACGGAGACGACCGGGCAAAGCCCCCCGCTGGTGCGGGGCTCGCGCGCGATGACGATCACCGGCACGCACGCCTGCTCGGCACGCACGCGTAGCACGCGGGCCTCCTGCCCCACGCGCGGGGGGACAAAGAAATAGCACCCAGGCTCGGGCACAAACTGCTCACCGATCGGCTCGGAGATCAAGACCACCCGGCCAGCATCAACCGCCAGGTCGCGCTTCATTCGCCGGGCCTCTTGCAGGGGGTTAATCACGCGCGCAGCACGCTGATAGTCCTTGGCCGAGATCGCGCTGCGCAGGCACTCAAAGGCGAGCTGCTCGGCTAGAAAATAGTCGCGCTGAACCAGGGCAATGCTCGCGTGCTCCATCATCGCGTCGATCTTCTGGCCAGACTGCTTGCTCGCCGTCGTCATGCAGCGCCACCCTTAGCCTTGCTTTCAGACTCACCCACGCCCGGTAAGGCCAGCACACGCACGGCTTGGCCCATCTGCCCCAGCAGCCCGGTCCACACCTCGGCCTGTTGGTCGAGTTCCACGTTGAGCAGGTCCGCAAGTGTTGCCCAATCTTGCATCGCCAGCGTCGCCTTGAGGGCCGAGAGGCTTGCACTCAACTCCGCCGTGGTTTGCTGAAAACTCGTCCCCGCCGGGCAGAGCGACTGCGGGCTGACACCCAGCAGGACCGGTGCCTGGTCGAGCACCTTGCGCACGGCCTCCCAGACGCCCACGGCCTCGGCCAGCAGCCCGAAGGCCTGGTCCGTCTGCCCCGCCTGCAACGCCCCCGCGGCCTCCTGCTGGATGGCCCGCGCTTCGTCGAGGGCCTCGGCGGCCTGCTCGAAGCTCATCGCGACCAAAGCACGCGGGTCCGCCGAGATACACTCGATGCGCTCGCCCGCGACGGTGCCGGGCTGGTCGATCTGCTCATCGGTCAAGTCCACACCATCGAGCTTCACCTCGACGACGACGCGGCCAAGGTCGGCCGCCTGCCGGCGGGCCGTCTCCAGCGCGGCGGCCAGGGTCGGCTGGGGACCAATCTCACGCTGGTCGAGGTACGTTTTCATTTGGTGGGTATCGGCAATTTGCCCGGTATGCGTGCACAGGGCTGGGTTTGTTTGCTGGCCCAAACGCAGGGATGAGGCTCAGGCCTGCACCGGGGTGCTGACGTGTTGGACCTCTCCGAGCCGGGCACTGATGGCCTCGTTGATGCGCGTGTTGACGTAGAGGCACGCCTGCTTGACGGCCGAGCGGATGCTCTTGGGTTCGCTGCTGCCGTGGGCGATCATGCAGATGCCGTTGACACCGAGCAGGGGTGCACCGCCATGCTCGTGGTAGTCGTTCTTCTTGAACATGTCCTTGAGGACCGGTTCGAGGCGGAAGAGCAGTTCGGGGTCGGCGCTAATGATCTCCTGGCCGAGGCCCTGGAAGATCGCCTTGGCCATCCCCTCGGCCGTCTTGAGCACCACGTTGCCGACGAGGCCGTCGGTAACAACAACATCGGCAAAGTTGCCAAAGAGCTCGCGCCCCTCGATATAGCCAACAAAGTTGACCCCCGGCGTGCGTTTGAACAGGTCGTAGGTCTCGCGGATCAGGCTGGTGCCCTTGCCCTCCTCGGTGCCGATGTTCATCACCGCCACGCGGGGCTCCTTGCGGCCGTGCAGGAGCCTGGAGACCGTCTCGGCCATCAGGCCATACTGCCAGAGGTGCGTCGGTCGCGGCTCGGGGTTGGCACCCGCATCGCTCAGGACGACCGGGCCGTGGAACGTGGGGATAGTCACGGCAATGCCGGGGCGGTGGACGTGCTCGATGCGGCGCATGTGCATCGTCGCGGCCGAGACGCACGCGCCGGTGTTCCCCGCCGAGAGAACGGCGTCGCACCGGTAGCCGTAGAGGGCTTGGGCCTTGGCCGAACCGGCCAGGGCCATGTGGACGATGGTGGAGTCCTTCTTGCCGCGGACCGCCTCGACGGGGTGCTCGTCCATGCCGATGACCTCGTGGCAGTCGAGAATCTCGAGCCTTGGGTCGGCGATGTTGTAGTCGTGCAGATAGGTGCGGATGAGGCGTTCAGGCCCGATCAACACGATTTGGTCGCCCGCTTGGAGCACGTCAAGGCTCAGGACACATCCCTTGAGGATCGCGTCGGGCGCGTGGTCGCCACCCATGACATCGACACCGATGCGCATGGAAACTCCTTGCAAGAAACCCAAGGCCCGGGCCGGCTCATCTTGCCGGGTGCATTTGTACCGGGCTATGGAACCAACACTAAACGGCCAGGCCCGCGCATGGCCGAGCTATCACAGAACCGGGGACCGCCCCGGACAACCCAGATTAGTTGCCCCCACCCTCGCCGCCTAATTTTTTACGCTTCTTCGGTGCGCCGATGCCAAGTTTGGCGACCTGGATCGTCAGCCCAGGGCGGACATACCCGCTCTGGATGCTCACGCGGTGGTGCATCTTGGGCATACCCGAGACGGGGTCAAGCCCGGGTGTAACCCCGGTCAGGGCGTGGTGGGCGCGACGCCGACGCGTCCGGCCGTAGGAAATTCTTTGTGGAGGGTTCATGGTAAAGGTTCCTGCCCGCGGGTGTCTACCCGCCGGGTTGAACCCAAACATTAGGAGGGGACGGGGGGCAAAGGCAACCGGGGACGGAGAAGATCGCCGAACTGCTCCCGAAACAGTTTGCGTTGCGTTCGGTATTCGACTGACCAACGCGCCGCACCTGCAATCAATCCTGATCCCCAAACTCAAACGTCGGCCTGGAGACAATCGGCGCAGGGCGTACGCCAATCGAGACAAGAAGGCCGGTCATGATCCAGACCGAGATCATCGATGACCCACCCGCACTGACAAACGGTAGCGTAACGCCAATGATCGGCAGCACTCCGACGACCATGCCGATGTTGACCAGCGCCTGCGTCGCCAAGAGCGCGGCGAACCCAACGCAGACGAGCCGGCCGAACGGGTCCTTGCACATTGCCGCAGTCAGAAGTGCGCCCATGATCCAGAGGCCATAAAGCGCAAAGACACCGGCCACCCCCGCCAGCCCGAACCGGGCGGCGACAACCGAGAAGATCATGTCGTTGTGCCGCTCGGGCAGCTGCGCGTAGCGGATCACGGCCCGTGCCTTGGCGTCGGGGTACCCCGTCCACTGCCCGGCACCGATGAGCGAGATCGCCGTGAGGCTCTGGTAGTTGATGTCGTCGCTGACGCGCTTGTCCCCGGTGAGCTGGTAGTAGAGCCCGACGATCCGCTGCTTCTGGTAGGGCTTCATCAACGGGTACGACGCCGGCAGCGCGAGCAGGCCGCAGGCAACGATGATCGCCAGGTGCTTGAGCTTTGCCCCCGCGGCCAGCACGATCGCGAAGATGGTGGGGATAAACAGCAGCGCACTGCCGAGGTCGGGCTGCAGCAGGATCAACGCGATCGGGATGAACGTGAGCACCGCGGGCATCACAAAGCCGCGCACCTCGCGGTGGTTTTTGCGGAAGCGGAAGTAGTCTGCCGCGACCATGATGAATGTAACCTTGACCAGTTCCGTCGGCTGCAGGTCGATCGGCCCAAGGTCGATCCACGCGCGCACGCCGTTGACCGGCCGCACAAGGCTGGCGGGCACGAAGGGCAGCACCAGCACGACCAGCAGCCCGAGCGACAGAAAAAAGATCGTCCATGCAAACAGCCGGACCACGCGGTAATCGGGCAACGCCACGACCATACCTGCCACCAGCCCGGCGCACAAAAAGATCAACTGCCTGATCGCACGCGGCGCCAGTTCACCGGTCCCTTCCCCGGCCAACGCACCCGTGCCCAGGTCAATGGCGTACACCCCCAGCAGCGAGAGCGCAAGCCCGGCCAGCACACTCAGCCACGCCCAGTTGAGCAGCCGAAGACGCCCGAGGGGCGAGAGCGACAGGCCCGTCTGGGCTGGAAAGTTCGCGGGCACGCGTGCCATCTACAAATACCCCTCGGCACGCAAGGCCCACAAAATCTGGTTCGCCAGCGGCCCGGCAACACGCCCGCCTGAACCTCCATACTCCACCAAGAGCGCGACAACAACCCTCGGCCTGGCCGCACCCTCGGCACCGGCCATGACCACAAACCAGGAGTGGTCCAACGAGGCGTCGGGGTTCTCCTGACTCTTCTTGCCCGAATCCGCCGTGCCCGACTTGCCCCAGATGCTCACGCCGGGGATGTTGAACGTCGGCTCCTTGGCCTGTACGCCATCGGGGCCCGTGTACGTGATGTGGTGCCCCGAGCCACGCTCCTCGCTGACTGCTCGCTGCAACCCGCGCATCGCCATCTGCACCGAGCCGCGGTCCCATCCCAGATCATCGCGCACGCTCGGCACGTCGGTGCGGATCTTGGGCACCAGCCGGATGCCCCCGCGCGCCAGCGTGGCATACGCATCGGCTGCCTGCAGGGGCGTCCAGGCGATGGGCCCTTGGCCGATCCCCATCAGGATCGCATCGCCGGCGGTGATCCGTGGGCGTTGGTCGCCGCTCTCATCGGCCGGGCTCTCGCGCCGGCTCATCCGCCCGACGGAGCCGGGGAACTGGTACCCCACGCCGAGGTCGGGCCGTTTGATCCCATCGTCCGTCCCGACCCCCAGCGATGCAAAGAGTTTCTCGATACCTTCGGGCCCAAGTTTCTGCCCGAGCGTGAAGAAGTAGATATTGCACGAGACCATGACCGCTTCGTCGGCCGTCAGCGGGTGCCCGAACTGTGCTGTGTGCGTCGTGTTGTTCTGCTTGTAGATCCAGCAGCGCAGCATGTCGGGCCTGTCGGGATGAAAGTGCCCCGTGCAGTCAATCGTCCGCCCCGCCTCCCACACCCCCTGCGCCACCCCCCCGGCGAGCATCAACGGCTTGACGATAGACCCCGGCGCATAAGCACGCCCCATCGCCCGGCTCAGCAGCGGCTGGCCCGAGGCCTCCCCCAGCACGCTCGCGGGGTCGTCTTGCAGTTGCTGCCGAGTAAACGTCGGTGTGCTGACCATCGACAGAATCTCGCCGGTGTCGATGTCCAATATCACCGCCGCAGCGTTGAGAGGCGTGCCCGGGTCCAAGGCCTTGTTGTTCTGCCAGGGCTGCACCACCGTCAGCCCCGTCAGCGGGTTCATCAATGCCTGAACGCGCGCCTGCAATCGCGAGTCGAGCGTCAGGCGCACGTCCTTGCCGGGTGTGCGCTCCACGCGCGTGCTCTGGCCGGTGTCCAGCCGTTCGAGCACGCTGCCGCGCGCCCCGCGCAGTTCCGGTTCCAGCGCCCACTCCAGCCCGGCAGCGCCGATGCTGTCGCCGGGGCGATAAGCACCCAGGTCTATCGCCGGCTTGCCGTCGTCGCCGATGCTGCGGGGTGGCCTGCGGGCAAAGTCCTCTTTAAACAGTTGCCCGCGCATCCAACCGATGATCCCCGTCGCAACACCACGGGCCGTTACCTCCTGCGTCTTCTGACTCCGCAGCGGCCCGGGGAAGTTCGACAAGTCCAGCACCACCGCGATCTCCTCACTCGGATACTCCCGCCGAGTCGCGTCAACGAGCTTCATCCCCGGCAGCAGCGGGGAGCCAGCCAACTCGCTCTCGTTGGGGAAGGTGAACGCCATCTCCTCGTCCAGATCACGCACCAGCACATGCGGCGTGCGCTGCTCGCGGATCGGGCGAGCAACCTCCGCAAGAGACAACGTGCTCTCAGCCGTCGATGGCTCCTGTGCCTCCGTCAACTCCCTGCCCCGGCTGAGGCTCTCGATGCTCGCGCGACGGTGGCTCTCCCACACCGCCAGCGCCTGCGCACTGACACGCGCAACGATCTCACTTCGCCGCTCCTCGATCTCGCTCGGCGGCACACCCGTCAGGCGCGAAACCTCCGCCCACGCCTCCGCCAAACGCTGCTGATACGGCCCAAGCCCCTCCTGCACCAACCTCTCACGCTCCAGCGGGGACAACTGCGTCCACTCCGGCGTCCGCCGACGCGCCGCCCGCACCGCCTGCGCAAACGCCCACTGCCCGCTGATCAGCGGGTAGTCCACCTCCAGGTTAAAGCTCGGCTTGTCGATCGCCAGCACGCGCCCGTCGCGGTCGAGTATCTTCCCTCGGCTTGTGCCGATCCACCGCCGCTCGACCAACCGGCCCTCGGCCTGCTCACGCAGCGATTCACCTTTGCGGATCGTCAGGTCGCACGTCCGCAAAAGTGGCACCGCCGCCGCGGCGCAGAACGCCGCGCCCAGCAGCAGCAGCCGGCGGTGAAACATCTGCATCCCGTCGCCCCAGCGGGGCAGGCCAATACGCATACGAACCACGCTCCAGGGCAGCATATCGGCAGAAAAACCCCCGCGGGGACAGTGCCCGCCCCGACAGACTACGCTCATGGCAATGGCCATCGAGCAGACCACCCTCTCCTGCGGCATGCCGCTGATCGTCGAGCACATCCCGGGCGTCAAGTCCGCCTCGCTCTCATGGTGGGTGCCCGCCGGCACCGCCACCGACCCACCCGACCGCCTCGGCCGCGCGCCGATGCTCGCCGAGCTGCTCCTGCGGGGCACCACCACGCACACCAGCCGAGAGATGGCCGATGAACTCGACCGCCTGGGCATCCTGCGCGCAGCGCACGCCGGGACGCAGTACGTCCGCCTGGCCGCGACTTTTGTTGGCGAGCGCATCGCCGAGTGCCTGCCCCCGCTGGCCGAGATCATCCTCTGCCCACGCCTTGATGAGCAGGGGATCGACTCGGCACGCCTGCTCTGCCTCCAAGCCCTCGCGGGCCTGCCCGACAACCCCCAGCAACGCGCCGCCGAGATCTTGCACCAACGCCACGACCCGGCACCACTGAACCGCTCCTCCCTCGGCAACGAGCAAGGGCTTCAGGCCCTGACGCGCCAAGATCTCCTCACCGGCTGGCAAGCCCAGGCCCGCCCCGGCGCGTGCATCCTGGCCATCGCGGGCGACGTAACGCTCGCACCCACTGCCCAGCTGCTTGAATCGCTCCTGAAAGACTGGACCGGATCACCCCCGCCCCTTGCGATCGGCCAGCCCGAGCACCGGGGCACCTACTTCCACGAGCACGAAGAGACCCACCAGGTGCAGATCTACCTCGCACATCAGGCACCGCCCGAACCCTCACCCGACGCCAGGCTTGAGCGCGTCCTCACTTCGGTTCTCTCCGGCGGTTCCTCCGCACGACTCTTTGCCGAGGTGCGCGAGAAGCGGGCACTCTGCTACTCCGTCTACGCCTCCTACGCCTCCGATAAACACTTCGGCACGCTCACCGGCTACGTCGGCACCACCCCCGACAAGGCCCAACTCGCGCTGGACGTGATGCTCGAACAACTCGCTCACCTCGCCGGGCCGACGGCCAAGGTTACCCCCGACGAACTCGACCGTGCCCGCATTGGCCACAAGTCGCGCCTGGTCGCCTCCGGCGAGAGCACCGCGGCACGCGCCTCGGCCCTGGCAAGCGACTGGCACCGCCTCGGGCGGGCACGCTCGCTGGGCGAACTGGCCGACGAGGCAGCCTCGATTACCCTCGGGCAACTCAACGACTATGCGCACCGCCGAGCATTAGGCCCGATCACCATCGTTACCCTCGGTCCCGGCGCGCTCAAGGCTCCGCAATAACTGCCCGGCGTGCGACGCCGGGGGCAGAAACCTTGCCGGTGCCACCCTCGATCTTCTCAAGCCTCGTCCACGCCTGCGCAGGCGACGGCCGCAGACGCATCACCCCATCGCGCCCCGAACCAACTGTTATCTCCAGCCCGTCCAGCTCGATCACCTCGCGCGGGTTGTAACCCACAACCTCCACACCCGCACGCTCAGCCGCCACCAGCAGTACCCCCTGCGCACCCAGCGGCCGCTGCTCGGCAAGCGTCAAAAAATCCCCCGGCACCAGCACACGCCGAACCCCCAGCGGCCCGAACAACTCCGCAAGCAGCGAAAAACGCTCAGCCGACGGCGACGTTACAACCGCCGTCCGCGCCCGCACGCCTCCCACCGCCCACACCGCACGCTGCACCACCCGCCCGGCACTCCTTGACGTGCTCCCAGGATCGATCAGCACCACCCCCGCCCGCGTCTGCACGATCACGCACGACGACCTCGGCAACGCCAACTGATCGACCTGCGCCAGCACACCCTGGCCCAACACATGCCCAGGGCGTGCAACGATCAACAACCCCGCAGCCACCACAACCAGCACCACACTCCACAACCTCGGCCGCCGAGCAATCAACAGCAGCAACGCACCGGTCATCGCCAGCGCCCACACCCACATCGCCGCTGTCCCCGCCGTTCCCACCCACACGCTTGAGCCCGGCAACCGCCCGGCCCAGTCGGCAGCGGCAAAGATCACCGAGCACATCCACTCGGCGCACGCCCCGAGCGCCGCCCCCGCCGGCGCCCAAACCGCCGCGACGGGCAACGCAATGAGGCCCACAACCAGCGCCGCCGTCGCCAAAGGCGTTAGCGCGATCCCCAGCAGCACCCCCCACCCCGGCAGCATCCCCGTGTGTAGCACCACCAGCGGCGCGCTCGTGCTCACGGCCAGAACCCCCACCACCGCCGTCCCCAAAATCAGCCGGGCAACGACATCGCCAAGCCCATCACGCCGGGCCTCTAGGTGCGCCGAGCGCCCCCTCACCCCCGGCAGGCCAAACGGCCTCCACCCCAGCACAGCATCAAGCATCTGCTCCCCTCGCCACAGCAGCACCCCCGTGGTCAGGAATGACAACTGAAAGCCCGCGCTACGCAGGTCCATCGGCCGCCAAAGCAAAAGCACAAACGCCGCCCAACCCAGCGTGTTGAGCCGATCATACCGCCGGCCTGCCGCCTCACCCATCAGCAGCACCAGCACCATCAACCCCGACCGCAGCACCGGCGCCTCGGCCGGCACCACCAGCATGTACAACCCCGTCGCCCCCGCCGCCAGCAGCGCGTGCGACCTCGGTGAGCCACCAAAGAGCCGCAGCATCCATAGCACCACCACCGCCAGCACCGCCAGGTGAAACCCGCTGATCGACAGCACATGCACCAACCCCAGCCGGGCCAGGTCCCCCGCGGCCAGGTGCAGCTGCGGGTCATCACTTCCCAGCAGCATCGCCCGCATCATCGCACGCTGACGTGAACCGCTCCCATCCCCCTCGGGCGCAAAGGCCGCGTCGAGCGCCCGCGTCGCCGATGCACGCAAAAAATCCAACGCGCTGCGCCCAACTCGCGTGATCCACCACCGCGCTTCGCCCAGCACCACCGCCGCGTCGGGCCCATCAATCACCAGCACGCCCACTCGGCTTTCCTGCGCCGCCCAAGGCCTCGGGTCCATCTGCCCAGGGTTCGCCGGCGGGCCGATGCCCGTAAACACACCCGTCAACTCCACAGACTCCCCACCACCCAAGGCCCGCATCCCCGCCGGAGAGATCACCGTCAGCACCCCGCTGGCCGGCTCCCAAACCCCGCCCACCAGCACCCCCCGAACACGCGCACGGGCACGCAGCGATTCGCCCATCCACCTCGGCCTCTCGACCAGCCCCGACTGCTCAACAGCAGGCAAACTCCCCTCGATCACCTGCACCCGCACCGTCGCGGGCAGACGCCACGCCGGTGCATCGACACTCCCCAGCCGAAGGTGCAACGCATCCACCGGCAAGGCACGCGTCCGCAGCGCCAACCACCCCGCACCCCCAAGCACGCACGCCACACCCAGCAAACCCAGCACCCAACGCCCCCGCGCTATCCCACCCACCCCCACCGCCGCCACCACGCCCACACCCCCGGCCAGCACCCCCGCCGCGATCAGCATCGGCCACGCAGGCACCGCGCTCCACGCCGAGCTGACGGCGATCCCCGCGCCAAGGCACGCCGCGGCAATCAAACCACGCCGCTTGGGCACCGGTGCCAAACTTTCCCGCGCCTCAACCACGCTGGACAGTCGCCATGCCACCCCCACCTGTCAAGTGGCACGAACACACCCCAACCCGATAGCACCCATCATCCCCACCCCCCACCCCCACACGCGCTAAGCTCTCCCCTTCCGCACACAACGTGCCCGCTCCCAAGCATGCCCGGGCACAAGGACGCGCGATGAGCCAAGCCACCACACACCACGACCAACGCCAGACCGTCCTCATCCTCGACTTCGGCGGCCAGACCGCCCAGCTCATCGCACGCCGAGTCCGCGAAGCTGGCGTCTTCTCCCTGCTCATCCGCCCCGACACACCCGCCGCCGAGATCGCCGCACGAAAGCCCGCCGGCATCATCCTTTCAGGCGGCCCGGCCAGTGTCTATGAACCCGGCGCGCCCGTCTGCGACCCGGCCATCTTCGACCTCGGCATCCCCATCCTGGGCATCTGCTACGGCATGCAACTCGCCGGACGCCTGCTCGGCGCGACTGTACGCAAAGCCGACCACCGCGAGTTCGGCCGAGCGAGCATGACCGTACGCGACCGCGCTGGCCTGCTGCACGCACTCCCCGAGCACGCAACCGTCTGGATGAGCCACGGCGACCAGGTCTCCCTCGACGATGCGCCCGCCCACCTCAAAGCCCAAACCACTATCCTGGCCAGCACGCCCACCTGCCCACTCGCCGCCGTGCGCATCACACGAGAGCCTACCACCAGCACCAAACCCCTCACCTTCTACGGCGTGCAGTTCCACCCCGAAGTTACACACACCCCTCAGGGTGCCGACATCATCGAAAACTTCCTCTACGAAGTCTGCCGCTGCGCCGGCGACTGGCGCATGGCCGACTATCTCGAATCGACCGTCCAGGCGATCCGCGCCCGCGTCGGCAAAGACCGCGTGCTGTGCGGGCTTTCCGGCGGCGTGGATTCCTCCGTTGTCGCCGCGCTACTGCACAAGGCCATCGGCCCCCAACTCACTTGCGTCTTTGTCGACAACGGCCTGCTCCGCCTCAACGAACGCCGCCTCGTCGAGCACACCTTCGGCGACCACTTCCACATCGACCTCCGCACCGCCGACGAAGAGCACACCTTCCTCCGCGACCTCGCCGGCATCACCGACCCGCAGGAAAAACGCAAACGCATCGGCCACCGCTTCATCGAGGTCTTCAACCAGCAAGCTGCACAGATCGTCGCCGACGCCGGCGGCACCGGCACCGTCAAGTTCCTCGCCCAGGGCACCCTCTACCCCGACGTCATCGAGAGCGGCCACGGCCACGCCGGCACAAGCGCCGGCATCAAACTCCACCACAACGTCGGCGGCCTGCCCAAAGACCTCCGCTTCGAGCTCATCGAACCACTCCGAGACCTCTTCAAGGACGAAGTACGCAAACTCGGCGAGGTCCTCGGCCTGCCCGAAAAAATCGTCTGGCGCCACCCCTTCCCAGGCCCAGGCCTCGCTGTGCGCGTCCTCGGCGAGGTTACACGCGAGCGACTCGACACCCTGCGCCTGTGCGACCAGATCCTCCTTGACGAGATCTACGCCGCGGACCTCTACCGCGCCACCAGCCAGGTCTTTGCCGTGCTGCTGCCCGTCAAGAGCGTCGGCGTCATGGGCGACGGCCGCACCTACGACAACACCATCGCCATCCGCGCCGTAACGACCGAAGACTTCATGACCGCCGACTGGGCACGCCTGCCCTACGACCTCCTCGCCCGCATCAGCACCCGCATCATCAACGAGGTGCCGGGCGTCAACCGGGTCGTCTACGACATCTCAAGCAAACCGCCGGCAACGATCGAGTGGGAATAACCAACCGCGACCCACCACGCGGAGCGTGGTGCTACCCCGACTCCGGGTACCGCCACGCTCGGCGTGGCAAGGCCCCCACACACCCGCACGCTCCCCATACCCCAAACCCCCGCATATAAAAAAAGCCCAGGGCGAACGCCCTGGGCACTGGTGGAATCAAATATTCTTTGCCCAGCCGCCGGGCAAACAAACACCAATCTCAATAATCCATATCATCCATCCCGCCACCGCCCGCGGGCACCTTCGCCTTCTTCTCTTTGATCTCCACGATCGCCGCGTCGGTCGTCAGCAGCAGCCCCGCCACGCTCGCGGCGTTCTGCAACGCGATCCGCTCGACCTTCGTCGGCACGATCACGCCCATCTTCAACAGGTCGCCATACTCGTGCGTCAGCGCGTTGAACCCGAAGTTCACCTCCGCGCCCTCCTCGACCTTCGCCGCGACGATCGACCCATCAAGCCCGGCGTTGACCGCGATCTGCTTGATCGGGTACGCCAACGCCCGGCTGACGATATCAATCCCCGTCCGCTCGTCCCCGTTGGCATTCTTACGCAACTTCTCCAGCGCCTTGCGGGCGCGGATCGGGGCAACGCCGCCGCCGGGCAGGATCCCCTCCTCCACCGCCGCACGCGATGCGTGCAAAGCGTCCTCGACGCGGGCCTTCTTCTCTTTCATCTCGACCTCGGTCGCTGCGCCGACGTTGATCTGCGCCACGCCACCGGCCAGTTTCGCCAGACGCTCTTCGAGCTTCTCACGGTCGTAGTCGCTCGTCGTCGCCTCAATCTGGTGGCGGATCTGTTCGATCCGACCCTTGATCTCACCGGGCTTGCCAGCGCCCTCAACGATCGTGCAGTTGTCCTTGTCGATCGTAACCTTTGCCGCACGCCCGAGGTCGCCGATCTCGATCTTCTCAAGCTCGATGCCCAGTTCCTCCATCACAGCCTTGCCACCCGTCAACGTCGCGATGTCACCGAGCATCTCCTTGCGGCGATCGCCAAAGCCCGGCGCCTTGACGGCGCACACCTTCAGCGTCCCACGCAACTTGTTGATCACCAGCGTTGCCAGAGCCTCACCCTCAATATCCTCGGCGATGATCAGCAGGCTGCTGCCCTGCTCGGCGATCTTGCCCAGCAGCGGCAGCATGTCCTTGGCGCTGCCGATCTTCTTCTCGTGGATCAAGATGTACGGCTTCTCCAGCACGCACTCCATCGTCGCAGGGTTGCTCACAAAGTGCGGCGACAAAAAGCCCTTGTCAAACTGCATCCCCTCCAGCAAATCCACCTCCGTCGTCAGGCTCTTGCCCTCCTCGACGGTGATGACGCCGTCCTTGCCCACCTTGTCCATCGCGCTGGCGATGATCTTGCCGATCTCCGCGTCCTGGTTCGCAGAACACGTGCCGACCTGCGCGATCTCCTTGGACGAATCGACCTTCTTGGACATCTTGACATACTCAGCAACAACCGCAGCCACGGCCATGTCGATCCCACGCTTAAGTTCATTGGGGTTCGCACCCGCGGTGATGTTCTTAAGCCCCTCCTGGAAGATCGCCTCGGCGTACACCGTTGCCGTCGTCGTGCCGTCGCCAGCATCCTTGCTCGTCTTGGAGGCAACCTCCTTAACGAGCTGCGCGCCCATATTCTCAAGGGCGTCATCGAGCTCGATCTCCTTGGCGACCGTCACGCCGTCCTTGGTAACCGTCGGCGCCCCAAACGATTTTTGGAGCACAACAACACGCCCCGAGGGGCCCATCGTCACCTTCACCGCCCGGGCGAGCTTCTTCACCCCGGCAAGAATCTTCTCACGTGCGTCTGTGTCAAACGAAATCTGCTTTGCGGCCATGGTCGGGTCCTTTTCTGTTAGAAATGTTATCTGTATACTTGCTTTGCTTTACGAATCTGACTTAGTCGAATCACCCCGGGACACGATGCAGGAAACAGGCACACCCCAGACTCGGCACAAGTGCGGCCCGGCTGTGCCCGCCCGTACGATCCTCTCTCGTTGCTCTCAGCCTTCAATGATCGCCAAAATCTCATCCTCGCTCATCACCAGCAAATCCTCACCCTCCAACTTCAACTCCGTCCCCGAGTAGCTGCTAAAGAGCACGCGCTGGCCCTTCTTCACAGTCAGCGGGATCAGGTCACCGGTTTCGTGGTTGATCGTCCCCGTCCCCACCGCCTCGATCACGCCTGTCTTGGGCGTGTCCTTGGCCTTCTCGGGCAGGTAGATACCCGCCGCGGTCTTGCTCTCGGCGGTGTCGCGCTTGATCAAAATCTTGTCGTGCAGCGGGCGGAACGATGCGGTCGATTTCGTTGATGCGGTCTTGGCCATGTGTATCTCCGTGTTCTAAAAAGTGATAAAGAAGTCCCGTCGTCTGAAAATCATCCCTGGGCACACGCCCGAGCCCTATCCCCCCGGCGTGCGATCCTGCCCAGGCCATCTATCCTGATAGTGCCTCGCAAGCACGCGCTGCATCACCTGCAAAATCCGCTCATGATCCGCAGAACCGCGGTCGAGCACCGCGAACGCGTTGCAACGCAACGCCGCCTGCATGTGCCGGTGCTCATCACGCACACGCGCAGGCGTCTTGATCACCACCGTCGGCGGCGCCTGGTGCAAACGCGACAACAACTCCAGCACACGCGCCCCAGCCTCGTCCTGCCCATCCTCCTCCAGCGGCAACGCCATGTCCACCACCGCAATATGCACCGGGATCGAACGGATCACGTGCTCGGCACCACGCGCCGAAGTCGCCCGTATCGACGACACGCCCAGCGGCCCCAAAAGCCTCGGCAGCGTCTCCGCCCACGCATCAGGCCGCCAAGGTGCCGTCGACAACAACAAGTTCAACCTCCCCCCAACCCGGAACGACGATGCACCCAACCCCTCCCCACCACTATGATCCCCACCCAGGTAATCACCACCCTGGTCCCCCCAAGGCTCGGGCGTTCGATTTGGATGGCTAAACTGCATCGTAGCGATACCCAAACAACTACAATGCCAGACTCCTAAGTACAGATGCTCCTGTGCATCCGTGAATATCGATGCAATTTCGACGCAGATCGATCGTATTTCGACACTATACGGCGTTGATCCCTCTGAATGTTCCAAACCCAACCACCCCTCGGGTGTCAATCTGGCAGCATTGCTCCCCACCACCCGCCAATCGGGTATCCTAGGGATATGGCGGCCAGCCCGGATTGCGGGCAGGTTTTCATCGCCGACCAAACAAAAACCTTTCGCCCCAAACACATCGGTATACTCCCAACATGCTTGAACTAGCACTGCTGATCACCTTCGCCATCATTCTGCTAATTGCCCTCATCGCGCTTGGCTGGGCGTTCGTCCAGCGTGGCGTCCTTCTCGTGCGCATCGCCGAGGCCGACGGGGCCAGGCAGAGCGCAGAGGAGGCCGCCCGGCAGAGCCACGCAAGCGAGATCGCCGCCCAACAGCGCTCGACTGCGCTTGAAGCCGATCTGAAAACAGCCCTGGCCGAACTGCGTGAGATTTCCATCCAGGCCAGTTCACTTTCGACGCAGGTCGAGCAGCTCGAAGCCCGTCGGCGTGAAGACACATTCGCCCTCGAACGCCAGCACGCCAGCGCACTGGCGCACGCCCACGCCCTCGCCGCTGAGAAGATCACCGCCGCCGAGCAGATCGCCGGCAAGACGCGCGAGGCCCTCACGCTGGCCGAGGGACAGCTCAAGGCCGTCTTCAACTCACTGGCCGGCGAGGCCCTGCGCGGGGCAACGCAGCAGTTCCTCGAGCAGGCCAAGAGCACCTTTGCCGAGCAGCGCGTCATCTCCCGCACCGACCTGGAGGGCAAGAGTGCCACATTCACCCAACTCGCCCACTCCATGGACAAGCGCCTCCAAGAGGCCGGCGGCGCGCTCGAAACGCTCCGCACCAACTTCGATAAGCAGCAGGCCACCATCACCGAGCGCCTGCGCAACGTCGAAGAGACCAGCGGCAAACTCCGCGACGAAACCGGCAAGCTCGTCAAGGCCCTCCGCGAGCCGCATGTCCGCGGCCGCTACGGCGAGATCCAACTCCGCCGCGTCGCCGAGCTCGCCGGCATGCGCAACTACTGCGACTTTGTCGAGCAAGACTCCCAGACCACCACCGACGGGCAGGTCCAACGCCCCGACATGGTCATCAAACTCCCCAACGGCCGCGAACTCGTCGTCGACGCAAAGGCCAACCTCAAGCCCTACATCGACGCGATGGAAGCCGGCACGCCCGAGGAGATCGAACGCCACCTCCAGCGCTTCGCCGACGGCGTAGCCGAGCAGGCCAAGCAACTCGCCGGCAAGGGGTACTGGGCCAACTACAAAGGCTCCCCCGAGTTCGTCCTCATGTTCCTGCCCGGCGACCAGTTCGTCGACGCCGCACTCGCTCGGCACGACAACCTCCTCGACCACGCCGCCGCCGGGCGCGTCATCATCGTCTCACCCAGTTCGCTCATCGCCATGCTCCGCGCCGTGGCCATCGGGTTCCAGGAGCAGCTGCTCAGCGAAAAGGCCCGTGAGATCGTCGGCATGGTCAGCGAACTGCGCAACCGCCTGGCCATCGCCCTCGCGCATGTCGCCGGAGTGGGCGAAAAACTCCAGGCCGCGATGAACGGGTATAACGAGTTCGTCGGCTCCTACGAACGGCGTGTGCTGCCGCAGATGCAACGCATCGACCGCGCGGGCATCCAATCCATCAAACCACTCCCCGAGATCAAACCACTCGACGCTACCGCACGCGGCAGCGCGGCCATCGGCCTCTTCAGCCCGAGCGAGACGCCCGAGTTGGCCGCACCACACACACCGGCACTGCCCGCCGACGCCGAGCCTTCACCCTGACCGGCCATCTACCGGGGCATCCACTCGGCGCAGACCATTCTGATCTGCCCGGCCCCCGATCTTCTTATCCACGCCCCCTACCCTGTGCATTCACAAAGGATGATCCATGTCCCAACTCCCCCCCGCTGCCGCATCCTCCACACCCGCGCCAAGCCCCACCACCGCACCCGCCCCTGGTGCGCCCAAGCCGACGATCTCGTTTGAGGACTTCGCCAAACTCGACCTGCGAGTCGCCCGCATCCTCACCGCCGAGCCGCACCCGCACCCGAAGGTCGACCGCCTCTGGAAGTTGACCGTTGACGACGGCTCGGGGCACCCCCGCACGCTCTGCGCAGGGATCAGGGAGCACTACCAGGCCGAGCAACTCCTCGGCCGGCTCATCATCATCGTCGCCAACCTCGCCCCCAAAGACATCCGCGGCGTCGAATCCCGCGGCATGCTCCTGGCCGCCAGCAACACCCCCAAGCAAACCCCAGGCGACCCCGCAACCACCACCCCCGCCACCCCCCGCCGAGTCATCCTCCTCCGCCCCGATGCCGACATCGAGCCAGGCTCGATCGTCTCGTAAGAGGGTATTTCAGAACCCGGTGGCACGGGCGCAAACCAGGTGGCACGGGCTTCCAGCCCGTGCATCTAATGTTCAGAATCACACAATCAACCCGCGCTCCAAACTTACTCCACACCCCCACACCCCAATGCTCGAACCAAAAACCCTCCAATCCCGCTTCAACACCGCCGTGCATTACGCCGAGTACGTCGCCTCTGCCAAGCCGAACGAGCGAGCGGGCTGGGATTCCTTCGCCGCCCGCGTGCATCTCACGCCGGCGCAGGTCGCGTTGGCCAAGTCCTTCGCCCGCCGCATCAACGTCCTGGTCATCTCGGGCACCTGGTGCGGCGACTGCGTCCAGCAGTGCCCAATCCTCGCCGCCATCGCCGCCACGCACCCCGCAAACCCCTCAGACCCCCACGCCCCCGGCATCGATCTGCGCTACATCGAGCGCGACGCCCACCTGGACTTTGCCGACCACTTCAAGGTCTGCGGCGGCCGCCGCGTCCCCGTCGCCGTCTTCATGAACGAAGACTTCGACTTCGTCAGCCTCCTGGGCGACAAAACCCTCGCCCGCCTCCGCCGCCAGGCCGCCACGGCCCTCGGCGCCAACTGCCCACTCCCCGGCGCACCGGTCCCAACTGACGAAGTCGCCGCGGTAACCAACTGCTGGCTCGACGAGTTCGAACGCGTCGCCCTGCTGCTACGCCTCTCGGCCAAACTCCGCCAACGGCACGGGGATTGACAAGATGCACCCGGCACCCAGCCGCAGGTGGCCATCAGATTTGCCCGCCCGTGCGCTCGGCGTACACCTCCCCGCCGGTTGATTGTTACGACTGGATGGGCGCTGAGGCCGCTTGAGGCTTGACCACAATAACGGCCCCACTCAACCCCGGGCTCGGAGCGGTCGCGGGCTCGCCGTGGTCAAGCCCGCGTTCGGTCATGAAGCGCCAGCGGATACGGGCCGCATCGCGCAGCATCCGCAGGCCGTCGAGCACGGGGTTGACCGTGCCCCCGCCCTTGTGCTCCCACGCGATGCCGACCTCCGTGATCGGCCCCATGCGCGACGCGATGAGCAGGTGCTCGAGGTCGAACGCGAACCCGTCCTCGCGGCCCAGTCTGACAACCGCCCGCGCCACATCAGCCCGGTAGAGCTTGAACCCGCACTGCGTGTCGCGCAGCAAGTTGAGCCTGAGCACCCCTAGGGCCAGCCGGAAGATGCGGCCAAAAAACCGCCGGGATGCCCGCGAAGCGACCCTCGCGTCGCTGGTGTTCCGCGAGCCGCAGACCATCGCGGGCCTGTGCGGCGTCAAGGGCCACAGCCGAGCGACCTCGCGCACACGGGCGGCGTTGTCAGCGTCCATCATGAGCACCCACTGACCGGCCGCCGCCGCGAGCCCTGTCCGTACCGCCGCCCCCTTGCCACGATTGACCGCGTGCCGGACGAGCACAACCCGCCCCAGGTTGCCCGCCGCACCCTGAGGGATTTCCGAAAGCCATGGCTGCACCACAGCCGCCGTCGCATCGGGCGAGCCGTCGTCGACAAGAATGATCTCCGACAAATACGCACCAGCCGCCAGAGTGGCGACCAGATCGTCTAACGTCTCTTCAATCCGGGCGGCTTCCTTGTACATCGGAACCACCACCGAAAGCACCACCCCCACCCCAGCCCGTTCCAGAGTCGGTCCAGTCGGTGCCAGAGGTGTGCGTCGGAAGTCCATATAAAGGCCAATCGTAGGATAGCCGATCCCGCTCGCGGCAGTTAGAAGTGTTGGCAAGGGCGCAACTTGGACAGATCGCCAGCCAACCGATCATTCAAGGCTCCCGACAATCGCGTCACGAAATACCTGAAAGCTCTTGGACCGATTTCGGTTTGGGTCGTCGTGCCAAAATGCCCCCGAAAGGACTCGAACCTTTGCGGTTTCCCTCGGGAAATGCGGGGGTTCCTGAATCACGCGGCAGCAAATCCGGCAACAACGGGGGTGGCCCTGGCCCCACGACGCCCCCGGCCAAGCCCGCCGATCCCGAGTTGGCGGTGCTGGTCGCGGCATGGCCCGACCTCCCCCCGGCGATCCGGGCAGGGATCGTGGCGATGGTGGCGGCGGCGATGCCCCCACCCCCACGCCCCCTCCACGGCCGACAACGCCCCCCACGGCCCCGAGCGGCCCTACCGGCTGACACCGGCGGGCTTGGCTTCCCTGCGTGCATCCGCCCGGCGGGCGAGGCCGTGCAAGCGGTCCACCGGCCCCCGGACACCCGACGGCAAGGCCCGATCGCGCCTGAACGCGACGAAACACGGTGAACGATCCGCCGAGGCGATGGCCCGGCGGCGGGAACTGGCGGAGGTGTTTGCGGTGCTGCGGGGCGTGGGCGGGGAGGTTGATGACGCGGGCTGACCGCCCGTTACCCCATCGCCCGCAACGTGGCGAGTGCTTCGGTGACTTCCCTGCCTCTCAACTCGATGAGGTCCAGCAACTCGGCGGGGGTGCGGTCGTCCACCTCGGCCTTCTTGTTGGGGTTGACGGCCTTGAGGTCGTAGACGGCATCCTCGATCGCCTGGGCCTTGCTCGCCGCGTCGCGGGATTCGCGGAGCAAGCCCGCAATCTCGGCCACGGCGGCTTCGATGGCGGAATCGTCTTTGGGGCGGGCCTGCTTCAGGGTTGAAAGCCGATCCTTGACGAGATCGGCGGCGGCCTTCTTCTCGGTTTCTGTAGTGCGGAACGGGCGGGCATCGTCGGCGGCCTTGCGGCGGCGAGCGGTGAAGTCCATCGTCCATGACTTCTCCGAGTCGGGTCGCTTACCCGTTTTCGGGTCCACCTTGTCGAGCAGGTCGATGAAGTCCCTAAAGTCCTCCACTGTCAGCGGTGTCTTCTTGCTGACCTTGCGCTCGGACAGGTCGTAGTACCAAATCCGCTCCGTCGCCTTGCCGCGAGTGAAGAACAAGAGGTTCGTTTTCACGCCCGCGCCGGCAGCGGTAAATACCCCGCCCGGCAGCGACACAATGCACCACAGGTCGCACTCTTCGAGCAGTTTCTTCTTGGTCTTGGTGAACGCCTCTTCGTTGGTGCGGAAGAGGACGCCCTCGGGCATGACCAGCCCGCAGCGACCATCGGGGGCGAGCGTGCGGATGATCTGCTGCAGAAACAGGACTTCGGTCGCGCTGGTGGGGTAGTCGAAGCCCGTGATCGCGTTGGCGTTCTCCTTGCCGCCAAAGGGCGGGTTGGCGAGGATGACCTCGTACGCGCCGGGCGCACCCTTGTAGAGGCCGCCGTAGACCTCGTTGCCCGTGAGCGCGTTGCCGTGCCAGATGTGCGGGTCGTCGATCCCGTGCAGCACGAGGTTGGCCAGGCCGATCGGGTAGATCAGGTTCTCTTTCTCGCGCCCGTAGAAGGTCGAGTGCTTGACGATTTCCGTCGCAGCGGCGGGGCTCATCTTCTTCGGCACGCCCGTGCCGTCCTTGATCCGCTCGTGCATGTACTGCGCGGCCTGCGCCAGAAAGCCGCCCGTGCCGCAGCACGGGTCATAGACCCGCTCGCCGACCTTGGGGGCGATCACCTGCACCATCGTGCGGATGAGTTCGCGGGGCGTGAAGAACTGGCCCGCGTCGCTCCCCTTCTCGCCCATCTTCAGGAGCAGGCCCTCGTACACCTGGCTCAAAGCAAAGACGTGCGTGGGGTCGATGTCCTTCTGCGAAATCTCGTGGACCTTGTCGAGGACTTCGAGCAAGTTCGTCTCGGTGTCGATGCGGATGCGTTCGACGCCGGAGAGAATCTCGGCGATGATCTTCTGCCGCGGCGTGGCGTCGGGCCTGTCGCGCATCTTCTTGAGGTGCGGGATCAGTTTCTCGTTCACGAACGCCAGCACCTTGCCGCTCCCCTCCTCGGTCAACTCGCGGCGTTTGTTGGTCTCGCTCTTGTCGGCCTTGGGCGGGATGGGCCGCGCCCAGTCGCGCCAGCGGTAGGGCTTGGCGATGCTCGGCGTGAACTCGTGCCCGAGGATGCGGGCTTCCTCGGCCTCGCGCTCCTCGGTCTCATCGAGGATGCGCAGGAAGAGGATCCACGTCAGTTCGGGGACGTACTGCAGCGCGCTGGCGACGTTGCCGCGGCGCATCACGTCGCAGATCGAGTAGATCGCGGCATCGACGCTCTGCTGCGTGCCGAGTTTCTTGGCGGCCTTGGCGGCGCGCTGGGCTGGCGGGGCGGTTCCGTTCGTGCTGGCTCTGGGGGGTCTGGGCATGAGGTCAGTTGCTTCCTTGGAACGCCTCGCGCAGCAGGGCGGCGGGGAGGGCTTCGATGGCGGCGAGTTCGGCGCGGATGCCTTCGGCCAGACGCTCGGCCCCGGCGAGGCGG
>JBKDDT010000033.1:0-27034 GCA_046339895.1 bacterium | reverse complement strand
GCAACCTCAAGAGAAGCCTGAGCCTGACCAACGCGGCGTAAGCCGCGGGACATCCCCGTTGACCGCTCTCCCCCACCCAACGCGATCACACGCCAGGCATCAGCCTCAGACCGTGGAGTGGGCATAGATCAGAGGTTCCATTTACCTATCAACCACTGTCAGCCGAATCTGCCTTTGGGCAACTTCGCCGCTGGCCAGGTCCTTGACCGTCGCGGTGAGCACATAGGACCCTGGGGTCAATGCGCCAGGCAGTTTGATCCGCTGGACCAGGTAATGGTCCCGCCGAAGGCTCCGTGCCACATCGCGCGACTCGCGCGATTCATACATCCGCACGAGCGCTCCGCTGCTGTCATCGCGGCGGATCGTTACCTCCTGACTCAGATGCACCACCCACTCGGTGCTCCCGTCGTCCCCCTCACGGCTCAGATCCGAATCCACACCCATCGGCGGCGGCAACCCCGCGCCCGAGCGGTGCGCAAACCCATCGACCTCCGTGTACAACAACATCGGTACCTCGCGCCGTGCGGGCAGACGCGTTACGTCCATCGGCGTCAAGCGACCGAACCCCTCGATCTTCGTGCAAACCGAGAGCTGGCTGATTCGCAAGGAAGCAGTCTGCGCGCCGCCGCCGGGTGCTTGCGCCGCAGGGGGCGTAGAGGCTGAAGTTGTTGCAGCTGGCGTTGTCGGTGTTGCTATTGCCTCAGATGTTGCCGGTGTTGTTGCTGGTGCCGCCGCAACCCCGGGCTGCGCAGCGGGCTCGGCAACCACGCCCCGCACGCTCACAGCACGCTCGCTGTCTAAACCCTTCGCCCCCACCGCTGATGCCTCAGTCGCTGCACTCAGCACCGGCACGCCGACGGAGGACGCGTGTGCATCGACATCCGCTGGCGGCGCCTCATACACACCCGGCCGGGCAGGGCCGCGCGCACCAACGCCACCCGGCACACCCCCCACTCCCCTCTCATCACCACCCCGTGCCTTGAGCGCATCAAACATCGCCTGCGCCTGCGCAGTCGCCTTGGCCATGCCCGGTTCAACTGCACCATCGGCCGTGCCCGAACTCATAACTAAAGCTGGTGCTTCCGACGAGCCCGGCCGCGCACCTGCCGGGGCGCTTGCGATGGCCGCACCACGCTTAGAACTTATAACAGAAGGGCTCTTGCTGTGCGACTCCCCCCCCACCTCCACGCGAGGTGAATCATCCAATAGAACAGACTCTTTCTTACCCCCCCCACCACCCGAGCACCCCACAAGGCCAAAGAAAACCCCGGCCACGCTCAGCGCAAGCACAAACACAACCCTGCACATACGCCACCTCCTGAGCAACGACAGGCTCCGCCTGCCATTGACATCATCGGCAAAGTCGAGTATGCACGTGCAACAACGGCAATGTTATAAGTTAGTATAATGTACGGCAATGCATGGGTTCACGCCGCCCGCTCCAGCACTTCAACCGAATCCCCCGCATCTGGCAGGATCACCCCGATCGTAGTCCCTTTACCAAGCTCCGACCTCGCCCACAGCAACCCCCCCGCCCCCTCTGCCATCCGGCGACAAAAAATCAACCCATACCCCCCACTAAATGTCCCGACATCCTCCCACCTCCCCCCACCCTGCCGAGTCCGTCGCGTACCCCGGCGGTCATGCACAAAGTCGCACTCGACAACATCTCCCTGCTCAGCCCGCAGCCGGGCGGAAGGCCCGAGCAAAGAGAGGAGATCATCTCTCTTGATCCCCCCGCCCGTGTCGCTCACCTTGATGACGACCCACGGCTTCCCCCCGGTTATTCGACGGCGAAATTTGATCGTCAGCAGCCCCCCACCCTCCTCGATCAACGCCCGCCGACTGTTGAGCACCAGATTAAGCACGATGTGCTCGAGTGCGGCAGGAGTGATTTGGGCATTCGCGTCGGATTTTGAGTCAATCTCAAGCTCGATCCGGTCCTTTGCTAAGTCGCAGCCGATGGCACCGAGAGCCCCCTCGATCGAAGCCATGACCGATGCGGCATGCGAGGATTGTTCTGTGTGGAACAATTGGGCGATCTCGCCGTGTTGCTTTGAAAGGGCCAGGATCGACGCAGAAATCCGCTGCGCCTGCTTGGCCGCACCAAGGCACCGCTCTAGGGCTTTGCGTTGAAAGTTAGGATCATCTGAGCCAATCCCCGCAGCGGCATAGTTGAGCAGGGGGGTGAGCAGATTGTTGTACTCGTGCGCAAGAAGTGCCGACATTTCGCCGAGCAGTGCTAGAGGCGCAAGCCGATCGATTTGTTGCTCTAGCTCTTCCACAGGGTTGTGATCGACCCAATCAACGCGGCCGTGTATCTGGAGGGGGGAGTATCGAAAAAAATTCCTTCGCGATTCTCAGTGGCTGGGAGTCTGGGGAATCCATGCCGGGTGTAGGGGCCTGTTTGATAGCAGCGTCTTCCAGATTGTAAGCAGCCAGTGCTTCATTGCTGCGGGGCGGAAATCTGCGGCCTTGAGTTCCTTCCCATCCAGCCAGGCGAATGTAATTTCCGGCTCACGACTGACGATTACCGCCCGAGGGTTGAGCAGCCGGCACCGGAAGGTGAGGTTCAGTTCGTGGTGCGACTTCTTGGTGCTGAAGGTGTGCTCGTGGCAGGCGAGGAGATCTCCGACGTCGATTTTTTGGCCACATTCCTCGACCAGCTCCCGCTTGAGGGCGACCTCGGCGGATTCTCCAAATTCGATGTGCCCGCCAGGGAGATAGCAGTACCCCGCACTGGCCACGCAGATGAGAAGGCGTTGGTCGCGGATGATGATTCCGCGTGCGATGAGCTCGATGTGCTTGGGCATCGGGGGAGGATAGTGTTTTTTTTGTGTCTTCGCAAGTTTGGGGTTGTGTTTTTGGAAAGTTTGTGCTACGCTCAAAATTGTTCCACACAGAACAAGGAGCACACATGGACACAAAGTCGCGTCGGCTGGGCAAGGGGCTTTCGGGGTTGATTGGTCAGCCTGTTTCGGTTTCCTCGGGGGCAGTGGGGGAGGATTCGCGGGCGTTGGTGCGGGTACCGACGGGGTTGCTCGTGCCCAATCCGTTCCAGCCGAGGCTTGAGTTTGATGAGGGTGAGTTGAACGCCTTGGCCGGTTCGATCGCCCGGCAGGGGTTGATGCAGCCGGTGGTAGTGCGACGCCGGGCCGATGGTGGGGGGTATGAGTTGATCGCCGGGGAACGGCGGTGGCGGGCGTCGCAGCGGGCGGGATTGGCGGAGGTGCCGGCGATTGTCGTCGAGATCGACGACCAGCAGGCCGCGGCGTGGGCGATGGTTGAGAATGTCCAGCGTGTGGAACTCGGTGCGATGGAAAAGGCCCGTGGATACCGCAGGCTGCATGAGCAGTTTAACATGACGCACAGCGAGATCAGCCAAGCGGTGGGTGAGGAGCGGTCGATCGTTAGCAACTACATTCGGCTGACTGAGTTGGAGACCCCGATCCAAGAGCTGATGACAGAGCGCAAGCTCCACTTTGGTCATGGTAAAGTTTTGTTAGGTATTCCGCCGGGTGCTACTCGCATCATGATCGCTCGGCGTTGTGCTGAGGAGCAGGCGAGCATTCGGGGGTTGGAGCGGATGATTGAGGAGCACCGCGCGCGGGCGATGGCCGTGTCTGGGGAGATGCCTACGGAAGCGAAGGCGCCCGATGCGGGCAGTGGGGGGGAGCCTGGCCCGGCACGTCCTGGACTGCTGGCGCGGGCGCAGATCATGGACCTGGAACGGCAGATCAGCGACCAGCTCGGCACGCGCGTGAAGATCAACGCCAAGGGGACGGGCGCGGCAGGCGCGGGCACGATCCACATCGCCTTCTACACGCACGAGCAGTTTGAGGGGTTGCTCGAGCGGATGAACGTGCGGATCACGCACGGGTGAGCGTCAGGGTGTGGGTGCAAAGAGCGCGCTGATGGGGAGGGTTACATCGCCACGCCAGTAGTGCGTGGCGGAGAAGTCACAGAGGGCGAGCTCTTCGTCGGTGGTGATGCGGACGGTGAGTGTGGTGTCGTTGGGGTCGAGATTGAGGTCGAGTGGTGTCGTCGGGGCGCGTGAGATGTTGCGGAACACCCAGACCGTGCTCCCCGGCTCGCGGAGGCGTGCGGGGGTACCCATGGTGGAGAGGCTCTCGCCAGGGCGTTGGCGCCAGCGTGCCTCGGCGATGGGTTTCCCGTCGCGGAGGATTGTCAGGCGCAGGGCCAGGACGGTTGTTTGCGGCAACGTTTTGCTCGCGCCTGCGGTGGATGTCGTGATTCCCCAGGAACCTGTCGGGGGTTGCTGGACGAGGCGCGGGGCGATGCGCTGCAGCGCGTCGTTGGCGGTCTTCGTGTCGATGGGGACCTTGATTTCATCAATTGAATCCCGCAGGGCGATACTAAACTGGATAGGCACTTCGATCCACTCGTATCCGACGGTATAAATGCTGAGGGATTCAGTTTGCAAGTGGCCCGGCCTGGAGCTTGTGCGCAAGACAGGGAAGGTCCGCTCGCGGTACTCTGTCAAGTAGGAGAAAATAGGAAAAACGCCACTATCCATATCTGACATTGGCTCTATGTGTGTCCCCATGGAGTCGATGTTGGCGGGGCTGAAACGGAAGTTTGTTTCGTCGATACCCAGGTGGAGGGGGATACCTGGGAGCCATGCGTCTGGGACGATGATCGCCGGTGGGTGGGCTTGGACGAGCCAACGGACGTGCCAGTCGCGCAGGCGGGGGCCGTGTTCGAGTGCGGCGACGATACTGTTGGTAAGTCTTGGCATCGCCTGCGTGCCCACGGCCCGGAAGAGCGCGACACGGATCGAGAGTGGCACAAACCCCCACCGCCCTTGCGTGCGCACCTCAGGCCATTGGTAACACGCGAGTGCGACGGCGAAGCAGAGCAGCGCCAATGCGATGATCCCTCGGCGTCGGCGCAGCCGGAGGAGTTGGCGGGGTGACTTGGCGGTGTAGCCGCACTCGGGGCAGGTGGGGCAGGGGGGATTGGTCTGACCCGTTTGCTCGTAGATGAGGCCGGCGAGGTTGTACTGACAGCGTGGGCAGTGGGGGGTCTTGCGCGTTGGGCGTTTGCGTAGGCCCAGCAGCAGGAGCGTGATCGCTGCGCACGCGGCGAGCGTGGCGAGGATCAGCAGCAGACTGTCGTATGGGCCGGGCATCGTGCGGGCGGGTGCGGTGGGTGGGGTGCCGGGGGTGTGTGCTGTGGGGGGAGTTCCTACGGTTGTGTATGCGGATTATCAGCGGCGAGTTTCGTCGGCGTGTGCTCAACAGCCCGGAGGGGCTTACTACGCGGCCGATGCCTGATCGGGTCAGGGAGTCGATTTTTTCGATGCTTGGTGGTGTGGTGCAGGGCGCGCACGTGGTGGATTTGTTTGCCGGGTCTGGGTCGGTGGGGCTGGAGGCGATCAGCCGGGGTGCGGCGTCGTGCGTGTTTGTGGAGATGGACAGGGTTTCAGCGGGCGTGCTGGAGTCAAACGTTGCGTTGTTGGGTGTGCAGGAGCGTTGTCGGGTGATCCGTGGGGATGCGTTGGGGCTTTCGATTGTGGCGCGGTGCCCCCGGCCGAGTACTTTGATATTTATGGACCCGCCGTATCCGCTGGTGCGGACTTGGATCGGTTGGGAGCGTGTGCGTGGTCAGGCTTCGCAGTTGGTGAAGTTGTTGAGTGATGATGGGTTTTTGTTGTTGCGTACGCCAAGGCCGCACGAGGTGGAGGTGGCGGCATTGGGGGGTGTGGAGGGAGTTGTGGTGGGCAGGCGTGGGAAGGGGCACAAGAGGCCGAGGGTTGGGAACTGGCGGGACGTGAACGTTGGTGGGGCCGGGGGGAGTGGTGCGGGGCGTGGTGATGCGCGTGGCGTTGTCGGCAAGAACAAGGGTGATGGTGGTCGTTGGTTTGCGCCGGCGGACTTTGACAAGTTGGAGCTTGATGATGAGGAGGGTGCGGCGGGGGGAGTTGGTGATGCGCCTGTTGTAGTGCCTGAGGTGAGGCCGGCGTCGTATGAGATTGTTGGTGCGCGTGGGCCTGAGGTGCATGTGTATGGGTCGATGGCGATGAACCTGTACATGCGTGATGGTGGTGGCAAGTGAGGGGGCGAGCATGAGGTTGGCGCTGGCGCAGGTGAACCCGAAGGTGGGCGCGTTGGGTGCGAACGCCGAGATGATCGGGGGGTTTGTTAAGCGTGCGCGTGGGGCGGGCGCGGACTTGGTGGTGTTTCCGGAGTTGGTTTTGTGCGGGTACCCGCCGAGGGACTTGCTTTTGCAGCAGGGGTTTGTCCAGGCGTGCGTGCGCGAGGCCAAGCGCGTGGGAGAGTCGCAGACGGCGGGGATCACGGCGGTCTTTGGCCTGCCGTTGCCTGTGGAGGGGACGCGGCGTGTGGCCAACGCGCTGGTGGTCTATCGCGACAACGCGCACGTCGGCAGTTACCACAAGCGGCTGCTGCCGACGTACGACGTGTTCGATGAGGACCGGTACTTTGTGCCCGGCGAGCGTGCGGTGATCATCGAGGTGGCCGGTGTGCGCGTGGGGCTGTCGATCTGCGAGGACCTTTGGCGTGGTGAGGATGCTGGGTTCTCAGATCGGTACTTCAAGTCGGCTGACCCAGTGGGGGAGCTGGTGTGCCCGCCGGGCGGGGGGGCCGGGGCGCAGGTGATTGTCAACCCGTCGGCAAGCCCGTTTCGGCTTGGGATCGGCGCTCGGCACCGCGCGCTTTTGAAGCAGCACGCGATGAGGCATGGCGTCTACATCGCGGCGGTCAATCAGGTCGGTGGGAATGATGAACTGGTCTTTGATGGGTCGGCGTGCGTGTTCGGGCCAAGTGGTGAGATGCTCGCGGCGGGGCCGAGCTTTGTCGAGGCGCTGACGGTGGTGGATATCCCCGCTGGGGTGAGCGGGGTGGTTGTTGATCAACTCACGACCATGGCCGAGGAGGAGGCTCTCTGGCACGCGCTGGTGCTGGGGGTGCGGGACTATTGCAACAAGACGGGGTTCAAGTCGGCGGTGCTCGGGTTGTCCGGGGGGATTGACTCGGCGGTCGTCGGGGTGATCGCCTCGGCTGCGCTGGGGGCGGGCAATGTGCTGGGCGTGAGTTTGCCCTCGCGGTACAGCAGCCAGGGGAGCAAGGACGATGCGCGCGAGCTCGCGGGGAGGTTGGGCGTGCGGTTTGAGACGATCGGGATCGAGGAGGGGTTCGTCGCGGTGCTGGGGATGCTTGCACCGGCGTTCGCCGGTCGCGCGGCGGATGTAACGGAGGAGAACCTTCAGTCGCGCATCCGTGGGATGGTGCTGATGGGCTTGTCGAACAAGTTTGGCGGCCTGCTGCTGACAACGGGGAACAAGAGTGAGTTGGGCGTCGGGTACTGCACGCTCTATGGGGATATGAACGGCGGGCTGGCCGTGATCAGCGATGTGAGCAAGATGATGGTCTATCGCCTGGCGCGCTGGTGCAACGAGAACTGGCAGAGGCTGGGGATCGCGGGGCTTTCTGGGCCGCCGATACCACAGGCGAGCATCAGCAAACCGCCGAGTGCGGAGCTGCGGCCCGGGCAGACCGATCAGGACTCGCTGCCTGCGTATGAGGTGCTCGATGAGATTCTGCGCCGGCGTGTGGAGCTGCGGCAGAGCGCGGCGGGGATTGTTGAAGCGATGCGCAGCGGGCCGGTGCGGGCTGATGAGCAAACCATCAGGCGTGTGCTGCGATTGGTGGATATATCAGAGTTCAAGCGCAGGCAGTCGGCGATCGGGCTGAAGGTTACGGGTGTGGCGTTTGGGTCTGGCTGGCGGATGCCCATTGCGCAGGGGTATGGGCAGTGAGCGCGGCGGGCGTGGGTGGTGCTGGTGCCGGTGGTGGGTATGCGGGGAAGTTTGTGGTCATCTGCGGTGCGACGGCGTCGGGCAAGTCGGTGCTCGCGGTGGAGGTGGCGTTGTGGCTGCAGCGCCAGCGCGGGCTGCGGTGCAAGGTGCTCGCGGCTGATGCGTTCCAGGTCTATCGCGGGATGGACATCGGCACGGCCAAGCCGACCGCGGCTGAGCGCGCGGGGGTGGAGCATGGGCTGATCGACCTCGTCGAGCCGAGCGAGGCGTTTACGCTGGAGGACTGGCTCACGCGGGCGGAGGGGGAGATTGAGGCGTGCCGGGGTGCGGGTGTGGTGCCGATTGTGGTGGGGGGGACGCACTTGTATATCAAGGCGTTGCTAGAGGGGATGTTTGCGGGGCCTGGGTCGGATGCGGGGATACGCGCTCGGCTGGGGGCGTTGGACCGCCGGGAGTTGCGAGCGATGCTGGAGAAGGCCGACCCTGCCGCGGCGTTGCGGCTGCACGGCAACGACACCCGGCGGACGATCCGCGCATTGGAGGTGTATGAACTGACGGGCAGGCCCATCAGCGAGCACCAGAAGCAGTGGGGCAGAGGTGGGGGTGTCAGGCCCGATGCGGTGCTCGTCGCGTTGCACTGGCCGGTGGAGGAACTGAACCGGCGGATCAACCAGCGTGTGCGTGCGATGCGCTCGGCGGGGCTGGTTGACGAGGTGCGCGGGCTTGTCGAGCGCGGCGTGCTTGGGGTGCAGAGCGGCGAGGCGCTGGGGTATAAGCAGTTGGTGCCCGTTGTCAGCACGGCGCGAGCGCGTGGGGTTTGGCCCCCAGGGCAGGGGGAAGTGGACGAGGCGTTTGAGCGGATCAAGGTGCAGACGCGGCGGTTTGCCAAGAGCCAGCGGACGTGGCTGCGGCAGTTGGGCGCGCTGGCGGGGTGTGTGAATGTCCAGATGGGCGCGGGGGTGGATGTGGGGGCGATTGCGGGCATGGCCCTTGGGGTGCTGCGACCGGATCGGTGTTGATTGGTCTGTTGTGAGCCGGGGTGTGGGTGGCCGGGGGTGCGGCTACGCGGGTGCGGGGTTCAGGCTCGGTCGCTGGCGCGTAGGCGGAGGATGGTGCACGCGAGTGGACGGAGCGGGGCGGGGAAGAGTCTGAGTGCCTCGGCGAGGGCGGCGGGGGCGATGATGCGGAGGCAGATGGTCATGAGAAACAATGACAGTGTGCCAAGGATGATTGCGCGGTAGAGCGGGTCGCCCGGCAGTGCCCAGACTTTGCGGTCGACGTACCAGAGAGCAAGGTTGGGCGTGGCGAGCACGAGCCATATGCCGATGCTCCAGTAGAACGCGCCGGCAAGCGGGATGCTGACCAGGCGGTAGATCCACGCCGAGACACCGATGGCGGCGATAGCCGTTGCGATGGCGTACCCGAGTGCGATCGAGGCGGCGGACTGGCCAAGCCACCCGGCGGCAAGCCCCGCGCCGTTGCCGGCCAGAGCGCAGATGCCCAGAGCGATAGCCCAGATCCGTGAACGGTCGTAGGCTGCGATGGCGGCCAGCGGGCAGGCGAGCATGACTACGAACGGGTAGAGCAGCGACATGATCTCGACGGCCCGGATGCTCTCGGCCCACTTCTGCTTCCAGATAAGCAGCTCGATCGGCTGGAATGTAGGGATCAGTGGCAGGCACATCAGCGCGCCGACGACGGCGGTCATCTGGGCGGCCCGGGTCGCGGCGTCGGCAAAGCGTGCCGGTTCGTTCCTGATGCGGGTGAGGGCCGGGAGCAGGACGCTAAAGACGTTGGTGCTGAGGATCATGCCCACTTGGATGACGATGGTGAAAGCGAAGTAGAACTGGCCGGTGACTTCGTTGGGCACGACACGCCCGACAAGCATGTAGATCCCTTGGTTCATCGCGGTGACGGCGAACGCGCCGGCCACGAGCCACCGCCCGCCGCGGAGCAGGCCCGCCCACCGGTGCGGTTCGGGGCGGAGATTGAACAGGGGTTTGCGCACAAACCACCATCCCGCGGCCCACTCGACGATGCCGACAAAGACCAGGGGGATGACGAGGCTGAGGGGGCCAAAGCCGGCCAGCGCGAGCGCGATCTGCCCGCCGAAGCGGGCGACGCTCGAGAGGGTGAGGATGATGGTGGCCTCTTTGAAGCGCATGTCTTGCTGGAGTTTGGCCTGGTAGATCATGGACGGTGCCCCCAGCGGCACCGAGGCGCCGGATATGAGCATCAGCCCGATGAGGCGGTGGTCGTTGTAGAAGGCAGCGGCCGGCCAGGCGAGGGCGACGATGAGCAGCCCGAAGAGGGTGAAGAGAACGACGCTGAGCCAGAACGCGGAGCCGACGACCTTTGCGAACTCTGCGGGGCCGCGCTGGATAAGCAGTTGGCGCAGGCCGAAGTCTCTGAGCGACGTAAGGGTAACAAAGATGGAGGTGCAGATGGCAAAGATGCCGAAGTCGCCCTCGCTGAGCACCTTGGCCAGCAGTATCTGGCTGACGAGGCTGATTGCGCGGCCGAAGACCGTAAAGCCCAGGGTCCAGGCCATACCCGATCGGACGCTGCCACCCATCGGGGCGGCCTGCACTGGGCCAGCCGGCGGATCTGTTTGGGGGGTTTGATCCTGCATGCTCAGCTGTGTGCCGGGGATTGGGGTGAGGCCTGAGGTGCTTCAGCCCGGTGCGGTCTGGGCCTCGAGTTGGTTCCAGGTGATCTGGTCGGGGTGGGGGGGCAGGCCGCGGTGCTGCCTGGTGAAGCGTACGGCCCCGGCCTGGTAGTTTTGGACGGAGTTGTACCGCACGTACGCCGCGACGCGGTCGGAATAGGACCATCCCTCGGCGTTCTCGATGGAGTTTGTCAGTTCGCGGGCGGTGGCGTCGATGTTGGTTGCCTCACAGGTCCAGCCCAGGTCGAACTGCTTGATCGTTCGACCGATCCACCCGAAGGTGCTGCCGATGGAGGGGCGCTTTGCCGCGGCGGCGCGGATGACCATGCTTGCCGAGCCGATGTGGCGGGGGTAGGTGGCCGCGACGACATCGGCCGCGGAGAAGCCCCAGGAGAACTCCTCGTTGGTCATGAAGCGGTTGATGATGATGATGCGTCCGGAGTTGATCTGGCTGGCGCACTCGTTGCGGATGAGGTCTGCGAGGCCTTTTTCTTGAGGCCCGATCAACGCCAGGCGGTCCTTTGGACCGAGTTTGGCCTGCAAGAACGAGCGTGCGAGCAGGTCGGCGCCTTTGCGCTGGTCTAGGTACCCTAAGGCGATGATGTAGCGGCCGTCCTCGGGGATGCCCAGATGGCGTCTGGCCTGAGCCTTGGAGATATCCGCCGTGGCTTCAACCGGATCGGCGATGACCTGCCAACGCCGTGATCGCTGCGGGTCGGCATTGATCCAGCCGTTGACGACTGGGTCCATGAAGGAGAAGGAGTTGATCGGCGAAACTCCCGAGAACCACCAGCTGCCCCTGGAGGTGGCCCATTTCAGGGCGTTGATTGCAGGATAAAACTTTGATGCCCTCAGCAGCACGGCCTCTGATGTTTTTTCAATCGGTATTGCCCTGCGGAAGCGGAGGCGGTCCAAGCCCATCATCGCGTTGATCCCGTCGAGGGTCGGGAAGTAGAGATGGTCGACGCTCGACGACCTGGATAGATGACTGATCCCAAGCAAGACCGAAGGCCAGTCGGCCTTCCCGTTTGCGCGGAGCTCGGGGTCCCACCGCATGGGGTCAAACTGCCCCTCAAGCGGGCCGATGTGCTCGCGGTACTCACTGGTCTTGAGCCATGCGGGGACGACGGCAAGGCTGACCTGATGCCCTTCAGATCGGAACGCACCTATAGCCAACCGAGCATGGTTAAGGTGATGGCCCGAACATCCATGGCAGAAGATCAAGACTCGCATGGAACCCGGATTGTACCACAGAGAGTTCGGCATTGCCGGTTTGCAAAGGGCGAATGAAGCAGCCCCGCGGCGGGGAGGCCTGTCCGTCGCGGGGCGTGCGTGCCGTTGGCGTATGCCAACAACTTGGGTGTCGAGTGAAGTTTGCGATACGGGCGGGGCGTGTGCAAGGGTTTCTCTGTACCTTGGCGTGGTGGGGGTGGGTTTATCTGGGCGAACGTGTGCCGGGGGTCGTATATTGCATCATGGGTAAGCGCATTGCCGGCGGTGGTGCGGGTGTGGTTCGGGGGCCTGCGCCCGGTCGCGGCCAGGGGAGTGGGGATGGGGGTGCATTGTTTGCCCGCGGGCACCTGCTGCAGTTGGCGGGGTTATCGGCCAAGCAACTGCGTGCGATTTTGGGGCGGGCGAGGGTCTTTGCTGGGCACGATGCTGATGGGTCCGACGACCCCAAGGCGTGGCGTGAGCGTCTGCGTGGCAAGGTGGTGGCGAATCTCTTCTTTGAGGACAGCACGCGCACGCGTGTGAGCTTTGCGGTGGCCGCCGAGCGGCTCGGTGCGCAGGTGATCAACCTCACCAGTGTCGGCAGCAGCATCAGCAAGGGTGAGACCGTTGCGGACACGGCATTGAACGTCGCGGCGATGGGCGTTGACGGGATCGTCATGCGGCATAAAAGTTCCGGCGCGCCGCACCTTGTGGTGCGGACGCTCGGCGAGCGGGCGCACAGCTACGACGACGCCGGTCGCGTCTGCTCGGTCATCAACGCCGGGGACGGGAGGCACGAGCACCCGACGCAGGGGCTGCTGGACATCTACACCATCGCCGAGCGGTTTGATCGGCTCGACGGCTTTGACCTCTCGGGGTTGACGGTGGGGATCGTCGGCGACATCGCCAGTTCGCGCGTGGCGCGGTCGGGGATCGTCGGCCTTGGCGCGCTGGGGGCGAAGGTGGTGTGCATCGGGCCGCCGACGCTGGTGCCCAGGTCGATCGAGGCGATGGGGTGCAAGACGACGCACGACCTGGACGGGGTGATCGGCAAGCTCGACGCGGTGAACGTGCTGCGTATCCAGTTTGAGAGGCACGATAGTGGTGGGGGTGGTGGTGCGGGTGGTGAGCGTGTGCCCTCGGCGTCCAACGCCGTGGCTTCGGTGCGGGAGTATTACGAGGTGTACGGGTTGAACTCGGCCCGTTTGGCGAAGTTGCGGCCCGGCGCGATCGTGATGCACCCGGGGCCGATCAACCGCGGCGTGGAGATGAGCAGCGAGGCGGCCGACAGCGGCCGGAGCATGGTCCTGCGTCAGGTTCGCCACGGGGTGGCGGTGCGCATGGCCGTGCTTGAGATGTGCCTGACGGCGAGTGGGCAGGGTATATAAAAGACGCCACGCAAGGCCGCGTGGCGCCTGTCTGCTCAAGCCCAACAGCTACAACTCAACCCCTTCCCCTAGCACCCCGCAAAGTACCGGTTGAAGAAGACGATGAGGTCGTCGGCGGTGAACTGGCCATCGGGCGTGGTGGACTGACTCGGCCCGGCGATGTCGGCGTGGGTGACCTTGGCGAAGTACCAGTTCTGAAAGACGATAATGTCGTCGGCCGTGAGTTGGCGGTCAGGGCCGATGGATTGGCCTGGGCCGGCGACATCGGAGGGGTTGTTCTGACACCCGCACGAAATAACCGTGAGGTCCGCGGCATTGCTGGTTACGCTCCCGCAGGGGCTGGAGACGATGCAGTCGTACGGCCCCTCATCGGCACCCGATAGATTTGTCAGGGTGAGCGTGGCCGTGGCGGCGGAGGGGTTGGTAGTTGTGTTGATCACCTCTCCCCAGAAGCGCCATTGATAGGTGAAGGGGCCGGTGCCCGACGGCACAACAGTTAGTGTGGCCGTGGAGTTTGAGCAGACGGTCGCCGACACCGGCTGGGTGGTGATCGTCGGTGCGGATGAATAGCGTGCGAGATTGAGGACACCCACTTGCCCGGCTGTGTTGAACCTGCCGCCGGCGATGAGGTCGCCGTTGGGAAGGGTCGTGAGGACGGCGACCCATGGATAACTACCGTTATAGGGTGCGGTTACACCTATGCCAAGCGGGGACCATGACGAGCCGTCCCAGCGGGCGACGTTGTTCACTGCCACTCCGCTGGCGTTGGTGAAGAGCCCGCCGGCAACGATGGAGCCGTTGGAGAGGGTTGTGAGAGACAAGACTGCACCCACACCAAGATTTGTCTGGACCACCCCTGTGCCGAGTTCGGACCAGCCCGAGCCGTTCCAGCGAGCGATATTGTTGACGGGCGTACTCCCTGCGGTGCTGAAAAAGCCGCCAGCGACGATACCACCGTTGGGAAGGGTGGTTAGGGCGGTGACGTACGATTCACTCGAATCGGTGCTTGTCACTCCTGCGCCGATCGGAGCCCAAGTTGAATCTGAGATGTCCCAGCGGGCGATGTTGTTGGCGTTCACACCTCCTGCGGTGGTGAAGTTGCCGCCGGCGACGATGTCGCCGTTGGGGAGGGTCGTGAGGGCGTAGACTATCGTGGCGTTGCCGCTTGTGTAACCGTCCATGCCAGTGCCGAGCGCGGACCAAGCCAAGCCGTCCCAGCGGGCGATCCCGTTCACGGCCACCCCTCCGGCCTGTGTGAATCGTCCACCGGCGATGATGTCGCCGTCGGGGAGCGTGGTGAGTGTGTAGACGTAAGTTTGATCAAGGCCGCCGCTGATCCCCGAGCCGAGTGCGGACCATTCCCCGTCTGCGGGGTCGTAAACGGCGATGTTGTTGGCGGGCACACCCCCTGCTGTGGTGAACTGGCCGGCGACGACGAGCTTGCCGTCGGATAGGGTTGTGAGGGCGTAGACGGTAGTGGGGTTGCCGCCGCTCACACCCCCCCGTCGAGTGCGAACGATTGACCCGAGGCGGGGATGTAAAGGGCGATGTTGTTCACATCGATGTTATCCGCGCGTGTGAAGGCACCACCGACGACCAGCCGAGGCGAGATGGGTCCTGCGGTGCCGTCGGGATCCCACATCGTTGCTGCGCGGACGTCGCCGGTGACGCCGGGGTAGATAGGCGAGAGGTTGTTCAAGGGCCGCCAAACCTCGGTGCACTGGGCTTGGGCGGTGGTTTGGCCGGCAACCGCGGTCATCAGGATGATCGCCAGTGCGGGTGCAGTGCGTTTGCCGCATTGCATGGTGAGTGTGGAGATAGTGGACCCGGCTGTGCAGACCGACTGACGAGGTGTGTGCATCTGTTATCCATGTGCGAGTGTGTGGTTCGGCCCGGCGGTTACATGCCGCAGGCGATGCTTGCGGGTGTGTTTCGGTTGGACCGGGCTTGGCAAAGGAAATAAATGGGTATCAATTCTTTGTGAAGAGGGCTGAGGGGTGGGCGAGGGCCGAGGCCGAATGGGGCGGGTGGTGGGGGGATGGGGGGGTGGCGTTGGGTGGTTCTTTGGAGTATTTGGCCAGCGCCAACCCCACCCCTGCCCCTCCCCTCGGGGGAGGGGTTATAAGATTATCCGCCGTGTTGTTATAAACCGCCACCGCGGCTGGGCTTGCCACGCCAGGGGCTATCTGACTGCAGGCCGAAGAAGAGAAGGCTCACGCCTTAAACGTCGTCTTAAACCCTCTGATCGCCTCTTCCAGCTGTTTCTCGGCGGCCTTGATGTCCTTCTTCTCGGCCAGCACGTCGCGGGCCGGCTTGCCGACGCCGCGCATGTAGTTGAGCAGGCCCTTCTCGAACGCCGGGACGCTCGACACGGGCAGGTCGTCCATGAACCCCCGGCTGGCGGCGAAGATCGAGATCACCTGGTCGATGGTGTCCATCGGCACATACTGCGGCTGCTTGAGCAGCTCGACCATCCGCGCGCCGCGATCCAACTGGCGTTGAGTCGCCTTGTCCAGTTCGGTGCCGAGCTGGGCGAAGGCCTCCAGTTCGCGGAAGCTGGCCAGGTCCAGGCGGAGTGAGCCGGCGATCTGCTTCATCGCCTTGATCTGCGCGTTGCCGCCGACGCGGCTGACGGAGATACCGACGTTCACGGCCGGGCGCACGCCGCTGAAGAAGAGTTCGGGTTCGAGGTAGATCTGCCCGTCGGTGATCGAGATGACGTTGGTGGGGATGTACGCCGAGACGTCCCCTTCTTGTGTCTCGATGATCGGCAGGGCGGTCAGTGAGCCGCCGCCGTTCTCGTCGCTGAGTTTGGTGGCGCGCTCGAGGAGGCGCGAGTGGAGATAGAAGACATCGCCGGGGTAGGCCTCACGCCCGGGCGGGCGCTTGAGCAGCAGCGAGAGCTGCCGGTATGCCACGGCCTGCTTGGAGAGGTCGTCGTAGATGCACAGCACGTGCTTGGGGGTCTTGCCCTCTTTGCCCTGGTGCATGAAGTATTCACCCATCGTGGTGCCGGCGTAGGGGGCGATGTACTGCATCGGCGCGGGGTCCGAAGCCCCGGCGTTGACGACGATGGTGTAGTCCATCGCACCGTTCTTGCGCAGCGTCTCGACCGTCGCGGCAACGGTGGACTCCTTCTGGCCCACGGCGACATAAATGCACACCACGGCCTCGGGTGTGCCCCAGTATTGCCGTTGGTTGATGATCGTGTCGACCGCCACGGCTGTTTTGCCCGTCTTGCGGTCGCCGATGATCAGCTCGCGTTGCCCGCGCCCGATCGGGATCATGCTGTCAACGGCTTTGATGCCCGTCTGCATGGGTTCGGTAACGGGCTGGCGCTCGGCGATGCCGGGGGCGATGATGTCGACCTTGCTGCGGCGTGTGGTGTTGATCGGGCCTTTGTCGTCCAGCGGCTGGCCGAGGGGGTTGACGACGCGCCCGAGCAGTTCGGGTCCCACGGGAACGTCCAGGAGGCGGTTGGTCCCTTTGACCAGGTCCCCTTCTCTGACGGAGAGGTAGTTGCCATAGATGACTGCGCCGACGGTGTCGAGCTCGAGGTTGAAGACCTGGCCCATGACGGCGCCGTCCTTGGACTGGAACTCGAGGAGTTCGCCGGCCATGGCGTTGGAGAGGCCGTAGATCCGGGCGATCCCGTCGCCGATCTCGACGACGCGCCCGACTTCGGAGACCTCTAGTTGCGCCGAGTATTGCTCGATCTCGTGGCGGATGACAGAGGCGATCTCATCGGTGCGGATCTTCATAAAAACCTGTCCTCAAGCGTGCAAGGGGGGTTCGTACGGGGCGGAGAGCCGAGGGAGGGCCTAGGCGCAGCCGACGGCAAGGGGCATAGGGTAGACCGGCAGCCCCGGCTTGTCAGCACCGGGCACCCAGGGCGACGGCCGAGCGGCAAGAGAACGCAAGACCCAGGCCTGATACCCGACACCTAGCGACAAAAAACTTCGAGACCAAGCCCCGTACCAGACGGGGTGGGGCATTTTCGTTTGGTGTGTGTGCGGATAGTGGCGATTGCGGGGGTAGCGATCCGAGCCGACAGCGCCTGCAATATAGGTGCAACCACCTATAAGCGTAAATTTGGCCTGAATAGATAGGCCTTCGGTGGGGTAAACCGGTTACCCCCCCCCCCCCCCCACGTTTGGAGGTATTTGGTTTTTTTTTACATGGGGCCAATAAAATCTTGGCAAACCTTTGGGGATGGAGTATTTTCGTAAGGGTCTGCCCTGTAGTCCATCTTGTTGAGGGGCCGGGTTCGTTACAAGTTTAGAACAGAAGGATGAACACCATGAAGAAGATTTCTCTGCTGTTTGCGCTAGCTGGAACAACCGCGTCGGTGGCCATGGGCCAGCCGGCGGCCGACCTGACGTTCAACCCCCTGCCCGCTGGTACCACCTCCGCAGCGGTCACCCTCCCCGCTGCCCAGGTTAGGTGGATCAACTTCGTGACCACCACCGCCGCGGACGCCTCGGCCAACACCTACCTCGATATCGCCGCCCTGACGGGCGGGTCAAGCGGGGACACGGAGCTGGGCGTCTATGCCAATGACGGGACATTCATCGCCACCGATGACGACGACGGCCCGGGGAGACTCTCTCTGCTCTCCTTTGGTTCACCCGCCCCCGGCACGCTTGCCGGTAACGGCACCCTGCCCCCGGGGAACTACTGGCTGGCCGTGGGCCTCTATAACTCCACCTTCGGTGCCAGCGGTTTCGGGGCAACGTCGACTTCAACCGCATCGGGTGCTGTTTCCCTGGCCTTCTGGCAGGGCACGGTTGTTTCGACGGTCCCGGGCTCCATCCCGACGCCCTCGGCCACGTTCAGCCCGCTGACCAACGGCGTGACGACGACCATCCTCAGCCCGCGTAACGCCGTCCAGTGGATCAAGTTTGTAACAACCCTCGAGGCCTCCGTGGCCGGGGACAGGTTTGTTGATATCAGCACGACCTCCGGCGACGACACCGAGATCGGCCTCTACGACCTGGGGGGCAATCTGGTCGCGCAGGACGATGATGATGGCCCGGACTCCCTCTCTCTGCTGAGCTTTGGCACCGGCAGCGGCGTTGGTGGGGGCACCGGCGCTGACGGCACGCTCCCGGCTGGTGAGTACTACCTGGCCGTGGCCGGCTACAACGCCCTCTTCAATCCCCTCTTTGGCGCCACCACCACCGGAGCGTCCAGGACCATCGGCGTCCGCTTTAGCCAGGGCGGGTTCGTCCCGCCCTCGGCACCGACCCCGGAAGCAACATTCAACCTCGTCGATGGCAACACCACCGGCAGCGTCACCGTCGGTGCCGGTCAGGTCAAGTGGGTCAAGTTTGTAACCACCACCGATGCCACCACGGCCTCAAACAGGTACCTCACTATCGCCACCACCGCCCCCGTCGGCGGCGACACCGAGATCGGCGTCTATAGTGATGCTGGCGCACGCATTGCCATCAACGATGATTCCACCTCGGCCCTCTCGTTCCTTTCCTTTGGTGCAGGTGGCACGGGCCCTGGCGCGTTCCCCTTTGACGGCTTCGACGGCCCCCTGGCCGCGGGCACCTATTACCTGGCGCTCGGCTTCTTCAACACGACGTTCAACGCCACAGTGTGGGATGTTTCCTCGACGAGCACCCTCACCGGCGACATCGGCTTTACGATCTCGTCGGGCCTCTTCGTTCCCACCACCGGATCGCCTGTGGTAGCGACCTTTAACCCGCTCCCCGCGGGCAACTCGACCGCCACCGCTACCGTCGGCCCGGCAGAAACCAAGTGGATCAAGTTTGTTACCACCGCCGATGCCAGCGTGGCCACAAGCAAGTATGTCGACATTTCAACCGTCGCGCCCGTCGGCGGCGACACAGAGATGGCCGTCTATAGCGAGACGGGCGCTCGGCTCTTCTACGACGATCAATCCGGCGATGGGTCCCTGTCGGCACTCTCCTTTGGCACTGGTGCAAACGGCACGGTCGGCGCGTTCCCCTTCAACGGCAAGAACGGCACGCTGGTCGCGGGCACCTACTACCTTGCGCTGACCTTCTATGACGATGACAGCCTCTTTTTCAACAATAGGTGGGGCGCCGTCTCTGCCTCGGTCGACTCGGGTGACATCGGCGTGCTGATCTCCTCGGGCGACTTTGTTCCTACGCCCCCTCCCCCGGCTGTGTCGCTGACGATCGCAGACGGCGGCACGTGGGCCACGGGCAGTGCCTCGATCGATGCCGAGGGTGATGTCAAGTGGTTCTCATTCGTGGCCCCCGCCGGTCTGTCGGCAACCGGTGCGCTGGACATCGATGTCCAGGGCACGGCACTGACGCCGGCCAACGACACCGACATCGGCCTCTACCGCGCATCGACCACCGGGCTGGTCGCCAGCGACGAGGACTCCGGCACCGACCTGTTCAGCCAACTGAGCTTCGGTGCCGGTCGGCGTATCCCGACGGGCAACGGCCAGCCGTTCCGGGGTCAGAACGGGACCGTCGGGACGGGCAACACCATCCTCCCGGGTGAGACCTACTACCTGGCCGTCGCTGGTGGCAACGCCGCCACGCACGCCGCACCCTTCAACACCGCTGGCGGAACCAACACCGGCACGGTTGTGGCCCGCGTCCGCGCCTGGAGCAGCGATGCCCCATCGAGTGGTGCTGCTACGCCACCGGCATCGACCGACCTGGGCACCCTCCGCTTGGCCGGGGCGACCGAGAACATCATCACCAGCACCTGGACGATGACCGGCCCGGACGACGTCAAGTGGTTCAAGCTCACCACCACCGCTGACGCCCTCAACGCCAGCACCAGCTACGTTGATATCGACACCGACAACACCTCGCCTGATCAGGAGCCGCTCTTTGGCAACCTCACAGACACCTATTTGGGCGTTTACAACTCCACCGGCACGTTCCGCACTCTGGACGATGACGACGGGATCAGCGATCGCTCGGCGATCTCCTACGGCGACAACGTCAACGTCCGCACTGCTAACGTCCCGGTCGCTCCCAACCTCGCTGGCGAACCCCGCAACGGGCGCGACGGCGACCTCCCCGCGGGCACCTACTACATCGTCGTTACGACCTTCCTTCCCGCCTTCTATGCAGACTATTTTGATGTTGCCCCCCCCACCAACCGCACCGCCGTCGGCGACCGCGTGCTGGCCGTGCGTACTAATTTTGCAACCAACGCCTGCCCGAACCCGAGCAACATTGCCGGTCCTGGCCAGAGCACGACGCCTGACGAAGAGCTCACGGCTGACGACATCATCGTCTTCCTCAACTGGTTCTTTGCCAATGACTCGCGTGCCAACGTCTCTGGCCCAGGCCAGAACACCACCCAGCTCGACAATGAGTTGACGGCGGACGACATCATCGTCTTCCTCAACCGCTTCTTTGCGGGGTGCTAAGTGAGAGGGGGTCAGTGGTTAGGGCCGAGGGCCAAGGGAATGTAAAGTCCTGGAACCTAAGACCTAGCCTGTGAATCTTCATACCCAAAGACCAACCCCGGGCCAGGTGGCTCGGGGTTTTTGTTTCTTGGCCAGCAGCGCGCCCTTGCCGCGCCTTTGATTGGGCATGCCTATTTATGTCTACGAGATCCTCGACGCCCAGGGCCGGCCCACGGGGGAGGCCTTTGAGATCGTCCAGCCGATGAAGGACGATGCGCTGACCAAGCAGCCCGGCACGGGCAAGCCGTGCAGGCGTGCGATCGTCGCGCCGGCGATTGCCGGCAAGTGGTCGGGCCTCAACAAGGGGACGCTGAGCGACAAGAACCTCGACCGCCTCGGGTTCACCAAGTATGAACGCAAGGGCAAGGGGTACATGGAAAAGACCGCGGGCAAAGGGCCGCAGGCGATCGGGGGGGATTGATCGCGGCCCCGCTCAGCCAGGGACAGAGGTGCACCCGGCGTGGTGCTGCATCTCTGGAGATGGTTACAAGAATACAGCACGCCGATAAACGTGCTCTGTTTGGTAGAGAAACGCCCAGAGGCGATCTTTTTTTCGTGAAAAGTCCGGCGATCAGAGCCGAAGCGTTTGCACGCCCAATAGACTGTGGTACACCTTCAACGGCCATTTGTTGCGTCGGCCCACGTTTGCCTCGCACACACTGCGGAGTTTTTGCCCATGTCCACTCTTAGCAAAGCATCGACCACCCTCGCCCTCGCACTCGTCGCCGGCCTGAGCACAGCCGTCGGCGCGCAGACGCTGACGATCACCCCCGGCGGCGTGGGCCTGGCCACATCCGGGCCGGTCTTCCGCTACACGCCCGCGGCCGGTGTTGCCGCGGCTACCAGCGCGGGGTTGACCAGTGCGACGGGCTTGCACACAAACTATTCATTCGCCCCCAACTCGATCGCCAGCTCGAGCGATGCGCTGTGGCGGGCGGGGTGGTTCTTCCGCGTCCAGGGTGAGAGCCGGGCATTGGCCTTCCCAAGCGCGGCGACGAGCACCGTCAACACCGCCAGCGGGCCGATCACCGTAACACAAAACTTCACCAACGGGAACAACCTCGGCACGCTCAGTCAGGCGGGGATTAACTACACCGCCAGGCTTACCAGCGGCACCGGCGGTTGGGATTTTAGTTCTCAGCAGAACTTCGAGATCACCAGCACCACCCTTGGCCCGACGGTCGCGATCACCAACACATTGGTCAACAGCGGGTTTACGCCTGTAACCATCCACCTCTTCTGGTGCACCGACGCGGACACCCCGCCGAGCTTTGGTAACGATATTCTCACGCTGGCGCCGACGCCCGCGCCGGGGATCATCCGCCAGGGGAACTTTGGCGGCGCTCAGCCGAGCGTCGTCTTCGGGCGTGGCAACTCGACCGCTTACGCCGGGCGTGGGGGCGTTGGTTTTCCCTTTGGCACGACGGTCTTTGATGACATGACCAGCGGGATCATCACCAACTTTAACAACACCCTCCCACCCGCCTCGGCTGGGTTTGACCGCAACCTGGGTCTGCAGTGGACCGTAACGCTCGGGGTCGGCGAGTCGTTTGTGGCCGAGACGTTCATGCGGCTTGACCTCGGCCCCTGCAACGCCAGCGACGTTGCCGGCCCTGGCCAAGACCCCAACTACGACCGGCAGCTCACGGCCGACGACATCATCGTGTTCTTGAACTGGTTCTTCGCCAGCGACGCACGCGCGGACGTTGCCGGGCCGGGCCAGGGCACCGTGCCGGATGGGCAGTTCACGGCCGATGACATCATCGTGTTCTTGAACCGGTTCTTTGTTGGGTGCTGAGTGGAGGGGTGAGGTTATAGGTCCCAGGGCTGATGGGTGATGTTTGCGGTAGCGTTGGTGCGCGAGTATTCGAGTTCAATCTCAGAACTCCTCCCCCGGAACTACTTGGCCGTCAGGGGCAGCGGTGGGGTTTGCCCCCGCCATTGGTGCCGGGCCTCTTGAGCGTCTAGGGCCCGGGTGCGTATGCAAAGACATTGCAATACGGCACACCTAGCCCCGTTGAGCCTCGCGAGGGCACTATGCACCAATATCTTAAGTTCTTGTCGATCCTGTTCATCGCTCTTGTGCTCGCGCAGCCAGCGTACGCGCAGTGGACCACGCAGCCGGTAAACGCCCCGCGTGTGCAGTACCGCACGTTCCAGAGCACCGCGGCGGGCGCGACGGTCAGTTACCACGTCTACACGCCCCCGGCCTATGACACGCAGCCGCAGAGGCGCTTGCCGGTACTCTATTGGCTGCACGGCTCCAACTCGGTCACCAGCGGCATCCCGGGCGTGAGCAACTGGTTCGCCTCGGCTATGGCGCGCGGGGACCTGCCGCCGATGATCGTCGTCTTCCCCAACGGGATGCCCTATGGCATGTACAGCAACTCCGCCGACGGCGTACGGCCGATTGAAACCGTGATCATGCAGGAGCTTCTCCCGCTGGTGGACGCGACGTTCCGCACGATCCCGGACCCGTGCGGGCGGATACTCGAGGGGTTCAGCATGGGCGGGTACGGCACGGGGCGACTGGGGTTTCTGTACAGCGACCGCTTCGCCGCCGCGTCGATGCTGGGCGGGGGGCCGGTGCAGCTGGACTTCCTGGACGCCCCGCCGGGCACGAGTTTTCCGCCCGCGCTGCGTGCGTCGATCTATCAGAGCGTCTGGAACAGCAACGCGGGGCTCTTTTATGCCGCCAGCCCGTGGAACATTGCCCAGACCAACGCCAGCACGATCGTGAGCAACAAGCTTCGCATCCGCATAGCCGTGGGGCAGAGCGACGCGATGCTCGGGCCGAACGCCGACCTGCACGCACACCTGGTATCGCTGAACATCCCCCACTCGTGGCAGACCTACCCGGGCGTCGACCACGACACCCTCGCGCTGCTGACAGCGATGGGCCCGAGCAACTGGAGTTTTTACATCAGCGCGTTGTCGCCCGGCGTTGCCGTGCAACCTGTGTCGCAGAGCGTGTGCGTGTGGGGAACGGCTGGGTTCGTGGCCGAGCCTTCGGGCAGTGGGGCGGCGACCTATCAGTGGCGCAAGGGCGGGGTGGCCATCAACATAAGCACCAACCCCTCCGCCGCGACGGGCAGGCTCACGCTTGTGGGCGTGCAGGCGGGGGATGCGGGCAGTTACGACTGTGTCATCACCACGCCCTGTGGCAGCGCGACGAGCAACGCGGCGGTGCTGACGGTTGCGTCGTGCGGGTGCGGGCCCGCCGACGTCGCCGGGCCTGGGCAGAGCCTCGGCAGCGACAACGCGCTGACGGCTGACGACATCATCGTGTACCTCAACTGGTTCTTCGCCAGCGACGCACGCGCGGACGTTGCCGGGCCGGGCCAGGGCACCGTGCCGGATGGGCAGTTCACGGCCGATGACATCATTGTCTTCCTGAACCGATTCTTCGCGGGGTGCTAGGGGGTCGGCCAGGCCAAGCTCACCGTGCGGCTGGTGGGTAGATGGTCTTCCAATGGTACTTCATGTCCACCACCTTCCACCCTTTGGCCTCGGCCTCGTCAAGACCCTTGTCTAGGCGGCCGACCTTGGACTGGCGGTCATAGGCCCACTCGCGCTGGGCGTCGGTGTGGTGGAGGTAGAGGCACAGGCTGGGGCCGCGTCCCGCGGCGGTCCGTTGCAGCATCGCCAGGTTGCCGTCGGAGTTGCCGAAGGTGGCGATGGGGCGTGGCCGATGTGCTTGTGGATCGCGAGGGGCATGCGCTCCTTGTCGTCGATAAAGTCGATCTCGGCGAGCTTGACGAGGGCGGGCGTGCCGTCGCGCAGCTCAAACTTCAGCTTGCCGCGGCTGCCGATGACCTGCTCGGGCGGGATGCCGTAGGTCGCCTCGGCAAAGGCCCATATGAACTCGACGCCCCCGCCGGAGACGATGTAGGTCTTCAAGCCGTTGGCGCGCAGGTGGTCGAGCATCTCGACCATGGGCTGGTAGACGATGCTGGTGTAGGGCTGGCCGGTTGTTGGGTGCCTGGCTGTGGCCAGCGACTGCTTGACGACTTGGTCAAACTCGTCGGTGGTTAGGCCAGCGTGGGTCGCGGCGATGATCTTGAGGATCGCGTGCTCGCCCCCCCGCAGGTGTGGATTTCTGTAGCACTTTCTTAGTTGCGCCCGTCGCGTTCGGCGCGCCAGTCCCCGGCTGGCAGGCCGTCGGCGTATTCCCAGACCGTAACGGTCAGGCGCTGCACGCCCCACTGGCGGGCACGCTCATGGGTGGGGTAGAGCACGTCCAGTCGGCGGCCCTTGATTGCGCCGCCACGGTCCAGGACGGGGACGATCTGCCCATTGTCGTACCCGGGTATGGAGACCATGCTGCCCAGGGGGAGCAGGCGTGTGTCGGCGGCGACAGAGCGGAAGGCGTTGGTCTGCACGTGGTGCAGGCTGGCGGTGATGTTGTCGGCCGTGCCTGGGCACGATATCTCGTCGGGGGAGTAGGCTGTTACGACCATGGTCATCGTCTTGGCGGGGCGCACAGGGCGGCCGTTGAACCAGCGGATCGACAGATCAACCTTGGAGGCAACCTCGGCAACAGGTTCCGGCACGGGCTGGACCACGGGCTGGGTAGCAACAGGGGCCACCTCGATGGCTGGCAGCCGGGCCGGGGTGGCCGGGGGGTTGGAGGCAAGGAGCTTGGACTTGGTGGTGGGGGGCAACTGCCCGGCGATCCCCTGCTCATCGACCACCGCGACCAGGGCGGGGGTTTGAGAGCGGGCGAGGTAGTTTTTGGAGACCACGCCACCGATCGCCGCGATCACGAGGGCGGCCAACAAAAGCAGCGTCTGACTGCGGGCCACAATGCCCAGGGCTGACAAGCGAGATGTCTTCTTGGTGGTCTTCATGTCTGCGGTTGTGTGTGGCCGGGTGGCCAGGGGAGAAGTCTAGGACTGTAGCGACATCGGGTAATACCATCCCGAACTTTTACCTATATCAGTGAGGCTTGTTTTCTATCTTGTGAGGGTGGAGAGGGGGTTTCTGGGGGCTTGGGGCCGGGGGCTGATGGTGTAGTTTGCCACCAAAGTGGGATCGGTTCAAGAAAAACTATTGGTTCGTCAGGAAGTTGCGCCCGTTTATGACGGATGGGGGCTTTTGGTGCTGGCAATGGGGGGGGTGTGGGGCATTGGGTGGCCGGGTGGAGTGAAGATTTATCCACCGCTTATCCACAATCCGTCCACAGAACAAGAGGAGGAGTTGCAAATCTTTTTGATTCTGGTACGCTGGGCATGCCGTTGGGTGTTCCGAGGGCCGGTAGCGGGCGTGCCGTGGTGCGCCTGGGTGAAAGACTCGGCCAGGCCGGGTGCATGAGACAAGGAGTTTCCTGTGAACGTGTCGAAATCGAAAACACTTTTTGCCCCCCCCCCCACACACGCACCCTGCCAGTGATGCCCGCCGACGTGGTGTTTTCGGGAGAGGCGTGGTCGCTGGTCTGATGTCGTTTTGTGTGTGCGCTTCGGCAGCGTTGGCGCAAACCTCCAGCGCGGCTGCGTCGTTGAAGAATGCGGCGTTCACTGCCGACCCGAGCTTGACAACCGCCGCGGCGAGCGGGCGGGCGGCGCCGATGACGACGCCGTGGGAGGTTAGGAGCGTGCCGAGCACGGGCAAGCAGGCCCGGGGGTCGGCCCTGGGCACCTTGGCAAGCGTGCAGACGTTCGCGAGTGTCGAGACAACGAGTAGCGGGGCCACAGCCGAGGGCAGTGCCACGGCGGGCGCGAACGACACGTTGTACTCGGTCGACAGTTTGAACTCGAACGATAGTTTGTACTTCGGCAGTTCCTACTCCGTGCCCGGGGACGTCCGCCCGACGGTGCTGCTGAACCACAAGGGTGTCCTGCTGATCTGGGACCAGAACGCGTATACGTTCTCACTCTTCCTCGACGGCGAGCCCGTCGAGGACATGGCCTTCGTCGGAATCGACAACCACTGGCGTCTGAAGTTCGAGGGTGCGTACGGCCAATCAGGGCCGGGGATCACGGGGACCGTCGATGTTTCCTCGGCGTGGTCGTGGGCGTACCCCGACCCCGCCGGGTCGGGGCTGCTGAGCCAGCTGTACGGGGAGTGGACCATCGTGATCGAGCTCTTTGACAGCAAGGCGGAGAAGTTTGACGTGTACTCGGACGGGGACACTATTGATGTCCATCCGCAGGGAGTTTGTGATTGCTCGGATAGGATTACTTTTTGCCGCGTCCAAGATTGCACTGATGGTAAGAGTTGCGGTCCAAGTGGGACCTGCGGTTACTATCCTGCTGTCAACTAACCTTTGTGATCAAATAGCCCACAAGCCACGGTGTGGGATGCGGTAGGGCCCGGCAGTATCGAAATGCTTCAGGGGCCTGCCCGAGCGGGGCAGCCCCTGTGTTTTCTTCTATGGATCACCGCTAAATGTCGTGCGTCCGAAGTGGCCAACCCCACCCCCGCCCCCCCCCGCAGGGGTGGGGTTGGGCCCGCAAAAAATTGCGTTGCGGATTACTAAGTTTTTATTGTGCAAGATGATGCAAAGAGTAAAAAATATACTCAGTGCGTTTTCC
>JBKDDT010000032.1:0-62125 GCA_046339895.1 bacterium | reverse complement strand
CAACACACCTACACCCCACACCGCACCCACCCGCCCGTAACTCGGTCCACTCTCCCCAATCTAAATCATTCTGTTCGATTTTAGTTTGGATATCCCTCCCGTTTTCGTGCTCGATGTTTTGTAAAGATTGTGTAAACCCGCCCGTTCTGATTAGCAATACACGGTAAACGACATGCCAAGACTTGAACAAGCAGTGTGCATCGCCGGGCTGATTCCCTAGAATGCCCAGACCTTCCCTCGGCTTGACCTCCCCAGGAGTTCTCCGTGCCCAAGCGCAAACCGAACCCATCCATCTGTTGCAACCGATCCGACCGTGCACCCCGCCGGGCCTTCACACTCGTCGAGCTCCTGGTCGTCATAGCCATCATCGCGCTGCTCGTGAGCATCCTCCTGCCCGCACTGGCCAAAGCTATGCAGTTGGCCCGCAGCCTGGTCGCACAGGCAAACCAGCGTGCCATCGTTCAAGGCATCAACACATACGCCACCGACTCCAAGGATGCCATGATCGGCAGCCCGAGCACCACAGGCTTCTATTGGTTCCAACCCGGCCCGGCCGGTCCCGTCCCTGCCGCCCGCCCAAGCCCCTGGAACGGCACCGCCGTGCAGATCTTTGACTGGGTCGGCCCCATGGCTGAGTTTATGGGCTACGACGGCCCGGGCAACCCCGCCGTTGACTCCGAGAATAACGAGGCCACGCGCATCGAACGCTTCAACTGGTACCGCAACCAGATTCCCTGGATGAAAGATCCCGCCAGCCAAGTCATCGCCAGCCCGTTCGGGGCCGGTCAATCCCCGGGCACGGGCCCGCAGATCCCCTTCTGCATGAGCACACAGTTCACCTCCACCGAAGACCCCGCACCCTTCGGCACAGGCGTCCGCCCCAACATCCGCAACCTCAAATACCCCGCACCCATCACACTCAACCGCATCGGCAACGGCAAAGTCGCCATCTATACCGGCGCGCGTTACTCCGCCGTCGACACCCAGCCGGACTACGACTGGTCGCCCACCGCTCCCTTCGGCGGTGCGTTCGCCGACACCGGCGTCTGGTTCAACGACAATCGCTCTGTTGATCGCCGAGCCGCCCCAGGTGAACCCCTCCGCGCCGCATTCGTCGGCTCTTCTTCGATCAGCGATGCCCGCGTCTGGGGCTTCCGCCACGGCAAAAAATCTGCCGAGGACCGCAGCGAAAAACAAGTCCTTGGCATCATGGGCTTCTTCGACGGCTCCGTCCGCGTCATCGACGATGGGCAAGCCACCAACCCCGACTTCTGGTTCCCAACCGGGACCAAAATCACCAACAACACACAGTTCTACAACTACACCCGCACCAACTACGCCAACAAAAACGGCTCCGTCAGCACGACCAACCCGTACATCGTCCCCTGACCAGAGCCCCGACGCCCGCGGCACCCGCCGATCCTCGAAGCCACAACAAGCCCGATCCCACACTGGAACCCACCATGGCTGGCTCGCTCCTGGAAGGTATCGCTCTCAAAAAAGGTGGGATCAAGGGGGGCTACCGCGGCGTCAGCCAGGGCGACCCTGAGGAACGCAAAAAGAAAATCAAAATCGTCGGCTCCATCGCCGCCGTCATCCTCGCCGCCATCCTCCTGACCATCCAGCTCCGCAGCGGGGGCGACCCCGCCGACGAGACCAGCAACGTAACTCTCATCGACTCCCAAACCAAAGATCTTTTCTTCGTCAAACTCCAGCCCGGCACACACCCACCCTTTGTCAACCCCAAGACCGGCCAGAAGACCCTCTTCCGCACCGAACGATGCTTCTGGACCAAAGACGGCAAGGCCAAACTCAACCCCACACACGTCCTGCTCAATGAACACCTCGGCATCAATGAGCCAACCATCTGCCCCGACTGCGGCCGACCCGTCCGCCTCCACAACCCCATCCCACCCGCTGAACTCCTGGACGAGGCCATCAAGGCCAACCGCAAAGAGTGAGCCCAAGCACCCCTATGCCTGTATCCAAACCCCTCCCCCGACGGGAAGGCCAGCAGTGGGGTTCCGACATGGAACAGACCAAGAAGAAGAGGTTCGCCAAGGGCGCCAAGATTGGCGGAGGGACGCGGAGTAAACCCCGGGGTTGATGCCTGCTGCGACAAAAATCACCCACAAAGAAACGGTGCTTCTCTGCCACTTTGTCGCTCTGCAACTCTGCCAATACCCCTCCGCTCTTACGTCCTTTGCGCAGATTCCCTCCGGCCTCTGAGGGACCTCTGGAGTGAAACTCTTTTCCCATCTCAACCCCACCCCCAAAACAAACAGCGGGGCACCCATCGGGCGCCCCGCTGCTTATCAAGTGACCCCAATGGGATTCGAACCCATGTTACCAGGATGAGAACCTGGTGTCCTGGACCAGGCTAGACGATGGGGCCAACTCACAAACCGAAACCCGTCAGTCCAGGGCCGAAAGTCTACCCCGCCACCCGCCCCGGTCAACCACCCCCGGCCCGACCGACGACATACGCCACCCAGTCCCCCTCCAGCCGCTCCCCAGGCCCCATCGCACGCGTCTGCACACGCCCACGCCCGTCCACCGCATCCCCAAGCCCCGCGTGCACCTCCGTGTGCCCAAACCCACCCTCGGCCATCGCGTCCCGCAACTCCGGGATCGACCACAACCGCCAGTGATATTCAAACGCACTCGGCCATCGCAACTGCTCCCATGCATCGCCACCCTTGATCTTCCTTTTCGCACCCTTGGCAGGCCGCACGTCAAAGTGCATCGCGTTGCGCACCATCCCCGTTGTCGCGTCGGCCTCGACCTGCTCCCAGGTATAGACGATCTCCCTCCCATCTGGCAACCGGCGTTTGGCGTCGATCGCCCCGCGTGCGAACGCATTCTCACCGCCGTAGATATCCAGCACCACCACCCCCCCGGCGTGCAGCAGCCGCCGGAGGTGCTTGAAGTATGCCACCAGCACCCCGCGCGTGTGCAGTTCGCACACCGCAAAGTTCAGCAGCGCAACACAATCAGCCCGCTCCTTGCACGCCAGCACGTCCATCACCCGCACCCGCAGGCGCGGGTGCTTGCGTGCGTGCGACAACGGCTCCGGGTCCCGGTCCACCGCCACCGCCCGGTGTGCTCGCGACAACCCCACCCACGCCCCGGCCAGCGACGCCGGCCCGGCAAAGTCCTCCCGCAGCACCAGCGCCCTCCCGCCGTGCACCCCCTGCACAAACCGCACCATCCTCGGCGCATCCTGCACGCACGCACGGTAAAGGTCATATCGCGTCAGCATGACCCATCATTGACCCCAGGCGGGGCGAGTTTCCAACCTGCTCGGAATCAAGAGACTTCACTCAGATGCGAGGAGGAACTGAGAACAAAGACAACACAGAGCAAGATATGGATTTCGGCCCGGTATGGGCCAGGGGATGTAGCCACTCGTTTAGCGACGCCGCTCTGGGCATCGCCAAATGAGTGGAAGGGTCAAACAAAGCACAACCCCGCGCACTCACAAACCTGACCCGAATGGGCAGAGGAACCTCCCCCGCCCACCCCTCTATCATCCCCTTCACTACCAGGATCCCGAATGACCGTTCCCACCACCGCCATCATCAGCGATATCCACGGCAACCTCGAGGCCCTTCAGGCCGTGCTCGCTGATATCAAATCCCGCGGCATCACTCGCATCATCAGCCTCGGGGACATCATCGGATACGGCCCCAACCCCGGCGCGTGCGTCGACCTCGTCCGCCAGCACTGCCAGTGGTCCCTCATGGGCAACCACGACTTCGGCGTCCTCTACGAGCCGACCAACTTCAACCGCGCAGCCGAGAGTGCGGCATACTGGACCCGCGACCAACTCGACCAGGAACCTGACGACGCCATCCGCCGCGCTCGCTACGAGTTCCTGGGCAAACTCCGCGTCCGCGTCGTCGAAACCTGCCCCGACGGCCAAACGGCCCTGCTGGCCGTGCACGGCTCACCCCGCCGGCCGATCAACGAGTACATCTTCCCCGAGGACGTAACAACCGCCCCCGACAAACTCATCACCATCTTCGAGCGCGTCCCGAAGATCTGCGTCGTCGGGCACACCCATGTGCCGGGCGTGTTTACCGATGAACCTGACTTCTACCCACCCGGCGAACTGACCGACAGCACCTACCTCTTCAACGAGAGCGAAAAAGCGATCATCAATGTCGGCTCGGTCGGCCAGCCACGCGACATGGACCCACGGGCGAGTTACGTCGTCCTCGACGAGCGTGGCGTGCAGTTCGTGCGCGTGCCTTACGACATCGAGGCGACGGTTGCCAAAATCCGCGCGGTGCCGCAACTGCCCGAGCAACTCGCCGAGAGGCTCTTTGAGGGCCGCTGAGCTGAGTTCAGTGAGCCCAGCGGGCGTGGTATCCTTGTGCATGACACGCACACTGACCTGCTTGCTGGCTCTTGGCACGCTTGCACTACAAGCCTGCGAAGAAAAAGCCCCGCTGCCGATGCCCCAACGCTCGGGCACGCCCGCGCCGCAAGCACCCTCGCAACCAGCCGCATCAGCACCGGCCCTGCCCCCGGCGCAGGCCCCGGCACCAACTCCGCCTCAGGCCGACATCGGCACCTTCACCGTCGGCGGCATCAACCTGCGCGTCCCACCTGGGTGGAAGCCCGTGCCGGTTGCCAGCACCCCGTTCGCTCCCGTCGCCGACTTGCGATTTGCCTCACCCGCCGGCGAGGCGCGTGCAGCATTCTTCGTCGTCGAGGGTGGTGGCAAGGACGCCAACCTCCAACGCTGGCAACGCCAGATGACCGGCGTGCGCGAGCCGGAGATCACCAGCAGCGAGATCGCCGGCCTGGCTGTTACACGCATCGACATGCTCGGCGAGTACCGCGGCATGACCCCTACTGGTGCCGCCGCGCCGCCCGTGCCCAACACCCGCTTTGTCGGCCTGATCATCGAGGGTGCCGCTCGCCCGGTGCAGGTGCGGATCACCGGGCCGAAGGAGGCCGTCGATGCCGGGCTTTCTTCGCTGGATGCGATGCTCGGGCAGATGACTATGCCCAAGTGAGCCAACACCCAAGTGGGTAGATAATCAGTGTTTTTTCGTAGGCTGTGGCGCGACCCCGGCAATGGGCATTTGCCGGGCTTCTGCCGCGTCGGCGTGCCGGAGGCTCCGGGAGTACCACCCGACCCTCGGCCGCGTTCCTGGGGCAAATGCAGGTTTTGGTCGCACTTTCGTGGAGATCGGCGGGGGGTGGGGGGTGGGGGGGTGAGGCCGCGCGATCACATACGCTCGATCGCGGGGATGCCCAGCAGGCCCAGCCCGTCGGTCAGCACGCGCCTGGTCAACTGGCACAGGCGTAGACGCGCGGTCCGCGTGCCATCGTCCTCGGCCTTGAGCACCGGGCACGCCTCAAAGAACCGCGCAAACGCCCCTGCCAGTTCATACAGCAGCGCGCACAGCCGGCTTGGCTCCAGCGTGCGATCGACATCCCGCACCACCTGGGGGTAACGCAGCAGCACCAGCGCAAGGGCCTTCTCGGCGGGGTGAGTAACTGTGATTGGGCCGGAGACCTGGGCATCGATCAACAGCCCCTGCCCCTGGGCGTTGCGCAGGATGCTGCACACACGCGCCAGCGCATAGAGTAAGTAGGGCCCGGTCTGACCCTCAAACGAGACCATGCGGGCGATCGAGAAGACATAGTCCTTGATCCGCTCGGTCGAGAGGTCGGTGTACCGGATCGCCGCGAGTGCGACGCCCTGGGCGATGTGGGCCATCTCCGCCTCGGTCATCTCCTGCGCACGCGGGCGGGCGCGGAGTTGCGACAGCGCGGCGGCGACGACCTCGTCGATCACGTCGCCGAGTTTGACGGAGTCGCCCGAGCGGCTCTTGAAGGGCTTGTTGTCCTCCCCGAGGATCGTGCCGAATGCGGCGTGCTCGAGGGAGAGAGTGGGAGCGACCAGCCCGGCCTTCCGCGCGGCGGCAAAGACCTGGCGGAAGTGGAGGGATTGCCGGGCGTCAACGCAGTAGACCACGCGCAACGCGCCCAGGCCGCCGGTGGCGACGCTGGAGGTGCGGTGCATGATCGCGGCCAGGTCGGTGGTGGCATAGAGGTAGCCGCCGTCGGATTTGCGGATCAGGCACGGCTCTGGGATGCCCATATCATCGAGCTTGATGATGAGCGCGCCGCTGCCAAGCTCGGCAACGCCTGTTTGTTCAAGCCTGGCGACGAGGGGTGCGAGTTTGTTCTCGTAGGAACTCTCGCCGGCGGTGTGGGCCTCGGTGATGCTGGCGTTCAGGCGTGCGCAGGTCGCCAGGCAGGCGGCCATGGTGGTGTCGAAGATGCGCTTCCACACGCGGCGGACATCTGGGTCCCCCGATTGCAGCGCGACGAGCGTGGACTTGGCGCGGGCGAGATGGGCAAGCGGCTCGGCGTTGGCGGCTTCGAGCTCGGCCTCGATCTTGGGGCCCATGCCCCAGGCGCGGGCGGTTTGCAGGCCTTCTTCGTCGGCCTGGCACTGCTGCTTGGCTTGTTTGTAGATCGCGTCGAGGTCGTCGAGTGTGAGTTTGGCCAGGTCGATCTGTTGGGCGTTTTCCAGGTCGATGAGCCTTGCGGTAACCATTGCGATGGGCAGGCCCCAGTCGCCGACGTGGTTCTGGCGTTTGACCTTAGCCGGGCCGATGGTGCGCTCGAGGACGCGTGCGAGGGTGTCGCCGATGACGGTGCTGCGCAGGTGCCCGATGTGCATCTGCTTGGCGAGGTTGACGCCGCAGAGATCGACGACGGTTACCGGCGCGTCGGGATCGACAGGGAGGCCGAGGTCGGGGGTGTCCAGTTGTGCAAGCAGCGTCGCGACGGCGGTGTGGCTGAGCGTGATGTTGATGAAGCCCGGGCCGGCGATGCTGGCGGGTGTCAACGGCTCGGCGATGTCGGCGATATCCACGGCGGCGACGAGAGCCTCGGCGACTTGGCGCGGGGGCTTAGAGAGCAGTTTGGAATACGGCATCGCGCTGTTGCACTGATAGTCGCCGAACTTCGGGCTTTGCGAGAGCGTGATGATCGGGTCGGGCAGATCGACGCCGGGGAACGCGCGCTGTGCGGCGGCGGCAAAACGCTGGCGCAGGATCAGGCCGGGGTCCAACAAGGTGGGTGCGGAAGGGGGCATGGGCGGTGATGGTATGGGATGGTGGGCACCGGAGTAGGTCGGCTCTCCGAGCGGACCATCGTTCGCGTGGTGTGGTACGTGTATTTCGTGGCTATAAACAGTGGCCAACCCCACCCCTGCCCATATCCACTCGCGGGGAGGGGTTCGCGTTGGGAAAGAGTTTTACTCCAGAGCGGACAGAGATCCCAGAAGGAATGTACTCAGAGAACGGAGGGGCAGAGGGGTAGATGCAGAGTGGTGAAGTGGCAAAGTTGCAGAGAGACATAGTGGCAGAGTTCTCTATTGGGTGGCTTTGGTGGCCGCAAGCATCTCCCCAGGCATTGACTCCGCGTCGCTCCGCCAACCTCCGCCCCCTTGGCGAACTAATTGATTTGCGGGTGTTTGCGGGTGCGCACCCCACACCTACCGCTCTCGGCCAGAAGGTTCTGTGGGAGGGGTTTCAGAGTCCTGCGTGATTCGGTTGATTACTGGTCGTGGCCGCTGGAGTCGGGGAGTTGGTGCCCGGCGTCGCGGAGGGTTTTTTCTCGGCGGGCGAGTTCGGTGTCGTGCTCGACCATCATCTTGGCGAGTTGCTCGACGGTGGTCTCGGGCTTCCAGCCGAGTTTTTTGGCGGCTTTGCTCGGGTCGCCGAGGAGGAGGTCAACCTCGGCGGGGCGGAGGTAGCGTGGGTCAAACTGGACGTGGCGTTCAAAGTCAAGCCCGGCGTGTTTGAAGGCCATCTCGGCAAACTCGCGGACGGTGATGGTGCGGCCTGTGGCGACGACGTAGTCGTCGGGCTTTTCTTGCTGGAGCATCATCCACATCATTTTGACGTAGTCGCCGGCGTAGCCCCAGTCGCGTTTGCTGTCGAGGTTGCCGAGGTAGACCTTCTCTTGCAGGCCCATTTTGATTCGGCCGACTGCGCGTGTGATTTTGCGTGTTACGAAGGTTTCGCCGCGGCGTGGGGATTCGTGGTTGAAGAGGATGCCGCAGGAGGCGTGCAGGCCGTAGCTTTCGCGGTAGTTGACGGTGGCCCAGTGGGCCATGAGTTTGGCGCAGGCGTAGGGGCTGCGTGGGTAGAAGGGTGTGGTTTCTGATTGTGGGACTTCGAGGACCTTGCCGTATTGTTCGGAGGAGCTGGCCTGGTAGTAGCGGACGTGGTTGCCGGTTTCGGTCTGGTACTCGCGGATGGCTTCGAGGAGTTTGAGCGCGCCCATGGCGACGGTCTCAGCGGTGTAGACGGGCATATCGAAGCTGACGCGGACGTGGCTTTGTGCGCCGAGGTTGTAGACCTCGCCGGGGTGGATGCTGCGCATGAGTTTGCTGAGGCTGTTGGCGTCGCAGAGGTCGCCGTAGTGCAGTCGGAGTTGGCCACCTTTGATGTGGGGGTCGAGGTAGATGTGGTCGATGCGGCCTGTGTTGAAGCTGGAGGATCGGCGGATGAGGCCGTGGACCTCGTAGCCCTTGGCGATGAGGAACTCGGCGAGGTAGGAGCCGTCTTGGCCGGTGATGCCGGTGATGAGCGCGCGTTTGCTGGACATGGGTGGCGGAACTCCTTGGGAGCGTTGCGGGTGGGGTAGAGGCCCAAGTGGGGCTGTCAGTGGCCCCTGGCGTGGGTGGAACGGGGGTATCGGCCGGGCGGGGGTGGTAGGTGAGGGGTGGTGGTAGGGTTGGGGAGCGTTGGAGGATAGGGGATGGGGGTGAGGGGAGATAGTTGGTCGGAAAATCCAAACATCACCCGATCATGGCGGAGGTGGGCTACGCTGGCGGACATGACGAGCACGGGCGACAATCTGGGCGTTTCATCGGGCCGGTACACGTTTTTGCGTCGCCTGGCGGGGAAGTTTATTGTGCTTGAAGGGCCGGATGGTTCGGGCAAGAGCACGCAGAGCCGGCGGCTGATCGAGGTGCTGGAGGCAGAGGGCGTGGCGTTTACGTCGGTGCGTGAGCCGGGGGGGACGCCGGTGGGTGAGAAGATTCGTGAGGCGCTGTTGACGCGCGACCTTGGTGGGATGACGGTGCGTTGTGAGATGCTGTTGTATATGGCCAGCCGGGCGGAGCTGGTGGAGACGGTGATCTTGCCGGCGCTTGGGCGTGGGGAGTTGGTGCTTGCGGACCGGTTTGTGTCGAGCACCTTGGCGTATCAGGGGAGCGCGGGCGGGTTGCCATCGGCGGATATAGCCGCGGCGGCACGGGTGGCGACGCGCGGGTTGATGCCTGATCTGGTGCTCTTGTTTGATCTTCAGAGTGAGGAGGCGGGCAAGCGCCTGAGCCCGTTGCTGGACCGGATGGAGGCGAAAGGGTTGGACTTTCACAGGCGCGTTCGGCAGGGGTATTTGGACCAGGCCAAGAGCGACCCGCGTCGGTTTTCGGTGCTGGATGCTGGGCGCGAGCCTGAGGCGGTGTGGGAGCAGCTTGTGGGTGCGCTGCGGGCGTTTGCGGGGTAGGGTGGGTGTTGATAGAGCCGGAGAGGCGGGCTGGGAAGCCCGCCCCACCGCTGGGAAGCCCGCCCCACCGCTGGGTAGCCTGCCCCACCGCTGGGAAGCCCGCCCCGCCGGTGGGAAGCCCGCCCCACCGGTGGGAAGCCTGCCCGCCGGGTGGCAAATGGTTTGTTAGCGGTTCATCGCGGCGTTGGCTTGTTCTTTGCGGCGGCGCATGAGCTCGGCGTCGATGAAGGGTTGGATGTGGCCTGCGAGGACCTTGTTGACGTCGCCGCTCTCGTGGCCGGTGCGGTGGTCTTTGACGCGGGAGTCGTAGACGACGTAGCTGCGGATTTGTGTGCCCCAGCCGGTGTCCATGCTGCCACCCTTGGCGGCGTTGATCTCGGATTCGCGTTTTTCCTCGGCGATCTGCTCGAGTTTGGCTTGGATGATGCGGAGGCACTGCGCCCGGTTTTGCGGCTGGTCGCGGAAGGTGTTGGCAACGACGGTGATGCCGGTGGGCTTGTGGAGCATGCGGATGGCGGTGGCGACCTTGTTGACGTTTTGCCCACCGGGGCCTGAGGCGCGGACGAAGGGTGTGACTTCGAGGTCGCGGTCTGGGATATCGACCTTGACGTCCTCGAACTCGGGTGTGACTTCGACGCTGGCGAAGCTGGTCTGGCGTTTGCCCTGGGCGTTGAAGGGTGAGACGCGTGCAAGGCGGTGGGTGCCGCGTTCGCACTTGAGGTAGCCGAAGGCGTAGGGGCCTTTGACGTGGAGGGTGACGCTGTCGATGCCGACCTCGGCACCGAAGCCGCGTTCGACCTCTTCGATGGCGAAGTTGGCGCGTTCGAGGTAGTTGAGGTACATTCGGAAGAGCATCTCGGCCCAATCGTTGGCCTCGGTGCCGCCGTCGCCTGCGGAGATTGTTACGAAGCAGTTGCGGTAATCGTGCCGGCCGCTCATGAGCGAGCGCATTTCGAGGGCGTCGATCTGGGTGTTCAGGTCAAAGAGGATGGCGTCGGCCTCGGCGAGGAAGTCTTTATCGGGCTGGCCCGGCGGGCCGGATTCGCGGGCCATGTCGAAGGCGGTGCGTGCGTCTTCGAGTTTGGTGCCGAACTTCTCGACGGGGTCGATCATGGAGCCGAGGAGTTTGAGTTCATCGACGACGGCCTTGGCGGCGGCCTGGTTGGACCAGAAGTCTGCGCCTTCCATCTGCTGCTTGAGTTCGTTGCGTCGCTGGACCTTTGGCCCGTAGTTAAAGCGAGTCGCGGATGGTCAAGATCCGCGCCTCAAGGTCGGCGATGACTGGTGCGTGTGAGTCAAAGTGCATAGGGGATGGTACGCGTGCCGGGAGGGGTGTGTGGGAGTGAGAGGGTGCTTTGGAAAGCTGGAGAGGCGGGCTGGGAAGCCCGCCCCACCGCTGGGAAGCCCGCCCCACCGCTGGGAGGCCCGCCCCACCGCTGGGAGGCCCGCCCCACCGGGTTCTGAGGCGGTCGTTTAGAGCGGGGCTTCGGGGGTTGGGCCTGGGATGGGGGTGAGTGGTTCGAGGAACTGGTCGCGTCCGATGCGGCGCATCTGCTCTGCGCGGCGTGTGCGGCCGAGGGGGGTGATCAGGACGCTGGCGCTGTATTCGTCGGTGATCTGGTTGTAGCCGATCTTGACGCTGAAGGTGGCCTCGGCGAACTCGCGGTCGATGCGGGTGTTGATGTCTTGCAGTTCGGATTGGTCGGTGTCGAAACTGGTTTCGAGGCGAAGGAGGTAGGTGGGTGTGATGCGCCCGTCGAGGCCGAGGGCGACGACGGTGGAATCGAGGGCGTTGAGGTATCGGAGCTCGGCATAGGTTGAGAAGTCGCGTGAGTGGGCGACCTGGACGCCGGTGGTGGTGGTGGCGTTCTGTCGGGAGTCGAGGTCGTAGATATTGGTGGCCGTGAGGGTGAGGGCGTCGGTCAGGAGCATGGCGGCGTCGATGCTTGCAAAGTCGCGGAGGTTGGAGAGCTCGGGGCGGGCGTCGTAGTAGCGGCCGATGGGGGCTTTGGTGTCTTTGTCCGCGCTGGTGAAGACGGCGGTGGCGTTGAGTTTGAGGAAGTCGGCGATGTGGCCTGTGCTGGCGGGTGCATCGGGGTTGGTGGTTTGGGTGCGTGCGCGGCCGCGTTTGGTCTGGAGGGTCTGGTCGAGTTGGAGGGCGATGGAGTTGCCGACGCTGAGGTCATCGACGTCGGGGTCGTAGATGGGCAGGGATTTGCTGTTGCGGTTGGAGCCAGCGGACCATGCGGTGATGGAGGGGTTGATGATGTGGCGGAGGCCGTTGACATCGAGGAAGTCTGACTGTGCGTCGGAGTAGACGCGCTGCATGGAGGTGTCGAGTTTGACGCCTGTGGAGCCCCAGAGGCGTGTGCGTTCGTCGTTGTTCTCGTCGGCGAGGGTGGCGAACTTGTCGTCGTAGTAGGTAGCCCTGGCGACAACGAAGGGGGTGATTTTGACGGGACCTTCCTGGAGGTTCATGGAGAGTTGCTGTCGGGTGTCAGCACGTACGACGCTGTCGTCGGTGAGTCCCTCGGCGGTGAGGCGCTGGGCGAAGGTCTGGTTGGGGTTGAGGCCGAAAGCGCGTTGGGAGAGTGCGGCGGTGTTGAAGCCAATCTGGGAGGCGGTGGACTTGTTGAACTGGTACTGGAGCTGTGCGACGCTGTATTCGTGGGTCCACGTCAGCAGGCCGGGGTTGTCTCTGAGGAGGTCGTCGGCGACGCGTTGGTATCTGAGTTCTGGGGTTTTTTTGACGGTGTACCCCTGGCTCTGTAGGGCGAACTCGTTGGATTGGAAGTCGTTGAAGGTGCCGCGGAGTTGCATGTTGAAGGCGGCGTTGTCGCTGAGGTTGGCCAGGTTGATGCTGGAGGCGAACTCACGGCGGGTTCTGGCGAGCTCGGGGTCGTAGGCGGCAACGAAGGTTTGGTCGCTGATGTAGTTGCCTTCGAGGGTGAGTCGCCAGGCGGGGTCGAGGTCCAGGCGGTGCTCGAGGAGTGTCATGCCGCGGGAGGTGTTGTTCTGATCGATGCGTACGCCGGGCTGGAGGATGTCGGTGCCGCCGTCGCTGGGTGCGAAGTAGGTGAAGAAGGAGCCTTTGTGGTCCTGTGTTGTCCAGGCGCTGTCGAGGCCGAGTCCGGCCCTGCGATTGGCGGAGTAGTCGAGCAGGAGGTCGAGGTCTACGGCTTGGGGTGCTGCCAGGCCTGTGAGGCCGAAGAGGTCCCAGCGTGTTTGGACGCCAACGCCTGCGGAGTTGCTGCTCGAGAAGCGTATGTCGCGGAGTGGGAAGCGTTCGATGTCACCGGTGTAGCTGGGGATGTAGAAGAAGGGGAGGCCTGCGAGTTTGGGGACCATGTCGGTGCCGGAGACCATGACGCGTTGGCCGCCGCCGAGGGCCTCGTCGCGTTGTTCGCGTGTGATGGTGATGGATTTGGCGGCCAGTGCGAGTTGGGGGTCAAAGAAGGCGGAGGCGGCGATCTGTACGTTCTTGGCCTCGATGCGGTTACGTGCGGTCTGGCGGATGGCTTGGGCGCGGACGTAGAGGGGGAGGCCTCGGCGTTCGTCGTAGGTCCAGAAGACGGCATCGACCATGGTTGCGGTGTTTGCCTTGACGTCGTAGAAGACCTGGGGCGCGCGGAGGGTGAAGCGGCCGTCGCTGGCGACGACGTCCCCTTCGAGGTATATGCCGCGGATTTTTTGGGCGAAGAGGCGTGCGGTGTCCTGCAGTTCGCCGGGGTCGAGGAAGATGACGGCACGCTGGGCCGTGAGCTGGAGTGAACGCTCGCGGAGCGGCTCGGAGTATTGGATCGCCACGCCGCCGGTGATGACGATGATATTTTCTTCGGGTGTTTGCTGCACGCTGGGGTCGCCTGCGGCGATGGCGACGAGGCCCTGAGGTGAGAAGAGGCGTTGGTCGCCGAGGAGGCCGCCGGCGGGGTCGGTGGGGTTCTTTGGCCCGGCGGTGGGGAGTGTGCGTGGGCCGTCGGGGCCGAGGGGTGAGCCTGGCTCAAAGGGCTTTGTGAACCCTGGCTGATAGACTGGGCCTGATGATGGGGGCGCTTTGGTGGGTGGTGGGATGGGCTGCTGCTGGCCGGGGTTTTGGAGTGCGTCGAGGTAGCGGGCGAGTCGGGCGTGGCTTTCGATGAGGAAGGGGTCGGTGGTGGGCGTGTTGGGGACGGGGGGTGCATCGGTTGTGAGTGCGAGCGGGCCGTCGATGACGGCGGTGATCAGGAGGCGGTCGCCCGAGGCGGAGCTGCCGGGGCTGGCGGTGGGGTTTCCGACGCGGTCGAAGTAGACGGCGATCTGGTGGCGTTCATTGTTGCTGGTGGTTTCGAGGCGTTCGATCCATGCAGAGGCGCGGGCGGCGTGGAGTTGTGTGGCGCCGATGGTGATAACGACATCGCCGACGAGGAGGAGGCGGTTCGTTGGGGCGTTGCTGGTGCCGACGACGGTCCAGGTGAAGGCCTTGCGGGACTGGATGGTGATGCCGCCGGTTTGTGGGGGGAGGTCGAGTTGGAGGCCGGCGAAGTCTTGCCCGGCGTCGGATGGGGTGCCGGTTGATGAGGGGTCTTGAGGGCCTGGCGTGGCGCGATTGCCGGGGTCAAGGACTGGTTGGGCGCACGCGAGGCCTGCGCTGAGGAGGATGGCTATAGCCGAGGCGCGGGCGTTGCGCGGGTGTGGGCCTGTGCGGGCGCGGCCGGGTGGTGTGGGGGGTGCTGGTGGGGTTGTGGGCACGCGGCGATCCTAACCATCTGGCCGGTTGCTTTCACGGCGGGCCTGTGGCGGGGTGCAAGCCTGTCGGGTGCTAGGGGTTTGGTGAAGGTGTTGGGGCGGGTGGTGGTGTGGGAGGAGCGGGCACGAGGGCCTTGCGGAGCTCGGCGAGGTTGGCCGACATCATGGCAAAGTAATCACCGGAGCCGAGCGGATCGAGGACGGCGATGTCTGCGCCGGTTGCCTCGGCCACGCGCTGACTTGCGCGTGGTGAGATTTGGGGCTCGACGAAGACCGTGCGGAGTTTTTGTTCGCGTATGGCCTGGATCGCGCGGGCGAGGTCGGCGGGCTTTGGCTCTTGAGCCGTGAGGCCTTTGATTGCCAGGGCCTGGAGGTTGTAGCGGGCGCAGAGGTAGCCGAAGGCGTCGTGGGCGACGATGATCGTGCGGTTTGGTGCCGCGGCGAGGGTGCGTTTGTAGGTTTCGTCAAGCTCTTGTAACTTTTGCATCTGGGCGTGGGCGGCGATGCGCACCGGGTGCTCAGCGGGGGGGATTCCGTCGCGTGGTCGGAGGGCGGCGAGTTGATTGGCGACCTCGTTGACGAGGGAGATGGCGGCGAGTGGGTCGAGCCAGAGGTGCGGGTCGCCGCCCTCTACGCCGTGGGTGCACTCGTGACCCTCGGCGTGGTCGTGGTGCTGGTGCCCGGTGGGGGCGTGGAGTTTCATGACCTTGGCGAAGACGACCTGGCGGCGTTCGGGGCGTGGGGAATCGTTGAGGAACTTATCGACCTGCGGCTCGAGGCCGAGGCCGATGGTTACGACGAGGTCGGCTTGGAGGAGTGTTGCCAGGCGTGCTGGTGGGATTTCATACCCGTGCTCGCTGGTGCCGGGGGGTATGAGGACCTCGATGGTGCTGCCGGGGGGGAGGAGGGGTTCGATGAGGCCGCGGAGGGGTGGTATGGAGACGACAGCACGGACGGGTGCGAGGGCGGGTACGGTGCTTGGTGTGGTGGTGGGGGCGGGCTGGCTTGCTGCCGATGCGGCTGCCTGGGCGATGGCTAGCAGGCAGGCGAAGAGGATGTGCAACGTGTGGTGATTCATCTGCTGGAGGCTCCTGTCGTGGGGGAGACAGTATGCGACGATGTTGGATTGTAGAGTTGTGGGCGGAACGGCTCGCGCGCGGGTTGAGTGAGATGGTGCGGACATACAGAGCTAGGTCTGGAAGCTAGTGCCACCGGTAAGAGCACTTTCTAAAAGCCCAGGCCTGCTAGAAATCCAGGCCAATATCTAGGGAGACGGCACCGCGCGTCAGTGCGCCGACGCTGATGCGGTCCACGCCTGTGCTGCTGATGGCGGCGATGGTCTCTAGGCGCACGCCGCCGCTGGCTTCGAGTTCGACGCGGGCCTTGCTCTTGTCGCGGAGTTGGACGCAGGCTTTGAGTTGATCGGTGCTCATGTTGTCCAGCAGGAGGATACCGGCTTGGTTATCGCCTGGGCCGACGGCGTTGCCCTCGATGACTTGGCGCATCTGATCGATGGAATCGACTTCGAGCATGACAAAGCGGAGCCCTTCGCGCGGTGCTTCTAGCCGGGCTTGGGCGACGGCGTTGCGGACGAGTGTTGCGAGGTCTCCAGCCGCGCCGCGGTCTTTCATGACGGCTAGGTGGTTGTCCTTGATGAGCACGGCATCGAAGAGGCCCAGGCGGTGGGAGAAGCCACCGCCACAGCGTACGGCGTACTTCTCCAGCATGCGCAATCCGGGGGTAGTTTTGCGTGTGTCGTAGACCTTGGCGTGGCCACCTTTGGCGGCCTCGGCGACGAACGCGGCGGTTGTTGTTGCGACGCCGCTGAGGCGGCCGAGGATGTTGAGGATCGTGCGTTCGGCCATGAGTATGGGGCGGAGTTTGCCTTTGAGTGTGGCGATGGTCTGCCCGGGTTGGACTGTTTGCCCGTCGGGGACTTTGATGAAGGCATCGACATCAGCGCGGTAGAGGTTGAGGATTTCATCCAGGCATGCCAGGCCCGCGACGGTGCCGGGGTAGCGGGCGACGATCTTTCCCTCGCCGCGGAGCCAGTCGTCGACGAAGCAGGTGCTTGTAACATCAGCGGTTTCCCAGCTGAAGCTGCCGAGGTCTTCTTCGCGGGCGAGTTCGAGCAGGCGGGTGGCCAGGCCCTGTGCGTTGAGCTCTTTGTAGAGTTCCGCCAGCGTCAGCGCGTTGAGGTCTGTGGGCATGGGGTGAGTTTAGTAGGTCGATTGCCTGCCGAGCGGTTGGCAACTATCCTGCGGCATGACGCAAATGCTTGCCGGGAAGATGGCTTTGATTGTGGGGATCGCCAACGAGCGTTCCTATGCCTGGTTTATTGCCGAGTCGCTGCTTGCGCACGGTGCGAGCCTTGCGTTCACGCACCTGCCTGGGGAGAAGAACGCGATGCGGACACGCCGGGCTGTTGATGCGTTGGGGATCAAGGAGCCGTGGATGGTTGCGCTGGATGCCGGCAAGGATGAGGAGATCGAGTCAGCGTTCTCGGCCTTTGAGGCCAAGTTTGACCGGCTGGACATATTGGTGCATTCGATTGCGTTTGCGGATCGGCAGTGGCTGGCGAAGGGGAAGTTCCACGAGACGCCGCGTGCGGCGTATTTGTCGGCGATTGATATCTCGGCATACACGCTGGTGGGGCTGGCCCGGCGGGCGAGGCCGATCATGGCGCGGTCGGGCGGGGGGAGCATCATGTGCATGAGTTACTACGGGGCGGAGAAGGTAGTGCCGGGGTACAACGTGATGGGCGTGGCCAAGGCCGCGCTGGAGTGCTCGGCACGGTACCTGGCGTGGGAACTTGGGCCTGAGAAAATCCGTGTCAACTCGATCAGCGGTGGGTATCTTCGGACGTTGGCAAGCTCGGCGGTGGGGGGCGTGGAGGAGATAACGACCTATGTGGCCGAGCACGCGCCGCTGCGGCGGAATGTCGAGGGCGGCGACGTTGGTCGCACGGCGGTGTACCTAGCCAGCGACCTTTCCAGCGGGGTGACGGGTGAGACGATCTACGTCGATTGCGGGATCAACACGCTGGGGCTGTAGTTGTACCGGTTGGGCGGGCGGATAATGGTGGGGCGGGCTTCCAGCCCGCCTTGCGGGCGGATAATGGTGGGGCGGGCTTCCAGCCCGCCTTGCGTGGGCCTGACGCTGTCAAGTCCCCTCAGCTGCGGCCGGTGGTTCCTGGGCTTGTGGTTCGATCTTGAGTGCCGGGAGTTTGGCGAGCACGCCTTGGGGCGCGGGCTCGGTTTTGATTTCCTCGGCGACTTCTTTGCGGTGCACCTGGACGTGCCGTGGGAAGTCAAAGGCGATGCGGACGCGGTCGCCGCGGATGGAAGCGATGCGTACAACGCCGATGGGGTTGCGCGGGTCTCCGATGACGACCTCTTCCCCTTCGCGTCTTGTGATGACCAGCATGGCAACCTCCTGTCCCCGTGCCGGCGTTGGTGGTGCCGGTGGGCAAAGTGACCGGCTGGCGGACCGCCGCCGGGATCATGAATATACCACCAAAGTGGCCGGGTGCGAAGGAAGTTTGGGCAATGCCGCGTTTCTTTGCAAAGAGTGGGGCGGTGTTTGGATTTGGTCTGGGCAGAATCTGCACCAGGGGGCCTCAACCGAGGGTTGATACTCTGTTTTTGAGTTGGCTAACCGTACCCGTGCCCCCTCCCCGCCAGAATGTTCAGGGGGAGGGGTTCTGACAGAGGAGATGGGCGATGTTTATCAGTCCTCGACGGCTTGGACGACTTTGACTTCGGGGACATGTTCGCGGAGGTTTCGCTCGATGCCCATTTTGAGCGTAACGAGGCTGGATGGGCATCCTACGCACGCGCCGTGGAGGCGGATGCGGACTATGCCGGTGTCGGTAACATCGGCTAGTTCGATGTCGCCCCCGTCGGCCTGGACTGCGGGGCGGATGAGGGCGAGTACGAACTCGACGCGTTCGCGGACTGGGGCGCCGGGTGCCGGGGGCTTGGGTGTGGCAGGTTTGGCGGCCGGGGTTGTCAGTGGTGTGGTCATGGGCTTGCCTGCGGTGTGCACGTGTGGGGATGATAGGATCACCCAATGACCGCACACAATGGACCAGTCTGCACGCACCGGGCTTGGCTTGTTTTCACGCTCTTGTGGGCCTTGCTGACGGCGATGCTGGCAGTTGGTTGCTCGGGGGGGAGGGGGGAGCGACAGGCGACGGACCCTGCGGCGGCATTGAAGGAGAACTCCAAGCCGGGCAGCGGCGTTACGCCGTTGGATGTGAAGGAGCAGCGGGCGTTTGTTGATGGTGTTTGGGATGAGAGCAAGGGGACGCCCGCCGCGCGACGCGAGGCGACCAAGGACATCCTGTGGCGAGCCTCGGTCGGTGCGCCTGCACGTGTACGCGCGTTGGAGTTATTGGCGGAGGACCCGACGGACGCCGAGGGAGTTGACACGCGGACATTGCTGATGCTTTTTCTGCCCGTTGAGCCTGACTATGCGGTGGTCCGGCGCGCGTGCGAGATTATTGTGCAAAGAGGTTGGCAGGACCTGTCTCCTGCGCTCGTGCGTGCGCTTTCGCGGCAGCAGAGCGTGATACCGGACAACGAACGGGTCGAGGCGGTAACGCTGCTGGCGTTGAACCCTGGCAAGTCGCTTGTGGAGATCACCTTTGCCCAGTTTGCACGCGAGCCGGTGGGCAAGGGGCGTGCGTTGGAGCGTCAGGAGCGTGAGCGTGCCGCCGCGTGGGATTTGCTGACCCGGCTGGACCGTGATGGGAGCAAGCGTGTGGCGATTGCGTCTGACCCGTCCTTTGCCGCACAGGGCTTGGCGGGTGAGTTGCAAGAGGCCGTGCGCGTGCTGGGGGCTGTGCCGGTAACGAGTGAGCAGCTGGCGTGGGTTCGGCTGATGAGAAAAGAGGCCGCTGGAGGTGCGTGGTGGACGCAGACGGCCGGGGCGATCGGGGTGATCTCGGCCGAGGCGCGGACGGGGTGGTCGCTGCGTCATGCCGAGGCTGCACGGTGGGCGCAGCAGAATCAACCGGAGTGGCTGTGGGCCTCTCGGGCGGACCTGGTCGCCCAGATCAAGGGTCGTCTGGACAAGCGCAAGTTTCACACGCGCGAACCAGAGGGCGCCGATCAGATGGCCGGCAACGAGAGTTTCAACGACCAGCAGAAGAAACTCGTCTGGGGGGACCTGCTGCTGATCCTGGTTGTTGACGACGCGCTCCAGGGCGCAGGCTCGGCACAAGCCCTTTGGCAGCAGGCGCGGCGCGATATGGCGGATCAATCTACGGAGTTGGGGGGGATCGTGCTGGCGCAGGGTGGCGAGCAGAGCGGGCAGGCGGGGGGGTGGGAGTTTAAGTTGTTCCCGCCGCGTGGGTCGCAGCGGACGGGCGACAAACGGTTTATCGCGAGCGATGAGATGATCAAGGGGAGCACCTTTGCGATTGCGCACTACCACTTTCATGCCCAGGAGGTGCGTAATCGCAAGTATGCCGGGCCTAGCCCGGGGGACGCGGAGTATGCGGCACGCTTTGGGCGTGCGTGCCTGATCTTTACGCCGGTGAAGGAGGGCGTTCTGAACGCGGACCTTCTGCTGCCGACAGGGGTGTGCATCGACCTTGGGGAGATTGTCGCGCGGTAGCGCGACTGGACGCTGTGCTGCAACTGTGCCTCATCGCCGCGTTTGCTTCGCTCTTCTTGCACGATGGGCAATCGGGTGGGGCGGGTGCGGGAAGGGTTTCAGCTGCGGGGTGCGCGGGGTTTGTGCTGGGGGTTCATGCCGGGCTTTTTTTGTTTGTCTGGGTGCGGGCGGTTTTGGCTGACTGGGCGATCGTCAAGACGGGTTCGCTCGGGTCGATCACCGGGCTGGACCGCACGGCCAACTTTGCGCGGGTCGCCGGGACGCTGACTACTGGGTACGCGATCGTGAGCCTTGGGTGGCTGGAGGCGATCGGCTGGCTGACGGGTGGGTTGCCCCTGCTTGATCCGGTCCTCGCGTTGACGCCGCTGCTGGTGCTGATGTTGGGTTGCTGGTGGGCGATGTACCCTATCGAGCGTCGGCTAAAGGAGGCGGTGCTTTTTCGTCAACTTGAAGATGGCACGCCGGTGTATCCGATTCCTTCGCGTCTGGCCACGGTGTGGATGCACACACGGCACCAGATGCTGTTGGTGCTGATCCCGATGCTGCTGCTGTGGGGATGGGGGCAGTTGCTGCACCTGCTGCGTAGTGCAGCGGCGGGGGCGTGGGAATCGGGGCGGGGTGGTGTGCTGGCAGAGCTGGGGCGGTGGCTTGCAAGTGAGGGTGAGGGTGGGGTGCAGGGTGTGATGCTCGGGGCACAACTGCTCGGGGTGGTCGGAGTGTTGCTGCTGACGCCGGGGATCATGCGCAGGCTCTGGCAGACTGTGCCGCTTAGGGATGGCCCGCTTGCCGAGCGGATGCTGACGCTGGCCCACACGCACCGGGTGCGTGTGGCGGGGATATTGATCTGGCGCACAGGGGGGGGTGTTGTGAACGGTGCGGTGCTGGGTGTTGTCGGGTGGTCGCGGTACATCCTGCTGACGGACGCGCTGTTGGAAAGGCTCGCGCCCAGGCATGTTGAGGGTGTGATGGCGCATGAGGTGGGGCACGTGCGTCTTTGGCACATCCCGTGGCTTATCGGCGCGACGATGGCTGCGAGTGCGCTATCGGCGTTGGGGGTGCAGATTGCTCTTAACGCGGTGCAGGCGGTGGTGGGTGGTTCGGGGTGGGAGGAGTTGGAACTGCTTGCGTCTGTCTGCTCGCTGCTGGTCGCGCTGCTTGTGTTTGGGTTTGTCAGCCGGCGGTTTGAGTGGCAGGCGGATGCGTTTGCTGCTAAGCACCTGTCGGCGACGCCGGATGAGGGGGCCGAGCAACCGCAAGCAGCTGAGGCCCGGGGCACGATCACGGAGCAGGGTGCGCTGGGCATGGCGGGTGCGTTGCTGAGCGTTGCGAGCCTCAACGGGATACCGCGGGGAAGTTTCGGGTTCCGGCACGGTTCGATCGACTCACGGGTCGCCCGGCTGCGAAGCCTGGTTGGCCAGCGGCAGGATCGCCTGCCGATTGACCGGACGGTGCGGTGGATCAAGGGGGCTACGGGACTTGCTTTGGTGCTGGTGGCCCTTGCCGTTGCTTTTGGGGTTGTTTCTATCTTCTGATAAACGCATACACCCGAGGGCCAGCCAGCTGGGCCTATGGTTGCCGCTTACCGGGCAATGCCCGGCCCGCACCCCCGCCGGAGTCTTGAGCCATGGCCAAAGCCAAGCCGTCCAAAGCCGCCGCACGAAGCAAGCCCGCCACCAAGAAGCCCGCGCTGGCGAAGAAGCCCGCGCAGGGTAAGAAGTCCAAGGCCAAACCCCCGGCCAAGAAAGCACCGACCAACAAAGCACCCGCCAAGAAGCCAGCAACCAGTGGCAGGGTAAAGCCGAGCAAAAAACCGCTCAAGCCCGCGCCGAAGCCCACGGCGAAGGTTCCCGCCAAGGTGGCGGCCAAGGCCGCCCCTGCGGCGAAGGCACCGCTGGACGCTAAGGCCAAGCCCAAGGGCATCAACGTCATCGATAAGCCCGTCGAGGTTAAGAAGCCGGTCGCCCCGCCGGGCAAGCCTGGCAAGAAGCCGATTGAGATTCCCAACTTTGGCGGCCCTCTGCTGGGCCCGGGCAAAAAGTGGAAGCCCCTGATCGTCAGCGGGCCGAATGCACCGAAAGTTGTACAGACCGGCAGCGACCTGACGAGCCTGGAAGGGAAGACCAACCTGAGCCGAAAGGAGTTGGACCACTACCGGGCCATCCTGATCCGCAAGCGAGGCGAGCTTGTGGGCGATATCAACACGATGGAGGGGCAGGTCCTCAAGGATAACTCCGGCTCACTCTCGCACACGCCCCAGCACGCTGCTGAGCAGGGTTCGGACGCGTATGAGCAGGCCTTGTCGCTGGATATTGCGGAGGTTGACCGCAACCTCATCCGTGAGATCGACGACGCGCTGGCCCGCATTGACAACGCCAGTTACGGTTTGTGCCAAAAAACCGGCAAGCCGATCAGCAAGGAGCGTCTGGAAGAGCTTCCGTGGACGCGTTACTCTATCGAGGCGGCACGCGAACTGGAGAAGAAGCAGTTCGCCGTGCCGCGTGGTAGTGGGGCGGAGTCCGCACGTGCCAGCGCGGCCAGCGGGGACTAAGCCTGCGTGTGCACATAGGCGCGCATCGAGTACAGACGCACAAAGGCGATGATGGCAACACCTACACCAACCATCACCCCCGACACGCCGGCAGCACCATCGCCCACGCAGCAGGCGATTTCGGCTGAGCGGGCAGGTCGCTCGCTGAGGGCCTGGGTGCTGCTCACGGTTGTAGTCGTGTTGGGGCTGTGGATTGACCTTGCGAGCAAGCAGTGGGCCTTTGCCAACATTGCCGGGTTCCCTGTCGTGATTGATCGGCAGGAGGTGTTGACGATCTCGCGTGAGGAGTCGCCGGGTGCGATCCAGCGTCTCATACCGCCGCACACGAGCCGGCAGGTGATCCCGAATGTTCTGGACTTCACGCTTGTGCTCAACCCTGGTGCGGTCTTTGGGATCGGGCCTGGCAAGCGGTTTTTTTTTATGGTATTTACGGGCTTGGCGCTTGTCGGTGGGATGGTGCTTTTTACGAGGGTTACGCGTAGGGGGGACCACGCCGCGCACATCGGCATTGGGCTGCTGATGGCGGGGGGGCTTGGGAACCTGTATGACCGACTCACCTTCGGGTGTGTGCGCGACTTTCTGCACCCGCTGCCGGGCGTGCGCTGGCCGTGGGGGATCTCGATGCCTTGGGGCGGGCGGGAGGTTTGGCCGTATGTTTCGAATGTTGCCGACTTGTTCTTGCTGATCGGGATTGCGATGCTTGGGGTGTATCTCTGGCGCACCGAGCCTGGGCAGCGCAAGGGTGCTCTGGAGGGTGCGGCGACCGGGGCCAAGGCATGAGCAGGATCAACGTCAAGACGTTTACGCTCGGCCCCTTTGCTACCAACTGCTACCTGCTGTGGCCGGAGGGGGAGGCGCAAGCCTGGCTGATCGATGCGGGGTTTGAGCCTGGGCCGATGATCGACTTTATCCGTCGCAATGGGCTCGTTGTGGACAAACTGATTCTTACGCACGCGCATATTGACCACATCCACGGCGTGCGTGAGGTGCTGGCTGCCTTGCAGCCGAGGCCCAAACTCCTCATCCACGCTGATGAACGCGAGTGGCTGACCGACCCGGTCTTGAACCTCTCGGAAGACTTTGGCCAGCCCACCACGACGCCGCCGGCGGATGTGCTGCTTGCGCACGGCGACAGGCTCACGCTGGGCACGCACGAGTTTGCCGTGATCCATCTTCCTGGGCACTCGCCGGGGGGGATTGCGCTGCACAACCCTGGGGCGGGGATCGCCATCTCGGGGGACACGATTTTCAAGGGCTCCATCGGGCGAACGGATCTGCCGGGGGGCGATATGTCGACGCTTATCGAGTCGATCCGCACGCGGATTTACGAGCTGCCGTCGGGGACGGTGCTTTATCCTGGGCACGGGCCGAGCACGACGGTTGCCGATGAGAGGGTCGGCAATCCTTTTGTGCGTCCGTAGGTTTGTGCTGGTTTGCTCCAATCAGTGCGAGCTGTTAGCGCACCGCACTGACCTTAAAGACGCGATCGCGGTCTCGCCCGCGGAAGCGGAGGGTCAGCGTGATTGAGTCTCCACTGTTTTTTCCTCGCAGTATGCCGGCGAGGTCGTGCCGGTCGCGTACGGGTTTGCCGTCGGCGGCGACGATCAGGTCTCCCGCTGTGACGCCGAGTGCCAGGGATTTATCCAGCGGGAGCGGGAGGATCACGACACCCTCGCCGACACCCTCGTCGACATCGAAGGGGAGTGCTATCTCTTCCATGCCCGCCTCGCCGACGACCGGAAGACCGCGTAGCCAGAGGCGAAAGTCACGTTCGACCTGGGTGATCGGCTTGCCGAGAACAAGCTCGGTTGCGTGCACGCCTGTGTCGTCCTGTGGGTAATCGTGGACATACTGGGCGTACCACGCCGGGAGTTTGCCCTTTTGATGCAGGTAGAGGAAGAAGGCTCGCGCCTGGGCGTATCTGCCCAGTGAGCCGCTGCTCATGAAACGCTTGGGGTCCATGGCCATCATGTCGCCGAGCTTTGCAAGCGTGCCGGACTCGGCCATGCGCCTGGCCATGTTTGTTCGCCAGGACAGGGCGGGCGTAGCTACGGGTTCGCCACCGCCGGTCGCGGGGGTGCCGGGGTCAACATCCTCGATCAGCGAGCACAACCCCTCCTGCACCCAGAGGGCGTGCTGCTGATTGCGTCTGCTCATATCACGGTGGTGCAGGACGTGCCAGTACTCGTGGCGGAGCGTTGGGCCTGTGTCGCGTGCGACCAGGCGAAGATCATCGCGGGTGTAGAGGCCGCCGATGTTCGCGGCCTTGGGTCCAAACATTTGGGCCGACCATGAGCGGAAATCACGCTCGTCGGGGAGCCAGAGCAGGACCCACGGCGGCGGCCTGGCCTTGTGTGCATCACCATCATCTACACCGACCCACGCACTCCACAACTTTGCCGATCGGCGGAGTTCGACCTCCGCCTCGGCCAGACCTTTTGCGCTTGTTGCACTCACAAGGGCGATGCGTAGATCGGCTAACTTTGATATGCGGTGCTTGCCTGGCTTGCCCTTTTCTAGGGCGGCCAGGCGGCCGTCGATGGTTGCGTCCTGCAACTCTGCCCAACCTTCGAGTACCGCCTGGTACGTTGGCGTCTGCCGCAGCGAGGCCAGGTCGGGGTCTTGTACCAGCAGATCGAAGTCGCCAAAGCCTGCGCCGAGTGCGTCGCGCAGGGCATGCTCGGCCTCGGTCTTCTTGCCCAACTTTGCGAGGAGGCAGGCCAGGTTGTAGCGGTCCACGGGCGTTGGGCTATTGCCCCGGCAGAGTCGACCGAGCAGCTCGGCTGCGCGGGCGTAGTCCTTGTTGGCGTATGCCTGCTCCCACGCCACGCGCAGGGCGTCGCCCTCGGCCAGCACGCTGGGCACGGCATCACCCGCGCCGCCGGGGGCCTGGCCATAGGCTGGTATTCCCATCGCCACGCAGAGGAGCAGCAGGAGGAATGCCCTCATGCTGGTGCTCCAGCAAGGACGCGCTGGCCGACTACACGCGCACACCCGCTGAGCAGCAGCGAGATCGCGGCGGGGTATGCCTCGCATTCGAGTGCAAAGACGCGTGCGGCGAGCGACGCTGGCGTGTCGTTGTCGAGCACCTCGCACGCGCGTTGCGCGACGATTGGCCCGCGGTCGTACTCTGCATCGACGAGGTGCACTGTGCACCCTGAGACTTTGCAACCCGCCGACAGGACGGCGCGGTGGACGTGGTCGCCGTACATCCCTTTGCCGCCGAAACTCGGCAGCAGCGCGGGGTGGATGTTGACTGCACGCCCGGCGTAGTTTGCCGGTACATCCACACGCTGTAAGTACCCTGCAAGCACGATCAGCGAAGCCCCCGCAGAGCCTGCCGCTTGGGCCAAGTCATTGCCGGGGATCACGCCTGGCAGAACCAGCGGCTCGATACCCAACTCGCGTGCTCGGTCGCACCCCGCGCAGACCCGGCTGGCAATGACGCCTGCGATGCGAGCCTGCAGATGAGCTTGGGCGATCGCCTGCGCCAGGTTCACGAGCGTTCGGCCCGAGCCGGAGAGGAGCACGAGCAGCCCGGGGACGCCGGGGGTTGGGCCGCCGATTGATGGAGGCTGGGGCATGGTCAATCAAACCTCTTGGAGGACCTTGACGGCATCGGCCTGCGACTTGCTGAGGCTCATCCCCTTGTCCAGTCTGGTCATCGCCAGAAGGTCGAGTAGGTTTTTGTCCATGCCAAAGAAGACGACCTTGCCTCTGCCGACGGTGGCGGCCTTGGTCAGTTTGATCAGCAGCCCGATGCCGACTGATGAGAGTATCCGCACCTGCGAAAAATCTACGGCGTATCGGTGCCTGTGCGATTGCCCCAGCCCGAGCAGGTCGACCTCGATGGCGTGGGCCTCGTACTCGCCGACCTTCTCGGTTGTCAGCAGGGCCACGGGCACGCCGCCAACAAGGTCCGCCTTGACGTGGGTGGTTTGGAGCATCGCGGTGATGATAGGGAGTGCGTTCGCATTGATGGTGCGGAGGCGGCGTGCCCGTGGGGGGATTGGGGGTGGGGGTTGATTGGCAGGTGAGACGATTGGGGAAATGCACGAAGTGCGCGAACCCCACCGCTGTTCCTCCCCTTGGGAGGGTTGAAATCAGAAAACGGGTTAGCCGGGGAATGCTTTTTTGTAGTCTTCGAGGAACTTCTTGATGCCGCTGTCGGTCAGTGGGTGGTTGAGCATAGATTTGATGACGCTCATTGGTACGGTGGCGACGTCGCTGCCTGCGAGGGCGCAGTCGACCATGTGTTTGTTGTGGCGGATGCTGGCGGCGAGTACTTTGGTTTTGAAGCCGTAGGTGTCGTAGATGGCTCGGATTTTGTGGATCAGTTCGATGCCGTCCTCGGCGGCGTCGTCGAGTCGGCCGATGAAGGGGCTGACGAGGAAGGCGCCGGCCTTGGCGACCATGAGGGCCTGGAGGGGTTGGAAGACGAGGGTCATGTTGGTCTTGATGCCCCGGCCTGAGAGGTGCTTGCACGCTTTGAGGCCGTCGACGGTGGTGGGGAGTTTGACGACGATGTTGGGGGCGATCTTGATGAGTTGCTCGGCCTCGGAGAGCATGCCGGGGTATTCGGTGCTGATGACCTCGCCGGAGACGGGGCCTTTGACGAATTCGCAGATTTCTTTGAGCCTGTTGTGGTACTTGACGCCCTTTTCTTTGGCGATGAGGGAGGGGTTGGTGGTTACGCCGTCGAGGATGCCAAGGTCTGCGGCCTCTTTGATCTCGTCGAGGTTGGCCGTATCGATGTAGAGTTCCATGGGTGTGGGTCCTTGCTGGTGGCGGGTGGGGATAAGCCTTGGCGTTTATCGGCCCGATCAGGTGGTGCGCTTCAGGCGCGCTTGGCGGGCGGCGAGGAAGCCGGCTAGGGGTGGGCCGAGCCAGTCGTGGGTGCTCAGTGAGAGGATGTCCAGGCCCGCGCCCTTGACGGCACTATCGACCTGGCGCTCGTGCTCGGCCAGGGCTGCGAGGTAGGCGTCGCGTATCAGGCGTGGATCGACCTTGATATCCCCTTCACCTTCGAGGCCTTGGAGGGTGAGTTCGTCTTGCATGTCAAAGTCGCGTTCGCGTTGGTCGGTGATGCGGACCAACAAGGCGTCGTGGCCGCGGAAGCGGAGGCGTGCCAGTGCGGTGCGGAGGTCGGCGGGATCGCTGAGCATGTCGCTGACGAGGACGACGATCCCTTTGTGTGGGATTTGCACAAGGGCTTGTTCGATGCAGCGTGTGAGGGAGGTGGGCTTGTCGATGGGGCTGGTGGCCAGGACACTGACGATGCGTCGCCAGGTGCCTGGTGCGGAGTTGGGGCGCTGCCAGTTGAGGAGGTGGTCGGCAAAGACCCCAACACCGACGCGGTCGCCTTGTTGGAGGGAGATGTATGCGATGGCGGCGGCGACGGCGGTGGCGTGGTCGTACTTGCTCCAGTTGGCGCGGCCGTCGGGTGCGGCAGCGACGCCGACGCCGGAGGCCTGGGCGAAGGAGCGCGACCCGAAACGCATGGAGCCTGAGGCATCGACGAGGAGGATGAGGTCGAGGTTGGTTTCTTGTTGCTGCTGTTTGACCTGGAGTTTGTCGGTGCGTGCGAAGACTTTCCAGTCGAGGCGTCGGATGTCGTCGCCGGGGGAGTATGGGCGGTGTTGAGCGAACTCGACGCTGGAGCCTTTGTAGGGAGAGCGGTGCTGGCCGGACATGACGCCTTCGACGATCATTTTGGCGCGGAGCTCGAGTGTGCCCAGTCGTGCGAGGGTCTGGGGGTGGAGGTAGATGGAGGCATCGACATGACCGGGGTGGTCGTGCATGCGGGAGGTTAGCGGGGTGATTGACCTGTGCGGGAAAGGGGGTCTACGACAGCGCCACAGGGGGCACAGAGAAGAGGGGGTTTCTGAGGAGCAAAAAAACATAGCCCGCTCTCTTGTCGGTGCCTCTGTGCATTGTTGGTAAAAACTGTTTGCTGTGCAGTCTGGAAGCCTGCACCACCGAGAGCAAAGTTTTTCCTCGGGGGAGGCTGAGTGGGAGATTGGTTAAGCTTTGGAGCCTAGGAGTGCGCCGCGGAGGGATTGTTCGAGTTTGTTTTCATTGGTGCGGGCGTGGTCGGGGGTGATGGGGAGGATGAGGCTAAAGATGCTGCCCTGGCCGAGGGTGCTTTGGACGAGGATTTCGCCTTGGAGCAGGGAGGTGAGTTCTTTGACGATGGAGAGGCCCAGGCCTGTGCCGGCGTGTTTGCGGCCGAGCCCGCCGTCGAGTTGTGTGAACTTCTCGAAGATGCGTTGCTGGTCTTCGGGTGCAATGCCCGGGCCGGTGTCCAGGACGCTGATGCGGACGCGGTCGGCGGCCTCGGGGCCCTCGGCGCCGCGGGGGGGGAGGTGCTCGGCGCGGAGGGTTACGTGGGCCTGGCGTGAGAGTTTCTCGGCGGCCTCGGGGTCCATCTGCGCCATGCGGGCCTCGCGTGCATCGGCGGCGTCGGCGGTGAACTTGATGGCGTTGCTCATGAGGTTGTAGAGGATTTGCTGGAGTTTGCGGGCGTCGGTGTGGATGGGGCCGAGTTCGTCGATGCCAGCGAGCTCGGGGCGGAGTTCGACGGAGCGTTTGTCGGCGGCGGGCTTCATCATCGCAAGCATGGTCTCGCAGGCCTCGCGGAGGCTGATGGGTGCGATGTTGAGCTGGACCTTGCCGGCCTCGACGCGGGCCATCTCCAGGAGGCCGTTGATGAGTTCCAGGAGGGCGCGGCCTGCGCTGTTGATGTTCTCGATATAGCGTCGGCGTTTGATGAGGCGGGCGGAATCTTCGGGCGTTGGGGGGTCGCGCTGGGCCTGCTCGTCGAGAAGCTCGGCGAAGCCGATGATGCTGTTGAGGGGTGTGCGGAGCTCGTGCGTTACGCTGGCGAGGAACTCCCCCTTGAGGCGTGCGGCGTCGGCGAGGCTGGCGTTGCGCTGCTGGAGCTCGGTGAGCTTGTCGTCGAGGGTAGCGTTGAGGGTGCGGAGCTGCTGCTGGCTGTCCTGGACGTTCTGGAGCATGTCGTTGAAGGCCTCGGCGAGGTCCTCGAACTCGTCGCCGGTCTGGATTTGTGAGCGGGTGTCGAGCTTGCCTGAGCGGACCTGCTCGGCGGTCTCGCGGAGTTGGCGGACGGGCGAGAGGATGAGCTTGTTGGTGATGAGGTAGAAGACGAGCACGGCCAGGCCGAGGGCGACAAGGCCGGCCGAGAGGAGGAAGCCGGTGCTGATGAGCATCGTGCGTGCGGCCTGCGTGCTCTGACGGTGCAGGACGATGGCGGCGCGGAGCTGGCCCCCCTCGCGGATGGGCAGAGCGAAGGTGTAGGAGCGGATGGTGATGCCCCAGGTGGATTGGGAGTAGTCTCGGCGTGTGTTGTCGGCGGTGAGTGCCTCCCAGGCGTTTCGGATGGGTGCGTCGGCGTCGCGGAGTTCGGCCAGGAGGGCTTTGTCGATGACGACGAGGAGGGATTCGTCAACGGAGAGTTTTTCACCTGGGGTGAGGGAGGATGGGCGCGTGGTGCTGGCGCGGGCCGGATCGGTGCTCAGGCGTGCGGAGGCCTCCCAGGTGGCGACCATCTGGCGAGCGGATTGCAGTTCGGCGTCGTCGACGAGTTTGTTGAGGCGTACCCAGGGGACGGCAAGAGCGGCGATGATGATGAGGACGACGGCCAGGCCGAAGAGCAGGAGGCACTTGTTGGCCAGCGAGACACGCCGGAGCATGGTGGAGGGTAGGGTGGGCGGAAATGGGCAAATGGTCAGAGGGGCGAAGTGGCAGAGTGGCGAAGCTGCAAAGTGGCTCAGGAGGGGTCTGGGGGTCTGTTTTTTGGGAGTGAATATGGGGGTTTGGTTGACCGATAACGAGGTGGGTGTTGTGTGGGGTGGAGGTCTTTGCTGTGCGGATGCTGGGTGAATATTTTGGGGCGAGTGGGCGGGCGTGCCGGCGTGGGAGCGTGTTGGTGGCGATGCTGGTGGTGTTGCTGGTGTTGACGTTGGTGGTTTCGGCGGTGGTGCTGTCGGCCTCGCGGGATAGCCAGATGTGGAGTGCGCGTGTGCAGGGGGTGCGTGCGCAGCGGGCGGCGGAGGCGGCGGCGAACATGGCCATCAAGGAGATGATCGACAACATTGACCGCGATGGGGATGGTGGGATCGGGACGATCTCCAACGATGGGAACACGGCCAACGATCCGAAGATCAACAACGGGACGCGGATGTGGGCGACGCGTGTGGATGCTGGCAGCGCAACGACGATCACCGCGCGTGCGCAGAACGGGGAAGCGGCGCGGGCGGTTGCGGTGGGGCTGGTTACAGGCTCGATAGCCGGGCCGGACCCGCGGTTGTTTTATACGGATAGCACGGACATCACCTGGCCGATGCTCACCCGGACGTGGGACGGCGCGGCGTGGTCGGCTGGCGCACAGGTGGCGATAGGGACGAGCGACGCGTATCAGCAGCTTGACGTGGCCGGCAACGCAGCGGGGGAGGCGGTGCTGCTGGGGATCAACGCCAGTGGGAGCCTGAACAGGTTTGTGCTTTCGGCGGGGGCGTGGAGCGCGGCGACGGCGATCGGTAGCACGGGCAGCCCCAACGCGCCCGTGGCGAGGGTGCGGTATGAGGCCGGCTCGGGAAGGGCGCTGATTGTTTACCGGAGCACGGCGGGGGTTGGGGCGTTGTATTACCAGCAGCTTTCGGGGGGGACGGTGGTGGATTCAGGCTCGACGGCGCTGGGGTTTACCGAGCCGATCGACGGGGTTTTGCTGGAGGACAGGGCCGGGTCGAGTGAGATGTGGGCGGTGGCGCGATCGGGGGCGAGCGTGGTGTCGAAGGTCTGGGATGGGTCGGCGTGGAGCGCGACGGTGGACACGCATAGCTTGCTTGGGGTGGCCGTTGGGCAGACGTTCGCGGCGGCGTATGAGGGGGCGTCGGGGGATCGGCTGGTGGCGGTGGGGGAGAGTGCAAGTATTGTGCTCAAGGGTGGGGCGGCGTCGCCGTTGGGGGTGGTGGGGACGGTGGTGCTGACGAGCAGGCCGACGTTTGTGCGGCTGGTGCGGAGCCCGAAGGTTGGCAGTGATGAGGTGATGCTGGTGTATGGGGAGGGGTCGGGGGAGGTAACCGCGGTGCCGTGGAATGGGTCGGCGCTGGATACGGCCAACTCGGTAACGTTGACGGCGGCGGGTGTGGGGCCGGACGGGATTGAGCCGTTGGCGGACGTGGCGTATCAGAGTGATGGGCTCAAGGCTGTGGTTGCGTATGTGCGTAGGAACCAGTCGCAGGTGCGGTTTCGGGTGTGGGATGGGTCGGCGTGGTCGGCAGAGCAGCTTGGGCCGAACCTGAGCGCGGCGGTGGCGCGGGTACGGCTGTCGCCGGGTAAGTCAATGACGGAGGTGATTGCGGCGTGCCAGCTTGTGCCGGGGACGCTGGTGCTGAGCAACCATGTGGTGTACGGGGGCAGCGCGTTGACGCTGAGCGGGGGGACGTTGGTGCATGGGCGGTCGGGGGCGGGTGTGTATACGTTGCCGTCGGCGGGGGCGATTGTGTTTGGTGGGACGGCTGTAACGATTGCCGACAATGGCTCGCAGACGCTGACGCCGGGGAACTATGGGAACGTAACGATGGGGAACGACTCGACGTTGACGCTCGATGGGAGCGGGACGTACCGGTTCCGCACGTTCAATGCAGCAGGGAAGACGAATGTCCGGGTGAGGGCGCGGACGACGGGTGCGGCGAACACGATCCTTGTTACGGTGGGGATCGGGAGCCTGTCGGCGGGGAGCGGGTTTGTCTGGGAGACGACGGGTGGGTCGAGCGCGGAGCTGCGTGTGATGGCGGGGAACCTAGACATCACCGGGGCGGCAACGCTGCAGGGGTTGACTGCGTATGTGTACGGGAACATCAGTGTTACGGGGGCGGTGCTTGGGTATGGGAACTTTTATGCGTCGGGCAACGCGGGGTTTACGGGGGGTGGGGATCTTTATGGGTACACGGCTCTAGGAGGGAATAACGGGCCGCTGGTGGCGTTTGCTTTTACGAATGGGAGCGCAGGGAGTGCATCGACGATCATGGCGACCCCGAGGGGGATGCCGATCTGGGATTCGTTTACAGCGCAGGTGGTGGGTGGGTTGGGAAAGAAGATCACGGGTTGGGCGGTGGTGGACCCGGCGGTGCCGTGAGGGAGGGGCAAACGGTCAAAAGGTCAAACTGCCAAATGAGGCATTTTATTTGGTCATTTGGCTCTTTGGCCATTTGGAAATATTGTAAACCCCACCCCCGCCCCTGCCCCTCCCGGCCAGAAGGTTCTGGGGGAGGGGTTCTGAAGCGATCGGGGTGCTTGCTAGTCGCGGTGCTTGACGTGGCAGTCTTTGCACGAGGCGGTGATGAGTTTGAACTGTGCGGAGAGTTTGGCGGGGTCTTTGTTGGTGGAGGTGAGGAGGTCTTCGAGTGTTTGGGCGAGGTTGCTGTCGGCTTCGAGGTGTGCGGCGAAATCGGGGGGCATGGACTTGGCGCGGTCGCCCTGGGCGAGGGCTCGGTAGAGGTCGGCGAGGCGGCCGGCCTCGGCGGCGGGGACGAGGTCGGGGTGGTCTTTGGGGGTTGTCCAGCCGGCTTTTTCGATGGCTTTGAGGTGGTCGGTAGCCTCGTCGATGTAGACCATCGACTGGACGAAGCCGCTGGTGGGGGCGATGGAGGGGAAGTCGCCCGGGAGGGCGTTGAGTGTTTGCGGGGTCAGTGGGGTGGCAATCTCGGCGCAGGCGTAGAGGCCTGGGTAGTCTGGTGAGGTGCCGGAGACTTTCATTCTTTGGACGCCGGCCTGTGGTGTGAGCCAGCCGAGGCCTATTGCGACGACGGCGGCGGCGGCGGCGCTGCGGTGCTTGCCGTGGTGGCAGTGGATGTAGACGGGGCCTTGGGCGTGCGCGTCGCGTGTGGCGCGTGTGAGTTCGAGGGCGCGTTGGGAGTCGAAGCCGTTGTACCCGATGGGCAGGTGGATGTATCTGATGCCGCGTGCGGTGGCGGCGGGTACGTCGGGTGTGGCGCCGTCAACGCTGATGATTGTTTTGATCCCGAGTTGAGCGAGGGAGTCGAAGCCTTGGTCTCCTTCGGGGACACTGCCGGAGAGGAAGCCTTCGTGGAAGGCGACGACGTTGTGGATGCCGGGGTATTGGCGTGGGGTTCGGGTTGTTGTAGTTTGGGCCTGGGGCAGGGGCGGTGGTGGTGGGGTGTGGATGGTGCAGGCTGTGAGCGCGGCGAGTGTGAGTATGGTGGCGGTGAGGGTGGCTTTGAGTGGGGTGTGCATGGGAGTCCTTGCGTGTGTGTGGGTCAAAGGTGGGGCAGTTCACCACAGAGTCGCCGGGGCACAGAGACGAGAAGGGGCTAAATTCTTTGCTTCCTATCCAGTCCCGCTCTGCTCTGTGACTCTGTGGTGGAATCTGTTTGCTGTGCAGGCTGGAAGCCTGCACCACCGAGAATCAACCACACCCCTGCCATTCCACTCCGGGGTGGGATTACTTGACGGCGGCGCAGACTTTTCGGGCGGCGTCGCCGAGGTCTTTGGCGGCTTGGAGGGTTGGGACGATTCGTTTGCTCTCTTCGAGGATTTTGCGGCCAGCGTCGACGTTGGTACCTTCGAGGCGGACGACGAGTGGGACCTTAAAGCCGGTGGTGCCGTCGGGGTTTTTATACCCTTTGGCGGCGTTGACGATGCCCTGGGCGATGATGTCGCACTTCATGATGCCGCCGAAGATATTGACGAGGACGCCCTGGCAGCGTGGGTCGCTGAGGATGATGGAGAAGGCTTCGGTAACGGCTTGTTCGGTTGCCCCGCCGCCTACGTCCAGGAAGTTGGCGGGCTCGCCCCCTTGGAGTTTGATGATGTCCATGGTGGCCATGGCGAGGCCCGCGCCGTTGACGAGGCAGCCGATGTTGCCGTCGAGGGCGACGTAGCTGAGGTTGAACTCTTTGGCCTTGATCTCGGCGGGGTTTTCTTCGGTGGGGTCGTGCATTGCCTGGATGTCTTTGTGGCGGAAGGTGCCGTTGTCGTCAAAGTTGAACTTGGCGTCCAGCGCGAGGACGCGCCCGTCGGGGTTTTGGGCGTCCGGTGGTGTAATGACCAGGGGGTTGATCTCGGCGATGGTGCAGTCTTTTTCGATGTAGCACCTGGCGAGTTTGAGCATGATGTCGGCGGCCTGGTTGACCTGCTTGCCGACCAGGCCGAGGGCGAAGGCGACCTCGCGGGCCTGGAAGGGGAGGAGGCCCTGGACGGGGTCGAGGGGTTGCTTGATGATCGCCTCGGGGCGCTCGTGGGCGATGGTCTCGATCTCGACGCCACCTTCGCGGCTGGCGATGAGGATGTTGCGGCGGGACTTGCGGTCGAGGGTGATGGCGAGGTAGAACTCCTCTTTACCCGACGGCACGCGGTCGGCGATGTCGGCGGCCTGTGCGATGAGTAGTTTTTTCACCTCGAGGCCCTCGGGTGGGGTTTGCGGGCTGGTCATGCGGTGGGAAAGCATGAAGGTGGCGGTGTCGATGGCCTGTTGGCGGGAGTTGACGAGTTTGACGAAGCCCGCCTTGCCCCGGCCGCCGGCGTGGACCTGGGCCTTGACAACGGCGAGGGGTTGAGACATGCCGGCGACGGCCTGGTCGTATGCGGGGCCTGCTTGATCAACGGAGTCGATCATCTGGCCGGCTGGGACGGGGATGCCGAAGGAGGCGAGGAGTTCGCGTGCTTGGTATTCGTGGATCTTCATGGTGGAGGGTATTCGGGTTACTGGGTGGTGACGAAGGCATTATTGAGAGGGCAGAGGTGTAGAGGTGTTCTGAGTTGGTGTGGTTTGGGGTGGGTTGATTGGTAGTGGGTTGGGTTATGCGGTGGGGGCGTGGAGGTTGATGGCTTTGGTGAGAGCCTGTTGGAGTTGGGTCATGGTGTAGGGTTTGTGGAGGAATGTGGCTTGGGGGAGGGGGTTAGGGAGTAGTGAAAGTGGGTAGCCAGAGGTGAGGATGATGGGCAGGTCGGGTTGGAGTTGCCGGAGGGCGGCGAGGGTTTGCAGGCCGGTCATGCCGGGCATGTTTTGGTCGATGATCGCGGCGTTGTAGGTGGTGGGGTTGGCGCGGAGCGCGTCGAGTGCCTCTTGGCCGGTGGGGAAGGGGTGGGTGTGGATGCCGAGGGTGGAGAGGTTGATGGTGATGAGTCTGCGGATAAGTGGGTCGTCTTCGATGACCATGACGGAGATGGTGTCGGGGTGAGGCCGGGGTGGGTTGGGTTTGGTTTCGATGGTTGTATCGGGTTGAACGAGTGCGGGGAGGGTGATGGTGAAGGTGGAGCCTTGGCCTGGTGCGGACGTGAGGGTAATGGTGCCGAGGTGTGCGCGGACGGCTTGGGCGACGACGGCGAGGCCGAGGCCTCGGGTGTGGGTGTTGTGGGGTTTGGTGGTGAAGTTGGGGTTGAAGATGTGCAGGTGGGAGGGTTGGGGGATTCCGGGGCCTGAGTCGGTGATTTGGACGATGATGTGTGTTGTGGGGGAGTGCACAGCGTGGAGGCGGATGTGGATAGAGCCTTGGTTTTCGAGGGCTTCGAGGGCATTGATGAGAAGGTTGAGGATGGCTTGCCGAAGGAGTGGTTTGTTGGCCCGGACAGTGGGGGTGGCAGGGCCTGCGTCAAGGGTGATATCGATGGTTGGGGGTGCTTGTGTGCAGGTGGTAGCGATGGGGATGGATTCTTCGATGAGCGTGCGGAGGCAGATGGGGGTGTGATGATCGGTGGGGGGGTTGGGGTGGAGGAGTGTGGTGAGTTCGGCGGCGTGCCGAAGGTTGGTCAGGATGGTTTGCAGGTTATTTTGGGCGGGGTGGTGCGGCGGGAGGTGATCGGCTGCGTGCTGCGCGGTGATGGTGGTGGCCAGGAGGATGTTGTTGAGGTCGTGGGCGATGCCAGCGGCGGCCGGGAGGTCAGTTGGAGTTTGTTCTGAGTGGCGGGGCATGTGGGGAGTCTACCAGGAATGTGGGGTTTGTGGTGGGGAGTTTGGAGTAGATGGGGGATGTTGTCCACTGTGGGTTGGGTGGCTGGTATCCTGTGGGATACGCTTTGGTAGATTGATATGAGAGGAGTGCCTGATGCCTGCGACTGCGATAACGATGTCTGCCGGGAAGCTTGTAGTGCCCGATGAGCCGGTGATCCCGTTTATTGAGGGGGACGGGACGGGGCCGGACATTTGGCGTGCGAGCGTGCGCGTCTTTGACGCGGCGGTGGCGAAGGCATATGGGGGCAAGAGGCGTGTGCAGTGGCTGGAGGTGTTGGCCGGGGAGAAGGCGTTCAACCAGACGGGGGACTGGTTGCCGGAGGCGACGCTGGACGCGTTTCGGGAGTATCTGGTGGGGATCAAGGGGCCGTTAACGACGCCCGTGGGTGGGGGGATCCGGTCGTTGAATGTGGCGCTGCGTCAGCTGCTGGATTTGTATGTCTGTCTGCGGCCGGTGCGGTGGTTTAAGGGTGTGCCCAGCCCGGTGAAGCGGCCACAGGATTGTGATATGACGATCTTCCGTGAGAACACGGAGGACATTTATGCGGGGATCGAGTGGGCGGCAGGGACGGCCGAGGCGGCCAAGGTGCTGGGGTTTATCGAGAAGGAGTTCCCGAAGGAGTTTAAGAAGATCCGGTTTGGGAGCAAGGGTGCGGGGGACCAGTGGCAGAAGTTGCTGGAGGGTACCGGTGCGCCGGCGCGGGAGAACCCGCTGATGGTGGGGGTAGGGTTCAAGCCGGTGTCGTACCTTGGGACGGAGCGGTTGATCGTCAGTGCGATCCGGTATGCGCTCAAGGAGAAGCGCAAGAGTGTGACGATCGTGCACAAGGGGAACATCATGAAGTTCACCGAGGGTGCGTTTAAGGATTGGGGGTATAAGGTGGCGGTGGAGTATTTCCGGGGGCAGGTGGTTACGGAGCGGGAGAGCTGGATTTTGGGGAATAAGGACGCGAACGCGGGGATGAGTGCCCAGGAGAACGCCAGAGCGATCGAGCCCGGTTACGAGATGATGACGCCGGACCAGAAGGCCAAGCTCGTCAAGGAGGTTGAGGGTGTGCTCAGCGCGATCGGCGCGACGCACGGCGGCGGGAAGTTCAAGTCGATGCTTTTGATCAAGGACTCGATCGCGGATATCACTCTGCAGCAGGTGCTCACACGGCCGAGGGACTTTGACGTCATCGCGTGCATGAACCTGAACGGGGATTACCTGAGCGATGCGCTGGCGGCACAGATCGGGGGGATCGGGATCGCGCCGGGGGCGAACATCAACTACATCACGGGGCACGCGATATTTGAGGCGACGCACGGGACGGCGCCGAAGTATGCGAACCTCGACCAGGTCAACCCCGGCTCGGTGATCCTGAGCGGGGAGATGATGCTGCGGTATATGGGGTGGGACGAGGCGGCAGACCTGGTGATCAAGGGTATGGAGGGGGCGATCAGCGCAAAGACGGTTACCTACGACTTCGAGCGGCTGATGAAGGCCGAGGGCGACACGCAGGTGCAGAAGGTCAAGTGCAGCGGGTTTGCCGATGCGGTTATCGGGCAGATGGGGTGAAGTGCAGGGTTATTGCGTTGGCGGGAGGGTGACTTCTTCCCAGTGCCCGTGCATGTGGCGGACGATCTTGCCCGTGGCGGTATACATGACCTGCTCGGCGATGTTGGTGCAGTGGTCGGCGATGTTGGTACACTGCATGGCGACGTCGTGCAGTGCGCTGGCGAGGTCGACGGAGAGGTTGCCCGTCGAGACCTGCTGCTGGGCGTCGCGGATCAGGGCCTGCTTGAAGGCGAGCACGGCCTCTTCGCTGAGCAGGACGACGCGGGCGAGTTCGGGGTCGAGGCGGTCGAGGCAGGCGACGCTGTCGCGGAGGATGCCGATGACGCTGTTGGCCAGGACGCGGAAGGTGGGTGGGAGGTGGTCGCAGCTGACCTTGAATGCGCCGGCGTTCTCGGCGATGGCGACGCCGACGTCGGCGATGCGCTCGAGCTCGTTGTTGACCTTGACGATCATCAGGACCCAGCGGAGTTGGGTGGCCTCCAGGCGGTTGCCGATGCCCGTGGCCTCGGTCAGGAGGGCAACGCAGGATTTTTCGAGTTCGACGTCGACGCGGTCGACCTCGGCGTCAAGGTTGATGGCAGCGGTCGCGGCGGCGAGGTCGCGTGCGAAGACCGCGTCGATGCTCTGCTCGACGAGGGCGCGGACGCGGCCGCCCTGGAGCACGAGCTCGCCTTTGAGCTTGTCGACCTGAATAGCGAAGGCGTCGGGGGTGTTGGGCATGGCGCAGTTTCGTGTGAGCGGTTGCCAGCAGGATACCAGAGTGTTGCCGGGGGTGGCGGGGGAGGGGTGAGTGTGGGGAGTGGTGTGGGGTTTGGCGTTGTTCATGCGTGTGGGCGGTGGTGGGTGTGCAGGCATGGTCTATCTATGTTTGTATGATCGGTCAGGTGCGGTTGCGGGGACTAAGAAACTGCGTCGGGCATCTGGATGCCGGCGGGGTGGATACCGTGGCGGGGTCGGTTTCAGGCTATATCACACTCTATTTGAGGTTGAGTTTATGGAATTTACGATTGTGCACGTTGCGGCTCGCCAAGTCCTTGATTCGCGTGGGAACCCGACGGTGGAGGCGGACGTGCTGCTGGAGTCGGGGGCGATGGGTCGGGCGGCGGTGCCGTCTGGGGCGAGCACGGGTGAGAACGAGGCGGTGGAGTTGCGCGACGGGGACAAGGGTCGGTACCTGGGCAAGGGTGTGCTCAAGGCGGTGGGGAATGTCAATGGGAAGCTCAGCGGGGTGCTGGTGGGGATGGATGCGCGGGAGCAGGAGCTTGTGGACATGGCGATGATCGCCGCGGACGGGACGAAGAACAAGGGGAAGTTGGGGGCGAACGCGATTTTGGCGTGCAGCATGGCTGTGGCGAAGGCAGCGGCGGCGGAGTCGGGGTTGCCGTTGTACCGGTATTTGGGTGGCAGCAGCGCGCGGACGCTGCCGGTGCCGATGATGAACATAATTAACGGGGGCAAGCACGCGGATAGCAACGTGGATTTTCAGGAGTTCATGGTGCAGCCGTGGGGGTTTGATTCGTATGGGGAGGCGTTGCGTGCGGGTGTGGAGATTTATCACGCGCTCAAGAAGGTTCTGCACGAGAAGCACCTGAGCACGGCGGTGGGGGACGAGGGCGGGTTTGCGCCGAGCCTCAAGAACGCCGAGGAGGCGTTGCAGTTGATCGAAGTGGCGGTGAAGAAGGCGGGGTACAAGTGGGGGAGCCAGATCTTTGTGGCCCTTGACCCGGCGTGCAGCGAGTTGTGGAACGAGGCGAAGGAACTGGGCAAGAAGGGGTACTGCTTCTTCAAGAGCGACCCCAAGCGGGTTATCAGCAGCGATGAGTTGATCGACCTGTGGGCGAAGTGGTGTGAGAACTATCCGATCCGGTCGCTGGAGGACGGCCTGGCCGAGAACGACTGGGAGGGGTGGGCGAAGATCACCAAGAGGCTTGGGGGCAAGGTGCAGCTCGTTGGTGATGACCTGTTTGTGACCAACCCGGCGTTCCTGACGCGGGGGCTCAAGGAGCACTGTGCCAACGCGATATTGGTGAAGGTGAACCAGATCGGGACGCTGACGGAGACGTTCAGCGCGGTGAACCTGGCGATACGGAACAAGTACGCCGCAGTGCTGAGCCACCGGTCGGGTGAGACGGAGGACGCGACGATCGCGGACATCGCGGTGGCGACGAACTGCGGCCAGATCAAGACGGGCGCGCCGTGCCGGAGTGATCGGAACGCGAAGTACAACCAGCTGCTGCGGATCGCCGAGGAGTTGGGTGGGGCGGCGGTGTATGGTGGTGGGACGTGGGTGAGGTGATGGGGCGGAAGCAGTGAGCGAGCGTGGAGAACATACTGAGCCAACCTGAGGCGGGGGTGAGCGGGGGCGGGGAGGGTGCGCTGGCGGGGGTGGTGCCGGTTGCGCCGAGCCGGGAGTGCATCGGGTGCGGGTTTGATGTTGTTGGGCTGGGGTTGCACGCGATGTGCCCGGAGTGCGAGTTGCCGGTGCGGAAGACGTGCGAGCGGTGGATGCTGCGGGAGGATGTGGGCAGGGGGAGGCGTTTTGTGTGGTCGGCGTGGTTTGTTTTGGCGGGGGTGGTGTTGCCGGTGGTCTTGATTGGATTCATGATCTTTGCGGATATCTTTGGATCTCAGTGGCCTTGGTTGTATGATCTAAAATACATGATGAATCCCTTGGCATTTGCGTTGATCTTTTTCTGGACGGTGAGCACGTGCTTTGCGTCGAGCTTGATGTTGTTGGCTAGCGCAGCGCGTGCGCCTTGGTGGGTATGTGCTGGTGGGATGCTCGGGGCACTCTTGCCTGTGATTTGGTTTTCTATTTCAGAGTCAGGGATTCGGTCTTCTCAGTATGGCTCGACCTTTCGTTCAACGGGGTCGATCATGCTTGGCGTGGCGATCGTTTTGTTCTCGATGGCGTTTGCAAGGAGCCTTCGGGGGGTGGCAGGGGCGTGCGACCGTTATTCTGCGATTGCTAGCACAAAGCGGATGTACTGGGTTACCAAGTTTTGGTGCGGGTTCGGGGTAGTGCCGACGTTCGGTGGATTGCTGCTGATGGGGGCCGTCTCGTATTTTGGTTTCTCTTCGGCCATCTTCGTTGTCGGAAGACCTCTTCTACTGTTCTCTGTCATGGTCTTGCTGCCGGCGACGGTTGCGATTGTGGTGTATGCGATCGTCAACTGGGTGCGTGTGCTGCGGGCGGTGCGTCGGGAGATGGAGTTTGGGTGTTATGCGGAGTTGAAGTGAGTGTGCTTGTGGTTGGGGCTTTGGCGTGAGGAACCCCACCCCTGCCCCTGCCAGAACGTTCTGGCGGAGGGGTTTGGTGCCTGCAACTGTGGCGATCCGTATGATTGCTCCATGGCTGGCGCAAAGACCAAGGTGTTGATGGCAATGTCTGGGGGTGTGGATTCCTCGGTTGGGGCGGCGGTTTTGTTGCGCGCGGGGTATGAGGTGGTGGGGGTGTTTATGCGGCTGGGGTCGCCGGGGGAGGCGATCGACCAGTTGGTGCCGGGGGATGGGGGTGGGTCTGCGTGCTCGTTGAGGGTTGGGGCGGAAGTGAGCGGGCGGACGGTTTCGCTGCCGGTGCGGCTGGGGCATCAGGGCTGCTGCTCAGTGAGCGACGCGGCGGATGCCCGGCTGGTGGCGGCGCAGTTGGGGATCCCGTTTTATGTTGCGAACTTTAAGAAGGACTTTGGAAGGATCATGGATTACTTCGCCGGGGAGTATGCGGCGGGAAGGACGCCGAACCCGTGCGTGCGGTGCAACGACTGGTTGAAGTTTGGGAAGCTGCACGAGTATGCCGAGCAGATTGACGCGGGTTTTGTTGCCAGCGGGCACTATGCGAGGGTCGGGCGTGGTGCGGATGGGGAGCCGCAGTTGATGCGCGGCGTGGATGAGGATAAGGACCAGTCTTATGTGCTCTTTGGTGTGCCGAGGGAGCGGCTGGGGGGGATGCTGTTGCCGGTGGGTGAGATGCGTAAGCCGGAGGTGAGGCGGATGGCCGAGGAGCTGGGGCTGCCGGTGTTTAATAAGCCCGATAGCCAGGAGATTTGCTTTGTGCCCGACAACGACTATGGGTCGTTCGTCGATCGCAGGCTTGGTGCATCAGCGGCGGGGCGCGGGGTGGTGCTGGACCCTTCGGGGAAGGTGGTGGGTGAGCACGCCGGGCATCATCGGTTTACGATCGGGCAGCGGCGTGGCGTGGGTGTGGCGCTGGGGTACCCGGTCTTTGTTGTCGGCAAGGACGCAACGGCGAACACGGTGACCGTCGGCCCGCGTGAGATGCTGTTGGCCAGCTCTTGCGTGGTGGGTGAGGCGAACTGGCTGGGGGATGAGCCGAGGGGGTGGGAGCGGGTGTGGGTCAAGCACCGGTATAACAGCGAGGGTGTGCGCGCGGAGGGGCGGGTGGTGGAGGCGGGGGAGGGTCGTACGCACTCGGGCCGGGGTGGGAGGTTTGAGGTTCGGTTTGAGGCGGCGCAGGAGGCGGTTACGCCGGGGCAGGCGTTGGTGGTGTATGACGGGGGGTTGGGGAAGGTGGTGCGTGGGGGGGGGTGGATTGAGGGGGTGGGGGTTTAGTGGGGGGGTCGGGGACGACCGCCGCACCTGGACGGGGCGGTCGGGGACGACCGCCGCACCTGGACATGGCGGTCGGGGACGACCGCCCCACCAGTTCGACTGCCCCACCTGTTCGATCGCCGCACCGGGTCTGCTTAGACCAGGAGGGTGGCGGGCTTTTCGAGCATGTGCTTGATGGTTTGGAGGAACTGGGCGGCCATGGAGCCGTCGATGAGGCGGTGGTCGCTGCTCATGGTCATGCTCATGACGGTGCCGATGCCGAGGGTCTTTTTGCCAGCCGCGTCGGTATCGACGACGGGCTGATCGATGGCGGCGCCGACGGCGAGGATGGCAGCGTTAGGTGGGTTGATGATGGCAGTGAAGTGGTCGACGCCGAACATGCCTAGGTTGCTGATGGTGAAGGTGCTGTCGGACATGTCGTCGATCGAGAGGCCTCTGGTGCGGGCCTTCTCGGCGTAGGACTTGGTCTCGGCACTGATGAGGCGGAGGCCCTTCTGGTCGGCGTTGCGGATGGTGGCGACGACGAGCCCGCCACCTTTTTCTTGGCCAAGGCTGATGGCGACGCCGACGTTGACCTGGTCGAGCAGCTCGATGGCCTCGGCACCCTTGGCCGGGTTCCAGCGGGCGTTGATGAAGGGATGGGCGTGCATCGAGAGGGCGCAGGCACGGACGATGAAATCGTTGACGCTGAGCTTGACGCCCTGGGTGCTGAGCTGCTCATTAAGCTGCGTGCGCAGAGCTAGGAGTGCGTCCATGCGGGCGGAAATGGTTACCTGGTAGTGGGGGATCGTCGTTTTGCTCTCGACCAAGCGAGCAGCAATCGTGCGGCGCATGTTGCTGAGCGGGATGCTGGTGCGCTCCAGTGCGCCAAGAGAGGGGTTCATCAGCGCGGCGATGGGTGGGAGTGCCGTGGCTGCCTCGGCGGCGGTTTTGATGGGTGAGTCGGGGAGGGGCTTGGGCTTGAAAATGGGCGCGGGGTGGGTGGGTCGGTCGTCGTGGGTGGAGCCGCCGTGGCGGGCGAGGATGGAGAGAGTGTCGGCACGGCGTACTGAAGTGGCTGTGCCGGTGTTGGAGCCGGCGGTACTGAGGAAGGCCTCGACGTCCTTGCGGACGATGCGGCCGGAGGGGCCTGAGCCTTCGATGCGGGCGAGGTCAATATTGCTGTCGGCAGCGATCTTGCGGGCGAGTGGTGAGGCGAAGACGCGGTCGGTGGAGTGGGCGGGGTGGGTGGTGGGTGCGGGTGCGAGGGCGACGGCTGACGCCGAGGTGGAAGAGTTGGACCGGGCTGCACCAGCGCCTGCGCCTGCGGCGGCGGAGACGGTGGTAGTTCCTGCACCGGCTGCTGTTGCGGGTGCAGTTGATGCGGCGGGAGCATCATCGCCACCCTGCCACTTGAGGATGGTTTGCCCGACGGGGCAGGACTTTCCGGCGGCGATGGAGAGTTCGCCGATGGTGCCGTCGTCGAAGGTTTGTAGTTCCATCGTGGCCTTGTCGGTCTCGATGTCGGCGATGACCTGGCCGGATTTGACTTTGTCGCCCGGTTTGACGTGCCATTTGACGATAGTGCCAACTTCCATGGTGTCGGAGAGGCGCGGCATGGTCATGTTCGTGGGCACAGAAAACTCCAGAAGCGCGGCGCAGGCCGCGGATGCAAAGAAGAGAAACAACTAGGCAGCAGCCCCCAGCAATGGATGGCGGTTGGCGCGGGCGAATGCTCGCCGACTAATAAATGGCCAGCAACACTCGGACTCTAAATACTCTCGGGCCTTTGCAGACTGCTCGGTTTCCCGGCGGGCGAGCCACCAGAACCAGGCAACAACGAATGCCCCTGCAACACCACACAACAGCAAAGAGCCTTTGCCCTCCGATAGAAGCATGACGCTGGCCGCGAAGAAAGTTGCGAGTAGCACCCCTGAAGCGATCCCACCGGCACCTGCACCCAAGGGGATGTAGGGTATCTTGGCAAAGGCGGTCTCATCGCTCCGCAGCCACAGCACAATCCGTGCAAACATGCGGCGGTTCGCCGGTGAGATTTTTCCACCCTGCTTGCTGGGATCTAGCCAGGGATCACCAAGGTCAAACTCGCGCAAGCAGAAAGTGATAACCTCGCGCAACGACGCGTCCTGTGTTGAAGCAGACAGATCACGGGCTGACCGGTCAAAGACCGGCAACGGCATTAGACCAGCTGCAACAAGGCGCAGCTCTCTAACAACTCGTGCTCGTGCATCGCGGTCGATCATGATTAAAGCCTCATCAACGAAGCCTTCACCGCCCGCACGATCTTCCCCTTGTGCGGGAGATACTCGGCTTCGAGCCCCTTGGCGTACGGCGTCGGCACGTCCTCAGTATTCACACGGATGGGCTGGTGGTCGAGGTAGTCAAAGGCCTTCTCACAGACCTGCGTTACGACCTCACTTGCGATGCTGGCGAAGGGCCAGCACTGGTCGACGACCACGATTCGGCCTGTTTTCTTGACGCTCTCGGCGATGCTCTGGATGTCCAGCGGGCGGACGGTGCGCATGTCAAGCACGTCGGCCTGGATTCCTTCCTTGGCAAGCTCGGCGGCGGCTTCGATGCAGAAGTTGACCGGTCGGCCAAAGCTCACAAGCGTTACGTCGCTGCCCTGGCGGCGGAGGTGCGCCTTGCCGAAGGGGATGTAGTACTCCTCGGCGGGTACGTGCCCCTTGTCGCTGAGCATGCGTTCGGATTCCATGAAGAAGACCGGGTCGTCGTCAACGATGGCGGTTTTGAGCAGGCCCTTGGCGTCGTAGGGGTTGCTGGGGATGGCGATTTTGAGGCCGGGGACGTTGGCGTACATGGCCTCGACGGTCCAGGAGTGTGTCGAGCCGAGCTGGCCGCCTGCGCCGTTGTTGCCACGGAAGACGACGGGGCAACCCCACTGGCCGCCGGACATATAGAGCATTTTGGGGACGTTGTTGAGGAGTTGGTCGGCAGCAACGAGGCTGAAGGACCAGGACATGAACTCGATGATGGGGCGGAGGCCGTACATCGCGGCGCCGACGGCCAGGCCCGCGAAGCCGTTCTCGCTGATGGGTGTGTCGATGATCCGGCGTGGGCCAAACTCGTCGAGCATCCCCTGGCTGATTTTGTACGCACCGTTGTAGTACGCCACCTCTTCACCCATCAGGAAGATTCGGTCGTCCCGGCGCATCTCCTCGCTCATGGCCTCGCGTAGTGCCTCGCGGAACTGGAGTTGTCGGCCCTCGCCGGTGGGGGTGAATGAGGGGAGGGGTCTAGCGAGGTCTGGTCGTTGCATGGTGGGCATGGTCGTTGGCCTCGAAAGGGGTCAGTATAGGATGGGTTGTGATGTAGTCTCGCGGGCAACGGTGGGGTGGTTTGGGAGGGTATGCAGAGTAGGAAAATCTTCTGGGTTTCTCGGGTTGGATTTTGCTGCTGGCCCCGGCTGGGTTTACTATCACGACCCTTGTAGCCCGGCCTGGCCTGTTGCGGCCTAGCACGGCTTGGGATGAAACTGGAGGTCCGATGCTTGCGCCGTTTACTCCCGCGTCTGATTACGTGCCGGCGAACCTTGATGCCTCGGTGTGGGGGAACCTTGAGCAGCTGTATGCAGGGCTCGTTGGCCGGCCGCTTAAGTGTGGGAACTGTTTGGAGCGGTTGATTCTGGACCGGAGCGAGCTGGACGCGGCCGTGAGCGAGGTCGGCTCGTCGTTGTATATCAACATGACGTGCTTTAGCAGCGAGCAGAAGCACAAGGATGCCTACTTGGCGTTTGTTGAGCACGTTGAGCCGCCGCTCAAACAGGCGAGCTTTGAGTTGGACAAGAAGATTGCCTCCTCGCCGTTTGCAGAGCAGCTAGACGCTGGGCGGTTTGGGATTTATCTGCGGGACGTCAAGAACGCGGTGGCATTGTTCCGGCCTGAGAACATCCCGCTAGAGACGGAACTGTCGAAGTTGGGGCAGGAGTACCAGTCGATTGTCGGGGCGATGACGGTCGTCTTCCGGGGTGAGGAGAAGCCGCTGCCGAGGATGGCGGCGTATCAGGAGAGCACCGACCGTGGGACGCGTGAGCAGGCGTGGCGTGTGGTGGCCGAGCGGCGGTATGCCGAGCGAGAGAAGCTCGAAGCGATCTTCGACCAGATGCTGGCACTCCGGCACCGGGTGGCCAAGAACGCGGGGTTTGCGAACTACCGGGATTACATGCACAAGGCGAAGAGGCGGTTTGATTACACGCCGGAGGATTGCCACAGTTATGCGCGTGGGTGCGAGCAGACGATCGTTCCGGCGCTGCGCGGGCTTGATGCGCAGCGTGCGTCGAGCCTCGGCGTTGGGAAGCTTCGCCCGTGGGACCTGGCAGTGGACGTCAAGGGTCGGGCGCCGCTCAAGCCGTTTGACACGGCCGAGGAGATGGTCGTCAAGACCAGGAGGTTGTTCGATCGTATGGACCCGGCCCTTGGTGAGATGTTTGCAATGCTGAGCCGGGGGGTGGACGCATTGAACTGCTTTGATCTGGAGAGCCGTAAGGGCAAAGCGCCGGGCGGGTACCAGGTGATGCGCGACCGTGCGCGCGTGCCGTTTATCTTCATGAACGCGGCGGGTGTGCAGCGGGATATCGAGACGATGGTGCACGAGGCGGGGCACGCGTTCCACTCGCTGCTGTGCCGGGGTGAGCCGCTGCTGGCGTACCGGTCGGAGATACCGCTGGAGTTCTGCGAGGTGGCGAGCATGAGCATGGAGCTCACGGCGCACGCGTATCTCGATGAGTTTTACACACCAGCCGATGCCGACCGCGCCCGGCGCAAGCACATCGAGAGTTTGGCCAACACGCTGGCGTGGGTGGCGACGATCGACCAGTTCCAGCAGTGGTTGTACACCAACCCCGGGCACACCCAGGTGCAGCGGCAGGGGGAGTGGAACAGGTTGATGGACCGGTTCGGGTCTGACTGCGACTGGAGCGGGATCGAGCACATCCGTTCAACGCTCTGGCACAGGCAGAGCCACCTGTTTACGTCGCCGTTCTATTACATTGAGTATGGGATCGCTCAGCTCGGTGCGTTGCAGTTGTGGGGGAACTATCGGCGCGACGCGGCCAAGGCGATAAGAGAGTACAAGGCGGGGTTGTCGCTCGGTGGGTCCCGCCCGCTCAAGGAGCTTTTCGCCGCGGCTGGGTTGAGCTTTGATTTTTCGCCGGCGCGGATCAAGACGACGTGGGGCGAGGTCGAGGCCGCGCTGTCGAAGGTGCCCGAGTGAGGTGTTTGCCAGGGCGGCTGGCGGGAAGAGGTGTTCCGGCGTGATCCGGCTTGAGTCGATCGGCATGTCGTTCGGGCGCGTCCGCGCGGTGGACGGGCTGTCGCTGCACATTAACGCCGGGGAGGTCTTTGGGCTGCTGGGGCCCAACGGTGCCGGCAAGACGACGACGATCTCGATCGCCACGGGTTTGCTCGCGCCTGATGAGGGAACAGCGCTGGTGCACGGGCACGACCCGCGCCTGGCGGGTGCGCGCAGGGCAATCGGGGTGGCCCCGCAGTCGCTGGCGCTGTATGACGAACTGACGGGGCGCGAGAATCTTGATTTCTTCGCCGCCATCTACAACCTGCACGGCAGCGAGCGGGCCGAACGCGTCCAGGAGGCGCTGACGCTCGTTACGCTGGTAGACCGGCAGCATGACCGGGTGCAGGGGTACTCCGGCGGTATGAAACGCCGGCTGAACTTGGCCGCCGCAGTCTTGCACAGGCCGGCGGTGGTGTTCATGGACGAGCCGACGGCGGGGGTTGACCCACACGCACGGCACGCGATCTTTGAGATCGTTGGCACGCTCAAAAGCCGCGGGTGTACTGTGGTTTATTCGACGCACTACATGGAAGAGGCCGAGCGGCTGTGCGACCGTGTTGCGATCATCGACGCGGGCAAAGTGCTGGCGATCGATACCGTGGCGGGGTTGCTTGGGCGGTATGGTGGTCAGTCGGTTCTCGAGTTCAGCCGGGATGGTGAGGGCGGGCGTGTTGAGCGGGTGGAATCGGCCGACCCGATCGCGGCGTTGACGCAGGCGGCGGCGGGGGGGCGGTTGCAGTCAGCACGCATCCATGGGCCGACGCTGGAATCGGTTTTTCTGACGTTAACGGGTCGGTCGCCGAGGGATTGATGTACGTTGAAGAGGCTGTTTGAGAGGTCCAATCACACGGGCTGGAAGCCCGAGCCACCTGGTTCTGAAACGATCTCCAAGAGGATCAATATGCACCAGATATGGGCGTTAGCCCGCAAAGACTTGTTGCTGCTGTGCCGGGATAAGTCGGGGTTGTTTTTTACGTTTGTCTTCCCGATCGGCTTTGCGCTTTTCTTTGGGATGATTTTCGGGGGCAGCGGGCCAGGGTCTGCTCGGATTGCGATAGCCGTGGTTGATGCGGACAAGAGCGAGCAGTCGGGCAGGTTTGTTCAGCGGTTGACGGACGCGGAGCAGTTGACCATCCATACGCCTCCGGTGCCGGGGCAGGGGGGCGCGGGGGTTGAGGCTTTGGAGTGGGCCAGGAAGCTGGTGCTCAGCCGGGCGGTAGTGGCTTATGTGTATATTCAGCCTGGCTTTGGCAAGGCGCAGGAGGAGATGTTCTTCGGCGGGCAGGGGCAGGTTCAGGTCGGCGCCGACCCGAGCAAGAAGGCCGAGCGCGGGATGCTGGAGGGGATTTTGCAGCAGCACGTCTATGCCGGGCTTGGGGACGCGATGGCCAAGCCCGAGCAGGGGCGCAGGAAAGCGCAGAAGGCGATGGAGATGGCGAGCCAGAGCAAGGACCTGTCGCCGGCGGACCGTCTGGTCTTTGAGACGTTCTTCGGCGCGCTCGACGTATTTCTGGCTCGTGCCGAGCGGGCGGGGCAGGTGGAGACGAAGGCAGCCGAAGGGGATGAGAAACCATCAGCGAGTGCCCGGGGGTTTGCGTTCGCGCCCGTGGCGATCACGTTCGCGGATGTGCAGCCGAGCCGGACGGGGCCCTGCAACGCCTTTGCCGTGTCGTTCCCGCAGGGTTTGGTCTGGGGTGTGATGGGCACGGCCATGGGGTTCGCGGTCTCGTTTATTGGGGAGCGTCGGAGCGGTGTCTTTGCGCGGCTGGCGTGCGCGCCGATGCCGCCGTGGAGGTTGATCGCGGGCAAGGCGCTCGCTTGCATGCTCACGATCGTGTTTGCGATGTGCCTCATGCTCGCGATGTCGGCGGCACTGGGTGTGCGGCTGGGGAACTGGCCGACGCTGGTGGTGGGCGGGGGCGTGGTGGCGTTTGCGTTTGTGGGGATCATGGCGATCATCTCGGTCTTTGCGCCGACCGAGCGTGCGGCGACGGGGCTGGGGTGGGCCGTGATGATGGTGCTGGCGTTCATAGGTGGCGCGGCGGTGCCGACGTTTGTCATGCCCGGGTGGATGCAGACGATCAGCAACATCTCGCCGATGGCATGGGCGCTGGCGTGCCTAGAGGGTGGCGTATGGCGCGGGTCGACGATCGGTGAGATCGCCAAGCCGCTGGTCGCGCTGGGGACGCTGGGGGTCGTCGGGCTGGGTGTGGCCGTCGCGTGGCTGCGGCATCTGCGGTGAAGGCGCTGGTGAGTGGGGGTTGTGGGTACCCCGGATCTCCGAGCCGGGCGTTTCTTGTTTCTAAGTTTTTACGTGTGCCAACCTCGCCCCTGCCCTCCCACAGAGGGAGGAGTTCTGAGCCAGATAACCAGGCGATCGGGTCAACCGTGTGCCCATCCTGTCGGCCCTGGGCACGCGTGCAGGTGATCAGGCCGCGCGTTTCAGGCCTGCCGTCAGGGCGTTCATCACCTGATCGGCCCCATATACGAATTGCGCAGTTAGGCCTGACGAAACACCGGTGGTCTGTTCACTCGGCGTCCGCGTCCAGCCTGTGGTGTCCAGGAAGGTCAGCAGAGCGCGGAGTGGTTGCGGGTTGGTGTTCGAGTCGGAGGTTGTGCCGGTGCCTGGCAGGACCTCTAGGCCCAGCATCGGCGTTGCGATGTGGACCTGCGAGACGGTGGGCGGCGCTGGATCGCTCGGCGCATCGGGCACGCCGGGGATGATCGGCCTGGTCTCGTTGCCCACGGCAATGCGGATGGTCGCGGCGGTGGAGCTGGCGTCTTTGCTATCGGTGAGGGTTACCTTGAATGCTGCACGTTCGCCGAAGCCACCTGGGGCGGGGGTCCAGACGAGGATGTTGCCGGGCATGAGCGTGGTGATGCCCGGGCGGACAGTCCGGCCGTTGAGGGTCATGCGCCCGTTATCGACGCTGCTGATGACCAGGCCGAGTTCGTCGCCGTTGGCATCGGTTGCGCCGGTGGCGTTGATGAGCTGTTCGTAGGTGATGACCATACCCCGGCCGTTAATGGCGCCTTGCAGAGGGGATGTGGTGCCGAAGGTGGGGGGCGTGTTGGGCACGGGGGTTGCGGGCCCGCTCGGGCTGGCCATGGCGTAGAGAGCCTCGCCGAGGCGGACGAGGTCCAAGAGGCGATAGGCCTGCTCGGTTGGGTTGACGTTGTCGTTCTCGACGGGGTCGCCGGCGGGGCCGTTGTTGCCGTCCCAGATCGCCTGGCTGCCGGTGCGGAGGAGCTCGCGGAACTCGCTCAGGTCCAGGCGCCGGCCGAGGAGGTTGACGGCCAGTTGCTGGATGAGGACCGCAGCACCGGCGACGATGGGAGAGGCCTGGCTGGTGCCGTGCATCGTGATGGTGCCCGCACCGGTCGCGGCGGGGCCGGTTATAGGCGCGCCGGGGGCGAAGACGTCCATCCACGATGAGCGTTGTGAGAATGGTGTGATGGTGCCGGTGATGGCCGAGCCGCGTGCGCCGCCGGAGTAGGTGTAAGTGCCGCCGGAGTTGCCGTAGACTGCACCGACGGAGATGACGTTCGGGTCGGCCGCGGGGTAGTTCAGCCCCGGCTGGCTGGCGAAGTTGTAGTAGGAGTTGCCCGCCGCGGCTACGACGATGACGCCCATGTTTGCAAGGGTGGTCAGTTCGTCGGAGACGAGCGGGTTGGAGGTCTGCTGGGTGTATAGGCCGCCGTCGCCGAGTGAGAGGTTGACCGAGGCGATGTTGTAGGTATCGCGGTTGTTGATGACCCAGCGAAGTGCGGACTCGACGCTGCGGAGGGTGGCGCTGCCGTTGTTGTCAAAGACGCGCAGGGCGATGATGCCGGCCTCGGGGGCGACGCCCGGTGCGCTGGCGTCGGCCGAGGCAATAGCCCCGGCAACGTTGCTACCGTGGCCGTTCATGTCGGCGGCGCCGGGTGTGTTGGTGGCGAAGTTCCACTGGTAGACGATGCGGTCGGCGATGCCGTCGCCGTTGTTGTCCGGGCCGAAGGAGGGGTGGCTGGCGTTGATCCCCGTGTCGATAACGACGCTGGTGAAGCCCGCGCCGCGGATGCCGGCAAAGCGTGTATCAGCCATGAACTCGCCCACGCGGATCAGGCCCTGGCCGTTGTTGCCAGGCGAGGCAAAGACGCCGGCCGATGCGCCGCCCGCGGTGGGGGAGGGGAGCCAGGCAGAGCTTTGCAGTTGGGGCATCGTAAAAACTGGTCGGTCCCAGAACGGGTCGCTGCGGGGATGGAAGATCGATGAAGCATCCAGTGCGTTGGTGAAACTCAGGAGCAGACGCTCTTCGAGTTGCTCGAACTGGCAGGGCAGGTCGGTGCCGTGCATGCCCGGGTGGGCATGGGTGTGGTCGTGGGGGTGGGCGCGGGGGGCCGGGGTGGGTGCGTGCTGCGTCGAGTTGGAGGGTGATGTGTGCATAGCAGGCATGGTGGTTGGTTGGTCGTGGTGGCCGCAGATTGCGTGCGGGGTTTCATTGAGTTTGACAAACGCGGGGAGGAGTTGCAAGCCTGCGTGGGAAAGTTGGCATCTCAGAGGCTTGCCCAGTCGTCCCAGACCATCCCGGCGTATGCGGTGCGGTTATCACGCCTGAATGGTGCAAAGCGAAAACCCCCGGCGAGCTGCCGGGGGTGTGGGTGTACAAACTTAATAAGAAGGTGCGTGTGGCTGTGATCAGCAGCCGGCGAAGAAAGAGTTGAGGAAGACGATGATGTCGTCTGCGGTCAGGTCGTTATCGGGGGTCAAGGATTGGCCAGCACCGGCAACATCTGAGGCGAAGAGATTGCCGGCAAAGAAGGCGTTGAGGAAGACGATGATGTCGTCGGCCGTCAGGTCGCCGTTGCCGCCGGCGGATTGCCCGGGGCCTGCAATGTCGGCCAGGCAGGGTGTCGGCACCAGCACGCCAGGCACCACCAGGGTGCTGCCCTGGAAGCCCTGCGCGTTTGCCGGGGGCCGGCTCAGGCCCAGTTTGATCGAACCAGTGACTGGGGGCTTGCTGGAGGTAAACCGGTAGTTGTGCAGAGCGCCCCAGCGGATGAAGTTGGGGCCAACGCCCGTAACGGTCTGCGAAGCGATCGGCGCACCGGGGATGATGGTGGTGGTGGGGTAGTTGGGATCGGTCGTCCACCCGATGTACCCCGCGCCGTTGTTGGCGATCCACGGGTTGTTGGCCACGCGGTCGCCCGAGTGGTACATGGGGGCGACGGATGCGGCGGCGGTAACCACGGCGTTGCCCGAGGAGGGGATGACAACCGTCCCGATGCCGCGGTGGGAGTTGATGTTCTGGATGGCGTATTCGTAGTTCCATGTACCGTTGCCGTTGTCGGTCACTTTGCTGGCGACGAAGAACCGGCCCTGGACGTTGATAGTGCGCGGTCCGGGTGGGTTGCTGAGCGTGTCGTTGACGGTTGATACGATCTCGGTAAAGTCAATAGGGACGAGAACGACCGTCGGGTCGACGAAGGCCCACCGCTGGATCGCTGCGGTGCGGCGGATGTCGGGGGTCAGGAAGCCAGGCGAGCTTGTTGTACCCGCGGCGGGCACGGTGATCTCGCGGGTGGTGTAGTTGTTACGGCCGTTGTTCCATTGGGCGTCGTCGGGAGTGATATAGGTCGAATCGACGAAGTAGCGGGCCGTGGTGTCGCCCAGGTCAGAGTTCTTGACCATGATGCGGCGTGAGACCTTGTCGGCCCCTTCGCTGGGTGTGAAGTTGTTGACCAGGGGGTTCCAGGGGTAGGTGAAGGTGCCGTTGATGGGGTTGATGTCGTAGCGCGGGCCGAGGTAGCTGCGCCCGCCGTTGAGCCCGGAGTTGTAGAGGTCCGAGCAGTTGACGCCGAGGCCTGCTCCGGAGCCGAAGGGTGTGCAGGCATATGGGGGCGTTGTTGTGGGCCAAGCCATGTTGGCCTGGAACGCCGCGGAGTTGGTGGCGAAGAAGCCGTGCTTGACCCAGGAGAGGCCGATCTGCTCGAAGCGCCCGTTCTTGAGCTTGTACATCTGCTGGCCGATGACGGGGTGCTGGTTGTTGCTGCTGATCCAGACGGCCGGGCGGTCGCCGATGTTCCAGGAATCGGTCCCGACGGCAAAGCCGGAGTACCCCACGCCGTTGAAGGTTGTTGTGCCGTACGCGCCGATGTTATAGAGGTTGCCGATGGTTACGTCCGGACCGAGGCTGGGGGAGGGGATTTCAACCGGGGGCGGGGGTGGGTTGGAGATGAAGGTGGTCGCAAGGGCGAAGGAACCGCGTGCATTGTTCTTGCCAGCGACGCGAATCCAATAGGTCCCGCCGGAGGTGTTGTTGGTGATGTCCAGCTGCGAGCCGGTGCCGCAGAAGTCGTCGTTACAGCCAAGCGAAGTGCCGGGGATTGAGCCGCTGTTGGCAAAGACCTGCACGACGGTGTCCATGGAACTGCCGCAGAGGCTCACTCGCCAGGTGCCCGCAGCGGAGGTTACTTTGTACCAGACATCGCCAGCTGTGGCCGCGCCGCCGCAGGAGGTGCTCAGGCTCCCAGGCTCGAATGTCGCTTCAGCGTTGACGTTCCCGACGGCCGACTGACCCATCGTCAGTGTAAACGCGGCAGAGCGGTTGTCGTTCAGGGGCGGAGCGGCTAATGCCGATGCACCACCAACAGCTAGACACGAAAAAGCCGAGAGCACGCGCACAGATCGACGCATATGAAACTCCTCTTCTTCAAGTGGCATAACGCCCATGGGCGTTGCGAGCGAACGCCAAAAATGGTATATCGCGTTTCAGGACTCGGACACTCCAATATGCGCCAGAAACCAGAGGGATGCCAGCTCCCTTGAACTATCCGCCATCGATACCCCTCGGCCAGACGTGTGGGTACCCCCTCAGTTGCTGCCCAGCCAGGTCCCCCCATCTTGGCACCACCGGCGATGAGCTCTGTTTGCCAATGGTGTAAGGGGTTCAGACCTTACCACCGTTCCGGGCAAAAAAAATACAAATCAGCGATGGCGTTTGGCCTCTGCAGGAGTGGCACCGGAATGGCCCCGCCGGGATTCGAACCCGGGACCAAGCGATTATGAGTCGCCTGCTCTAACCGCTGAGCTACAGGGCCTGCGGGTCAAGCGTATCGCCCAGATACCCAGGTGGGCACGCCGAGGGGAGGATAAAAAAAGCCGGGCTAGCACGCTCTGCGTAGCAGGGTTTAGAGGTCCTGTTCTGTGCCGGTCTGCTGGGGTTAGCCAGCGAAGAAGGCATTGAGGAAGACGATGATGTCGTCGGCGGTGAGGGAACCCTCCCCGCCGAGGGACTGGCCCGGGCCGGCGATAGAGGAGATGTTGACCTGCGGGACATCGATCCCGCTTGCGGTGAGGATGGAGCCTTGGTAGCCGGTCGCGTCAGCAGGTGGGTCTTGGAGGGTCATTTGGGCGTAGCCGGTGCGTGGGGGGACGGTGGTCGTGAACGAGTAGGTGTGCATGACCCCCCAGCGGAGTGCGTTGGGCAGGAAGTTGACGGCGGTGTTGCCGCCCGGCAGCGCCAGGGTGTTGATTGGGTTGAATGACATATCCACGGCCCACTTAACGGCGTTGGCCGTGGCCGAGCCTGGTATGGAGACGCTGAGGCTGCCGAGGGTGCGGTGGGAGTTCATCTTCAAGATGGCGTAGCGGTAGGTCCACGTGCCGTTGCCGTTGCCGTTGTCGGTAACACGGCTGGCGATCTGGTAGCGTGCCGTCAGGTCGAAGGTGCGTGGCTGGTTCGGCCACCCCCAGACATCGTTGATGGTGTTGGTCTGCTCGGTGTAATCGACGTTGACGAGTTTGACCGCTGGGTCGATCTCAGGCCAGAGTTGCAGGGCGGTTTTGCGGCGAGGTCGTTGAGGTTCAGCGGGTGCCGGGGTCGGCGCGCAGCACAAGGGCCGTCGCCTGGACCGGCTTGCCCGTATGCGAGTCGCTGACGTAGAGTGAATACTCGGCCATCTTGGCCTGGTTAGTGCAACCGCCAAAGGGAATCGCAAGCGCAGGCGTCCCCGAGAGTGCGTACGCGTTGGTTGTCCTCGGCAGAGGCACCTCCAGCGCAGCCGACTACTTGATGAAGAGCAAGTCGCGGTAGGTCGGCACCGGCCAGAGGTCCTCGGCGACGACGCCCTCAAGGTCATCGACGGCCGACCGGAGTTCTGCCATCGCCGGCTTGACCTGCTCCTTGATCTGCTTGGCGTGCTTGAACGGGTCCTCGGCATGGTGGCCCAGCGCGCCCGCAAGTGCCGTGGCGGCCTTGTCGGCACGCCAGAGCAGGGCAACAAAGCCCTCCAGCGTGGTCCGCTGGTCGTCGACATCCACACCCGCCGCCTCCGTCGCGGCGATCGCCTCGGCCAGGCGCGTCTGGTGCGCGATGGCCGCGGGGATGAACTGTGTGCGGGCCATCGTTACCATCGTCTCGCCCTCGATGCTCACCTGCTTGCAGTACTTCTCGATGAAGATCACCGCCCGGCTCTCGGTCTCTGCACGCGAGAGCACCTTGTATCTGGCGAACAACTCCTGTGCTTTCTTGGTCTTGAAGACCGGCAGGGCATCAACGCTGTCGCGCAGGTGGGGCAGGCCACGCTTCTTCTCCGCCTCGTGGTGCCAGGCGGCGGAGTACCCGTCGCCGTTGAAGATCACCCGCTTGTGCTCCTTGACGATCTTCTTGAGCAGAGCGCGGACCTCGGTGTTGAGTTTGCTGGCGCTGGGGGCCTTGCCGAGTTTCTTCTCTAGCGCGGTGGCTATGTAGTCGAGGCTCTCAGCGACCATCGTGTTGAGCACCGTGTTGGGCCACGCGCTGCTCTGGCTGGAGCCCACGGCTCGGAACTCAAACTTGTTGCCCGTGAAGGCGAAGGGGCTCGTCCGGTTGCGGTCGCCGGTGTCGCGGGGAAGGTCGGGCAGAGTGTGCGCGCCAAGCTCCAGCATCCCACCCCTAAGCGTCCGGCGTGCCTCACCCTTTTCGATCTGCTCGACGATGTCCGTGAGCATGTCGCCCAGAAAAATCGACATGATTGCCGGGGGCGCCTCGTTGGCACCCAAGCGGTGGTCGTTGCTCGCCCCGGCGATCGAGGCACGCAGCACGTCGGCGTAGACGTCCACCGCACGGATGACCGCGCACATGAAGACCATGAACTGCAGGTTATTGTGCGTATCACCCTTCGGGTCCAGCAGGTTCTGACCGGCGTCGGTGCTCAGCGACCAGTTGTTGTGCTTGCCCGAGCCGTTGATCCCCGCGAATGGCTTCTCGTGCAGGATGCACTGCAGACCATACCACGGAGCGACCTTCTTGAGCGTCTCCATCACCAGCATCTGGTGGTCGCAGGCGATGTTGGTTGTCTCGAACATTGGGGCCAACTCGAACTGCCCAGGGGCGACCTCGTTGTGCCGGGTCTTGATCGGCACGCCCAGGCGATACAGCTCCCGCTCGGCCTCGGCCATGTACGCCAGCACGCGCGAGGGGATCGAGCCGAAGTAGTGATCCTCAAGCTGCTGCCCCTTGGCGGGCTTAGCGCCAAAGAGCGTCCGGTCGGTCGTCAGCAAGTCCGGGCGTGCGTAATAGAGGTTGCGATCGATCAGGAAGTATTCCTGCTCAGCACCCAGCGTGGTGAGGATTCGGCTGACGCCCTTCTCGGTGCCGAAGATCTTCAGGATTCGCATCGCCTGCGTGCTCAGCGCTTGCATGGAGCGGAGCAGTGGTGTCTTCTTATCCAGTGCAACGCCTGTCCAGGAGACGAAGGCCGTGGGGATACACAGCGTGATCGTGTCGCCGGAGCGGTTGAGGAAGACGGGGCTGGTGGGGTCCCAAGCGGTGTAGCCGCGGGCCTCGAAGGTTGCACGGAGGCCGCCGGAGGGGAAGCTAGAGGCATCGGGCTCACCCTGGACGAGGGCCGAGCCCGAGAACTGGCTGATCCCCCCGCCGTGCCCGTCGGGGCTGATAAAGGCGTCGTGTTTCTCGGCCGTGAGGCCCGTCAGGGGCTGGAACCAGTGCGTGTAGTGCGTCGAGCCACGCTCGATGGCCCAGTCCTTCATCGCGCTGGCGACAACGTCGGCCAGCTCAGGGTCCAGCTTTTCGCCCTTGTGGATCGTCTTCATCAGGCGCTGGAAGACCTCTTTGGGCAGGCGTTCGCGCATCGCACGCTCGTTGAAGACGTCCTGGCCGTAGATATCCTCGATACGCTGGTGTACAGGTGCGGACGTTTCCGGGCGAGCACCACCCTCACGCCAGCTAGTGGCGGCAGAAATGGCTTCCATACGCGGCTTAATCAGGCTCATGCAAGGCACTCCCTTAGAACAGCCAGACCGTATCCAAACCACGCTGGGCAACTCACCTGCGCGTGCGTCCAGGCCTGACTGTTGACCTTGTTCGGGTCCCCCCATCGTTGCACGCTGCCGGTGCGGGTCAAGGGTGCTTGGGCGGGTGTGTCGATAAGTGTTGAATCGGTTGGCTCGGGCTGCACACAGATAGCCAGGGCGTGCGTAGTGGATAAACGCTTCGATACCGACGCGAGAGTTCCGACTGCATTTGCACTTGCAAGGGCCATTCAATGCACATCGAGCACCGGGCTGTCACCCATGGCAGAAGATGTTTCCCCTCCGCGGTACAATCGCCCATGCACACACGAGCACTCGTCCTTCCCACCATCGCCCTGGCCGCTCTGCTGGCCTCGTGCAAGAGCACCAACACCGCGGGGTATCTCATCGACGGCGACCTGGCCTACTCGGCTACACAGTGGCCCAAGGCCGCGGACAACTACGAGAAGTATCTCACCACCCGCGAGGGGGATCACCGCGTCCGCGAGCGGCTGGGCAACGCCTACTTGAATATGGGCGAGTACCCCAAGGCCGTGCACCAACTGCGGCTGGTGCACACCCAGGTGCCAGGCAACGTGAAGGTTACCAATGCCCTGGCCGAGGCCCTCTTCAAGGCGGGCAAGAACGATGAGCTCTACCGCCTGCTCCGCTCCGAGGCCGTCGAATCACAGACCGAAGCCGACTGGATGCGACTAGGAGACTACGCCATCAAGCTCGGCGACAAGGACACCGCACAGACCGCCTACCGCTCCGCCGCCAAGGTCTGTGCTGGCCGGTCCATCGATCCATACATCGCCCTCTTTGACTACCACCGCAGCCTGGGCCAGCGCGAGGAGGCAACGCGCAACCTCCGCTACGCGGCGTGGGTTGATCCCAACTCCAGCAAGGTCGCCGAGCGGATCAAACTGGCCGGGGTCATCGATGGGCCGACGTTTGCCCAGATGCCCCCCGAGGCGGGCAACTGGGCCGATAAGTATGCAGGGCAGGCCGGCAGCGTTGGTGCAGAACCCGCCGAGGCACCCGCAAACCCCGGGCTGCCACAGGGCGTCAAACCCTCAGGCAAGGGTGCCCCCTAGGCCTTCGTGCACCTCCAGCCCCCATGGGGTGGAAAAGTGCAGTTGAAAACGGGGTTTATCGATGTTACTATTCATCCGGATTTACGGATGAATAGCATGTCAAAGTCTACCCGCACAGCCGATTTGATTGAACGCCTTGCCGCCCTCGGCGAGCCAGCCCGGCTGCGTCTTTTGCGTGTGCTTGAGCGCGAGGAGTTGTCCGTCGGGGAGTTGGCCCGTGTGGTGCAGTTGCCACAGTCGACGGTGAGCCGGCACTTGAAGGTGCTGTGCGATGGGCGTTGGCTCAGCACGCGCAACGAGGGGACCAGCTCGCTGCACCGCTTGATCCAGGACGATCTGGACTCTCCTTCCCGCGACCTCTGGCTCACCGTCCGCGACCAGCTCGGGCATGGGCACGATTATGCCGAGGATCTGCATCGCCTCACGGCGGTGCTGGCCGAGCGGCGTACGGACACGCAGAGTTTCTTTGGCCGCGTCGCCGGGCAGTGGGACAGTGTGCGCGACGAACTCTTCGGCGACCGCGCAACGCTCCAGGCACTGCTCCCGTTGATCCCGCATGAGTGGGTCGTGGCGGACCTTGGGTGCGGCACCGGTAACGCAGCGGAAGTACTCGCCCCGTGCGTCTCGCGCGTCATTGCCATCGACCAGTCCGAGGCCATGCTCGCGGCGGCCAAGAAGCGCATGCCCGGGCTCAAAAACGTCGACTTCCTCCTCGGCGACCTTGAAAAACTGCCGCTGAAGGATGCCAGCGTTGATGCGGCCGTGTGCGTGCTGGTGCTGCACCACATTGAGGACCCACTCTCAGCGATGCGAGAGATGGCACGCATCCTCAAGCCCGGCGGCGTCGCCCTGATCGTCGACATGATGGAGCACGATCGCCAGTTCTACAAGCAGCAGATGGGCCACCGCTGGCTCGGCTTTGGCGTTCCGGAACTGATCCGCATGTTCGCCGAGGTCGGGCTGCAAAGCCCTCGCATCAACATCCTCCCCGCGCACGCGGGGGCCAAGGGCCCTGGCCTCCTGGCCTGCACGGCTCGCAAACCAACCCGTTCCTGATTTTTTACTATTACCTGAAAGGCATCACCATGACGACCGCCCCCGCCCGCCCCAGCAAGACGATCAAGAGCATCGTCAAGCCCAGCCACGTCCCCGCCCCGACTGTTGATCGCGCCAAGAACGGGCTGGAGTTCAAGGTCGCTGACCTGAGCCTGGCCGAGCTTGGTCGCAAGGAGTTGCGCCTGGCCGAGCACGAGATGCCCGGGCTGATGGCCCTGCGAGAGCGTTACGCGGGCAAGAAGCCGCTCAAGGGCGCACGCATCCTTGGCTCGCTGCACATGACGGTGCAGACCGGCGTGCTCATCGAGACACTCGTCGAACTCGGGGCTGATGTACGCTGGGTGAGCTGCAACATCTTCAGCACGCAAGACTCGGCCGCCGCGGCGGTGGTCGTCGGGCAGCACAAGGGTGGCACGCCCGACAACCCCAAGGGTGTGCCCGTCTTTGCATGGAAGGGTGAGACGCTGCCAGAATATTGGTGGTGCACCAACGTCGCCATGACGTGGCCCGACGGCAACGGGCCGAACATGCTCCTCGACGACGGCGGGGATATCACCCTGATTGTGCACAAGGGCGCAGAGTATGAAAAAGCTGGCAAGGTCCCGGCGCTCAAGGAGAGCGACCCGGAAGAGTGGGGCGTCATCCTCGACCTGCTCCGCAGCGAGCAGAAGGCCAACCCCGGCAAATACTCACGCTTCCTCAAGGCCATCAAGGGCGTCAGTGAAGAGACCACCACCGGCGTGCACCGCCTCTATGAGATGGTCAAGGCCGGCCAGCTCGCCTTCCCTGCCATCAACGTCAACGACAGCGCGACCAAGAGCAAGTTTGACAACCTCTACGGCTGCCGGCACTCGCTCGTTGACGGCCTCAACCGCGCCACCGACGTAATGCTCGGCGGCAAGGTCGCCGTCGTGCTCGGCTTCGGCGACGTCGGCAAAGGCTCGGCCCAGAGCCTGCGCGGGCAGGGTTGCCGGGTGATCGTTACCGAGATCGACCCGATCAACGCCCTGCAGGCGGCGATGGAAGGGTACGAGGTGAGCACGCTGGAGGACGTCGTCGCGACCGCCGACATCTTCATCACGGCCACGGGCAACAAGGACGTGCTGACGCTCGAGCACATGCGGCAGATGAAGGACAAGGCCATCATCGCCAACATCGGGCACTTTGACAACGAGATCGACATGGCCGCGCTGCAGAAGGCCAAGGACGTAACTCGTGCCAACGTCAAGGCGCAGTACGACGAGTTCGTCTTCAACAAGGGCAAGGGGACCGAAAAGTCGATCCTGGTGCTGGCCGAGGGCCGGCTCATGAACCTTGGGTGCGCAACCGGGCACCCGAGCTTCGTGATGAGCACAAGCTTCACCAACCAAACGATCGCGCAACTGGACCTGTGGCTGAGCGCTAACGGTAAGCCGACGCTCTCGGGCATCAAGTACACCGAGAACAAGGTCTACATCCTGCCCAAAAAACTCGACGAGGAAGTCGCCCGCTTGCACCTGGAGAAGCTGGGCGTCAAACTCACACGCCTGACGAAAGCGCAGGCCGAGTACCTCAATGTGCCGGTCGATGGGCCTTATAAGCCTGAGCACTACCGGTATTGAGCAGTGGTCAGTGGTGAGCGATGAGTATGAGATTCAGCAAGCCCCCGGCGTGTGCCGGGGGTTTTTGCTTTTGGGGTGCCTTTGGGGTGTGGTGGGGGGGGCCGGTGCCAGGGGTGGGGAAAGGTTGCCTGGCCGGGCCTTGAGGTAAAGAAAAACCCGCAACCGGCCGATACTTTGCTGCGTATACTTTGGCACGCAGAGTATAAGGAGATCACCATGCG
>JBKDDT010000031.1:0-21501 GCA_046339895.1 bacterium | reverse complement strand
AGCGTGGCCGGGCGGCAACCTTCCCTACTCTCCTGGTATGCCCGGCCCGTTTACACGACGACTTCTCGACCACATCAGCCACGAAACCTACACCCCCTCGACGGTGGCCCAGCTTGTTGAGCAGCTCAACGCCGAGGCCGAGCAGGTGCCGGACCTCAAGGCCGACCTTGCGGACATGGCGGCCAGGGGTGAGGTGCTAATCCAGGGGCCCGAGGGCAAGCAGGTGATTGTGCTGCCGCCGATCCCCGACGAGGTTGTGGGGTCGTTCAAGAAGAACCCCAAGGGGTTTGGTTTCGTCAAGCCCGACAGGCGTTTCCGGGAGGGGGATTTGTTCATCCCGCCTGATGCGATTGCCGACGCGTTGACGGGGGACACGGTGAAGGTGCGGGTTGTGCGCTCGCGCAGCCGGGGTGAGGGGCGTGAGATCAGCGGCGAGATTGTCAGCGTGGTCACTCGCAAGCGCAAGGCGTTCACGGGTGAACTGCGCAAGCAGGGTCAGCAGTGGGTCGTCTTCCCCGACGGCAAGGAGCTGCGCGACCCGATCGTGGTGCGCGACCCGCAGGCGAAGAACGCATACGAGGGGCACAAGGTGGTTGTGGAGATCACTGCTTACCCCGAGGGTGATTTTTTGCCCGAGGGCGTGATCACCAAGGTGCTCGGCGAGGCCGGCCGGCCGGATGTTGAGACGCAGGCGACGATCGAGGCGTTCAACCTGCCTGGGGAGTTTCCGAGCGCGTGCGTCGAGCAGGCACGCGTCGCAAGCTCGGCGTTCAATGAGTCGATCGAGAAGTGGAAGGCGGGTGCGCACACCTTTGCCGAGCGCGAGGACCTGACCAAAGAGTTCATCCTGACGATCGACCCGCCGGACGCGAAGGACTATGACGATGCGCTGAGCATCAAGCGGACGCCGAGCGGGTGGGAGCTGGGTGTGCACATCGCGGATGTTGCCAACTTCATCCCGCCCGGATCGCCGCTGGACCAGGAGGCAAAGAAACGTGGGAATTCTGTCTACCTCCCCCGGCACGTGATACCGATGCTGCCAGAGGTGCTCAGCAACGGGATTTGCTCGCTGCAAGAGGGTGTGCCGAGGTTTTGCAAGAGCACGTTCCATGTGTATAACAACGCCGGGGAGATCACGCGCAGCGGGGTGGCGCAGACGCTGATCAACAGCCGCAAGCGTTTGTCGTATTTGGAGGCGCAGGCGCTGATCGACGGTGACTTTACCGAGGCACGCAAGCATGCCAAGACCGAGCCGAGGTATACCGATGAACTGATCGCCGCGCTCAAGGAGATGGACGCGTGCGCCAAGGCGATCCGCCATCGCCGGCGGGCGGCAGGGATGATCCATCTGGAGTTGCCGGCGGTGGTTCTGGTCTTTGACGAGCACGGGCGTGTCAAGGACGCCGAGCCTGAGGACAACGCCTTCACGCACACGCTCATCGAGATGTTCATGGTCGAGGCCAACGAGGTGGTGGCCAGGTTGTTTGCCAAACTGAAGGTGCCGTTGCTTCGGCGTATCCACCCCGAGCCGGTGCCGGGGGATGTTGACGGGCTGCGGAACGCGGCGAAGGTTGCCGGGCATGTGATCCCGAAGAACCCGACGCGTCAGGAGCTGCAGCGGCTACTGGACGGCACGCGCGGGACGCCCGCGGCACCGGCGGTGCACTTTGCGGTGCTGCGGACGCTGACGCGTGCGGAGTATTCGCCGGCGCTGGTGGGGCACTATGCGTTGGCGAGCGATGCGTATGCGCACTTTACCAGCCCGATCCGCCGGTACCCGGACCTAACGGTGCACCGTGCGATCGCCGAGTATCTGCATAAGACGGAGAACGGGAGCAAGCCGCCGAGGAGCGAGGCGGAGCAGAAACGGCTGGGCGAGCGGCTGCTTGAGAGCAAGAACTGCCCGGACCATGACGCGCTGGTGAACATCGGGCGCGACTGCTCGGTTACGGAGGCGAACGCCGCGTCTGCGGAGGAGAGCCTGCGTAGTTTCCTGGTGCTGCAGTTGATGGAGCAGTACATCGGCGAGCAGTTCCAGGCCCTTGTTACCGGGGCGAGCAACGCGGGGGTGTTTGTGCGGCTGGAGCGGTACCTGATCGAGGGGATGATCAAGAGCGCCGACCTGCCTGCGGGGCGCGACGCCAGGCCGGGGCAGTGGCGCATCGACCAGCGCAGCGGCGCACTGGTGAACCTGAGCACCGGGCGCAGTTTCAAGGCCGGGGATCGGGTGAACGTAACGATCACCAAGGTTGACCTGGCGCTGCGGCAGATGGAACTGGTCATCGTCGACGACGGCTCACGCGAGAAGGGCAAGCCCAAGAAAGCCTACGACGCCAAGGGCCGAGCGCTCACCCAGCAGGACGACGGCACCGTGGCCCTCGGCGGCGGGGCGCTGAACCTGGACTGGGACAGCATCAAGCACGGGAGCAAGAGCGGCTCGTCAGGGCGTAACCAGAAGAGCAAAGGCCGGGATCGCGGGAAGACGGATCACCGGAAGAAGGATTGAGCCACTGGGTACCCCGAACCGCCGGGGCGGGGGTGTTTGAGTCTGAGGGGGAAGAGATATAGAGGAGAAGATAGAGAATCCCGCCCCAGAGGTTCGGGGTACCCAGAGGCGGCAGAATCCCGCCCCGGAGGTTCGGGGTACCCAGGTGCGGCTGCGCCGCAATTACATCCCTCTTGCGTTGGCGATTGTCTCGATTACTTGCGTGGGTGTGTAGGCTTCGCTGAGCCAGGGTTGGGGCAGGCCTGGGCCTTGGATGACCAGCAGGGGGATGCCGTTGCGGTTGAGGGCCTTGAGCCTGGCCCAGCCGGGCGCGTTGCGTGCGGTGAGGTCGGCCTTGAAACTCACGACGCCCGGTGCGTTGATCGCTGCTCGCACGTCATCTCGGCTCAGGACGGTGGCTTCGAGGATTTTGCAGTTCAGGCACCACTCGGCGGTGAAGTCGAGGACCACGACCTTGCCCTCCGCGACGGCACGGTCGAAGGCTTCCGCCGAGTATGCCTGCCAGAGGCCGGCGGTGGTGCTCATGGTCTGCTGGGCCTGGGCCTGTTCGTGGGCAATGCGCTCGCTGGCGGTCTGGGCGTTGGCCCACCAGATGGCCGAGGTGCCCATGAGCAGGCCGATGCTGGCGATGACGCCCTTGGTGATTCGAGAGTTGGTGACGAAGAGGATGCGCACGCCCATCCACAGCCCCGCACCGGCGACGACGCCGGCGATCACCCACCAGTGCAGCACCTTAGCCAGGTATGGGTACGTTGCCACGAGGCTGATCATCGCGGTGCCCAGGAAGAAGACGCCCCCGGCGATCATCAACAGGCCCATGACCTGCTTGAGCAGTTCGCTGGCCGGGCCTGCGCGGGGTATCCAGGCGATGGAGTTGGGGAAGGCCGAGAGGAGCAAATAGGGTGTGCTCATCCCTAAGCCGATGCCGGCGAAGACGGCGATGGTTACGCCTGGCGACTGCGTGGCGGCCCAGGCCATGGCCGCGCCGCCGAGTGGGGCGATGCAGGGGATCGAGAGGACGGCGTGGAGGATGCCAAAGAGGAAACTGCCCCAGAGCGTGCCGTGGCTTGGGCTGATGCGGTAGACCCACTGCGGAAGCCCGGCCTGGAAGAGGCCGAACATCCCGAGGCCCATTGCGATGATGAGCACAGAGATGGCCATGTTGAACCACCAGAAGCTGACCAGTTGCGAGAGGGCACCGAGCACGGCCAGAGCGATGAGTAAACCGCCGGCGACCCAGAAGGCGACGACGCCGGCGGCGGTAACGACGCCGAAGAAGAACATCTTGGCCCTGCTTTTGCCTGCGCTCTGCTGGAGGCCGATGAGTTTGATGGGGATGACTGGCAAGACGCAGGGGACGAAGTTGAGGAGGACCCCGCCGAGGAAGGCGACGATGAGGACGAGGACCAGGCCGAGTGTGCCGCGGGTGTCGATGTTGAGGTTGAGGCCGAAGGCGCCGAAGTTGACGACGCCGGACGCGGGGGGGACGGCCACGGTGGGGGTGTGTGCAGTGGGTGCGGCGTGGAGTGCCGCGAGCATCGCGGGGCGGTCGAGCGCCATGAAGAGGGTGGGCTCGGCGTCGGCGGTTTGAGTGCCGGGGGGGGCGATGGTCAGGGTGACTGTGAGCGCGACCTCTTCGGGTGCGAAGCAGTTGCTCTCGTTGCAGGCCTGGTAGCTGACCGTCAGCGGGATGGTTATGTCGCCTGGCTTGGCGTCGCCGGCGATCTGGACCGGGACGAAGGCGACGAAGGGGTGAGCGTAACTGGTGATCGTCATCGGCGTGGGGCCAAAGGAGACGGTTATCTCGTCTGGCTTTGGCCACTGCGATTGCTGCGCAAAGACGCGCACGCCCGCAGGCAGGGGCGGCGTGGGGGCAAGGGTGATGAGCGTGGGGATCGGTTCGAGGTCGTCAAGACCCTTGGGCTTGACGGGGTTGTTGGGCCAGATGTGGAAGTGTTCCTTGAACGCAAAGCGCACGGCGATGGCGAAGGTGTCGCCAGGTGCCGTCTGCGTGCGCTCAGCCACGGCGGCGACGCGGACCATCGGCTGGTCGTCTGCCGGTTGGGCGCGGGCGGCAGGGAGGAACGTGCCGAGCACCAACGCCAGCAGGAATGAGAGGATAAACGCTAGCGTGTGTGCGCGGCTCATTGCCATGAGTTTACGTTACCCGCCAGCGTGGGGTTTGTTGGTACCCGGGTAGGTAGGCTCTCCGGGAGGGGTTCTCAGGGGAGGTCATGTTGATCCGAGTGTGGTAAGTGAAGAACTTGCGATGCGCCGGCTGGAAGCCCGCGCCACCGGGTGGGGGTGGATTGGTTCACTTATCCGATCACGTCGGTGCCGATGTCTGTGCGGACCTGTTTGCCCTGAAAAAGAATGAGTTTCTCGGCCTCATATGCGCGTTGGCGGGCTTGGTGAAGGTCCGCCCCCACCGCCGTGATCGAAAGCACGCGCCCACCTGCGACGACGATGCGCCCCTGCTCATCCCGGCGTGTACCCGCGTGGAAGACCTGCACGCCCGGCACCTTGACGGCCTCGTCGATACCCGTGATCACCGCGCCCTTGCGCGGGTTGTCCGGATACCCCTCCGCGGCCAGCACCACGCAGATGCTCACGCCCGGCGACCACGACAGGTCGATGATGTCGAGCCTCCGGTCGGCAACGGCGATGAGGTGCTCGGCTAGGTCGCCCTGCCAGCGGGCCATGAGCGTCTGACATTCGGGGTCGCCGAAGCGGACGTTGAACTCGAGCACCTTCGGCCCTGCGTGCGTGAGCATGAGGCCGGCGTAGAGGACGCCGCGGTAGTCGACCCCCTCGCGCTTGAGCGCGTCGATGGTGGGCACGAGGATTTCGCGCTGGACGCGGGCCATCATGGCGTCGTCAAGGGCGAGGGTGGGGCAGAGCGAGCCCATGCCGCCGGTGTTGGGGCCTTGTGCGCCGTTGCGGAGGCGCTTGTGGTCCTGGCAGCACTCCAAAACATAGATGGTGCGTCCATCGACGAGGGCGAAGACCGAGACCTCGCGCCCCTTGAGGCGTTCTTCGAGCAGGACGACGTTTCCGGCGTCTCCAAACTCGCGCTTGAGCATGATGCGTTCGAGCGCGGCAAGAGCCTCGGCGGGCGTGGCGGGGACGAAGACACCCTTGCCCTTTGCCAGCCCCGCGGCCTTGATCACCGGCGGCTCGGGGCGCGTCTGCGCGTACTGCTTGGCGGACTCGAAGTCGGTGAACGAGCGGGCCTCAGCCGTGGGCACCTGGGCGGCACGCATGATCTGCTTGGCGAACTCTTTGTTCCCTTCGAGCTGTGCGGCCTCTTTGCTCGGCCCGAAGACGTGGGGCACCGCACCGCCCAGCCCGCCGCCCGCGCGGGTGTCGCCTGCGAGCATGTCGGCCAGGCCTGCGCAGAGGGGCTCTTCCGGCCCGATGACGGCCAGTGTGATGCGATTGGCGATGCACCAGCGCTGGATGCGGAAGGGGTCTTTGAGGTCGAAGGGGAAGTCGACGGGCTTGCAGAGGTCGGCCAGGCCCGGGTTAGCCGTGTCTGTGGAATAGATGATGCCGACGCGCGGGGACTGCTTGAGCTTCCACGCCAGGGCGTGCTCGCGGCCACCGCCGCCGACGAGGAGAATATTTATCTGTTGGTTGTCAGACATTCGGGGCGAGTGTAGAGGCGCGGTGGGCGGCGGGCTGGGGGCGTAGGGTGGTTCTACTTGGGAGGGTTTTTCTTATCCTTGTTTTTGTCGCCGCCGAACAGGCCGCCGATGGCGTTGATGACGTTCTCGGGCTTGAGTAGCTGGCTGCCTGCCTCGCTAGCCATGAGTTTGAGGTCGACGCTGGTTTTGGTCTGGCCAAAGGGGCCGGTGGTGCGGATAGGGACCATGAAGGCGTCGGCGATGTTGCCCGGGATCACCCGGCCGAGGGCGGTGGTGAGTTTGTCGCTGACGGAGGAGAGGACGCTGGGCGCGAGGCTGATGGTTGGGACGTAGGTGATGACGTCCATCTCCTTGGCGGCGAGGTTGATGGTGCCGGTGGCGCGGAAGTCGTAACTGCCGACGGGCAGCTGCACGTCCTTGTACGTCGCCGTGCCGTTGGTCAGAGCGATGGTGAATGGGGGGACTGGGCGCTGGCGTGCGTTGGAGAGTTTGTCGATGGCCTTGTTCAATGCGTCGATGTCGAGCAGTTGCAAAAAGTTCTGGTCGAGCTTGAAGTTGACGCGGCCGAGGTCGACGTTGATCTGCCCGTTGAGCCTGGACCAGTCGCCGTTGAGGGGCAGGAGCAGGCCCGTGGAACTGATGACCATCGGGCCTTGGTTGTCGTTGCCGCGGAGGCGTTCGACGCCGGCGGCGAAGCCGAGGTATTCCAGGGGGTTCAGGCGTGAGAGGGTGCCGAGGTTGGCGCTTGTTACAAAGCGGAGTTCGTTGACCTCTAGGCGCAGGGGCGTGCCGCCCGGGGCGGTGGTGTCGAGTGTGCCGTTGGCGACGGGCCCGCCGAGGGCGAGGGTGGCGTTGGGTGAGTTGACGCGGAGCGTGGCCAGGCCGCCGCCTGCGTGCATGGAGAGGTTGCGCACGTCGATGCGAATGGAGAGTTCCTTGCCAGCGAACTGCTCGATCTGCCCGTTGTTTCCGGTGAGGGCTTCGACGAACGAGGATGGGATCATCCCGGTCTGCAGTTGCAGCGAGAGCGTTGTGGCATCGGTCTGCAAGACGCCCCGAGCATCGGCCAAGTTGCTGGCCAAGGCGTTGAGGGTCATCGGCTGGGTGGTTGTCTGGTTCCCATCTTTGATCTTGGCGATGCTGGCCGTGAGAGTGATGCCCGGCTGGTTGCCGACGGAGGCTTTGACCGCCGCGTCGATGTCCCGCAGCTCGATGGGGCCGGGGCGGTTGGGCAGGCTCAGTTTGACGCTCGGCATCGCGAGCGAGGCATCGAGGGCGAAGATGCCGGGCTTGAAGGGACCGGCCGTCGCCGCCCCGCTCGCATCCTTCTGCGGCCAGGCGAATGCAAGCGACCGCACAGCGGCCCGCAACTGCGTTACACCCTCGACGCCAACACCCCCGCCCGCGCCGCCTGTGGTGCCCTCGCCTTGCAGCAGATACACGCGTGCCCAAGTGGGGTCGATCTCCCAGTTGAGCGTCATGGGCTGGGCGAGGATGAGGGCCTTGTCGGTGATGCGGATGCGGATGTCATCGGCCTTGAAGCGGTCGGAGGTGGCCGAGGCTGTCAAGGAGAGTGGCTCGCTCTGGCTGGCGCGTTTGCCGGCGAGCGTGATAGCCGCGCGCGGGCCGAGGGCGCCCGAGAGCATGCCGGGCTTGCCGAGCAGGTCGTCGAGCTTCTTGGTTACAACGTCTGTAACACCCAGGCGTGCATCGGTCTGGCCGCTTTGAGCGTCGGCGTTGAGTTGCCCGTCGAGCCTGGCGAGCACATCGGCGGTGGTGCTGCCGATCAGCTCGGCGTGCAGGGAGGCCTGCACCGGCCGGGGCCTCGGTGCGCTCTCCTTGGCTGCACTTGGCCCGAGCATCGCCAGCGGCACGGCGAGCGTGCCACGCACGCCGGCGAGGCCGAAGCTGCGGCTTTGCCCGGCGACAGAGACGTTGTCGGCAATCACCGGCGCGCTGATCGAAAGCTCCGCCGTCGCCACCCGGTCGCCGACGCCGGACCAGTCCGGCTTGGCGGTGCCCACCTTGATCGGCAGTCGGAGTGGCGCAGCCCGGAGCACTACCTGCGCATTCTCACGCAGCGATACGCCCCCCACGGCAGCATCGCTCTGGCCGATCAGCCCCAGCACGCCCTTGGCCGACCCAGGCGAGAGGGTCGCGCTGAGACTGCTGGCATCCACGGCCAACTCGCCCGCGGTCAGCAGCACGCCGGTAGCGGCCTGGACGTTCGGTCCGGTGATCGCCAGTGTGATGGATTGCCCTTGGGCATCGGCACCACCCCCACTGCTCCCCGCACCCGCCGGGCGCGCGAAGGTCAGGCGGATATCCATCGCCGGACCGAGGACCTCGGCCAGCAGATCACGCGCCGCCTGGCTGCTCTGTGCGCTCAGCACACCCTTGTGCACCGCCCCGGCGGGAAAGCCCGTCAGCAGCACGCTGCCGACGGCTCGGCGTGGGCCGAAGATCGGCACCACCGGCGCGCGGGCCGGTGTGCCCAGCCCCTCAACTTGCAACTGCACGTCCAACGCCGCGCTCTGCCCATCGATTGTCAACGGGCCGCGGAGGGAGAGGGGGACGGGGGCGCCGGGGTTGTAGTCGATGGTTGCATCGAGCGCGGTGGTGCCCAGTGTGATCGGCTGCGCGGCCGGGAGTACCACCTGCGCGTCTTGCACGCTCGCTGTGGCCTTGAAGCGGACGGCGGCGGCGTCGGGCTTGCCGCTGGGCATCGGTATCGCCAGGTCGGTGATGCTCGCGCCCATGCGCACACCGCCGGTTATTGCAATCTCTGTCTTGCCAGGCGTCGGTGGCGCGTTGACCAGCCGGGCCAAGAGCGCCCCGCCACGCTGGATTTCAAGCACAATCGGCACGGCGGGGGCCTGCGTCAGTAACGTCGGCGAAAGCTGCAGGCTCCCCGAAGCGGTGAGGTTCGCACTGCGCAGTGCAAAGTCGATCCCCGTATTCTGCACGCCCGTCTTGGGCGCACCCTCGGCCGTGCGGGCCGTCAGCGTCGCATCGATCGTCGGGCCGATGTCCTGGCTGAGCACAACGGGCAGGCCGCTGGCCGAGGCGATGGGCTGCAGGAGCGTTGTCGCAATGCCCACGGCGTTGAACTGCGCGGCAATCGATCCCGGCAACTTCCCATCGAGCAGCACCAGCCTCCCACCGCTGCCGAGCAGCCCTGTCAGGGAGGCCTGCGCGTTGAAGTCGCCCGCCGGGGTGCCGGCGATGGTCGCCTTGCCCGAGGCGGTGATGCTCACACCCTGGGCCAGGTCCTGGGCTTTGAGGGCCAATGCGATCGGCTGGAGTGTGAAGGCCTCAGGCTGCGATGCGCCCGGGGTTGTTAGCCGGCCTGTGCAAAGGCCGAGGGTGCCGGCGATGTCTACTTGTGCGCCGGCCCACGTTGCCGCTGCGTCTGCGGGCAGGTCTAAGGCTTCAATAGCAAGCCTTACGCCGGGCCACCCGACGTGGTCGATGGTCATCCCCGCATCGGCTAGGGCCGAGCGCACGGCGGGGATTCGCTGCAAGAACGAGAGCGAAGCAATGGTGAGCGTACCCGGGCGTGTGAGCTTCAGCCGGCCGGCGTCGCGGGTAAGGGCGAGGTCGGCCTTGGTGTTGGGCGCGTCGAGTTTGATATCGACATCGGCCTTGGCCGCGGCTACCTGGGCCAGGACCACGGCGTCGATGCGGTCGCCGAGCAGCCCCACCAGCAGGCCGTTCTGCCTTGCGAGTGTGTCGAGCAGTTTCGTCGGCGCGCCGGCGAGTGTGAGGTTGACGTCCAGCGTGCTCATGTCCACTTGCAACGCCCCGGCAGCGTCGGTCAGGTCGCGCCCGGCGAGTTTAAGCTCCAGCGTGCCGGTCTTCGCCTGGCCCATGCCCTGGGCAAAGTCGGCGCGGATATCCGCGCTTGCCGTCGCAGGGAGGGTTGCTCCGTCCAGTGCCGCATCACCCTTGAGGCCCGTCATCGCCGAGCGGGCCGTTACCTGCCCGGCGGCGTCTACCTCGACGAGTGTTACATCGATCCCCGTGATCTTGATCCCGGCACGCAACCCTTTGGGCAGTGCAAGCGGTCCCGACGGCGCGCCGGGCATCGGAGTGATGCCGGGCTGTGGCAGCTGCGGCGCGGTCGCTTGTTGCAGGTTGCTCGTTACGCTCCCGTCGGCGTTGGTTGTAAGGACGAGGTGGGCCTTTCCGCTGACCTCGGTCTGGCCCAGGTTCATTTTAGAGGTCAGCAGGGAGAAGAGGCCATGGCTGTTGGTGATGTCCAGCGTCGCGACCGGCGCGCCGGCCGGGTCGGCCAGGCTCAGGCCGGTGATCTTCGTTGGACCCCACCACCCGACGCGCACACTCGCAACGCGCACCGAACCGGCGATGCGCACGCTCGCCGCATCGGCGATGATCCCGGGCACGATGCTGCTGGCGATCGGCGGTACGGCAAAGAAAGCGACGACGATGAGCACCAGCAGGCCAATGGCCAAGCGGGCGAGGATTTTTCTACGCCGGGATGGGCGCTTGGCCTGGGTGGGCGTTGCGTGCGGGGACATGGTGCGCTCCGGATCGGGTGTGCGGACCGGGAACGGTAGTCGGGGATGACGCTGTTGCAACAATGAGATGTTGCGCTACTGAAAGTCTTTGCTGGTGGGGGCTGTGCGGATTGGAAACCCGCACCACCGGGTGGTTCGCTTCACTGCTGAGGCGTAATAGGCCACGGGATCGAGCCACCCTCGCGCACGGCTTTGGCGATCGCCGCGTGCCACTGGCGGATGTAAGGCTCCAGCACGGGGTTCTTGGCCGGGTCGTGCTTGTACCGCAGGGCCTCGGGCAGGGACTCTTCGATGCCCCGGCCCTGAACGATCTCACGATAAAAGACCACGCACGCGCTGGTCCGCTGCGCCCCGGCGGCGCAGTGCACCAGCACAGGCTGGAACTCGGGCTTGGCGATGATCCGCAAAGCCTGAACGTAGTCGTTGGGGTCCCCGCTTCCGTCGCCCTGGAGCGTGAAGGTAAACCGGGCGACGCCGAGCGCCTCGGCCGTGCGCTGGGCGTTGCGCTCGTCTGTCGAGCCAGCCCGGTACGCGCCCAGGTCGATGATGGTCTTGATCTTGTGCCGTTCGACAAGGGCTTTGGTCTGTGCGGGCGTCAGCCGGCCGGCGCGGTAGAGGACGCCCTCGTCGACGACGCCGAAGTTCCTGGGCACGAGGTTGTCGCGGAAGTTGTAGCGTGCAGTCCACGCGCCCAGGAAGACCAGCACGCCCACAAGCAAGATCGGGCCAAGCCGGGAGGGCCTTGTCAGACGTACAAATGGCATATGCAACTATAGATGCCCCACAGCGGCACAGCCGAGGGGCAAGCACCAAGCCCGGCGCGAGTAGGTTCAATCATTAGCGAGGGTTTGTCATAATATTTTGGACTTTAAAGGCCTCGGCAGATACCATCGAGGCTCCGAGGGGAAAACACCAAAGGCTCGTGGGCATTCTTTTGTTTCAAGGATACAGCAATGGCAAAGCGTAGTTCCACCAGCCTCAACTCCCTCTCACTTGAGGACCTGAAGACCGAGATCAATCGCCGGCAGCGCAAACTCCCGGCCCTGACGCGTGCCCGGCAGAAACTGCTGACCAAGCTCGCAGCGCTGGACGCGCAGATCGCCTCCCTCTCGGGCCTTGGCTCCAAGGGGCCGAGCATCGGTACCAATAAGGGCAAGGGTGGCAAGAGGAAGTTGGCCGGCGGTAACCGCACGGGCAGCGGCCGACGCCCAGCCGGGACGGGCCTGGTCGATGTGCTGCACAAGGCCATCGCCGGCAAGACCGTCGGCATCGAGGAGGCGATCAAGCTGACCAAGGAGGCGGGGTACGTTTCAGAGTCCCCCAACTTCAAGGTCATGGTCAACGCCGCACTGCTGAAGAAGAGCCACTTCAAGCGCGTCGCCCGCGGGCAGTACACCACGGTGTGAGCCGGGGGGCTTGCGCCCGTCGCTGTGAGCATCTTCACTCTTGCAGGCCCCGCGCACGCGGGGCCTGTTTCTTTCAAGCGGGGGCGAAGCCCCAGTGGTACGGACGCACGCGCCCATCGCTTCCTATCCTGCGTCATGACACGAGTTTCCACCGTTGCCGTTACGGGCGCGACCGGGTTTGTCGGCCGCGCAATAGTCAAGGAGTTGCTCGCACGTGGCTATGCCGTGCGAGCGCTCGTCCGCGACGAGGCCAAGGCCTTGGCCGTGCTGCCCAGCGAAGCGGGCCTGAGCACCGTCGCCGGCGACGTAACGTCGCAGTCGGACCTCACCCGGCTGCTGACCGGGTGCCAGGCCGTCATCCACCTCGTCGGCATTATCCGCGAGGTCCGCCGGGCGGGCAAACCCGCTGCGACCTTCCAGGGGATGCACGTCGGAGCAACCTCTGCGGTCATCAACGCCGCACGCTCGGCGGGCATCGAGCGTTTCTTGCACATGTCGGCCATCGGCGTCGCGCCCGATGGGCAGGCGGAATACTCCAGGACCAAGTTCGACGGTGAAATGCTCGTACGCCACAGCGGGCTGGCTTGGACCGTCTTCCGCCCGGGCCTTATCCACGGGCCGGAGGGTGAACTGGTGCAGACGATCGGCAAGTTGGCCAGCGGCGGCACGCCCCCCTTCTTTGTGCTGCCCTACTTCGTGCGCCTCGTCGACCACGAAGAGGGCGTACACCTGCCACGCCTGACGCTCGAGCCTGCGATCCTCGCCCCCGTCTACGTCGGCGACGTGGCGACGCTCTTCTGCGAGGCCCTCTCGCGCCCCGAGACGATCGGCGAGGTCTACAACGTCGCCGGGCCTGACCCGCTGAATTGGCGCGAGTTTACCGAACTGCTCCGCGACACGCTCCCCGGGTGCGACAAGAGCCTGCCGACGATCCCCGTCCCCGGCACCCACGCCGCGGCGATCGCCACCGTCGCCAAGCACACGGGCCTGGGGAACCTGCTGCCGTTTGATGCCGGGCAGGCCCAGATGGCAACGCTGGACACCCACGCCGACTTGCACAAGCTCCGGGCGCACTTCGGCATCGAGCCGAGGCCGTTTGTGGCTACGCTGCGGGCGTATGCCGGGCAGATGGCATCGTTTGCTTGAAAAAGTTGGTTCCAGCAGTGGATCGCCGGGCCACCCTAGTTCTTCGGCGCTAAACGCTGGCGGAGGTTGACCTTAGGCTGGCCCACCTCATCGTCCACCTGCTGCGGGGTGCTCTGCCCGCGCACGCTGTCATACGCATCAAACGGCGTGCGCGAGTCTGTCGGCGCCAGCAGCGACCGCTGGCACCCAGCCGCACAGCCCAGTGCGCACAGCAGCAGCGCGCAGACGCATACGCCCTTGTGTGCATGAGCAAGCCAGCGCGCGTTGTTGGGCTTGGAGTTCATCAGCCCAGGATAGTTCACCCAACCGCACCCGGTGCGCCGGCCCCGCCAGCCCTCGGACCAATACCGGCCCCCACCCCCACCCCCACCAGCCGGCCGGAGGAGTCCAGGCGTAGTTCCCCCCGGCGGAGCATCTGGTCGATGCCGAGGTAGACCGCCGCGCACACGGCCGTCGCCAGGTTCAACGACCGCTCAGTGGGCAACATCGGCATGCTCAACACCCTGCCCGGGAACCGCTCAAGCACCTCGCCCGGCAGCCCGCGCGTTTCTTTGCCGAAGATAAGGTGGTCGCCGGGGCGCAGCTCGGCCTCGTGCACACTCGCCGTCGCGTGGGTGCTCAAGAGCCACATGCGCGCGGGCCGCTGCGATTGCAGGTACGCATCCAGCGATGCATGACGCGACGGTGCCAGCCTGGGCCAATAGTCCAACCCCGCACGCCGGCACGCCTTCTCGCTGGTGTCAAAGCCCAGCGGCTCGATCAGGTGCAACGCACACCCCGTCGCCACGCACGTCCGGCCGATGTTCCCGGTGTTGTTGGGTATCTCCGGCTCGTGCAGCACGATGTTCAGCAGAGGCCAGGCCATGTGCCCTGAGCATAAGCGCTCAGCTCAGCGGCCCACGCTCGCCGACCGACTGCGTCCCGCCCCCAGCAATCGCGCTACGCATCAGCGTGTCGCTCTGGAGGTTCTTGACCCGGTAATAGTCCATCACCCCCATGTTCCCCGTGTTGAACGCATGGGCGATCGCACGCGGAATCTCCGCCTCGGCCAGCACCACCAACGCCTTGTTCTCCTCGATCTTCGCACGGTTCTCCTGCTCAAGCGCACGAGCCTTGGCCGCCCGGCTCTCGGCCTCGGCCTGGGCCATCTTCTTGTCCGCGTCCGCCTGCGCCGCCTTGAGCTGCGCGCCGATGTTCTCACCGACGTCGATATCCGCAATGTCGATCGAAAGAATCTCAAAGGCCGTTCCGGCGTCAAGCCCCTTGGCCATGACGGTCTTGGAGATGTTGTCCGGGTTCTCCAGCACCTCTTTGTGGCTGCGTGCAGAGCCGATGGTCGTAACGATACCCTCGCCGACGCGAGCGATGATCGTCTCTTCCGTCGCGCCCCCGACCAGGCGTGAGAGGTTCGTCCGTACCGTTACGCGTGCCTTGGCCTTGAGCTGGATGCCGTCCTGGGCCACCGCGTCAATCGTCGTGCGCGAGCCGCTGGCGGCGGGGCAGTCGATCACCTTCGGGTTCACGCTCGTCTGCACCGCGTCGAAGATGTCGCGCCCGGCCAGGTCGATCGCGCACCCCGTCGACCACGTCAGCGGGATTTTGGCGTTCTGCGCCGCGATCAGTGCCGAGACCACCGTTGGCACACGCCCGCCCGAGAGGTAGTGCGTCTCGATCAGGCTCGTCGAAACGTCCAGCCCAGCCTTGACCGCCCGGATCCGCGAAAGCACCACCGTCCGCACGTCCACCTTCCGCAGCCGCATGCCGATCAGGTCGATGATGCTCACCCGCGCGTTGCTCGTCAACGCCTGGATATAGAGGTTGAAAAACTGCCCGACGATAAAGACCAGCACCAGCAGCACCAGCGCGGCAATCACAAGCAGGACCACAAAGATCGGCGATATACCACCCATAACCAAAGCCTCCAAACGCCCCCGCAGCCCCGGCACGAACGCGCCGGCACCCAGAGCCACCGATTATAGCAGCCACACCCACGAACCCCTCCCCAGAGAAGAAGTGGCAAAGTGGCAACGTTTCAGGGCCACCACCACGCTGCACCTTTGCCACACTGAACCTATGCCACTTTTCTACCCCCCCACTCACCCCTGCTCGTCCCCCTCCTGCAACTCCCGCGACACCACATACCCACCCGTCAACCACCGGTGCAGGTCCGCCAGGCGTGCCCGTTCGCTCGCAAACGGCCAGCTCGGCGAGTCCGTCGACACCGGCACGCCCGTCGCCGGGCACGTCGTCGCCACCCTCCGGCCAGCCAGCGTCAGCAGACCGCCAAACCCCGGCCGCCTCGTCCAGTTCTCAGGCGGCGCGATCGTGATGCGCCTCGACTCCTCCCCCGTGTGCTCCAGCAACACCCGCGCAACACGCCGGGGGTCGATCTCGCCGAGCCGATCCCCAACCCGGCTCGGCCACTCCACCGCCAGCACCCCATCGGCATCGACCACATGCTCCCACCCCACGGTCTCAAGTTCATCCACCCCGCTCAAGCGATACGCATCCATATGCACCAGCGTGATCGCACCCTGTGCCACGTACCTGTTGAGCACCACAAACGTCGGGCTAGAAACCACCCGCCGATCATGCCCGAGCCCCCCGGCCAGCCCACGCACAAACGCCGTCTTGCCCGCGCCAAGCTCCCCCTCCAGCAACAACACATCCCCAACCCCCACCACCCGCCCGACAACCTCCGCCAGACGCTCGGTCTCCTCAGCGCTGCTCGTCAGGATCGTCAACGGCACGTGCATGGGGGAACATTAGCGGCCACGCGCAACCCTCCCCCACCCCCACCCCACCACGGCACGCGCCCCCAACCCACTTGGCAAAGCCATTGACCACGCCGACCAGAGAGAAAGCCACCTCTCTTCGCCCCATCGGGGCGAAGACAGGCCCCTATCTCATGGCCCCCCCTCACCCCCCATGCTCCCACCCCAACCCACCACCCTCAAACTCCACACCCCCGGCCACGATCACGCAACCATCCCCCTCCTGCACCGTCCCGATCCGCGTGATCGCCGTGCCTGTTGTGCCGCAGGCGCTCGGCACCTCGCCGCCCGCGGCAAAGAGCAGTTCGTAATCCTCCCCGTCCCCCGCCGCGTTGCGCCAACCCGCCACGCCCTCGTGCATGGGCAGCGCGGCTGCATCGAGCACCAGCCGAACGCCGCTGGCGCGGGCCAGGCGTGTGCCGTCGATCCCTAGGCCGTCGGATAGGTCCATCATTGCGTGCAGACGCGTGCCGAGCGTCTGGGCCAGCCACGCGCCCTCGGCCACCCTCGGCTCAAAGCGCAGGTGCCGGCCGCTCGCAAGGCTCCCGCCGAGCCGGCCTGTTACATACACCCCGTCGCCCGGCTTGGCCCCGCAGCGCAACACCGCCCCCCGTGCGTGCTCGACAACGCCCACAGCCGTAACGCTCACCACCAGCGGCCCGCTGGTGCCTGTGATATCCCCGCCGACGACCGGGCAACCCCAGTGCCGGCCCCACCGGTGCACAGCCAGCAGCAGCCGCTTGGCATCATCGTGCGTCATCGCAGCGGGGATCGCACCCGTCGCCAGCGACCATCGGGGCGCGCCCCCCATCGCCGCGATGTCTGAGATGCTCCGCGCGATGCACTTGCGGGCGACCAGGTCCAGGTCCTCGCCGGGTGCGAAGTGCACACCCTCGACAACCTGATCGACCGTCGCGATCGTTACGCCACCACCCGCACCCCCACCCCCACCCGCAAGCACGGCACAATCATCCCCAGGCCCAACCACCACGTGCCCCGGCCACGGGCCAAGCCCAGCAAGCACGTCATGCAGGTCGTTCTCACGCACGCTCACCCGGCTCCATCACGCGACGCACACCGCCGCTGCACAAGCACCTACTTCTTCTCCTGCCCGAGCAGGATTTTCAAAAACGCGTCCTCCGCCTGCTTGTAGCGGTCGTAACTCCCGGTCAACTGCTCGCGCAGTTCGATCGCACGCTGCCGAGTCTGCGGGTCATCACCCGCGCCGGCAACCGCATCGAGCGAAGCACTCACGCCCCGCAACTCCCCCACGGCCTGGGCATAGTTCCGGCTCGCCTCGTAGACCAACTCCGCCTCCAGCTCCTTCTTCCCAGGCTGATACAGCAGCCGCCACGGGTTGCGACGAACCTCCGCGATCAGCAGCTTGAGCTGGTTGCTCGCCAGCGACGCGTTGGCAACCGTCAACCTCACTTCCGGTGCTGCCTCGGCCATCAGCGTGTTGGCCCGCTGGCCCGCCTCGGCAAACTCGCGCAAACCCCTACGCCCGTCCTCCAGCACCCCCTGCACCTGGTTGTACAACTCCCCGTTCGCCTTGGACAACAGTTCATCGGCACTCCTGATCGTGCTGTCGATCCGCGGGCGGTTGTCACGCACCACCGCCTGTGCCGTGTCGATCAACTCACGCGCTCGGCTCAGCCCGTCGTCGAGGAGCTTGCGCGAACCCTCGATGTCAGCGGATATTTTCTCGGCGTTCGTCAGCGTGCTGGTGATCTTCGGCGACCAGTCCCCCACTCGCGCTTGGATGTCCGCGGTGATCCGCTTAACGTTCGCCACCGATTCGGTGATGTCGCGCAGCAGCGGGTCGCTCTCGGTGTTCAGGCGGGTAAACAGCCTCTGCCCATCGCTAATCAGGGCCGCACCACCACGGATGATCTGCTGCACCTGCGCACGCTGCTCGTTGCCGAAACCCGCCTGCGACATAAACGGCGGCAGCGCGATCATCCCCGTGAGCGTCCCCCCACGCTCCAGCCGCCCCGCGCCAGGCGTGCCCGTAAACGAAATATTCAGCGTGCTCACCGTCCCCAGCAGCGGCAACTCCAACTGCGGCATCGCGTCCTTGAACAACACGATCGACGCGTCCAACCCCACCACCACGTCCACCGCCATGGGCGACTGCGTCGACGCGTCCAACACATACTGCACGCTCGTCACCGCCCCGGCCCGCTGGCCACCCACACGCACCAGCGACCCGGGCTTCAACCCCGACGCCCCCTGCTCAAGCGTGAAACGCACCGTGTACGGCACCTGCGACCCCCCCCACAAACGCACCCCCGACAACAACAGCACGATGAGCACAAACCCGGCCACACCGCCGATGACAAACAGACCGGCCACAAAGTTGTTCGACGTGCTCTTCATAACGGCCCACACTAGCACCCACCAGCATCACCCGCACACCCTCAATCCTTCAAGGCTCCAGCAAGTCCTCCGCGTAACTGCTCCCGCCGCGACGCTCCGTCAGAGGCCCTGTCGCGTCCCCACGAAGGAACTGCCGGATGATCCTCTCGCTCTCGGCCAGCCCCGCCGATTCCACCTCGGGCATCCCACGCAACTTCTCAAACCACCCACGCTCGGCCACACGCAGCACCCGACCCTTGTCCAACATCAACATACGGTCGGCGATCGTAAACGCGCTGTCCATCTCGTGCGTAACGACAATGCTCGCCACCCCAAGCCCCTTGCACAGGTCCACGATCAACCTGTCGATCTCCGCACCCGTAACCGGATCCAGCCCCGCGCTCGGCTCGTCGTAAAATAAAATCTTCGGGTCCAGCACCATCGCACGCGCCAGACCCGCACGCTTTTTCATCCCCCCAGACAACTGCCCCGGGAACTTGTCAGCGTGCTCACGCAACGCCACCTGCTCGAGCTTAATCTTCACGATCGTCTCGATCATCCCCTCGTCCAACGACGTGTGCTCACGCAACGGCAACGCCACGTTCTCACCAACCGTCATGCTGTTATAGAGCGCTCCGGACTGGAACAATATCCCAAACTGCTTGCGCAACTCGTCAAGCCCCGCCTCGCTCTGCGTGCACAGGTCGCGCCCAAACATCTCGATCGACCCCGCGTCCGGCTTGATCGACCCGATCAGGCAACGCAACAGCGTGCTCTTGCCACACCCCGAACCACCCATGATCACCAGCGTCTCCCCAGGGACCACCTCCATATCAACCCCATCAAGCACCGCACGCCCATCAAACCGCTTGACCAACCCCCGCACACGCAGGATCGTCTCCCCACCAACACCAGCCCTCGATTGTGCAGCATCCGCCATCGCAAACAGTTTACCCACCACGGCAGGCAAAGCACAACGCCAAGCAATCCGCACTCAACCCCCACGCAACACCGCCCACTAAACGCCCAACACCAAAGCCCGCACACCCTTGACCATCGCCCACAAACCGATTCCCCACACCCCAGCCGAGTTATCCACAAGTCATTCACAATCCCCCGAGCAGGCCTCCATCTTCAATCTTGATTGTGCTTTGTACGGTATTGATCGAAGTCAGGGGCTACTAACTTTCAATTTTTTTGCCTCCAAATCCATTCCGGGCTGGAATCGTACGCCGATGTCTATAAAACCTATAACTGCCTCCCGGCACGCACTATCCGTGCCGGACCGCGCACGCAGGTACACTCTGCGGCAGATTCTGCTCCCACACAGGCGTCCCGGTTCTCGGCCTCGCCTTCACCAAGTCCCCGGCAAAGAATAAAAAATGGAGCCCCCCATGCGCCACGCAACTACTGGCAACAAGCACTCGCTTGGCTTCACACTCATTGAACTCTTGGTTGTCATCGCGATCATCGCCCTGCTGGTGGCGATCCTGCTGCCGGCCCTGGCCAAGGCCAAGAAGGCCGCCGTCATGACCCGAGAAATGGTCGAAAGCGCCGGCGTCGAACGCGGCAACATCGCCTACGCCTCTGACTACAAGGACTTCATCGTCCCCAGCGGCCCGGCGTGGTACTGGGTCCACCAGGACTGGGGCACACCACCACAATACACCATGCGCCCCTCGGACCCCTTTATCACCACCTCGATATCGATGGGTGGCTCGTGCGTCAAGCCCTGGACCATGCACCTCTATTCCTTTGCACAGGTCCCCCTGCAGGCACTGATGGTCGATAAAAATACCTACTACGATTTCGTCAGCCGGCCCAAGAATGGCGGGTACATCGACAGTTCCGGTGCAACAAATCACGATACCACAGCGTCCCAAACGGCCTTCAGCTACCACCCGTCCTTCGGGCGCAACGGGGTCTTCTTCGGCGGCTCCTACCAGCAGGGGGCTTACAGGGGCAACGGTGGCTCGTCACTTGCTCCCGACTGGCAGACCTCCAACGCGGTCAATGGGCACTTCTACGTCCGCCGGCTCTCAGACGTCAGCTACGCCTCCCGGCTGATCTCGATGACATCAGCACGAGCTGGGGACGTGCGGCAAATCGGATGGAGTACCTGGGGTGCCAACATTGCCAACCCTACTACCTCGAACCAAAAAGTTCTTCCTGGTTACTGGCTCGTTACTCCACCCAATGTTGGTAACCCGCTCCGGTCACGCTTTGCAGGCACCGCTGGTCAGGCATGGACCACCACCAATAAGTGGAACCCCGCCAGCCTCCCGGGCGATTTCGGCCACGTAGACTTCCGCCACGACGGCAGGGCCGTGGTTGCCTACGCCGACGGGCACTCAGACATTCAGGACATCGCAGACCTCCGCGACATGCGCAAGTGGGCCGACAACGCGACCCACCCCCTCTGGGAATGGCGTGCAAGAGGCACCGCGCCCTGGGTCGCTCCCAACTGAGAGCGCGCCTGTCTTCAACTCTCGCCAAGAGAAGAAGCCATCATCCGATGGCCTTCTCCTATTCGCCAACCCCTCACTCATCCCTGGAGCCTCGGATGCTTCCCCCTGAACAAAAGCCCAAGCACCCCGGCCGTGCAAAGAAGATGAAACTTATCTTCATCGTGGTTTCGTTGCTGGCCGCCCTGGTGCTCATCGCCATCCAGTTCCGCCCGCCGCCGCAGGTCCAGCCGGATACAACCCCAGTGACCCTCTTCATGCACAGCATCGACAAGCATCTTGCCGCAAATGAGTACGTCTTTAGCCGAGTGCAGATGCGGCCGGACGACCAGGGCACCCTCTTGGTCTCAGGCTCTGTCCGCACCGCTGCGGAGTTGCAAACACTGTCCGAAATCCTGGCCAAAGGGGAGCCAAAGATCAAAATCACCAACCAGGTCGTCGTCAGGCGCTAACGCTCCCCGGCACCGATAACCCCCACACGCGCCCCCCGGCTACCCCCAACCCACCCCCAACCCCATGAAGCCCACCCCCCAGAAGTCCGATGATATCGGCAGCTTTCCCGTGCCCCCACCAGCGCCCCACCAGCGCCCCACCTGCGCCCAAGACCAAGCAACCGCCCCGCACCAACAAGCCCACCCCCCGCACCCCCACACACGGC
>JBKDDT010000030.1:0-14450 GCA_046339895.1 bacterium | reverse complement strand
AGCAAGGCGGCGGGCAAGTCCGACTGGTCCGTCATGAAGGGCAAGGTCGCGGTGATCCTCCCCGACCACGATGCCGCGGGTGAGGCCTACGCCGATGAGGTCACACGCCTCTGCCGCGCCGCTGGCGCACAGGAAGTCCGCGTGGTGCGGCTCGCCGCGCACTGGACCGCTGTTCCACCCGGGGGCGACCTCGTTGATGTGGTGGCGATTGAGGGCGGCGATGCCGAGGTGGTACAGGCAAAGATCGACGCCCTGGCCGTGGCGGCCGAGCCGGTCGCACCGGACGCACCTGCGGACGACAAGCCGGAAGAGCGCCCAGCGTTTGACCTCGCCACGCTGTTCCCTGCCGGCACCGGCGACATTAGCGACTACTTCGCCGACTTGGCCGGCTCGACGCAGACGCCGCCGGACATGGCTGCCCTGCTGGGCTTGGCGGTCGCGTCGGCGTGCATCTGCAACGTCGCGTGCGTCCGCGGGCATGGCGATCACATCGAGCCCGCCCCGCTGTGGGCGCTGGTGCTCTCCGAACCGGGCACGCGCAAGTCAGCCGTGCTCGCGGAACTGCTGCGGCCGATCCTGAAGTGGGAGGCCGACAAGGGCCGAGAGATGCGGCCCGTCATCGCCGCAGCGGCTCAGCGGCACCGCATCACCGAGCGCCGTATCCGCGCGATCGGAGACCAGGCGGGCAAGGTGGCCGACCCGTTCAAGCGGGCCGTCGTCGAAGGTGAGGCGATCCGGCTCGCCCAGGAGATGGAAGCGACGCCCGTGCCGACCGCGCCGGCGCTGCTGGCAAGCGAGCCAACGCCGGAAGCGCTCGTGCGACAGATGAAGGACAACCACGGCCGGGCGCTGCTCGCCAGCGCCGAGGGCGACGCGCTGGACATCGTGCAGGGCCGGTACTCGGGCGTGCGGAACTACGGCGCGATGCTGAAAGGGCACGCGGGCGATCCCATCCGCTCGCAGCGGGTCGGGCGTACCTCCGATGTGATTGACCGCCCGGCGCTCGCGGTGGCGCTGTGCGTGCAGCGGGCGGCAGTCGAAGCGGTGTGGTGCGACCCGCAGGCCGAGGGGCGTGGCCTGCTCGCCCGATTCGCTGTCATCGCCCCGCCAGACCTCGTCGGCATGCGCGATGTGCGGCCCGAGCCGGTGCGAGCATCCGTCCGCGCGGAGTGGCAGGCCGCGCTCACGCGCCTGCTGTCGTTCGAGCCGAGCGAAGATCCCGACACCGGCCCCGCCGTTATCGCGCTCGCGCCGGAGGCTGATGAGCTCTACCACGCCTTCCAACTGCGGACCGAGGCCGCGCTGGGCTTTGGCGACCTGGCCGAGCGTCGCGCATGGGGGGCAAACAGTGCGGCCTTTCGCTGCGCATCGCGCTCACGCTGCACGCGCTGGCGACGTGGGGGCGAGCGGGCACGCCGAAGGATGCGCCGCGCATCGACGCCGACACGATGGCCGCCGCCATCGCGTGGGCCGACTACCTCGCCGCGTCGGAGCGCCACGCGCGGCTCAGCATCACCGAGCCTGCGGAGCAGCGCGCCGTTCGCCGCCACCTCGCCCTCATCGCACGCCACGGCGGCTCGGTCAGCATCCGCGACTGGCAGCGCCTCCGCTCGCTGGCGCGGGCGACGGATGCCGAGGCGGAACTGGACGCTCTGGCTAAGGCCGAACATGGCGACTGGTCGTGGTCCGCGCCCGGCCCGCGTGGCGGGCGGCCATCGCGGCGCTTCGTCCTGCGGGCAACACGTCCCCGCCTCCGACACATCCCCGCCCACGGCGACCCCAAACGCCACCGGTGGCCAACCGGCCGGGGTTCCGTCGGTTTTGTCGGCGTCAGGCGGCACAGCCCCGCCGCGCGGCGCGTGATTCCGCCCACATTCCGCCCGAATGCCCCAGTTCCGCTTGACACTCGGCCCGTCTGAGCCTGACTGGCGACACGGAGGTCCGCCCCGATGGCGAGCATCACGACCCGCAAAAACGGCAGCCGGTTCATCACCTTCCACGACGCCGCGGGCAACCCGCGGCACATCACGCTCGGCCAGGTCGCCAAACGCTACGCCGAGGCGTTCAAGGTCCGCGTCGAGGACCTCGCCGCGGCCGCGCTGCACGGGCACTCGCCAACCGACGATACCTCGCGTTGGCTCTCGTCGCTGGAGGATCGCCTGTACGTCAAACTCCCGGCGGTCGGCCTCGTGCCCGAGCGGCAGAGCGCCACCATCGGCACGCTGGTTGAGCGGTACATTGCCAAGCGGAAGGACGACCTCAAGCCCGAGAGCACCCGCAAACTCCGGCAGACGGAGACGAAACTGCTGGCGTTCTCCGACAAGGACAAGTCGCTGCGGAAGATCACCGCCGAGGACGCGACGGCAAGGCGGCGGTCGCTCAAGGACCTCGGCCTCTCCGAGGCGGCCATCCGGACGCATTGCGGCAACGTGAAGACCATGCTTGCCGAGGCGAAGCGGCGGAAGGCGTCGGATGGGGCCGGAAACGAGCAGAAACAGGGGAATGGCGCGGATCCCGCTGAAGCGCGGAACTCCGCAGCCAACCCGCAAAGTTGGCGGGACTTGCGGCTCGTTTCCGCAAGTCCCGGAGTTTCGGAAGAATGGAGCCGGGGGGAATCGAACCCCCGTGCCAAGACGGTCGGCTGCAAGCTTCTACGTGTGTATCCGATGATTTGCATTCAGTCCGGGCACGCCCTCGGCAGGCTGGCCTCGTTCCTAAGAACCCGGTGCATCTCATCTTGGTTGCCGGGCTCGCCCCACCAAGACCAGCCCGTTGCATGTGCCCTGGCCGGCCACGGGCCGAGCCAGCCAGGACATGCTACCTAAAATTAGGCAGCGAGAGCGTAGTTGTTATTGGCAACTATTGTGTGCATGATTTTTACGTGGCCTTCATGCTCCACGACACGCGACCCGCAGCGTCACACGCTCGGTCGAAACCATATCGGCCCCAGTTATCAAACAATCCTCACCGCCCCACCACACCCGCGATGATACGCCCCCCACGGCACCCCAGCCGCCCCCGCCAACAACCCCAAACATAATAAAACAACAAACCCCCACACACACCAACGCGCCTGTTGCCCATTGCCCATTCCCTATTGCCACTGCCCGCACCCCCATCCCAACCCCTACGCTCGGTCATGCCCAGCATCTTCACACGCATCATCCTCGGCGAGATCCCCTGCCACAAAGTCTACCAAGACTCCCACGTCCTGGCGATGCTCGATATCAACCCGATCGCCCCGGGGCACACCCTCGTCATCCCCACCGAACCGGCCGAGACGCTCGACAAACTCAGCGACGACTCCGCCGCGGCCATCGGCCGCCTGCTCCCACGCCTGTGCCGGGCCGTCTGCAAAGCCACCGGCTGCAACGCCTACAACGTCCTCCAAAACAACGGGAGCGGTGCGCACCAAGCCGTTATGCACGTGCATTTTCACATCATCCCCAAGCCCGACCCCTCACGCGGGCTGGGGATCGGTTGGCCCGCAAGCAAACTTGACAACGCAGCCGGCACCGACCTGGCTAAGTCGATCGCTCGAGCCCTAGCGGGTTGACCGCCCCCCCACTGCTCTGTGCCCCGCAAAAACTTCACCCCGCACCCACACCCCCGCTCGTCTAGGCTACAGGCGTGAGCAGCCCACCGAGCAACACCGCTGGCCAACCGTCGGGCATCCCCCACGACGGCGCACCCCTGATCGCCCTGGACCCCTGGCTCGCCCCATATGCAGGTGCCCTGGCGCGCCGCTGCGACAACTACCGCCGCGTCAAGAACGCGATCACGCTCAGCGTTCCCTCCCTGGCCGACTTTGCCACCGGGCACCACTACCTCGGCTTCACGCGTGGCGCGCACCTGGGCAAGCCGGGCCTCTGGTACCGCGAGTGGGCGCCCGGAGCCGCACGCCTGAGCCTCATTGGCGACTTTAACAACTGGGACCGCGCCGCCAACCCCATGCTCCGCGACACCTTCGGCGTATGGGCCCTGTTCCTCCCAGACGACACCTACGCCAAACGCCTCACCCACGACTCGGGCGTCAAGGTCCACGTCGTCAACGCCCACTCCAAAGGTCAAGACCGCATCCCCGCATACATCCGCCGCGTTACCTTCGACCCCGACGGGAGCAACGCCACCGGCCGCCTCTGGCTCCCGCCGCCCTTCCAGTTCCAGCACGCAAACCCCGTGCACACCGCCGCCCCACGCATCTACGAGGCCCACATCGGCATGGCCCTCGAGGCCCAGCGCGTCGGCACCTTTGCCGAGTTCTCCCGCGACGTCCTCCCCCGCATCGCCCGCGCCGGTTACAACTGCGTGCAGCTCATGGCCGTGCAAGAGCACCCCTACTACGGCTCCTTCGGCTACCACGTCAGCAACTTCTTTGCCGTCTCCTCTCGCTTCGGCCTGCCCGAGGACTTCAAACGCCTCGTCGACGCCGCGCACGCTCTGGGCCTGAAGGTCTTCCTTGATCTCGTCCACAGCCATGCCGTCAAAAACACCGTCGAGGGCCTCAACGCCCTCGACGGCACCGACCACCACTACTTCCACGCCCCGCCACGCTCCATCCACCCCGCCTGGGACTCGATGCTCTTTGACTACAGCAAGCACGAGGTCCTCCGCTTCCTCCTGAGCAACGTCCGCTTCTGGCTCGAAGAGTTCCGCGTCGACGGCTTCCGCTTCGACGGCGTAACGAGCATGCTCTACCACGACCACGGCCTGGGCAAAACCTTCACCTCCTACGACGACTACTTCGGCCCCAACATCGACCACGACGCCGCCGCCTACCTCGCCCTGGCCACCGAGGTCGCACACGCCGTCAAGCCCGACGCCGTCTGCATCGCAGAGGACGTCTCCGGGATGGTCGGCATCGCGCGACCCGTCCGCGAAGGGGGCTTCGGCTTCGACTACCGCCTGGCCATGGGCATCCCCGACTACTGGATCAAACTCCTCAAAGAACGCCCCGATGAAGCCTGGTCCATGGGCGAACTCTTCCACACACTTAGCAACCGCCGCGACAGCGAGAAGCACATCGCCTACGCCGAGAGCCACGACCAGGCCCTCGTCGGCGACAAAACCCTCGCCTTCCGCCTCATGGACTCGGCCATGTACACACACATGAACAAGGCCAGCCAGAGCCTCGTCATAGACCGCGGCCTCGCACTACACAAACTCATCCGCCTGCTCACCTTCTTCGTCGGCGGCGAGGGTTGGCTCAACTTCATGGGCAACGAGTTCGGCCACCCCGAGTGGGTCGACTTCCCACGCCAGGGCAACGACTTCTCCTACACATACGCACGCCGGCAGTGGTCCCTGGCCGACAACCCCGACCTGCACTACGAAGAACTCGCTCGCTTTGACCTGGCCCTCCAAAAGCTCGACGAGCAGCACCACCTACTCGCCAGCCCACGCGCACGCCTGATGCAGTGCGATGAACTCGGCAAGCGCATCGTCGCCGAGCGGGCAAACCTCATCCTCGCCGTCAACCTCCACCCGACCATGAGCTTCACAGACTGGCGCATCGGCGTGCCCGGCTCACCATCGACACCCACTGCAGCGTTCACCACCATCCTCGACACAGACGCCCAACCCTTCGGCGGCCACGCCCTCGTTACCCCCGGGCACACCTACCCCGCACAAGCCCAACCCTGGGATGAGATGAAACAGTCCGTGCAGATCTACGTCCCCGCCAGGTCCGGGCAGATTGTCGCCGCTCGTACATAACACCCATCCTGAATATACTGCACCATGCCCATCAACACCGCCAAGGTCCGCCTGCGGACGCTCCACTTCCAAACCCCCGACCAGGCCCTCGCCGAGGCCGAGCGCATCGCCCATTCCTCACGCGCCGGCAAACTCCAAACCCTTGGCAACTGGACCCCCGGCCAGACCCTCTCCCACCTCGCTTGGTGGATCGAAGCCATCGACCAACCCGACAAAGCCCCCCCACTGCCCTGGTTCGTCAAACTCCTCGGCCCGGTCATCAAGAATAAACTCATCACCAGCACCCCCAAGCCCGGCGCCAAACTCCCCGGCGCCCCCACAGGCACCCACGGCGACGCCCCTGCCACCCTCGATGAAGGCCTCACCCGCTTCCGTGCAGCCGTCCAACGCCTCAACCAAGGCAACTTCCCACCACGCCACCCCGTCTTCGGCAAAATGAGCCAGCAAGACTGGCTCAATCTGCACCTCCGCCACGCCGAGCTGCACCTCGGGTTCTTGCAGCCAAGCTCATAGCATGCCTCACAACCCCTCCCCCCAGGGGATGGGTCGGAGTGGGGTTGGCTATTGCTTGTGTAACCAAAAAACATAAGACGATCGGCTCGGAGGGCCGACCCACCCGTCGCATCTCGGCGATCCTCTCTACCCCTCACCCCCCGCACGCATTAATCGCATCAATCAACTGCCGAACCTTCCCATATGCGTGCCGCGTGTGCGTAAAGACCAACCTCGGCAGCCCCAGATGGTCGTCCTCCACCGGGAACGGCCCGCGCATGTGCATCGCCAACCCCCCCGGCTTGATCAAACTCGCAAACCGCTTGTTCAGCCCCGCCACGTCCGCATCGCTGAGCACCCTCTTGAGCCGAATCACCAGATCATCCTTGATATACCGCGACGAGTGGTACACGCGATAGAACCCCTCGATGTGGTCCGCCGCCTCCTTCGCCGTTGCGCACAACTTATACAGCGACAAATCATCCTCCCCCACCCACCCCCGTGCAAGCAGGTCCTCGCGAATAAACCGGTCAAACTGGTTCCAGTACGTCACCCCCTCACCCTGCAGCATCACCACCGGCAGCATCGCCGCCTTGCCCGTCTGGATCAGCGTCAACGTCTCAAACGCCTCGTCCATCGTACCAAAACCACCAGGAAACAGCGCCACCGCTTCCGCCTGACTTACAAACATTAGTTTCCGCGTAAAGAAATACCGGAACACCATCAACTTACTATCACCGGCGATCACCTGATTGGTCGTCTGCTCAAACGGCAGCCTGATCCCCACCCCGAACGACTTCTCACGACCAGGCCCCGCCAGCCCAGCCTCCATAATCCCCCCACCCGCCCCGGTGATCGACATCCACCCACGCTCACCCATCAGCCTTGAAAACTCTACCGCCAACGCATAATCCGGGTGGTCCTTGGGCGTCCGTGCCGAGCCGAAGATCGTTACCTTGTGCGGCTCGGGATACTCGCCAAAAATGCGGAACGCGTACCGCAACTCCTTGACCGCACCCGTGATCAGCTTCAACTCCCCCGTGCTCCGACCGTCGGGTATCAACTTCAACGCATTGACCAGCAAATCCTTGACGTACCTCCCGTGCGATGAATCAACCTTCCCCCCAACCTGCACCAGCAGCCCATCGAGCGCGGCCAGAATCGCCGGGTCATCCGCACGCTTATGCGTAACAGACTCCGGCGGCGCACTGGACCCCTTAGCCGGGTCGATCAATGACGGGTTTACAGGGTCCAACTCCGGCCGGTTCGGTTCGTGCGATGAAGACATAGGCCAGCAGGTTAGCAGCCACCAAACCTACCCGCCGCGACACCTCAACCCTTCCGCGTCTTAAACCCACCCTTGCGCACCGGCGATGCCCCACCCAACGGCTTAGCCACCGGCGCACCCTTGATCCCAGGCCCATCCAGCGGCTTGCCCGACGGCGCAAGAGTGTTCCCAGGCGGTACCGGCGCAAACTTGTCCTTGCTCTTACCAAACGCCGTGTTCTTGATCCCTGCCATGGTGCGTCCCTCGTATGTCCCCGATCAACCATCCTATGCGCGGCCACGGGGCCACCACCCACTCCCCTCCTGCAACCAACCAATGGCCCCGGTGGGAGTTGAACCCACACGCCCAGTTACGGGCCGCGGATTTTAAGTCCGCTGCGTCTGCCGTTCCGCCACGGGGCCGCGTGCGACGGTAGGAACGCACTCACACACTCTCCCCCACCCCCCCCCACCCTTCCCGCTATCCTTGCCCTTGCGATGCCAGAGGACCCACCAGAACAGACAATCGGCCAAGACCCAGCCATAGCCGGTCCTGATCCCGACACGCAGGCTTACCTCAACTCCATCGCCATCGCCGAGCGCCTCGAACGCGTCCTCGCCGGGCCGCTGCCGTGCGTCGTCTGCAGGTATGACCTGCGTGGCATCTCGATCCGCGGCCTCTGCCCCGAGTGTGGCACCGCTATCCGCGCCACCATCCTCGCTCGCGTCGATCCACGCGCCGCCGAACTCACACCCATCCGCTTCCCGTGGCTTGTCGCACTCGGGCTGGTCGTCTGGGTCGGCGGGATGCTGCTGGCCGTGCTGGCGTGCTGGTTCGCCGCGCTCGTGCAGATCATCGTCAACTGGAGCACCCCAACGCCGATGCCCGGCTTCCAAGAACGCTGGGGCTTGGTTGTCGCCCTGCTGATCTGGACCGCCGGCCTCGGCACCCTCTGCATCTGCCGGCCACACAGGTTGATCCCGCGCTGGATGACCGCCTGCATACTGCTGGGTGCGGCGTTGCACGTCCCCATGGGCATCCTGGCCCTCAAACTCGGCACCATCGCTTCGCACGCCACCGGAGGCTGGCAGGTCGATACCTTCTGGGAGCCTGCGCCCGACCGCACGCTCCACCGCTGGTCCGCCTGGGTGCTCGGGCTGCTCATCATCGTGCTCATCCGCCCCGTCGCCCGCGCGCTGGTGGCGCGTTCACTGGCTATACGCACCGGGCGCGTCGACCGCCAAACCATGGTCGCCATCGCCGCCGCCGTCGCGGTCGTCTTCCTCGGCGACGGCCTCGGCCTGGCCAGCGTCGGCTCGGGGATGCCTTATACAGGCATGGGAATCGCCGGCGCAGCGATGGTCCTCATCGGCTCGATCCTGCTGACATTGGGCCTCCTCGGCGGGCTTGTCGATGCGGTCCGGATCGCCCGCTCGGTCATCACCCCAGGCCCGAGCCTCGATGCCGTGCTCACACCCGCCAGCCTGTCGGCTTCTCTTGCAGAGGGAGCCAAGGTATGACCCCCGAACTGCGAGCCCGCTTTGATGCCATCGTCCGCGAACTGACCAAAGACCTCCCCGACCAAGCCCGACGGTCGTTGCACCAAATCCCCGTCATCATCGAGGACCAGCCCAGCCCGGCTCTGCTGCAAGAACTCCTGCGCGACGGGATCATCGAAGACGCCGACGACGAAATCCTCGGCCTGCACACAGGCCGAATGCTCACCGAGCAAGATATCCAAGCCCCACCCGAAATGCCAACACAAATCCACCTCTTTCGAACCCCGATCGTCGACGCGGCAGGAGGCTGGGACGGCACCGATGCCGACGCACGCGTGCGCGAAGAGATCAAGATCACACTCCTGCACGAACTCGGGCACCACTTCGGGCTCGATGAAGATGATCTGGATCAGTTGGGGTACAGCTGATTCCCGCTTGAACTACAGAACTGCCCAGGGCGCTTATGCAGAAACGGGAGGAGCAGAGGGTGTCAGAAGGGGTTGTGGTTTTTGATGTCTGGTGGCTGATGGTCGCGGCTGGTCGTAAAGTTGCGTCGATGCTGGATTTTGGGGTGTAAACGCGTGCAACCTGGATTGTTCCACATGGAACAATGTGCTGCCGACCCGCCGTGCGGGGTTGGTGTGCGTGCTGCTAGGATGATCTTCTGTGCGACCTGTGTGCCCGAAGCACCTGTAAACCATGAAAGGCTCGACCATGACCACTCCCTTTGGTTCCAAACTTCTCAGTCGTGTTGGCGTGCGTGTGTTCTGCTCGGCTGCGCTGGCAACGTGCCTGCTGTCCGGGTCGGTGCTGGCACAGGGGGCTGCGACCAATGGTGCGGCGCACGCGCAGGCCAAAGGCGCGAAAGCGAACAAAGCGACGACCGTCGCGTTCATCGAACTGCAAGGGAGCCTGGGCGAGCGTGTGCGGTCTGTCGGTCTGGGTGGGATTGCGCAGGGGACGACGTTGCGCGATGTGCTCGATGCGATCAACCTCGCGGCAACTGATGCCGACTATGCCGGGCTGGCGATTCGGCTGAAGGATGCGGAGTTGACGCAGACGAACGTTGAGGAACTCGGGGCCGCGATCAAGGGTGTGCGTGATGCGGGCAAGAAGGTTTTCTTGTACGCCGAGGGGTATGACAATGCTTCGCTGGCGCTCGGGTCGTTCTGCGATCAGGTCTATCTGCAGCAGGGTGGGGAGGTGAGCCTGCCGGGGATTTACATGGAGGAGATGTTCCTGGCGGACACGTTCAAGTGGGTGGGGATCACGCCGGACTTTGTGCAGATCGGCGATTACAAGGGCGCTCAGGAGATGTTCGCCAACAGCAAGCCCAGCCCGCAGTGGGACCAGAATATCAACTCGCTGCTCGACGGCATCTACGGCAACCTTCGCAGCAAGCTCAAGAGCGGGCGTGGGCTGAGCGATGCGCAGCTCGACAGCGCAATGGAACGTGCGTGGATGGCCAGCGGTGAGCAGGCTATCAAGGACCGTTTGATTGATGCACAGGTTGACCTGCCGGACTTGGATACGAAGATCGGCAAAGCGCTGGGGACGTCGCCTGTGGACTTTGACAGCGACATCCTGCCCGACAGCAAGGCGAAGCTCGAAGAGATGGCCGCCAATCCGTTTACGCTCTTTAGCAACCTCTTGAAGACCCCGACGCACACGCCCAAGCGCGACACGCTGGCGGTGCTGCATATTGATGGGGCAATCGTGGACGGCAACAGCACCGGCGGCGGGCTGTTTGGCGGTGAGGGTTCGGTCGGTTCGCGGACCATCCGGCGTGCGCTCGGTGAGATCGAGGAGAACGACAAGATCAAGGGTGTCGTCATCCGCATCAACTCGCCGGGCGGCAGCGCGATCGCCAGCGAGATCATCTGGCAGGGCGTGCGTCGCGTGGCGGCCAAGAAGCCGGTGTGGGTGAGCATCGGCGAGATGGCCGCCAGCGGCGGGTATTACATTGCCGTGTCTGGGGACAAGATTTACGTCAACCCGTCGAGCATTGTCGGGTCGATTGGTGTTGTGGGTGGGAAGATGGCATTGGAGGGTGCATACGCGAAGCTGCACATGAACGTGGTGCCCCGCAGCCGGGGGCCGCGGGCGGGGATGTTTGGGAGCGTGTCGCCGTGGAGCGAGGCCGACCGTGCGCTGGTGCGGGGCAAGATGACCGAGACATACGACCTGTTCACCAAGCGAGTGTCGGCCGGTCGCAAGGGGATCGACCTGAGCAAGACGGCTGAGGGAAGGATCTTTGCCGGGAACCAGGCGATCGACCTGAAGATGGCCGACAACATTGGGGGTATCGAGGTGGCGCTAGGGGACCTGGCACAGACCCTGACGCTCAAGGATGGTCAGTATGACATCATGGATTACCCGGCACCAAAGACGTTCCAAGAGGTGATGGAGAACCTGTTCAACGGCGGCGGGATGTCAGGGCGGGCGCCGGTCGGGCAGATGCCCATGGTCGGTGGTCCGCTCGCGGAGATGGGTGCGTTGGCCAAGACGTTTATCGGAGAGGCGAACTTCCGGCAGGTTTCGGCCAGTGCGCAGGCGTTGATGCAGATGCAGAAGGAGCCGGTGGTGCTGGTGTCGCCGAGTGTTTTGATTTTTAAGTGAGGGTAGGGTTTTGGGTACCCGGGTAGATGAATCACGTGGGTGTTTGAGGGTCGTGTTGCTTGTTGGCGGCGTTGGCCTTGCTGATAGATTCAGCGATGTGCTTCATGAGCAGGGGGGCGGCTGCTAGGAGCAGTTGCATGGCGATGTGCCGGAGGGGGGAGGCTTGGCCGGGGTCGGTGCCTGAGTTGGTTGGCTGGTCTTTGCTGGGCTGGGCGTGCTTGCTGCGTTTGCGGAAAGCCCGGCCGAGGAGCGCGCCCCCGGCCAGGAGGATGCCAGCGCGGACGATGGGGTTGCCCAGGAGGCTCTGCGGTTCGGCAGGGCGTTGGCCGAGTTCGAGCAGGCGTGCTTTGGCCTCGGCAACGGTTGTCAGCGTGCGGTCTTGCGTGCCAGCCATGCGAGCAGCCCTCCAAGGCCCAGGGCGAGCAGGCCAGTAGTTGCGGCACCGGCGGCGGTGCCGGCGCGCTCGGCGACGGCGATGAAGACCGCCGCGATGATGAAGATGAGGCCCACGGCTGCCGTGCAGGCGGCGATGATGAGCAGGGCGATGCCCGTCGCCAGGCGCATGGTGGTGGCACGCAGCAGCCGGCCCTCGGCCTCGAGGAGGTCGGCGATGCGGACGACCAGTTCGGTGATCTTCTGCACGGGTTAGTCTCTGCTGCGCGTCAGGACCAACCCGACGACGAGGCCAACGGCAAAGGCCGTGGAGAGGGCGATGAGCGGGTGGGCGGCGACCTGGTGCTCGACGGCATCGAGGGACTCGCGGCCCTTGGCGGCGGCGGCCTTGGCGGTTTTCTCGAACTTGTCTTTGGCCTCAGAGGCGCCGACCTTGGCGGCGTGGACGGCGTCCTCGGCCAGGTGAGCAAAGTCGCCACGCAGGCGGGAGATGTCGGCCTTAAGGCGGTCGATCTCGCGTTGCATGGCGGTGGGGTCTTGTGTTGTGGTTGCTGCGTCCATCGTGAAAGCTCCTGAAACTGCCCGTTCTGTGCCCGGCCTGGGATCAGGCCGGGGGAGCGGGGCGAGGTTTTGTACATGCCGGGGTCGGTTGCAAGTGATGCACGAGACCGCGGGAACAACACAATAGGAGCCCCTGGCGGGGAGGGCGGGCTCTGACGCGCAGGAGAGATGACAGGGTGGACCAGCGGAGGGTGCGGCAGGGGTGAGGGTTTAGCCCCTGGCCATCTTCTCGGCCTTTTTGCGTGCGTCGTCGAGTGTGCCGACGTACATGAAAGCGCCCTCGGGGAGGTTGTCGCCCTCGCCGTCGCAGATGCGCTCGAAGCTGTCGAGCGTTTCTTCGAGGGAGGTGGTAACGCCTGGGAAGCCTGTGAAGACCTCGGCAACGTAGAAGGGCTGGCTGAGGAAGCGTTCGATCTTGCGGGCTCGCTGGACGGTTTTTTTGTCTTCCTCGCTGAGTTCATCGACGCCGAGGATGGCGATGATGTCCTGGAGGTCTTTGTATCGCTGGAGGGTCATCTGCACGCGTCGGCTGACGCGGTAGTGGCGTTCGCCGATGATGTCGGCCGAGAGGATGCGTGAGGTGCTGGCGAGGGGATCGACGGCTGGGAAGATGCCCTTCTCGGCGATGCCGCGGGCGAGGACGACGAAGGCGTCGAGGTGGCCGAAGGCGGTGGCGGGTGCGGGGTCGGTCAGGTCGTCTGCGGGGACGTAGATGGCCTGGACGGAGGTGATGGCACCTTTGTCGGTGCTGGTGATGCGCTCTTGCAGGTCGCCCATCTCGGTGCTGAGTGTGGGCTGGTAGCCGACGGCGCTGGGCATGCGGCCAAGGAGCGCGGAGACCTCCGAGCCGGCCTGGGTGAAGCGGAAGATGTTATCGACGAACATGAGGGTTTCTTTGCCGGACTCATCGCGGAAGTTTTCGGCCATGGTCAGGCCCGAGAGGGCGACGCGGAGGCGAGCGCCGGGTGGCTCGTTCATCTGGCCGAAGACCATGGCGACCTTGTCGATGACGTGGCATTTTTTTCCTGTGCTGTCGATGTATTCGGCCTCTTTCATCTCGCGCCAGAGGTCGTTGCCCTCGCGGGTGCGTTCGCCGACGCCGGCAAAGACGGAGTAGCCGCCGAAGTTGCGTGCGACGCGAGCGATCATCTCTTGGATGATGACGGTTTTGCCGACGCCCGCGCCGCCGAAGAGGCCGATTTTGCCGCCGCGGACGAAGGGGCAGAGCAGGTCGATGACCTTGATGCCCGTGGGGAGGACCTCGGTTTTGGGGTTGAGCTGGCTGAACTCGGGTGGTGCGCGGTGGATGGGGTTGCGTTTGACGCTTGCGGGGACGGGTGCGCCGCGGTCGATGGGGTCGCCAAGGAGGTTGAAGACGCGGCCGAGGACGGCCTCGCCTACGGGTACGGTAACGGGGCTGCCGGTGTCGACGCAGTTCATGCCTCGGCGGAGGCCGTCGGTGGTGCCGAGGGCGACGGCGCGGACGCGTCCGCCACCGAGGTGCTGCTGGACCTCGCCTGTGAGGTTGAGGTGGCCGGCGGGTGTGTCAGCCTGGATTTTGACGGCGTTGTAGATGGCCGGGAGTTTGTCCTCGGCGAACTGTGCGTCGAAGGTGGAGCCGATGACCTGGGTGATGGTGCCGGTGGTTGACAAGGGAGGCTCCGGAGGGTGGTTTTGGGCGTGGAAAGGGTGAGGATCGGCCTCGGATGGTGCCGAGGGGGGCAAGGATAGCGTGGGGGTTGGGGGGTGGCAAGAGGAGGGAGTTTGGGGAAGTTGCGGTGTGTGGGGTTGGATTGCGCCAAGTTTGGGGGTGGGGGGCGTATAAGGGCTGTCTCTTATACACATCTGACGCTGCCGACGAATGTCCATGTGTAGATCTCGGTGGTCGCCGTATCATTAAAAAA
>JBKDDT010000029.1:0-91407 GCA_046339895.1 bacterium | reverse complement strand
GGCCTGGGGGTGGAGGTGGGGCCGAGGGGGGGGCTTGCGGCTGGGGTGGGGGTGGGGGTCTGTGTGGGGTGTGGGCTGGGGTGATAGAGCAGGGGCGACGGGGGTTTGGGGATTTACATTTGGGGACTTGCACAGGAGTTGTCTCTTCAACCCCGTTGGGGCCGGGGTGCGCGTGGGGGGAGGTGGGTAGGTAGTGGAGCACTTATTTGGGTGGGGCTGGGGGGGTGCCACCTGTTGGTGGTGCCGGTGGGGTTGTTGGGGGAGTTAGGAGTGTTGGTGTGCCTGTTGGCGGGATGAGGTAGATGGTGGTACCGTCTTGGGTTGTGATGATCATGTTTTTGACGGAGCCTGCCAGGGGGGTGTTCCCGAGCATGATGCTCAAGAACTGTTTCTCATCGACGAGTAGGAACATGAGAGCGTCGCCGTTGGCGAAGTTGACGGGTAGCGGGATCGGCGCCAGGCCAGGTACGACGACGTTCGCGCCCGGTCCTCCTTGGGACTGGAACTGGAAGCCCTGATCTTGGAAGCCCTTGAATGCGCCGAGTTTGGCCGTGGCCTCGGCTAGGAAGCGGTCCATCTGCGACTTGTCCCCAGCCGGGAGGACCGTCGGATCGACCAGTGCTGAAAGCCCGGTGTGGTCTCCCTGGGTGAGTTGCACGAAGGCGGTGTTCATGGGGTTGATGATGTTGGAGGTGAACTTTCTAGCCACCTGCACAGCCCCGATGAACAGACCGACTTGCACGGCCGTGACCAGCAGGCCGATGATGATCCCAGCGAGGGCGAGGAAGCGTCCACTTTTGCGTCCTGCCGAGGAGCCGATGCGGACGACGGCGAAGGCACCGAGGAGCGTGGCGAGTATGCCGAAGCCTGGGATGCAGCAGATGAGCGAGAGGACCAGCGAGGCGATGGCCGAGATGCTTGTGCGTGGGGCCTCGACGACGAGTTGGGATTCGTAGTTTTGTGGGCCGAAGGGGTTTTGTGTCATGGGCGATGATACACGGGCTGGGTTTTCTGGGGGCGTTGTTAGTTGGTGCCGTACATTCGGTCCCCGGCGTCGCCGAGGCCTGGGACGATGAAGCCGTGCTCGTTGAGGGTGCGGTCGAGGGCGGCGCAGTAGACGTGCACGGCGGGGTGCTCGCGTTCGAGCCTGCGGACGCCCTCGGGGGAGGCGACCAGGCAGATCATCCGCAGGTCTTTGGCCCCGTGGGCGAGGAGGGTGGTGAGGCTCTCGCACGCCGAGCCGCCGGTGGCGAGCATGGGGTCAACGAGGATGACAGGCCCGGCGTCGAGGTTGGCCGGGAGTCGCTTGAGGTAGGCGACGGGCTTGAGCGTGCGCTCATCGCGCGCAAAGCCGAGGTGCCCGAGGCGGGCCTCGGGCATCATCTCCATGACCCCCTCGGCCATGCCCAGGCCCGATCGCAGCACGGGGACGACGGTAACGACCCCGGCCAGACGACGGCCCGTGGTCGTTTCGATAGGCGTCTGAACGTCGACGGCAACGGTTGGGAGCTGGCGTGTTGCCTCATAGACCATAAGCCCGGCGATCTGGTAAACGAGCGCGCGGAAGGGGCGGTGGGTGGTGCTCACGTCGCGCAGGTAGGTCATCTTGTGCTGGATCAGGGGGTGGTCAAAGACCGTCAGGTTCGGGTGGGCCGGGTGTGGGGGCATGGGGGAGGGTAGGAAATCGGGGGGTGGTTCTTTTGCTATCCTCGGCGATGCGGTTGCTGTTGCTCATAGCCTTTGGTAGTGCCAAGGGGTGTGTGGTGTTGCCGAGTTAGAACCACTGTGGACGAATACCTTCCTATTGATGTTGAGATGATGGGGCGAGCGTTGGGCCTTGCGCGCCTGGCCGGGGGGATGGGGGAGGTTCCCATCGGGGCGGTGGTCTACAACCACGAGACCGGCGTGGTGCTGGCGCAGGCGCACAACCGGCGTGAGGTGGACAACGACCCGCTGGCGCACGCGGAGGTGCTGGCGATCCGTGCCGCGGCACGGGTGCTCGGGGATTGGCGGCTGGAGGGTTTGACGCTGGCGGTAACGCTGGAGCCGTGCCCGATGTGCGCGGGGGCGATTGTCAACTCGAGGTTGGGGCGGGTGGTCTTTGGGGCCAGCGATCCCAAGGCTGGCGCGTGCGGGACGCTCATGCGGCTGACAGAGGACGCACGGCTGAACCACCGGACCACGCCGATCGGGGGGTTGATGGCCGAGGAATCGGCTGTACTTTTAAGGGGTTTTTTTGCGCGGCTGCGGGGGTAGGTTGGCTCTTCGGGCCGAGCGTGTTGGTCATGGCGTGGGCATTTGTGTGGCCCAATCCCACCCCTCATTTTTTCTAGCATGATCCCTGTTTTCTCTGCGCCCCTGTGGCGAAAAGTCTTTCCTGGTAGGGGCCATCATGCTGGAAGCCCGCACCACCGAGAGCTGACCCTGGCCCTCAGACTGTTCTGGGGGAGGGGTTCAGGCTGCTCCGCTCTGGGCCTCGGGGAGGGTGCCGGCGACGCCGTCGCGGGTTACGACGAAGAGGTTGGGTGTGATGGCATAGGGGAGTCGGCGGTAGTCTTCGTGCACGCGGGCGAGCAGCCGGCTGACGAACGGCTCGGGCCCGATGGACATCGCGACGAACATATCGCGCGCGGGTGTGGCGACGTAGAAGTCCCCGCCCAGGCGGGTGCGCAGTCGGCTGTAGAGGTTGCCCAGCAGCAGGCGGGCGGCGTCGTAGCCGTCCTGCTCGGCGATGACGATGGCGCGTCCACCCTCTCGGCTGGTAACGACCTGGAGTTCCAGTTCGGTGCTGATGTTGGCGATGTTCTCGCGGGCGAGGGCGTCGAGCTCTTCGGGGTTGGTCTGCCAGCGGAGCATCTGTTCGGTGGTAATGCTGACGGTCATCTGTGGCATGTCAATGACGAAGACGATGACGGTGCCGTTGACGAAGGGGACGTGGGCGACCTGCTCGCGGTTGAGGTGGTTGAAGATCGCCTCGGGCTGGATGCGTGGCATGACCTTGGTGCGGAGGAGATCGAAACTCATGGAGCCGACGGTGTTGGCCTCGCCGCAGAAGAGTTGTTCGAGGTAGTGTTCGACGATCTCGCGTCCGCGTGAGGGGTCGTGCTTGACGAGGCGTACGAGGTTTTCGAGGTCGAGCCTGCGGCCGTTGATGATGAGCTCGCGTGGGCCGGTCAGTTCGATCTGGGAATCGGGCTGGATTTGGCGGAGCATCTCGGCGACCTGCTCGGCAAAGGCATCTGGTTCTCGCGGCATCTGGGCCATGCTGGTGCACCTTGGGGGAATGAGGAAAGCAGCACACATACGCCGGGGGCGGGCCTTGGGGTCAGGCCGGGGTGGCCGGGCAGGGTGGGGGACTGTGAGCAGATCGACAGCGTGGGGTGGACCCTTGGCTGTGTGCAAGGAAACGGGGCGTGTGGGCGATCCACCTGTGCCGGGTCGGTGGAGGTTGCGGGGCGGGCGGGTCCGGTTTGTCGTGGAGTAAGGCCCGGTAGCCTTGCGTTGGGACTCCCCTTGGACTTTTATTGCCGGGTCGCTATGCTCCACCCTGGCCGAGCCTTCTGTGGGGGTAGGCAGGCCCTGGGGTTGGCCCGGGGCGCAGGCAGGCAAACCCGCATCAGCACATGACGGAGGACAATGTGAACAAAAGCGAAATCGAAACAAAGGTCATCGAGATCGTCGCCAAGCAGCTCGGTGCCGAGAAGGGGACGATCAAGCCGGCGACGCACTTTCAGACGGACCTGAACGCCGACAGCCTTGATACGGTCGAGTTGGTGATGGAGTTCGAGGACGCCTTTGAGACGTCGATCCCTGACGAGCAGGCCGAGAAGATCACAACGGTGGGTCAGGCGATTGATTTTATCTGCCAGGCTAAGGGCGTAAGCTGAGGGCGGTGGTGTGGGTTGAACCTGCAAGACGAACACCCTGCTAACCGAGCATGCTTGGGCGTTGTGGCCGGTCTCTTCCTAGACTTCCCTTTGCCCCGCCCCGTGCGGGAGCTTGTGCGATCGGCTTCGGAGTCTACCCATGCCCAACCCAAACGGACCGCGGATCGTCATCACCGGGATGGGGGCGATCACCAATATTGGGCATAACGCACGCGACACCTGGTCGGCGATGCGGGATGGACGGTCGGGGATCACCACCATCGAGAGCAGCGACTTCACCCCCTGGGCGGGCAAGTGGGATACGACCATCGGGGGGCAGGTCAAGAACTGGGACCCGAGCAGTGTGATCGAGTTCCGCGAGGCCAAGAGGCTCGACCGGTTTACGCTCTTTGGCGTGGCCGCGGCGGTCGAGGCCGTGGGGCACTCGGGGATCGACTTTAGCAAACTCGACGCTGAGCGGTGCGGGGTGATCTTCGGCTCTGGGATCGGGGGGATCACTACGATCGAGGAAGGGAAGGACACGCTGCTGGCCAAGGGGCCATCTCGGCTGTCGCCGTTTACGGTCCCCAGGCTGATGCCCAACGCCGCGGCGGGGAACGTTTCAATCCGCTTTGGGCTCAAAGGCCCTGCCAGCACGCACGCGACAGCGTGCGCGTCATCCGGGCACTCGATGGGCGACGCGGTGCACACAATGCGGCGCGGGGAGGCGGACGTGATGGTCGTCGGGGGCACAGAGGCGGCGATCTCGCCGATCTGCGTTGCCAGTTTCAGCGTCATGCGGGCGCTGAGCACGCGGAACGACGACCCGACGAGGGCCTCGCGTCCGTTTGATGTTGACCGCGACGGGTTTGTGCTGGCCGAGGGCGCCGCGGCGTTCGTGCTTGAGACCGAGGCGCACGCGCGGGCGCGTGGGGCGGTGATCTTGGCCGAGGTTGTTGGCGTGGCGAACTCGTCGGACGCCTATCACATCACCGCGCCGGATCCCAATGGGAGCGGTGCGGCACGCTCAATGCGATGGGCGTTGCGCGATGCGCACCTGAACACGACGGACATCGGCTACATCAACGCGCACGGCACCAGCACGCCGCTGGGGGACAAGGCGGAGGTCGAGGCCGTGCTGACGCTCTTTGGGGACCACGCACGCAAGAGCCGGGGTGGGACGTGCCTGATGAGCAGCACCAAGAGCGTGCACGGGCACTGCCTGGGTGCCAGCGGGGCGGTCGAGACGATCGCCTGCGTGCATGCCGTGCGCGAGGGGATTATCGCGCCGACGATGAACCTACAAACGCCGGGGACAAGGGATGAGCAGGGTCAGATCAACCTGTTCGATGTGGACCTGGTGCCCAACTCGGCTCGGAACAAGGGCGTGCGGTATGTGATGAACAACACGTTCGGGTTCGGGGGGCACAACTGCTCGATCATCATCGGGCGGTATGAGTAGTGGGGCAACGGACGCAGAGGACGCAGGGGCAGAGGTTGTCAGGGCGGGGGGTGGTCAACAAAGAGTGGAGGTTGGGTGGGTAAGTCTGCTGTTGTGCTGCGGGCTGTCGGCAACTCTCTTGCTTGCTGGCCCGGGTTGCCGATATCTGTGGCATGGCCATTGATATCCAGGCCCTGCTGAAGCTTGAGGTGCCGATTATCGTCGTGCTGGGCCGGCGGGACATGCCTGTGCGTGAGGTTACGGCGTTGATCCCCGGGGCGATCATCGAGCTGTCGCAGAGTGCCGAGTCGGACCTTGAGCTGCTGGCGAACAACAAACTCATCGGGGTGGGGCGTGCGGTGAAGGTTGGGGAGAACTACGGGCTGCGGATCAGTTTCATCGGGAACCTCCGCGACCGGCTGCAAGCCCTGGCCAGCAAGCCGGAGTCCTCCCCGAACCCCCCGGCCCAGGATGCCGAGGCCCTTGCGTCGGCGATGATGGCAGGCCAAACATAACCCAAGTGGCGGGTGGGCGCAAAAACCGCTTGTGGGGAAGTGTACCAAAGGCAATCCGATGCCGGGGTGCTCGTGGGTGTGTGTGTTGGGTGAATACCTCGTGTTTGGGCCTTGATACCAGCCTTAGGGGGGCTAGCATCTGGCTGTGGATGCGCCCGGCGCACGAATCTGGGTTTTTGAGCATCTATTACTGTCTGGACCTGGCCCAAGGCCGCTCACTGTTTTATGGAGATAGTTATGCAGAATGTCCGTCCCTTTGCGTCAGCCTTTGCTGTTCCTCTCGCCTTGGCACTTCTGGCTGGCTGTACGATCGACGGCTCCAAGGGTGGCACGTCGATGACGCCGACGAACGCCGCGCCTGCCGCGCCGGTCAACGTGTCAGTCAAGACGGTTACGGTCAACAACAACCCTGTCCCGGCCGCGCCTGCCCCGGTGCCTGCCCCGGCACCGGTGGGCATGTCGACGACGACGGTCTTCTACCCGACTGGCAGCGAGTCGGGTGCCGCACTCCGCTTTGACCGCACGGCCCCGGGCGAGGTCAACGCTGGCGGCGAGTTCACCTATGAACTGCGTGTTACTAACGTAACGCGTGTGGCCCTCGAGAACGTGATGGTAACCGAGACGGTCCCGAGCAACTTCACGCTCGTCCGCACCGACCCGGCGGCGACGGTCGCAGGCTCGGCCGGCACCTTCAACGTCGGCTCGCTCGCCCCCGGCGCGAGCAAGACGATCAAGGTTACCGGCAAGGCCGGCACGTCCGGCTCGATCAGCAGCTGCGCGACGGTGACATACTCGCTGCCGATCTGCAGCACGATCAACGTCGTCGCCCCCGCCCTGAAGATCGAGAAGACCGCCTTTGGCTCGGCCCAGGGTGGGAGCACCGAGACGATCTGCGACATCGTCCCTGTCCGCCTCATCGTCAGCAACCCGGGCACAGGCGTTGCCCGCAACGTAACGGTTACCAGCAACCTTCCCGCGGGCCTGACAACGACCGACGGCAAGCAGACGGTCGATTTCTCTGCCGGGGACCTGGTTGCCGGCCAGAGCAAGACCTTTGAGTTCAACACCAAGGCGGCTCGTCCGGGCAGCTTCACAAGCACGGCCTCGGCCAAGGGCGACAACGGGCTGACTGCTCAGAGCAACAACGTTTCGATCGCCTTCCGGGGCAGCAAGTTTGCGATCACCCAGGTTGCCGAGAGCGCGACGCTCTATCCCGGTCGCCCGGCGAACTTCACCGTCGAGGTCCGCAACACGGGTGATGGCCCGGCTAAGAACGCAGTGGTGCAGGCCACGCTCCCGGCTGGCGCTTCGCTGATCTCGGCGACCGAGAACGGGCAGGCCGCTGGTGGGAACGTCAGCTGGACGCTGGGGACCCTTGCCGCGGGCGCGAGCAAGACGCTCAAGTTCACGGTCAACCCGGGCAGCAACACGACGATCAACAGCGTTTCGACCATCCGCGGCGAGTGCTCCGAGGCGGCCTCGGCGAACGCAACGGTTACGTTCCAGGGCGTGCCCGCGCTGCTCACCGAGCTGATCGATGGTCCTGACCCGATCGGCCCCGGCGAGGAGACCACCTTCAAGTTCACCGTCCGCAACCAGTCCGGGACCACCGGCGATAGCAACCTCAAGGCCGTCATCACGCTGGGCAACGGGCTGACCTTCGTCAGCGGCACGGGCCCCTCGGCCGTGTCGGCCGCGGGCAACGTTGTTACGCTCGCCGGCATCCCGACCCTGGCCGCGGGCCAGGAACTGGTCTGGACCATCAAGGCCAAGAACACCAACCCCGTCGGCGACACGCGCACGAGCTTCAGTGTTACGACCGACTACTTCAAGAACCCGATCGTCGGCACCGAGTCGACCAACCTCGTTCGCTGAGAGCAGCGGCGGGCATTTGACAGTCAACTGAAACCAGACCGCCGGCGGGCCACACGGCCCGCCGGCTTTGTTTTTAGATTTCACTCAGAGGACGGAGATACAGAGCAAAAGAGGCAGAGCGAAACAGTTGCCAAGTGACAGAGTGTGGGCTGGTTGATTGCATCAGTCGCGGTTCCATTGGGCGTGTTGGTGGAAAGGAACCCCACCCCTGCCCCTCTGCTTGGGGGAGGGGTTCTAATGCGCAACAGGTGATACGCACTCAGCCGCTTTGTAACTTTGTAACTTTGCATCTATGCCACTTCCCCACTGAGCATCTTCATCTCTGAACCTCCGTCCTCTGAGTGATTCCCCCTCTGGGTCCTCTAGGCCTGGGGAGTGCAGTTCTGTCTGCTCGCCATAGAGTTGGGGATGATCTTCACACCTGTGGTCTTGTCGATGTTTTTTGCCTTTGGCCAGCCAGGTTCCGCAGCGTCCTGGACACCTTCGGCGGCAGCCGTTGCCGTGCCCGATGCGGGTCTGATCGCCGCGGCCTCGGCGGAGCGTGCGGTTGCGTTTTTGCGGTCGTCGCAGGACAAGGCGACGGGTGGTTGGAGCGTGCCCAAGAAGCCCGGGCAGCCACACCTGCCGGCGATCACGGCGCTGGTGATCAACGGCCTGTTGATGCAGCCGGGGATCACGGCGGAGGACCCTGCGGTGGCGCGTGGGATCGACTACATTCTTTCGCACCAGAAGCCCGACGGGGGGATTTATGATTCGATCCTGCCGTCGTACAACACGGCCATAAGCATCTCGGCGCTTGCGCGGGTGGACTCCGACCGCGCCCGGCAGGCGGTGGCCAAGGGCGTGGCCTTCCTGAAGAACAGCCAGTGGGGGACGGCGACGCCTGCGGGCGTCGGCGGGCCGGGCGGGGCCGAGGCTCCGCAGAGCGTGCCCGAGACGCACCCGTTCTTCGGCGGGTGGGGGTATGGGAACCGCGGCCGGCCGGATATCTCTAACACGGCCTTTGCGCTGCAGGCGCTGCACGACGCAGAGATACCCCCCGATGACCCGGCGTTCCAGCGGGCGGTGATCTTTCTGCAGCGCATGCAGATGCTCGAGAAGGACCCGGCGGGGAAGGTTGTCAACGAGATGCCCTATGCCAAGGGGTCTCGGCAGGGTGGTTTTATCTATGCCACGGCGGAGGATGCCAAGAGCGTTGGCGCGGGGCAATCGTTCGCCGGGATGATCGAGGAGACGCTCGACGATGGGAGCAAGGTCTCGAAGTTGCGCGCGTACGGCTCGGCGACGTACCTTGGGTTTAAGAGTTACCTCTATGCGGGGCTGAAGATGGACGACCCGCGTGTGCGTGCCGTGGTAGAGTTTCTGGGCAAGCACTACGCGGTGTCGCAGAACCCGGGGTTGGGCACCGACGGGCAGTACTACTACTACGTGATGATGGCCCGCGCGCTGGACGCCAGCGGGCTACGGACGATCGAAACGACAGACGTGGCCGGTCGGGTGGTGTCGCGCAACTGGCGCACGGACCTGGCGTTGCAACTGGCCGCACTGCAGAACCCCGACGGGTCGTTCATGAGCTTGGACGACCGGTGGATGGAAAACAACCCCGACCTCATCACGGCGTACGCCCTGCTGGCGCTGCAGCACGCCCGGCGGTAGGAGATCGTTTTCCCTCAGAGGCCCCGAGGGCCCAGAGAAGACAATTACTCAAAGGACGGAGAGGTTCAGAGAAGAAAATGCTGAGTGGGGGAGTGGCATAGATGCAAAGTTGCAGAGTTGCAGAGTGGCAAAGCGGCTGAGTGCGTATTACCTCTTGCGCATCAGAACCCCCCCGAGGGGAGATGGGCAGGGGTGGGGTTCCTTTCCACCAACACGCCCAATGGAACCGCGACTGATGCAATCAACCAGCCCACACTCTGTCACTTGGCAACTGTTTCGCTCTGCCTCTTTTGCTCTGTATCTCCGTCCTTTGAGTAGATCTCTACTGGGTGCTGGGGGCCTGTGGAGTAAAAAACTATTCAGGACTCAAAAACGCAGCGGGCCGAGGTTGTGCCTCGGCCCGCGTGTGTTTTTTGTATCCCGCGGATTGCGGGGGGGTTTGGATTACCAGCTGCCACGGCCACCGCCGCCGCCGCCGCCGCGACCGCCGCGGTCGCCGCCACGGCCACCACCGCCGCCGCCGCCACCCCAGCCGCCACGGCCGCCGCCGCCGCCGCCACCAGCACCACCCTCGCGTGGGCGTGCTTCGTTGACGGTGAGGTCGCGGCCGTCGAGGTTTTTGCCGTTCATGGCGTTGATAGCCGCGCGAGCGTGCTCATCGTTGCTGAACTCGACGAAACCGAAGCCGCGTGGGCGGCCGGTGTCGCGGTCCATGACCAGCGAGGCGCTGGTGACCTCGCCGAAGGCCGAGAAGGCCTCGCGGAGTTGTGACTCGGAAGTGTTGAACGAGAGATTGCCGACGTAGAGCTTCATGTGCTCCCTGCTTTCAAAATGCCCTAGTAAAGAGAATCACCTGTGCTTGAACTCGGGCAAGAGAAAGCGAGGCGTGTCGCCCGGCTTGGGCACAATGCCGGAAGCCGGGCTGCAGACAACTATAGGCGGGGTTGGAAAAGCCAAGGGGTATCATCCTCATTCATAGTAAGGTCTCTGTACGGTTTTGTTTTTGTGGGATTCTCGCGTTGAAATCACGCGTCAGAGCCAGCCGCTGCTCCAACAAAGTCTTCCCCCAAGGCGAACTGTGTATCTGGGTTGATGAGTAAAGCCTCGATCGTCTGTGTGGCACCTGAGTTTATCGCGAGCAGGTGCCGTCTGCGTGGGGCGTGGAGGTAGGGGTGGTTTGGGTCGCTATCCTGCCTTCCTATGGCCATTCTGATTAACGGGAGCACGCGGGTTATTTGTCAGGGGATCACCGGCGCTTTCGGCGCGCAGCACACGCGGGGGTGCCTGCACTATGGCACGCGGCTGGTCGGTGGCGTAACGCCCGGCAAGGGTGGATCGAAGGACGCCAACGGGCTGCCGATCTTTGACACGGTGCGACAGGCGGTGCGCGCGACGGGTGCCTCGGCGACGATGATCTTTGTCCCCCCGGCGTTCGCGGGGGACGCGATCGTCGAGGCGGCCGAGGCTGGGTTGACGGTCATCTGCGCGATCACCGAAGGGATCCCGGTGCAGGACATGGTGCGTGTGCGGGCGGTGCTCGACCAGCGCAATGCGGCTGGTGATAAGGTGGTCTTGGTCGGGCCCAACTGCCCGGGGGTGATCACACCTGGCCGAAAGACCGGCGGCGGGACGGGCCCGGCAGATCTTTATACCAGCGATGGGTGCAAAATCGGGATCATGCCGGGGTATATCCACACGCATGTCTCTGAGAGCAGGCTGAACAAGTCGGTGGGGATTGTCAGCCGGTCTGGGACGTTGACGTACGAGGCGGTCTGGCAGACCAGCGCGTTGGGGCTGGGCCAGAGCACGTGCGTGGGGATCGGGGGGGACCCGGTGCGCGGGCTCAACCACATCGACGTGATGGCGCTCTTCGAGGCCGACGATGAGACCGACGGGATCATGATGATCGGCGAGATCGGCGGCAGCGACGAGATCGAGGCGGCGCGCTACATCAAGCAGAAAATCAAAAAGCCCGTCGCGGCGTTCATCGGGGGGCGGACCGCGCCGCCGGGCAGGAGGATGGGGCACGCCGGGGCGATCATCGGGGGGGCCGACGACACGGCCGATGCGAAGATCTCGGCGTTGAAGGCCGCGGGCGTTGAGGTGGCGATGAGCCCGGCAGAGATGGGCGCGGCGATGATGCGGGCGATGGGCCTGTGAGCATGCCCGGCGGGCCCGTGGCGTAGGGCGGCCCTAAACTCGCCCATGGACGCGCAGCTGCTGTGGGGCTTGATCCTGCTCGGGATCGCCCTGGTGATCGTTGGTGTGGAGATCTTTGTCCCCAGCGCGGGGGTGCTGGGGTTGACCGCGCTGGTGGTGGCGATTGCCGGGGTGGTGCTGCTGTACAAATACGACACGCCTTGGGGCGTGGCGGGGACGGGGCTGGTGCTCTTTGGCGGGCCGGTGATCGCGCTGCTGGGGCTGCGGATCTTTCCGCAGACGCCGATCGGACGACGGCTGATTCTTGGCGCACAGGAGGAGGACACCGAGGACGCGCCGCCCGCGGTGGACAGGCTTGCGGCGCTTGTCGGGCAGGAGGGGGTGGTGGTTACGGACCTGCGTCCGGTCGGGGTGATACGCATCGGGCAGGAAAAAGTGGACGCGTTGAGCGAGACGAGGCTGGTGCGTGCCGGCGAGAGGGTGCGGGTCGTGAGCATCGAGGGTGGGACGCTGAAGGTCCGGCCGGTATGACGGGGTGGCCTGAGATCGTGCTTGGAGGTTGAAGATTTTGGGTCGGTTTTGTGGTGGTGGGCTTGCACTGGGGCGTGGGGGCACTATTGTTTTGATGCCGGGGATTCTTTAGCCGGCTCGGCGCAGTGCCAAGGGTGCCACGAGGGGAGTTGGTTGCGAGTGTGGCACAAGGCTCTTGCCGGTCGCCTGGCGTATTAGTCTGTCCGCCCTGTTGTTGAGTTAGCACAAAGACATGGCCACGATCACAACCGGTAAGAACGCTTTTTTGCACGGGCGGTGGAGCATCGAGGAATCGATGAAGCTCTACGGCGTTGCCGACTGGGGCAAGGGGTACGTCGGGGTTAACGCGCTGGGGAACGTAACCATCACGCCGGGCAAGGAGCCGGAGCGGAGCATCGACCTCTTCGAGGTCATCGAGGGGCTCCGCGAGCGTGGCATCCACACGCCGGTGTTGCTGCGGTTCAACGACATTCTTTCACACCGCCTGCGCGAGATTCGCAAGGCGTTTGACGACACGATGGGCGAACAGGGGTATGTGGGTGGGTATTCATGCGTGTATCCGATCAAGGTGAACCAGCAGCGGCACATCTGCGAGCAGATGGCCGCGGAGTGCGTGGCGTTGAACTTCGGGCTTGAGGCTGGGAGCAAGCCGGAGTTGCTGGCGGTGCTGGGCCTGAGCGCGACGGCCGGCGGGCCTGGTGTCAACGGGATGCCGATCATCTGCAACGGGTTCAAGGACGCCGAGTTTATTGAGACGGTGATCCTGGCGACAAAGCTGGGGCGGAACATCATCCCGGTGGTCGAGAAGTGGACGGAGCTGGAGCTGGTCGTCAAGTATGCCAAGCAGTACGGCGTGCGGCCGAGGATCGGCATCCGGGTGAAGCTGTCCAGCAAGGGCGCGGGCCGGTGGGAAGGCTCGGCGGGTGTGCGGAGCAAGTTCGGGCTTTTCGTCTCCGAGGTGCTCAGCGCGGTGGACTATCTCAAGAGGCACGAGATGCTCGACTGCCTGAACCTCTTGCACTGCCACGTGGGCAGCCAGCTCTATGACATCCGCGTGCTCAAGAACGCCGTCAATGAGTTGACGCATATTTACTGCGAGCTGCACCGCCTGGGGGCGGGGCTGACGATGCTGGACATCGGCGGCGGGATGGGGGTGGACTACGACGGCAGCCAGAGCGCCTGGAGCAGCAGCATCAACTATTCGGTGCAGGAGTACGCAGCGGACGTGGTTTACCGCGTCAAGAGCGTCTGCGACGACGCCCGTGTTCCCCACCCGCAGATCATCACCGAGAGCGGGCGAGCGATGGTGGCGTATTCGTCGGTGCTGGTCGTCGACGTGCTGGGCACGAGCAGTTTCGCCAGCGACCCGGACATGGCCCGCATCCAGGGGGATATGAAAAGTGAGGCCGAGCGAGGTGGTGAGGTGCCCCAGCCCGTGCTGGACCTGCTTGACACCTATCAGAGCCTGACGGACCGGAACCTGGTCGAGGCCTATCACGACAGCACCCAGGCGCGCGATGAGGCGATGAGCCTGTTCAGTCTCGGGTACATGAGTTTGGCGATGCGTGCCGCCGCCGAGCGGCTCTTCTGGGCCATCGGGCACAAACTGCTGGAAAAGGCCAGCCGGCGTGGGGAGTTGCCCGACGAGTTTGAGAACCTCCCCGAGACGCTCAGCGATATCTATTTCTGCAACTTCTCGCTCTTTCAGAGCATGCCCGATAGCTGGGCGATCGACCAGCTCTTCCCGATCTGCCCGATCCACCGCCTGGCCGAGGAACCGGCCCGGCGTGGCATCCTGTGCGACATCACCTGCGACAGCGACGGGAAGATCGACCACTTCGTCGATAAGCGGATCGATAAGAAGACCCTCGAGCTGCACGAGGTGCGCGACCTGCCCGGCGAGGGCGCGGGCGTTGAGCCGTATTACCTGGGTGTGTTCTTGCTCGGGGCCTACCAGGAGATCCTCGGCGACTTGCACAATCTGCTGGGCGACACGCACGCAGTGCACCTGTCGATCGACGAGCAGGGGCAGTGGCAGATCGACGAGGTGATCGAGGGAGACACGGTCGAAGAGGTGCTGCGGTATGTGCAGTACGACATCGACGACATGAAGCGTGCGATGCGGCTGGACATCGAGGCGGCCTGCCGGCAGGGGAGGCTGACGGTTGCCGAGGGCAAGAGCCTGCTGAAGTTTTATGACGATGGTCTGGAGGGGTATACGTACTTAGAGGCGTGAGTGTGGGTGTTGTAAAGACGTTTGACCACAAAGGCACAAAGACACAAAGGCACTGAGCAAGGCAGAAGCGCTTGGTTTGTCATACGTGCACAAACCCTCAATCCTTTTCTCTGTGCCTCGGTGTCTCTACGTCAAATCTGCTTGCTGTGAAGGCTGGAAGCATGCACCACCGTTGGGCCCCACCCCTGACCCTGCCCGTCAGGATGTTCTGGGGGAGGTCATCTGAATATCAACCTTCCAGCGCGGCTGGGTTCTCGTACGCCGGGCCGAAGGGAGTGCCGTTGAACTGCGCCAGCGACACGGACTCTTGCTTGATCAGCCCGGTCTTGGGCAGTTCACCGATGCGGTGCAGGTCGAGGATCGCGCAGACGCCCGCGGCGGTCGTCAGCTCGATCGCTGGCCAGGTGCGGCCCCAGAGATCGGTCGCGGGGATCACACGCTGGAAGTTGAACTGGCAACGCCGGCCGTTCTTCTGACCCACGGCGTTGACGAAGACCACAACCATGTCCTGCGGCGTCCAGCTGACGGCCTTGTTGAAGATCGAGACCAGCAGGGACCGGTCCAGCCGCACCTTGTTATGCTCGGTCGTCTTACCCCCCGGCGCACGCTGGTGCGCGTGCAGCAGGTGCTCGGAGTGCTCCTGGCCAAAGCGCAGGTCGTCGAGAAGGAACTTCATTAAGTCTCGGTGGCCAGGGTAGCGGATGGTTTTGTACGCGACGTTGGCGGTGGGGGACAGGCGGCCCTCGGCGCGGAGGGTGTTGATCAGCGAGCCGACCCCGCCGGAGGTGTAGAAGGCCTCGTACTGGCACCCGTTGAGCGTGAAGTGCTCGAGGCCCTCCAGGGCGGGGACGAGTTCCTCCTGCCCGGCGAGCATCACCTTGCACGGCTTGCAGTACTCGTTGATCACCCCGTCGGCCGACCACGTTACGTTGTACTTCAGCGCGTTGGTCGGGAACTGTGGCAGCGCGCCGACGCGCAGGTAGAGCTCCTCGACGGTATCGAGCTCCTTGGCGGTGCTCGCGGCGGCGATGGCGACGTAGCCGGGGGCCAGCCCGCACTGCGGGGCGTAGGCGATGGGGGGGTTCTTCTCTGCGGCGAGTTTTTCGACCTGGGCCGTGGCGTGGATGTCTTCGGTTACGTCAAAGTAGTGTGCGCGGGCATCCCGGCAGGCCTGGGCGATGCCGGGGACCCTGTCGAACGGGAGCATGCAGATCGCCGCGTGATGACCGGCCAGCAGGGCCTTGACCTCAGCGTGGTTGCCCGCGTCGATCTTGCGGACGGTAAACGGCGTGGCGTGCTTGACGTGCTTGCCCAGGCGCGTCAGCGAGGCCTTGGCCAGGGCCAGTGAGTCCTCGCTGGCGTCGGCGAGGGTTACCGCGTATGCACCTTTGCCACGCGCCAGCAACAGCTCGGCGACAGACTTGCCGACCTTTCCGGCGCCGAGGACGACGATGTTGGTCTTGCCTGGTGTGGACTCTTTGGGCATGGGTGAGCCTCGTCGATGTGGGGCATGGTGCGGGGTCGATAGAGCACAACCGTAGGTTTGCGCCCCGTGCGGCCGGGTGGCGCGTATCCAGGTGGACCAAGCTTTCAGCCTGGGGCACCGGGAGTTTATGGACTGGCTATCGCCCCCATCATCTTGCGGGCCAGGAAATCGGCCACGAGCCACCCGGCGACGGTAACGCGCAGCCGGCGTGCCCCGGCCGGGCCGTCGAGGGTCAACAGGCCGTCGCAGACGAACTCCTCGGCCTGGCGATTCAGGCGTGCAACACCCTCGGGGGCCACGGCATCAGTGTCTGTGAGCAACTGGTCAAAGTCGATACCCACACTCAGCCGCACGCCTGTCATGATCCGCTCGCGTAGCGCCCGGCGAGTATCGGGTTGCTCGCAGTCGGCCAGCGGTGCCGGGCCGGTCGAGGCGAGGTACGCTCCCATGCTGCCGATGTTCTTGGTCCGGTACCCCCCGCCCCGCTGCTCCTGCCCGGCCCAAAGATGCGCGCTCGCGCTCGGCCCGGCGGCGAGCCACTGCTCTTGCAGCCAGTACGCCAGGTTGTGCCGGCTCTGGTGGCCGGGCTTGGAATAGTTACTGACCTCGTACCGTTCCAGGCCGTGGGCCTTGAGCGTTTCACCCGTGCAGGTGAACATGTCGGCCTGCAGGTCATCGTCGAGCGGCACAAACTCCCCTCGTGCCAAGCGGTTGGTCATCTGCGTGTTTGGCTCGTAGGTCAGGTTGTAGCAGGAGAGGTGCGTGGTGCCCAGGGCCAGGGCCTGGTGCAGGTCCTCTTGCCATTGTTCGAGCGTCTGGCCCGGGATCGCGTAGATCAGGTCGATGCTCGTGCGTGGCATGCCCACAGCCTTGCACATCTCCAGCACCAGCCCGATGCGGTCGGGGTCGTGCAGGCGTTGCAGGGTCAGCAGGTGCTGGCGATGGAACGACTGGGCGCCCATCGAAATCCGATCGACCCCCCCGGCACGAAGCAGCGCGAGCAACTCGGCGGTGGTAGATTCCGGGTTGCACTCGACGGTGAACTCGACATCGGGCCATGGGGCCGCCCTCGGCGGGCTGGCGGACCAGATCGCCGAGAGATCAAAGTGGGTGTTGATGGTGGCCAGGAGTTGTTCCCACAGGTCGGTGCGCAGCAGGCTGGGGGTGCCGCCGCCGATAAAAATGGTCTTCAGGGGCTGGCCGTGGGCGTGGGGGGCGAGGGCTTGCAGTTCGCCGATCAGCCGGCGGAGGAATACCTCCTGCTGGTCATTGGTGTCTACAAAGCTGTAGAAGTCGCAGTAGTGGCACTTGTGGGCGCAGAAGGGGATGTGGATATAGAGCGACCGCACCGGCGGGTGGGACTTCGGGTCGATCCGCGCGCGGTGGTCGAGCAAATGGAGGGGTACACTGTCGGGCATAATGGGCCTGTGGGTGGGCAAGTGTTGGCCTGGCTGAGCGCCGGCGGCGTGTTGATCGGCCACAAACGCGGGAGTTTGCTGTGAAGGTTGCCTTGGTGATGGTCAAATCGGACGGGTCGGCCAAGGAGTTTGTCGTCCCCACCCTGCCCGTGGTCATCGGACGCGATGAGCGGGCCAAGTTCCGCATCCCCCTCAAAGAGGTCAGCCGAAGGCACGCCGAGCTGTTCATCGATGATGGGGAAGTGATGATCAAAGACCTCTCGTCGGCAAACGGTTCGTTCGTCAACGGCAACCGCGTGCGCGAGACCGAACTCTCAGCCGGGGACCTGCTCTCGATCGGCGGGGTGGTCTTTGTCGTGCGCATCGACGGCAAGCCGGCGAAGATCGACGCCAAGGACTGCTTCATGGCCGGGCTTGTCAGCATGGAAGACACCGGCGACGACCTGCTGGCCCGAGATGAAGACCGCCCGACCCCCGGCGGCCGCCCACTTTCTGGCCTCGGCGGGGGCAAAGAGAGCGGGTTTGACGACCTGCTCAAAGACCTGGACAAAGACCTCGACTTCGGCGATGAGGGCGACGGGAAGGCCAAGAAGTAAGAGGGATCGCCGATTTTTTTCCCACAGAACCTGTCGCTGTCCATCACGTGATCACCAGCGTCTGCAACGACCACGTCCCCGCGACCGGCCGGGCCAACAACTGCTCGCGCCAAAGCCCGGCGATCAGCCCGTGCAGTTAATCCGAATCGGCAAAGAACTGATCGATAAGGGCCTGGCTCATGGGCGAGCGTAGAGGACGTGCGCCCCCAAAACCCCCGTTCCTGGGGCCCAATCAGGGGTCTTTGGCCAGGACGTCCTCGATCGTGTACCACCCCGGCTGTTGACGCGACAGCCACTTGGCCGCGTGAAGCGCGCCGAGGGCGAAGAGGTCGCGTGAGGTTGCGCGGTGCGTCAGTTCGATGACCTCGCAAGGCCCGGCGAAGGTAACGGTGTGGGTGCCGACGACCTCGCCGGTGCGCTCGGAGTGGATATCCGTATCGTTGATGATGGCCGAGCCTTGCCTCGCGGCGTGCGCAAGGCGGAGGGCGGTGCCCGAGGGTGCGTCTTTCTTGCGCGTGTGATGGATCTCCAAAATGGAGCAGGTGTACCCCGGCCCAAGGTGTCGCGCAAGCCTGCCGACGGCATCGGCCACGGCGGCGACGCCCAGCGATGTGTTGGGGGTAACGAGCACGGGCCGGCGCGCCGACAACTCGCGCAGTGCGCTGGTGGCCGAGGTGCTCAGCGCGGTGGTACCCACTACGAGCGCGGCGTTGAACTTCTCAGCCAGCGCAATTGCCGAAAACACGCCTGAATCACTGCTGAAATCGATGATCGCGTGCACAGGCCCCGCGACACCATCAGCCGAGATGAAACCGATCGCCGCCGCGTGCGGAGAGAGTGATGCGGGCAGACCGATCTGGTCTGCGCCGCCGCGCACCACGGCACCTGCGAGTGTGAGCTCAGGGTCGATGGAAGCGAGCTCGGTCAGGCGTCTACCCATGCGACCGGCGGCACCAAGAATGACAATGTGGATAGTTGACATTGGGTATGTGAGTGTATGGAATGGTGTGGCACGATAGTGGAATGGCCTCTCGATCACGCGAGTCGCTCAAGTAACCGAGGGTTCTGTTCCGATAGATCCGTTGATTCGCTCGTGTGCATCAGGCCGTGTTGGCCTGGGGCGCACACGAGAGTCCTATGTCCGGGGTTACCCCGGGGAGTTCCAACCATGGCAAAGAAAGCCGCAAAGAAGAAGGCCGCGAAGAAGAAGGCCAAGAAGAAGGCCAAGTAACTCTGGCCCGTCGACAAGCCCGCGGCGCGCATGCCTGCGGCGTCGAGCTGCCGTGCCTAGCACAGCGGCGCACGCCGAGCCAAGCCCGCGGCCGTTCGGTCGAGAGCCAAGCGGGTTGCAGCAATGTCTCCCCGACAAGGCCCGCCGAGCGTTCGCACCCCTTTGCCCGGCTGATCCGAAAGGATTGGCCGGGCTTTTTCGTTGGCAAATAGGGATAGAGTCAAATCGCGAAGCGGGCCTGGGGGGACATATATATGGTGGGGAGTGGGGGTGGCGACAAACGTGTCTGGGGTGCGGGGGGTGTTCGGGGTCGCTACATTGGTTCGTGGCAGGTGATCCGGGAAGCTCGGCTTTGGTGTTGACCTCACCGGTCTCGGCGGTCCGGGGCGTGGGGGCGCGCCGGGCCGAGGCCCTGGCCGAGCTTGGGGTAAGAGCCGTCGGGCAGCTCATCGCCTATCTCCCAACCCGGCATGAGAAACTCGAAGCCGAGACACCCATCGGCGACCTGGCAATAGGGGTCAACGCCGCGACGCGTGGCGAGGTGACGGCTACGCGCGTCGCCCGCCGGGGCAAGGCGCGCTTCGAGGCCGTGCTCATCGATGAGACAGGCCGGCTTGACCTCTGCTGGTTCAATGCCACCTATCTGCACGGCTCCATCGTCCCGGGCATCCGCCTGCGCGTGCAGGGCAAGGTCCAGAAGTTTGGACCAGGGTTGCAGATGGCCAACCCCAAGCACGACATCCTGCGCCAAGACGCCGAGCCCCCGATGCGGGAGGAAAAACTCCGCCCGGTCTATGCCGCGAGCTCGGCTATCAGCAGCACGCAGATCGGCCAACTGATCGAATCGGTCCTCCCCGCGGCGTTGCCATTGATCGCCGACCATCTCAGCGACGACTTCCGTGCCCAGCACTCGCTGCCAACCCTGGCCGAGGCCTACAGGATGATGCACCAGCCCGCCCACGACGACGAGGTCAAGGCCGGCCGGCGTCGGCTGGCGTTCGATGAACTGCTGATGCTGCAACTCGCCCTTGCCCTCAAGAGGTCGATGGTCCGCCAGTCCACGCGTGCGCCCGCCCTGCCTGTTGGCCCGCAGATCGATAAGCACATCCGCGCCCGGCTTCCGTTCAAACTCACCCCCGCGCAGGACCGCGTGGTCAAAGAGATCACCGCCGACCTGGCCAGGCCAGAGCCGGCCAGCAGGCTCATCCAGGGTGATGTCGGCTCGGGCAAGACCGCCGTGGCCCTCTACGCGATGCTCGCGGCGGTCGCCAACCGGCACCAGGGAGCGCTCATGGCCCCGACGGAGATCCTCGCCGAGCAGCACGCCGCGACCATCAGGGGGATGCTCGAAGGATCGGGCGTGCGCGTGGCGCTCTTGACCGGCAGCCTCTCCGCCGGCGAGCGCTCGGCAACGCTGGCGGGGCTGCGCGATGGGACGATCGACATCGCCATCGGCACGCACGCACTCTTCTCGCGTGCCGTCGATTTCAAGAGCCTGGGCGTGGCGGTCATCGACGAGCAGCACCGCTTTGGCGTCCACCAGCGTCTGGCATTGCGTGGCAAGGGTGAGGGCGTCGGCACGATGCCGCACGTTTTGGTGATGACCGCGACGCCGATCCCCCGCACGCTGGCGATGACGGTGCTGGGGGACCTGGACGTTTCGCTCATCGACGCGCTGCCGCCGGGGAGGAAGAAAATCGTTACACGCGTCGTCGATTCGATGGCCCGGCAGGAGGTCTACGCCTTTGTCCGCACGCGGCTGGAAGCCGGGGAGAGGGCGTTCATCGTCGCCCCGGCAATCGACCGTGAGACGGCCGAAGAAGACTCGATCTTCGAGGCGGGAGGTGAAAAGTGTGCTCAGGGTGGTCCAGATCGTGGTGCGGTCGGCGACGGCTCCGCACCTCTGTCGGCACCGCCGCCCACCCGCCCCGCATTGCCCACTACCGTGGCCGACCTCCTGGCCGAACTCACGGCCGGGCCGCTCAAGGGGAAGAAACTCGCTGCGTTGCACGGGCGCTTGCCGCAGCCCGAGCGCGACGCGATCATGGCCCTCTTCCGTGCCGGGGCGATCGACGCGCTGGTCGCCACCACGGTCATCGAGGTCGGCGTAGACGTCCCCGAGGCGACGATGATGATCGTCGAGGATGCCGACCGCTTCGGGCTGGCAACGCTGCACCAGCTACGCGGGCGCGTCGGGCGTGGGGGCAAGGCGGGCGCCTGCGTGCTCATCACCAGCACCGCCAGCCCCGTCGCCGCCGAGCGATTGGGCATCATGGCCAAGAGCAACGATGGGTTCAAGATCGCCCAGAAGGACATCGAGATCCGCGGCTTCGGGGACGTCATCGGCGTCCGCCAGTCGGGCATGCCACCCTTCGTCGTCGCCGATCTCGCACGCGATTTGGACCTGCTGACCCTCGCACGCCGAGACGCAGCGGCGTGGCTCGAACGCTCCCCACGCCTAGACACCCCAGCCGACAAACTCGCACGCGCACGCCTGCTCAAAGCCCATGGCAAGTGGCTCGGCCTGGCCGACGTCGGCTAAAAGAGTGTTTCAGATGTCTGGCCACGGTGCCCAGCGCCACCATATGAAACAATCGCTCAGGACAGACGCGCCCGCCAGGCCCGTACAGTTTCGCACGCACCTGTGCAATCGCACGCCGAACCCTCGACACATCCTGGCACGGAACTGAACCATGTCCACGCCCTCCCCCAACTCTGGCTCTGCCTCGGGCCAAGTCGAGTCCTCCCTCCACGAATCGCGCCTCTTCCCACCCCCCGCCCCCGGCACCCTCGGCTTCGACCGTTGGCACGTCGCCTCGATGGCCGAGTATCGGGCTCTGCACGCCCGCTCGCTGGCCGATCCCGAAGCGTTCTGGTCCCAAGAGGCCCATCGGCTGGACTGGTTCAAGCCCTGGCAGCGCGTGCTGGATTGGAACCCACCGGACGCCAAGTGGTTCGTCGGTGGCGAGCTCAACGCCTGCTACAACTGCCTCGACCGCCACGTCCTGGCCGGCTTCGGCGAGCAGACCGCACTGATCTGGGAGGGCGAGCCGATCCTCACCCATCCCGACGGCACCCACGGACCTGAGGTCAAACACTTGACCTACAGACAACTCCTCATCGAGGTCAGCCGCTGTGCCAACGCCCTGCTCTCCCTCGGCGTGGGCAAGGGTGATGTCGTAACCATCTACATGCCCATGGTCCCCGAACTCGTCGTCGCGATGCTCGCCTGCGCACGCATCGGCGCGGCCCACTCGGTCATCTTCGGCGGGTTCGCCCATACCGCTATCGCCGAGCGCGTTATGGACGCGCACAGCAAGGTCATCATCGCCGCCGACGGTGGCTATCGGCGCGGCGAGCCTATCCCCCTGCTCAAAAACGTCGATGACGCCGTGGCTCAACTGGCCAGCCAAGGGCACATCGTCAACCACGTCCTCTGCGTACGCCGAACTGGCTCGGCCGCTGGCCCACAACCCTTCGCCCACGGCCAGCCCAAGGTCGGCCCCACACGATACCACTGGTGGCACGACACCGTCCCGCACGCCAGCGACGCATGCCCACCGGCTCGCTGCGAGAGTGAAGACCTCCTGTTCATCCTCTACACCTCCGGCAGCACGGGCAAGCCCAAAGGGATCGTCCACTCCACCGCCGGATACCTCACATACGTCAACACCACCGCACGCCTGATCTTCAACCTCTCCCCCGCGAGCACACCTGGTGCCCTCGCACCCGGCTCGCAAGAAAACGTCTTCTGGTGCTCGGCAGATATCGGGTGGATCACCGGGCACTCCTATGTCCTCTACGGCCCAATGCTCAACCGCGTCCCAACGCTCATCTACGAGGGCGCACCCAACCACCCCGCTATCGACGCCGCACGCGGCGACCGCTTCTGGCAGATAATCGCCAGGCACAACGTTACACACTTCTACACCGCACCGACCGCCATCCGCACCTTCATGAAGTGGGGAGAAGACCTGCCCGCAAAGCACGACCTCTCCACCCTCCGCATCCTCGGCAGCGTCGGCGAGCCGATCAACCCCGAGGCGTGGATGTGGTATCACAAACACATCGGGCGCGAAAAATGCCCGATCGTTGACACCTACTGGCAGACCGAGACCGGCGGGCACATCTGCACGCCCCTGCCCGGTGCTGTCCCCACCAAGCCCGGCTCGTGCACGCTCCCCATGCTCGGCATAGACGCGGCGGTCGTCAACGAGCAGGGACAAGAGATGCCCGCAGGCAAGGGTGGCCTCTTCGTCATCCGCAAGCCCTGGCCCGGGATGCTCCGCGGCGTCTACCGCAACCGCGAACGCTTCATCAGCGCGTACTTCAGCCGGGTCAAAGACCCCGCAACCGGCCAGCCCTACTACTTCTCCGCCGACGGCGCCCGCCGCGATGACGACGGGTACTTCTGGATCCAGGGTCGCATCGACGACGTTATCAAAGTCTCCGGGCACCTGCTGGGGACGATGGAAGTCGAGAGCGCACTGGTCAGCCACCCGGCAGTGGCCGAGGCAGCCGTCGTCGGCGTGTCGCACGAGATCAAGGGCAGCGCGATCTGCGCGTTCGTAACCCTCCGCCCCGCTTGGCTGGCCAGCAACGGGCGCACGCCCGACGAGGCGCTCAAGAAAGAACTCGCCAAACACGTTGCGCAGCAGATGGGCGCACTGGCACGCCCCGAGCAGGTCCGCTTCGCCGAGGGGCTACCCAAGACGCGCTCGGGCAAGATCATGCGCCGCCTGCTGCGCGACGTCGCGGCGGGTGTTGAAAAAATCACCCAGGACACAAGCACACTCGAAGACTTCAGCGTCGTGAGCAAACTCCGCGCTGACGAGGAGTAATAAGTATTGCCGATCTTTCGAGAACGAAACCCCTTCCCCGAGGGCAGGGGCGTGGGTGGGGTTGACTACTTCGGACGCACAACACACCAGGGTGATCGGAATAACCCGCCCCTACACACCCACGCCGCGTTCTTGCAGCCACTGCCGCATCTGCGGCACCGTCTCTTGCGTGTAATCAATTTGGTGCGCATCCCACCCGGCAGCGCGTGCGCCAGCGATGTTCTCAACGAGGTCATCAAAGTAAACGATCTCGCGCGGGCCAAAGCCCGTGGCCTGCTCAAAGGCCCGAAAAATCGCCGCATGCGGCTTGGCCAGTCGCAGCAGGTGGCTGGCGTGCAGGTGCCTGACGCGCTGGGGCGTCGGGAAGAGCGCCGGCCCGTGCTCGCCGGCGGTCATCTGCCGCCAGTGGTGCGCGTTGGTGTTGCTCAGCACGCCCGTCTGCAGGCCCAGCGCGTGCAGGTCGTCGATCAGGCTGCCCACCCCGACATACTCGCCGGTGATCCAAAGATCATGCACCCGCTGCACCTGCTCCGGCGTGTACCGCCCATCCATCGATACGCTGACGGCAGCGAAAAACTCCTCGCACCCGATCTCGGCTGTCTCGTACCGACGCACCAACGCCTTGCGTGCCGCGAGCCGTGCGGGGTCCATGATCTCAGGATAAAACGCCAGCCCCGCACGCGCCGTCCCCTCCTGCCACGATCGGCAGATACGCACCACCACGCCCCCAAGGTCAAAGACCACAACACGTGGCAACGCTGACGCCATGGCCTGAGTTTATCCCAACACCCCAACCCCAACCGCAAAAACACACACGGCGGGCCTCTGCCCGCCGAGGCGTGTTGAACAGCACGACGCAGTGCTGATGAGTGGTGCCAACTGCCCTACAAACGAACGCTCTTGAGCACAGGCCGCTTGCTCTCGCTGGATGTTACCTCAAGCACCGAGCCGGGGAGAATGTCGATCGACTGCACCGCCACCGCCGCCCGCGCGCTGCTGGGGTTGAACGTCAGCACCACCTTGCGAGCCTCCCCATCCGGGGAGATGATCGTCAGCGTGAACGCACGACCACTCGGAAGGTCCCGGCAGAACAGGTGCCCCGCGCCAGTCTGCCCATCGATCAACAGCACCGCCATCGGCTCAGACTGCGACTTGCCCGTCCCTTGGTCATCGGTCGCACCAGTGCTGGCGACCTCGGGCGTGTGGCTCGACCCCCCGTCGCCGTGGTAGGAGGCGAACTGCACGAACTTGGTCCTCGGTGAGAGCAACGCCGTCTCAAACCTCGGCCCAAAGTCCTTGGCGAAAACCTCTGTAACCGTGTTGCTGCGGATCGCCTCGTCCAGGCGGTTGAACTGCCCCCACAGCTGCAAGCTCACAACCCCCAGCAGCACCGCCGCAGCCAGCGAGCCGATCGTCCCGGCACGCCACCAGTGGTTGACACCCCGCGTCGGGGCCAGCGTCCGGGCCAGCACAACGTCCGCAGCGGGCACGCCCGCGCGCCCGCCGATCCGCCCGGCCAGCCCTTGCTCGACACCAAGCAGGGCGTAGATTCTCTCCAGCACCGTCAGCCGAAGCCTTTCGGGGTGCGCGTGGGCACGCTCGGGGAGCGTGGCGATCAACTGGTGCGCCTCGCGCAGCTGCTGCTCGCGGATCAACTGCTGCACCCTCGGGCTGGCCTCGGCAAAGCCCGCCTCAAAGTCGCGACGCTCGCCCTCGTCGAGCAGGCCCAGCGCGTCGGCCGAGGCAAGCTCCAAGAGCTGGGCCGGGGTGAGCCTGATTGGCTGGGTCGGGTTTGAGTTTGGTTCGTTGGTCTTCATGTGGTCATCCCTTCGGTCATCTCGCGCTCACGCAAGCGCGTGAGCGCCCGCGAGAGCGCGGACTTGACAGTCCCAAGTGGTGTGTTCAGTTCCTCCCCGATCTGGCGGAGAGTTTGGCCGTTGAGATAGGCCCGGACAATGACGGTGCGTTGCAGCTCCGGCAGTTGATCGACCTTCTTCATCAGTGCGCCAAAGCGTTCGCGCGTCTCGGCGTTGATCCCCATTGCCCCCTGGTCCCGCGCCGCCGAGTGGCTCGACGGGCCAGTGTCCGTCAGGATCAACTTCTCGTCCAGCGACGCGCCCCGCAGCGCGTTCTTGGACCGGCGCAGCCGGTCGACCAAGAACCGGCGTGAGATCAGCATCACCCACGTAACCAGGGCCGCACGCGTCGGATCGTACCTGCTGCTTGTCCGCCAAAGCCTCACGAAAATCTCCTGCACCGCGTCCTCGGCCTCTTCCCGCGCAGGCAACGCCTGCAGGGCCATGCGATACACCAGCGACCCGAACCGGTCATACAACTGCGCAATCGCGGCTTTGTCGCCCGTTGCGACGGCCTGCATCAAGGCCAAGTCAACCCTCTGTTGTTCTGCGTCCGCAGGCATAATCACATCCACCCCAGAATGGGGAGTCCTGAGACGGCCAGCACACGCGGCCGGCAATCCCCATACGATCGCCCATCCACCACGGTTGCAGATCCGAACGCAACAACAACCGACAACAAAGAATCAGATCAAAATAGGAAAACGTTAGGGTTCGAGAACGAACGAATCCTGGCATCTGGCCGATATACTGGTATAGTTCATGCGGTAGAGTACCCTAGTTGTTGACGATCATCTAGCCTTGGTCCCTCTTTCAGTGTAGTTTGTTGCACGGATCGTCAACCCCCGCTGAACTTTGGCAGGAGCCTGCCGGTGGCTGTTGTGTCAAAAGCACCAGAACTGTTGCAACAAGCGCGCGTTGATCGCTGCGGGTGTTGCCGTCAGCGTGCTGGCTTTTCACTCGTGGACCTGCTCGTTGCCCTTGCCGTGATGCTCCTGCTCATCGGGCTGATGCTCCCGACGCTCAGCGGCGTTCGTGAAACGACGCGAAAGATCGTCTGCATGTCCAACGTCCGCCAGCAGACACTGGCGATGGGGATGTATGCCGACGACTTCCGCTCCGCCCTGCCCTACAGCCGGTCGTATGGAAAGTCGCTCAACGACCCCACCTTTGACCCAAAGTACCTCATGGCCGCACGCCTGGCTCCACCCTCCGGCGGCTTCGACGGCCTCGGAATACTCTACCAAATGGGCTACGGCACCGTGCCCGGCGTCTACTACTGCCCCTCGCACACCGGCACCATCCGCTTAGACAACTACCTGGCAGCCTGGCAGCGCACCGCAAACGCAACGATCCTGACAAACTTCCAGTTCCGCGGCGGCTCAAGCACCGGCATAACAAGGCTCGACGCCCTCGACGCCCGCCTCTCGCTCATCAGCGATGGGCTGTCTACCGTCCAAGACTTCAACCACACCACAGGCGGTAACGTCGCCTTGAGCGATCAGAGCGTTGTCTGGTATGATGACAAGGGCGGTGACCTGCTCAAAACCATCCCCGTCGACTCGACAACCCCCGGCGCACCCACCAAGGTTCTCAACGCCTGGCAACTGCTTGACCAAGGCCCAAAGTCTGCGTCCGACTCCCTCAGTTTAACCCCCTGAGAGTGTCCACCTGATCCACCCCACCTGATCGGGTTTTTTGTGCATGTCTATTTCTTCGCCACGCCCTGCCCCGCGCGGGGCAACAATCTTGCATGCTTACGCGCAACCTGCTGGTGTTGGGGGCCATCGTGGCGCTGCTCTCTTGCCCCGGCGTCTGCTCGGCGCAACTCCGGGCCGATCGCCTCTACTGCACCGTCGGCCGTGCGATCCCTGTGCACGTTCAGGGGCAGCCGAGCAAGGGCCGCCACGAGGTCGTCCTCACAGAGGCCGATGGACGCGAGGTTGCGCGCGTCGCCGTCCTTCCTGGGCCGATCGACCTGGCGCCACTCTTCCCGGCCCTCTGGGGCGACCAGCCCCGGCGTGTGCTGCGGGCGCAACTGCTCGTCGGGGGGCAGGGCGTCGGGCCGCCGCTGGTCTTGCAGCCGATGCTCACGCCCGCGCGGGCCGTGCTCGATGCCCGCGCCGACCCGGCACGCCCGGCCGTGGTCTTCCAGCTGCCCAAGAAAGAAGAAGACGTCTACTCGGGCCTGCGCGTTTATGTTGACCAGCGCGCCGAACTGACGACCGACCTTGGCCGCATCGTCATCGAGCTGCTCCCCGAGTCCGCCCCAAACTCGGCGTACAACTTCCGCCAGCTCGTGGCAGGGGGTTTTTATACCGACATCCCCTTCCACCGCGTCGTCCCCGCCGGTCGCGACGGGCACCCCTTTGTGATCCAAGCCGGGGACCCGACAAACACCGGCGAGGGTGGGCCCGGGTACATCTTCGACCTCGAACAGAGCACACTCAAGCACGACCTGGGCGTCGTCTCGATGGCCCGCAGCCCCGAGCCGAACACCAACGGCTCGCAGTTCTTCATCGCCCTCTCCCGCGCGGGGACCGCGCGCCTGGACGGGAACTACTGCGCCTTCGCCAGGGTCATCGAAGGGATCGAGGCCGTCAACGCCATCGCCAGCACCAAACTTCAAGCGGGCACCGACAAGCCCGTCAAGCCACCAAGGATCACACAGGCCAGGCTCATCGACCCGCCCCCGATGCCAATCAAACCCCCGGCCACCAAGAGCACCGAAGCCCCCAAGCCCAAGCCCGAGCCAGCCCCGGCCCAGGAGCCGGTGGTGCGCTAGCACACCAGGCGGGCCTTCTCAGATCGCAACCTTCCGGTTGTACACAAACCACTCGACCACCATCACCACCAGCGCGCCGATGAGCAGCCACGGCCACAGGCGCGTCGGGCTTTGCGGGCGCTGCCCCGCCTGCGCATTGAACAGCAGGCTCGTCAGTGCCGATGGGGGTGCCGTTGCCAGGTCGCTCTCACGCGAGTCGAGCAGGTTGCTTGCAAACGGGCGCCTGGCACGCCCCTCGGCCACGGTGTCCGTCGGGCCCGGCGACCCCGCCCAACTGAGCGTGTACATCCCCACGCTCTGAGCCGGGCCAAAGACGACGCGCCCGTCGGGGTTGAGCAGCAGCTCGCGACGCGTGCCGTCGGGCACCGTTACCCTCGGCGAGCCGGCCCCCGTCGGCAGCACCTGCTCGATCGTCTGCCCCGGCTTGATCTGCCAGGCGGTGGTATCCGCCGCGTCCTGGCCGAGGTACGCCGTCCCCTGCGCGACAAAGAGCACAAACCCCGCGTCCAACGGCCAGTTGCTTGCCAGCAGGTCAAACGAAACAACCAACGCACGCGCGCCCAGGTCCGACACCTCAAAGATCAACGGCCCGTTGACCCCCTCGGCCAGCACACGCGAGCCCGACCCCGGCGGCAGGCTCAGCTTGCGCGTGCCGCTGATCGTCAACGCATCCATCGCAATGTTGCGCAGCGCAGGGTGGTCCCGCTCGTGCTTGAGCACCACCGTCGCCTCGCCCGGACCAACATCCAGCATCCCCAAAGGGGGCGGTGGGTTGACATTGAACGCAAGTACCCTCGCCTGCGGCAACCCAGGCCCGGTGCCCGACGCTGGTGCTTTCCCATCCCGCGTCGGCACCGTCGGCAACCACCCGTCGAGCACATACACATCGTAAACGCTCGTCGGTTTGCCGGCGCTGTCAAAGAGCGACGCCCCCTGGCTGGGTGTCAAGACATCCAGTTTCGCCAGCGGCAAAGCCTCCAGCGCGCCACGCAGGAACAGGTTCCCCGACGTAACGAGCGCCACCGCTAGCCGCTTGGCCGGGGGCACCACAAGGTACCCAAAGTTGTCTGTCGCCAGCGGATCACTCGGCGTCCCCTCCGGCAGCGTCGGGCGCAACTGGATGGTGAAGAGCCCCCCCTGCGGCCGATCAACACTAAACACCACACCCGAAATCCCCGGCAAATCCTGCTGGACCGTCGCGGCGGTGGTGCCGGTTGGTTTGGTCCCATCAGCAGGCTTCGCATCGCCAGCGCCCTGCTCAACGCTCTCAACCCGTGCCGCGGGGATCGTTACCTCACGCACGCCGACGACCTGCCCATCGACGGCCAGTTGCACATCGGTCTTCCTCGGCTGCCTGGCCGTGTTCTGCACCGAGACAAAGATCGAGAGCTTCGCCGGCTCATCAAACGCCCGCTCGGCCCGCAGCCCGACGATCCCCAGGTTCGCCGAGTCCGTCCGCCCGATCGGGTAGTAAACCAGCCGGTCGTCGGCGCCGGGTCGCAGTTGGTCCAGGTCCGGCAAGCGCCCGTCGGAGAACAGGTGGATCGTCGCGTTCGTCCCGGCGTTGACCAACCCCTTGCCCTCCTCCATGATCGTGCGCGCCAGCGCGCGGGCGGTGTCAAACGCCGGGCCAAAGCGTGTCGGCGCATCGGTCTGGGTGATCCCCTCGATGGCTCGCTTGAGCTCGGCCTTGCTGGAAGTAAAGTTCTGCACGCGGTCGGCGATGGTGTCAAAGGCAACGACCATCGCCTCGTCTCCTGCCGCACCCAGCAGGCCCGGCTCGCGCATCGAATCGACCAGTCTTGACGCCTCACGCTTGGCCTGCTCCAAGCGTGTACGCTCGCCGGCAGGGTTGTCCGGGTCCCCGTCAGCCGTGCGCATGCTCGCCGAGCGGTCGATGACAATCACATGCTTGTCCCCCGCCCCGATCCCCCGGCTCAGCTCAGGCTGCGCCAACGCCAAGAGCGCGGCAAGCAACGCCAGCAACTGCAAAATCAGCAGGATGTTCTTCCGCAAACGCTGAAACGGCGCGTTCGCCTGCAGGTCCTGGATCGCCTTCTTCCACAGCAGCGTCGTCGAAATCTCCACATCACGCCGCTTGAGTTTCAGGAAATACAAAATCACCAGCGCAGGGATCGCAACAGCGGCAGCGATAACGGCGATGGCAGGGGTGAGGAAGATCATGGGAAACGCTTACTCAGAGAATAAAGATGCAGATGTTGTCAGAGTTAATCTGGGTTGTTCCGTGCTCACTAAAGAAGTCTTTTAACACAGAGGCAAGGAGGCACAGAGAACAGGGGGTCATGTTTTGTGCCTGAGCAGACCCACCCAGCATCGTTGTATTTCTCTGTGCCTCTGTGGTGAAATGCATCTGTATTGAAGTGTCGGTGCGTGCGGTTATGCATGGTTACTGCACCAGCCCTTTCCGCCGGAGATAGTCCAGGATCACCTGGTCCACCGGCGTCGACGACGGGATCGTCTGGCATGCGATGCCGCGTTGCGTGCAGTAGCCCGACAGTTGCGAGCAGTACGCCGCCAGCGTCGCCTTGTATTTCTTGAGCAAGGGTGCCGAGATCGTAACCTCGGCGGTGTCGCCGTCTTCGCAGTCTTTCAGCCGAAGGTCTCCGCCCCACTCCGGGTCCTTCTCCGGCTCGAGTTCCTGCGGGCTGAGGATTTGCAGTGCAAAGAGTTCATACCCACCGCCGAGCAGCAGGCTCAGGCCGTTCTGGTAGCCTTCCTTGACGAAGAAGTCCGAGAGGATGAGCATGATCCCCTTGCCACGCCGCATGAGGCTGACGCGCTTGCACGCCTCCGTAAACGGCGTTGCGCCCCCCGGCTCAAGCTGCACCAGGAAGCGTGCCAGGTCGGCCAGGCGCCTGCGCCCGCGCAGGTCGCGGATCGTTGTCATCAACTGCGGCTGCAAGTTGCTGTCTAGCCCCCCCAGTGCCGTGACTTGCACGCGGTGCAGGTTCGCCAGCGCGATATACCCGAGCGCCGCGGCCAGCCGCTGCATCAGCAAAAACTTGCTCGGGTTCCCGCAGTCGTGGCTGCCGGAGGCATCGATGATGATGTGCAGCGAGAGGTCCTCTTCTTCGAGGAAGAGCTTGAGGAAGAAGCGGTCCAGCCGCCCGAAGATGTTCCAGTCAACGTGCCGAAGGTCGTCGCCGACGGAGTACGGGCGGTGGTCGGCAAACTCGACAGACTCACCCCGCCGGCGCGACCGACGCTCACCCCTGAGCTTCCCTGCAAGCACCTTCCGCGCAGTGATATCAAGCGCCGAGAGGCGCGCAACCAACTGCGGGTCGAGCAGCTCATCCAGTGATCGCGGGCGGGGTGGGTCGGGCAGTCGGAGCATGGTGTTTATCGAGAATCAGAAGAGGTTCGCGGAGGGGGCGGAGGTTGGCAGAGGGACGCGCAGTCTTTGGAGCGTTACCCGCCCCCTCACACCTTCACCGGCTCACTGGGCGTGCTCTCAATAATCTTCTTGACGATCACCTCCGCGTCCACACGGTCAGCCTCGGCCTCAAAGTTCAGTATCAGCCTGTGCCGCAGCACCGGCAGCGCCATCTGCTGCACATCGTTGATCGACGCGTGGAACCGCCCATCGATCAACGCCCGAACCTTCGCCCCCAGCACCAGCGCCTGCGCTCCGCGTGGCGAGCTGCCACAACGCACATACTTGCCCGTGATCTCCGGCGCAAACTGACCCCCCGGGTGCGTCGCCAGCACCAGCCGGGCTGCGTATTGCTGCACGTGCGGCGCTACCACCGCGTCGCGCACCAGCCGCTGCGCCGCCAGAATCCCCGACCCGTCGAGCACCTGCCTCACCCCCGGCGTGCCCGTCCCCGTCGTCCGGCTCAGGATCGCCATCAACTCATCGAGCTGCGAATACCCCACCACCAGCTTGAGCAAAAAACGGTCCAGCTGCGCCTCGGGCAACGGGTACGTCCCCTCCTGCTCGATCGGGTTCTGCGTCGCTAGCACCAGGAACGGCAGATCGAGTTTATAACTATGCCCCGCGACCGTAACACTCCGCTCCTGCATCGCCTCCAGCAGCGCCGACTGCGTCTTGGGAGTCGCCCGGTTGATCTCGTCGGCCAGCACCAGCTGCGCAAAGATCGGCCCCTTCTGAAACTGGAACGCACGCCGGCCTGTCGCCGGGTCTTCTGAGACAAGGTTCGTCCCGATCACGTCCGCGGGCATCAAATCCGGCGTGAACTGAATCCGGCTAAACGGCAGGCTCAATGCCTCGGCCAGCGTCCGCACCAGCAGCGTCTTGCCCAGACCGGGCACACCCTCCAGCAGCACGTTCCCACCGGCAAACAACGCGATCAGCACCCCGTCGATTGTTTGGGTGTGCCCGACGATCACCTTGCCGATCTCGGCCTTGAGGTCCAGGAACATCTGCCGGAACTGCTCGCACTTGGCCTTGATCTCGGCGGCGGTGGCGGGCGTCGATGCGCTTGTCGTCTCGGGCATGGGTGATCCTTCAATAAGAAGTGTCTGTCTATTGCTGCTTTGTCCCTACTCTGCTCTGGTCTACTTGTCCTTGCTCTTGTCCTTGGCGTTCTCGTCCTGGGCTCGTTGCTTGGCCTTCTTCAGACGGCTCATCCCCGCCTCCCCCGTGCTCAGCTGATCCCCCTTGGGCGTCTGCTTAACGACCACCGGTGCGCCGGGCCGGCGTGCCAACGCCTCGGCATCGCGCGCCCCCTGCGCCAACTGCTCGGCCGACGCCTCAAACTTCAACCCCCGCTCGCGCCCAACCACCCCGGCCCCATCCAGACCCCCCGCGTCCATCGCCGTGCTCTGACCGACCGACCCACCAGTCTCCCGCACGCGCTCGGCCATGCGCTCCTTGGCCCGCTGACGCGCCTGCGCCAACGCCTGCACCTGCGTCGCACCCTGCTCCTTGGCCCGCCCCAGCAGCGCCCCCACCCGCCCGGCGATCGCCCGCACGTCGATCCGCACACGCCGAACCGCAACGTCAACCAGGAACAACCCGATCCCAGCGATCGCCACCGCCAGCCAGATCGGGCGCAAACTCACGGGCATCGTCAGCCCCGACCGGCTCCACAGCTCGCTGCCGGGGGCAAAGTCCAGCACACGCCCACCTGTCCGCTTGGCCACGCTCTCCAGCAGCACGCCGTTGTCCCGCAGCGACCTGAACTCATCGGCGAACGGGCGTGTAACAGCCGCCTGCACCGACCCGCGCCCGCCGCTGGCCCCCTCGGGCGCGCCCGGGTCGGCGTACCCCATGTTCAACGTGTACACACCCGCCGTGCTCGTATCGACCGTCCCCTCATACCTCCCCGGCCCCGTCTGCACAAGGTCAAACGCCCGCGCCTGGCCGTTCTGGAGCACCGCCCGGCTCTGCCAGCGCAGGAAGTTCAGCCGGGCCCCCGCATCGTCGACCGCCTCGACGATCATCTGCGTCTGGTCCCCTTTGTCGACCGCCACCACGCGGATATTCGGGTTACTCGCCGGGCGCATCGCCCACTTGGTGTGCTGGTCCCAAAACTGGCGGAACTGCTCCCACCCCAGCCACCGCGAACCCCACTTGCCAGACAGGTCGCTGGTGTACGCCACCACACGCCCCAGCCCGTGCTGCCACTGCGCCAAAATCGGGTCGCTCTCTGGCCCGCGCAGCACCGTCTGCGCTAGCCCCTGGCGCTCCGCACCAACCACATACCCCGTGATCGCCGGCACCCCGGCGATCCCGCGCGTCCCCTCCGTCACCGCCACCAGCGTCGGCGTAACCGGGTCCCCCTCCCAGATCAGCGACCGCTTGACCGTCTGCGCCTCCTTGATGAAAATCTCAGGCAGCGCATTGAGGTTCCCTGTCATGTCCGTGATCTCGTAGTAGTTCCCCCCCGTCGTGCGCGCGATCCGCTGCATCTTCACCAGCGTCGGGTCCCCCTTGCCACCACCGTGCGGGAAGACCGCCACCGTGCTGATCGAAATCTTCGCGGCCACAAACTGGTTCAGCAGCGCGTCGCTCGGGCCAGACGGGTCCCCGTCGCTGATGATGATCGTGTGCTTCTGCCCAGCCGGCACGCTCGTAAGCCCCTTGAGCGCGCTGCTGAGCATGCTCTCAAAGTCCGGCGCATCGCCATACGTCAACCCCGCCAGCGACCGCAGCACCGCCGACTTGTCCCCGATCACCCCCATCGGAAAAACCCAACCCTCCCCACCCTGCCAGTTGTACTCGATCACCCCCACCACGTCCTGCGCCTGCAGCGCGTTGATCGCCGCCTCGGCCGTGCGACGCCCCCAGTAGTTCCCGTTGGGCATCTCGCAACTGTGCATCACCAACGCCAGCGCCCCGCGCGGCATCTGCCTCTTCTGTGGCGGGTCGAGCTTGATCGGCAGCGCGTCGGCTAGCACGCTGCCGATCCACCCCCCGGCACCGAACGACTGGTCCCCACCCGTCATGATCAACCCCCCGCCCAGGTCGTGCACGTAACTCTTGAGCTCCTCCTGCTGCTGCTGGTTGAACTCGTACGCCGCGGCGTTGACGAGGATCACCGCGTCGTACACCCCCAGCTCCGCCAATGACCCCCACGCATCCGCCGCCGTGCGGATGTCCACTGCCCGCGCACCCGAGGTGAGCACCCGCGCAAGGGCCGCAACCTGCGCGTCGGCGTCGGGCTGGGCGTTCTTGATCACCAGCACGCGACCCTTGCCGCTGATGAACGTTACCCCCTGCGCCTTGTTGTTCTCCGCCAGCGAGTCCCCGGGCAACTCACCCGCTGCCGGCACAGGCTCAAAGACGGCCTCAAAGTTCACCGGCCCCCGGTCCGGCAGCCGCAGCGGCACCGTCTGCACGTTCGTCCCCGCCGCCAGGTCCACGCGCGTGCCCAGCTCTGGCGAGTCGGGGTCCAGGTCCACCGCCTGCCCGTTCATCAAGATCGTCAGCCGGCCGCTCGTCGCACGCGTCGCCGTGATGACCACACGCACGTTGGCAACCTCACCAGGCCGAGCCAGCGCCGGGGCGATCAGCCGGTCAACGATCACCTCACGCTCGATGGTGTACCGCACCGGCAGCACGTCAATGGGCACCCCCGCCGCCTCGGCCGCCCGCGCCGCATCCATCAGGTTCCCGAGCGTCTCGTTGCCGTCGCTGATGAGCACGATCCTGTTGGCCGCGCCGGGGGGCATGATGCTCATGGCCGCCCGCACCCCCGCGGCCAGGTCCGTCGCGTCGGTGTTGACAATCGTCGGCGCATCGATGTTCGCCTCGCGCAACCGCGCGGGGATCCGCTGAATCCCCGCCTGCCGGGCCGTCGTTACAAACCCGATCAGGTCCTCAGGCCTCGCCTTGGTGCTCGCCCCAGCGACAAACGCCTGCGTCTGCTTGAGGATGTCCCTGGGCTGGCTCTTGCTCGCGTCCACCACCAGCGTAACAGCTACATCCTGCGCCTCACGCTTGATCTGTGGCTGCGCCAGCGCCGCGACAAACAACGCCGCGACCACCAGCCGGATCACCAGCGCCACCCGCCGGGTGTTCCCTGAGAGCCCGCTCAAACTCCGCCGGCCTATCCAGACCAGCAGCACCGCGACAACCGCGTAGACCACCCACCACCACGGCGAGTTGAACTGGACGGCTCCCACCGTCCACGCCGGGGCGGCCACCAACCCCCAAGGGCCGGCGCTCAACAAGATGCCCGGTGCGTTGGTCATGTTCCCGCAGTGGCCCCTTGGGTAGAAGGTAGGGGTCCTTGGCCGGGTCGCGGGTGGGTGCCCGGGGCAACCGCGGCCGGGCTTGGCAGACGCATCCGCACCAGCCGGTGGTTCAGCGCATCGACAATGAACCCCTCCGCCCCCACCAACGCAATCGCCCAAGGCTCGGCCAGCTCACCCCTGCCACTGCCCGCCCGCCCCCACAGCCCCAGCGTCTGCCCCGTGCTGATATCCACGTGCTGCACACGGTTGTTCCCAAACTCCACCACCAGCACCGATCCATCGCCCAGAACCGACACCCCACGCGGGTGGCTGAACTGCCCCGGCCCGCCCACCCACTTGACCAGCTCCCCCTCCAGCGTAAAGACCCCCAAACGGTGGTTGATCGAATCGACAACAAGCAACCCCGACGCCACCCCCCCCGCCCCGGCAACAACCTCACCGTCTGCGGCCGCTGGAAGGTGATCTCCCCCTCCGCCGGCGGCCCCTCGCTGCCGAAACTCGACACAAAGGTAAACCCAGGCTTTTCACCCGCGCTCGGCGTGAAGATGCTCACCCGGTCATTGCCACCAAACTCCGAGACATACACCCGCTCGATGCTCTTGCCGTCGGCCTTGGTCAGCACGCAGACACTCGACGGATAGATGAACTCCCCCGGCCCGTTGCCATAACTCCCAAACTGCGCCAGCACCCTGGGCTGCGCCGCCAACAGCATCACCTGCCCGGCACGCTCCTCGGGCATCGCATAGACCGTAACACGCCCCATGTGCGTATCGGGTATCCAGATCGCAGGCTTGCCGTCGTTCTCGGGCGACGGTGCGATCGTTACGCCCGTCGGAAACCCCGACCTGATATCAGGCAGCCTGAACCACGCCAGGCAGTGCCCGCTCTGCGAATCAAGCACCTGCACCCGCCCCGTCCGGTCAATGACCACCAGCCTCGACCCCAAACTATCAATAGCCCGAGGCTTCCCAAACCTCCCTGGCCCACTGCCCGGCCCCCCGACGGCATCCCCAGGTTCAACCAGTGCCAAGCCCGAGGCCCCACCCCGATCGCACCCGCTCAACACCACCACCCCCATCAGGGTGCACATGAGCAAGCAGAACACGCCCCTGCCCAGCCGGGCAACACTCCGCCGAGCTGGGTTGGACCTGTTCGATCTGCGCATCGCAGCAGAGTGTACCAGAACCGCAGGGGCTAGCTGCGGGGAATCCTCCTGGGCGCGAGCAACACCCCCGCCAGCACCGCCAGGACCACCGTCCCCAGCAGCACCATTACACCTGTGCAGGCGAGTTCTTGCAGGGAGTTCATGTGCAGGTTGTCGAGCATGATCTGGGCGATCGGCCTGGTCCCAGGGGGCCTCAACTGCACCGTCGCCTCGATCTCGTGCATCGACAGCGCACCGCCCGCACACGCCAGCCCCACCAGCACACCGGCCCAGGGCCGCACCGACAGCCGTAACCACCCCCGCACGCCCCCCCCGGCCAGTTGGTGCCTCAGGTCGCGCAACGCCACAGGCTCCCCGGCCGAGAGCAGCATCCCCGCCCCAACGCCCAATACCCCAAACCGCGCCAAGTGCCCGAGCACAATCGGCAGCACCGATCCGGGCAGCACCACCTCGGCCACCCGTGCCGACGTGCTCGCGCCGATCAGCACGCCCGTAAACACCCCCGGCACCACGGCCATCACGGCCAAGCACCCCAGCGCCACACGCGCAACCACCCCCGCCCAACCCCCCGCCGACGCGCAACGCCACGCGCACAATGCCAGCACCACCAGCCCCACGCCCACGCACACACCCGTCAGCACCGATTCCCAAAGTGGCCCGAGCGACTCACCCCAGACGCGCACGGCCGCGGGCCAGGAGTGCACCGCCAGCGCAAAGCACGCCATCGGCACCGCCACCCCAAGCGTCCACGCCAACACCCCCGGCACCCCCAACCTCCACCGCGCTGGCACCGGTTCCTCCACCGGCACATCGGCCAAGGGGCCATGCCCGATCGACCGCGCCAGCACCACCGCCGCCACCACCGCCACGACCAACAACGGCCAGGCCCGCGCCCAGGCACCATGCCCATCGGGACGCAACGCCAGTTCCGCCCAAAGCGTAATCGCCAGCGTGTCGATCTGCGCCAAGTGCAACGGCACCGCTGAGCCGAGCATCAACAGCGCCACCAGCGCGACCGCCGCGACGATCGCCGGCTGCACCCGGCGTGCCAGCACCCACTGCCCACGCACCGTCCCCGCTCCCAGCAAGCGCAGGGCCTCGACCTCCCCCCGGGGCACGCCCCCAACAGGCCCCAGAAGCACAAACGTCGCAATCGGCCAAGCCCACAGCGCCAGGCTCACGCACGCGAGCACCTGCCCCAGCAACGCCGACAGCGCAGGCACCCGGCTCATCCACAACGCCACCGGCGTCCCAGGCCCGCGTGCCAAACCCCACCCGGCAAAGGCCAGGTACGTCGGCAGCACCATCGGCACGATGAGCAGCGCCAGCGCCCACCGCTCCCGCCGGGGCCCAAGCGACCGCACCCACCATGCCGTGGGCCAGGCGAGCAGCGTCGCGGCGACTCCGATCAACAGAGGCACCAGAACCGTTAGCACCATCGTCCGCACGCTGATCGGCAGCCCCCCGCCCACACCCGCATCCGCCGCCGTGCCCCCGAGCACCGTGCCGAGCTCCTGCGCCAGACCCCGGGCCACCGGCTCAAGGGCCAGCGCCCCCACGGCCAGGCCCAGCACCAGCGATGCAACCAGCCCCTCACGCATAGCCCTACTCAACCTTCACAACCTCGATCTTCAACTTCCCGATCAGCGGCGCGGTAGCGACCAAAAAGTTCTGCACCTCTCCTTCATTGAGCGAACTGACCGACAGCGTGATGTGTGCCGCGTCATACGGCGTCCCCTCCCCAAGCGTCGCGTCCAGGTTCACCCACTGCCCACCGACCAAAGCCTGCGACCACATGTGGTACCCAAAGACACTCTTCTTGCCCGCAAACTCATCGACATAGATCAACCCGCTGACCACCCGCGCCGGCACGCCCTTGGCACGCAGCAAAGCCGCAAGCAGCACCGCGTGCTCCGTGCAGTCCCCCGTCCTCGTTCGGCACACCTCGCTGGCGGTCGCAAACCCCACCGACATGTCCTTGGCCTTGATGTACTTGTGGACAAACCGCCGAACGCGCTCGGCGGCGGCCGGCGCGTCCAGGCCGGTCAGGTCAATCGCACCCGCCAACTTGATGATCTCTTGGTCCCGCGTGTCCAGCATCGCGCTCGCCTTGAGATACTCGGCCTTGACCTCCGCCAAACTCCCCTCGGGCACCACCTCACCAACACCCTCCCCGGCACGCACAGTTACCTCCCCGCTCTGCGGCCCCGTCCGCTTGAACGTCTGCCCACCCACACTCGGCAGGTCCGTCAGGCTCCCCTGGCTGGTTACGATGTACGTTCCCACCCTGCTCTGGCGGGCATTGGCGATCGCCTCGGGCACGGGCACGAGCATGCTCGCCAGCAGCTCCGGCGCGTCGAGCTTTGACAGCGCAAGCTCCCTGTCGGCCAGCACCTGCACCACCGAAATCCCACCCAGGTTGATCTCCGAGCGGATCGTCTGCCCATCGTCATCGACAAACTCAACCGCCTCGGCACCGGGCATCGACGCGATCGCGTTCTTCCACTTCACCGCAGGGACAACCTTCCCAAACGCCTCGGCCGTGGTCCGCTCCAGCACCGTCCGCGTTACTGTCACCGGCTCCTCGCCCAGCGAGGGGTCGAGCATCGTTACAACGATCGTCGTCGCGCCCTTGGCCAGTTCCCCGGCCACAAAACGCTCCGCCGCCGCGGGCGTCAGCCAGGGCTTCTCTGATGCGGGCTTGGTCTGCACGCTCTTGACCGGCGCGCCGCCGGGCGTTGGCTGCAGGTTCGTCACCTCCATTGACCCGTCGGGCATGAACCGCACACGCCGGGTTGTGGACATCGCCCCAAGCTTCTGCGTGCTCTGCTGCGAGATCGGCTTGCCATCATCGGTCTCGACAAACTCGCTGGTCATCCCGATGCGGAGTTTGAGTGCCTCACGCTTGATCTCCAGCTGCACCTCCGACTCGGTGGTGATCTTGCCCCCGGCGTGCGTCTGCACCGACTTGATCCACCCCGCTCGCTGGCCCTGCATCAGCAGGATGTACCACCGCTCAACACGCTTGTCCCCCTCGGGCGGCTGCGCCGGCGCGCTGGGCGGTTTATCCTGCCCAAGCACCGGCGTGGGCAGGGCCGCTGTCAGGACCGTTGTCAGGAGCAGTGCCAACAACATGGTGTACCGGCGCAGGCGTGTGTTCATGCGGGGATTATCCGCACCCCGCCCGGCCCGGCGCGCCTTCGTTACACTTTCCTTGTGCCCACCCTCCCCGCCCAGACCACCCAAGCCCACCCGCAGCAGGGCAATGCCGGCAGCATCGTCCTGGCAAGCACCTCCCCCAGGCGGCGCGAACTGCTCGCCCAACTCGGCCTGCACTTCTCGGCCATCGACCCGGGGATCGAGGACGCCGACTTGCAACCGGGCCAGGTCAGTCTTCCCCAGTGGGTCGCCTCCTTGAGTTGGCTCAAGGCCGCGGCGGGGGCCGCCAAACTTGGACACCCCTTGGGCCACCGCTCAAACCAACACACCCCCGGCGACCTGCTCATCATCGCAGCCGACACCCTTGTCCAGACCCAAGGCCAAATCCTCAGCAAGCCCGCCAACGCCGACGACGCGGCATCGATGATCCGACAAATCCGCGGCCGATCCCACCAGGTCCACACCGGCCTGACCCTCTTGGACCCCATCAACGGCGCCCGCCAGGTCTGTGCCGATTGCGCACAGGTCGATGTCGGCGACATCTCCGACCATGCGATCTCCCTCTACGTCGCCAGCGGGCAATGGAAGGGCAAGTCCGGCGGGTACAACCTCGCCGAGCGCATATCCGCTGGGTGGCCAATCACCGTCGTCGGCGACCCCGCCACTGTCATGGGCTTGCCCATCGCACGCCTGCGCACACTCTTGCCGGCCTTCATCGCAGCATCGGCGCGTGGGGCTGGCGCAGGCGGGGGGCCTTGGGCATGAGCGTCGTGGGCGCGATCCTGCCCGGCTGGCTTGCCGTGCTCCTAGCCGGGGTCGGGATGGTGCTAATTGCTTCGTACGTGCTGGCACTGCAGAAACCCGAGATACCCCCCAGCCGGCGCAGGATCAGAACTGCCGGGGGCGTGGTGCAGATGTTCTTGGTCGGCGCCATCGTTTACGCTGCCCGACAAACTCCCCCGTCTGACAAACGCCTCTTCGTCCTGGCGTGGATGCTCGTGATCCTGCTGACGTTGCTGGTGCTTACCCTCGCGCTGCTGGACATCGCCAACAACTTGCGCCTTGGCGCGGCTGAACGCCGGGCGCAACTGCGACAGGCCGCCGAGCTCATCGCCAAGGGCCGACAGAACGCAGCACCCACACACCCACCACCCCAAACCGGTGACGAGCAAGGTGGCCAACCATGACGACTTCGTCTCGCATCGTCGGTCTGTTGCGGTCCACCCTCGGGCCGGCGCTTGCACCGGTCTATGGCCAGGTTGTTGCGCGCCGCAACCGTGCCTTTGACCGGGGCGCGGGTGTTGTACGCGTTGGCGTGCCGGTCGTGAGCGTTGGGAACCTGACCGTTGGCGGCACGGGCAAAACGCCCATGGTCGCCTGGCTTGTCGCCAGGCTTTTGGAACAGGGCTTGAGGCCCGCGATTGCGATGCGTGGCTACCGCGCTCGGGGGGGCCTCAGCGACGAGGCCGAGGTCTACCGCGAGACGCTCCCAGGGGTGCGGGTGCTGGTCGGGCCCGACCGTGCACGGGTGATTGCCCAAGCACTCGGCGATGGGAAGAGCACCTTTGACTGCGTGGTCCTCGACGACGGGATGCAACACCGCCAACTTGCGCGCAACTTGGACGTTGTGCTCATTGATGCCCAGAGCCGGGCGCTCGACGACCACCTGCTGCCGTGGGGGGATTTGCGTGAGCCGGCCGTGGGTCTTGGGCGTGCGGGTGTGGTGGTGCTGACGCACGCGGGGGGGCTTGCCCCTGAGGGTGTGGGGGCCTTGGAGGGGCGTGTGCGTGGGCTTGCGCAGCCCGGCGCGCTGGTGGTGCGTGCGGAGCATGTGTGGACGGGCGTGCGTGTGCGGCAGGGCGGGGTCGAGCGGCTCGAAGGCCTGCCTTGGCTGTCGGGTCGGGCGGTGCTGGGCGTGTGCGCGGTGGGGAGGCCCGAGCGGTTTTTGGGGATGCTTGGGAAGGTTGCGGATATGCGCAATTGCGTGGCGTTGCCCGACCACGATGCTTTCTCGGCCAGCACGTGCGCGGGGATCGAGCGTGCCGCGGCTTTGGCGGGGGCGCATGTGGTGGTGATGACGGAGAAGGACTGGACCAAGGCGCGTGCGCACGGGTGGGAGATCGCGGTGGCGCGCCCGGTGCTGGAGATGCGTGTGGAGGGTGGTGCGGCGGTGGTCGAGCGTGTGCGCGGGGCGTGTCAGGGGCCTGTGCCTGGGTGATAGAGGTTGTGCGTGCGGATGTAGGCGAGCACGCCGGGGTGGAGGAAACGGCTGGCGGTGTGGAAATCCTCTGCCGCAAGGGCTGAGCGGAGGGCGGTGGAGGAGGCGTCGATCGGGGGGGCATGGAGCAGGCGTGTGCGCCAGGCTTGCAGTTCGCCGGGGGTCCAGAAGTCAAAGCGTGCCAGCGCGCTGGCGATGTGCTCGGGTTGGGCAAGTGCGCCCCGGCAGAGGACCGCAGGCTCGGCCAGCTCGATCACCCCGCGCGGGTCGCGCCAGCGGTGAAAGCTCAAGGCCTGGTCGGCGCCGATGAGCAGGCGGAGGGATGTTTGCCCGAGGCCGGCGTTGTCGAGGGCGTGGCGCAGGCGCGCCAGTGTGTCAACGGTGTAACTCGGTGTGTCGAACCCGGCAGCGCGGTCGATCTCATCGGTCCAGAGCGCGGCATGTGGGACGCCGGTCAAAGCCAGCGCGAGCATTTCCATCCGCTGCGCCGGCCTGGCGTGTGGCCCGGGGCCCTTGTGCGGCGATCGGGCGGCGGGGATGTAGAGGAGCCAGGCGTTGGTGTCGATCCCGTTGCGCACGGCCAAGGGCAGTTGCACGTGCCCGAGGTGCGGCGGGTCAAAGGTGCCACCAAAGACCAGGATGGTCGGGGGCCTGGCGGCGAGCAGGTCGGGTGGGAGTGGGGTGATCGCTGCGTGCACGGGGTTACTCAGAGGACGGAGATACAGAGTAGAAGAGGCACAGTGACAGAGTGGGGGTTGGTTGATTGGATTCGTCGCGGTTGTATTGGGTGTGCTGGTGGGAGGGAACCCCACCGCTGCCCCTGCCCTCGGGGGAGGGGTTCTGATGCGCCGGTGTTGCTATGCACTCAGCCGCTTTGCAACTTCCATGCTGTGCATTTTTCCTGCCCATCTCCGTCCTGGGAGTGAACTTCACGGCCCATCAGCCGGGCCGTCATTGGTGTTGCTTGGCTGTGCCTTGTACCCGGCGACTCGCTTGGCCGGGAGGAGCCAGAGGAGGGTCAGGCCGAGTTCGTAGAGGAGGTACATGGGTATCGTCAGCAGCAGCATGCTGGCAGGGTCGGGCGAGGGAGTGAGGACGGCACCGAGGACTGCGCAGGCGACGAAGACGTGCCGCCAGTATTTGCGGAGGCCTTGAGTGGTGACGATGCCGGCCCACCCGAGGAGGAGGACGACGACGGGAGTTTGGAAGGCGACGGCGCAGCCGAGCGCGAAGGTGACGAAGGTGTCGAGCGTCTCGCCGACGCGGAACTGTTGCAGCAGCCCGCCGGACTGGCTGACGGGTGTGCCGACGACGATGATTTTGCCGTCGGGGCCGGGGCCGATGGAGGTTCGTCGTTCCATGACCTCGGTATTGATCCACTCGGCGCCGAGGGGTGGGTCGATCGGGTCGAGTTGGAGGACGGGGATCGTCGGCAGTGTGATTCCCGTCGGCAGGGGGCCTGCGAGTGGTTTGGCGTTGAAGGTGCCGGCGTTGAAGGTGATGAGGAAGCCGAGCATCGTCGGCATGATGATGAAGTACATAAAGGCCAGTGCACTCAGGGAGAGGATCAGGCTCAGTGGAGCGAGGATGTAGACAAACCTGCGTTCGCGGCTGTAGAGGCCCGGTGCAATGAACTTCCAGAACTGGTAGATGACCCACGGGCCGCCGATGATGAGTGTAACGATGGCGGAGGCCTTGAAGGCGTTGTAGAAGACCTCAAAGACGCTGGTGGTTTGCAGTGCTGAGGGCTCGCCTGCGTTGTGCAGGGCGGCGCGTACGGGCATGAGTACGATGTCGAGGATTTGGCGTCCGTAGATGCACGCGACGATGAAGATGGGGATGAGGCCGACGATGGCGTAGATAAGTCGTTTGCGGAGTTCTTGGAGGTGCTCGCCGAGGCCCATGACGCTCGGGGCGCGTTCGTTGCGGCGGTCGATCATTTTGCCGAGCACTTTGGACTGGTCGAACACGGTTTTCCTCTCGCGGCGTGTGCGCGGGGGTGGTGTGGCGGGCACTGTCGGCACGTTTGGTCGTGCGATGCCTTGCAGTCTATGGACAGAGCGGCGCGGGGTGGGCCAGAGGTGGTCAAAGGTGGCGAATTTGGGGTGGTGGGGGCACTCCTTCGGGAGGCTCGCCCGAGCGGTTCTTTGGTCCTAAAATGGGCTTCTGTGCGCGAGCCTGCGCATAGCCGAAGACCACGGATTGGTCCCGGATTCAACCAGCCGCGACTCGGCCAACCGAGGCCTGTGTTTGCACTTTGTTTGGAGTAGATACCCATGGCAGTGATCACCAAGAGCAAGAAGGCGCCCGTCTCCATCTCGGCCAATGGCCATTCGGGCCAGAACGGCTCGGGCAACGGCAAGATTCAGATCACGGGCAAGGCGACGCCCTCGAAGTTGCAGGCGCAGAAGATGGTCTTCTACTTCGGCAAGACACGCGTCGACGGGGATGCGAGCCAGAAACTCCTGCTGGGCGGCAAGGGTGCCAACCTGGCGGACATGTGTTCGATCGGTCTGCCCGTGCCCCCCGGCCTGACGATCACCACCGAGACGTGCGCGGCATATTACCGTGCGGGGATGCGTCTGCCCGTAGGCCTCATGAACGAGGTCAAGAAGAACGTCTCGATGCTCGAGAAGGAAACGGGCAAACAGTTTGGCTCGGCGGAGAACCCGCTGCTGGTTTCGGTGCGGTCGGGCGCGGCGGTGAGCATGCCGGGGATGATGGACACGATCCTGAACCTCGGGCTGACGGACGTGGCCGTCGAGGGCTTGGCGGGCAAGACCAAGAACAAGCGTTTCGCCTACGACGCCTATCGGCGGCTAATCAATATGTTTGGCGACGTGGTCATGGGTGTGGACCACCACAAGTTTGAGCAGGCGTTCAAGGCGATCAAGGTCAAGTACAAGGCCGAGACGGACAACGACGTGCCGACGGAGGGGATCGTCGAGCTGTGCGAGGCTTATAAGGAAGTCTTCCGCAAGCACGTTGGGGAGGTCTTCCCGCAGAACCCGCACAAGCAGTTGGAACTGGCTATCGAGGCGGTGTTTAAGAGTTGGAACGGGGAGCGGGCGATCAGCTACCGGAGGATTCAGGGGATTCAGGGCCTGCTGGGCACGGCCGTGAACGTGCAGGTGATGGCGTTCGGGAACATGGGGGAGGACTCGGGCACGGGTGTGGGCTTTACGCGGAACCCGGCGACGGGGGAGAACAAGTTCTATGGGGACTTTCTGATCAACGCGCAGGGGGAGGACGTTGTCGCTGGGATTCGCACGCCCAAGCTCATCGACGAGATGCCCAAGTGGAACAAACGCGTCTACGACGAGTTGCAGAAGATCAAAGTCAAGCTTGAAAAACACTACAAAGACATGCAGGACATCGAGTTTACCATCGAGCAGGGGAAGCTCTACATGCTCCAGACGCGCACGGGCAAGCGGACGGGTGCGGCGGCGGTGAAGATCGCCTGCGAGATGGTCAAGGAGCGGCTGATCACGGAGAAGGAGGGCGTGCTGCGCATCCCCGCGGGGGATTTGACGCAGCTGCTGCTGCCGATGTTCGACCCGGTCCGACGCAAGGCGGCCCCGGTGTTGACACGCGGGATCGCGGCGTCGCCCGGTGGGGCCGTTGGGAAGTTGGCGTTTACTGCCGCGGAAGCGGTGGAGCGGAAAATCAAAGGTGAAAAAGTGATTTTGGTGCGCGACGAGACAAGCCCCGAGGACGTCGAGGGGATGCACAGCAGCACGGGGATTTTGACGAGCACGGGGGGGCGAGCGAGCCACGCGGCGGTGGTAGCCGTGGGTTGGGGCAAGCCGTGTATCGTGGGTGCTGGGGACCTGGTTATTGATGCCAAGGCGGGCACGTGCAAGATCGCGGGTAAGACGCTGACGCGTGAGGACGCGGTGTCGATCGACGGCAGCACTGGGGAGGTGATGCTTGGGAGCATCCCGACGATCGAGCCGGAGAAGTTGACGGGGGACTTTGCGACGGTGATGCGTTGGGCGGACAAGTACCGCACGCTGGACGTGCGGACGAATGCTGACACGCCTCAGGACGCGCGCAAGGCGCGGGACTTTGGAGCGCAGGGGATCGGGCTTTGCCGGACCGAGCACATGTTCTTTGAGGGCGACCGCATCCGGGCGATGCGGGAGATGATCTTGGCCGAGAGCACCGACACGCGCCGCAAGGCGCTCAGCAAGCTGCTGCCGTATCAGCGGGACGACTTTGTGGGCATCTTCACGGCGATGAAGGGCTTGCCGGTAACGATCCGGCTGATCGACCCGCCGCTGCACGAGTTCCTCCCGCACCAGGAGAAGCAGCAGGCGGAGCTTGCCAAGCTGCTGGGCCTGAGCACCGAGAAGGTGCGTCAGCGTGTCAGCCAGCTGCACGAGGCCAACCCGATGCTCGGGCACCGTGGGTGCCGGCTGGCTGTTACGTACCCCGAGATTCAGGACATGCAGATTCGCGCGATCGTTGAGGCGACGCTGGACTGTGTTGCCAACGGGATCAAGGCGTTGCCTGAGATCATGATCCCGCTGGTGGGGACCAAGAAGGAGTTTGACCACCTGCGTGCCCTGGCCGTGGGAACGATCGAGGCGGTCAAGAAGGAGAAGGGTTGGACCAAGCGGATCGACATCCCGATCGGTACGATGATCGAGGTGCCCCGCGCGGCTGTGACGGCCGACGAGATCGCCGAGTCTGCCGAGTTCTTCAGCTTCGGGACCAACGACCTGACGCAGATGACCTTTGGGTATTCGCGCGACGACATCGGCAACTTCCTGTCGGACTATTTGCACAAGGAAATCCTGCCGGGGGACCCGTTCGTCTCGCTGGACGTTTCGGGCGTCGGGCAGCTTGTCGAGATGGGCATCACCAAGGGGCGCTCGACCAACGGCAAGCTCAAAGTCGGCATCTGCGGCGAGCACGGCGGGGACCCTAAGAGCGTCCACTTCTGCCACAAGGTCGGGATGGATTATGTCAGCTGCTCACCGTTCCGAGTGCCGATCGCACGCCTGGCCGCGGCGCAGGCGGCGATTATGTATGAGAAGTAGTAGGGTGGGTGGGGCACTTGCTGCTTCAAGGCACCGCACGACCAAGGATTCCTAGGCCCGAAGCCTGGTCCCTCACCAGCACTTTCTCCTGGGCGAAGGCATCCGGGATGTTTTTGAGCCGGACGATCGCCAGGCCCTGCGGGTTGGCGTTCAGCCAGGTGAGCAGGTCGGTGCTGGCGATGCGTTGGGCCCGGCCTCGGGAGTGGAAGATGATGCTGTCCTCGTGGTAGGTGCTTGCCAGTGGGCGCGTGGCCGAGGGATCGATCTGGTGGAGGCGCTCGATGATCCGCGCGCTCGCCCGGCCGGGGACGAGCGCGGGGGCGACCACTTGCAGCGTCGGCACAAGCAGGCAGATGCCCACGGCGATGCCCAGCAGTTGCCCATGTGCCGCATAGCCGGACCGGAACCGCCGGTGCGCCAGCGTCAGCAGCACCAACGCAACCCCAGCGCCCAGTGCGACGAGAACAGCGGGCCAGCCAGTAGGCACGGCGTTGTTCGTCCAGCCGGGTATCAGGATCACGCCGATTAGGCCGAGCGCGAGCGTGGCGGGGATGAGCGTCCAGATGAATAGGCCCGCGTCGAGTGCGGGCAGTGGGCGTTGGAGCCTGGCTGAGAGGACCGCGCGGGCGGAGAGGAGTGCGATGGCCGGGTACATTGGCAGTGTGTAGTGGGGGAGTTTGGCGGGGCTGAGCTCAAAGACGATCCACGCGGGCACGATCCAGGAGAGCAAAAACAACTCGGCTGCGCGCCCCTGTGCGCGCGTGTGGAGCACACGGGCCAAACCCTGCTTGAACCTGGGCCAGAGGGCCTGCGTCCGGTCTATCTTCGGCCCACCCCACGCCCTGCGCACGCCGAGCACAAACCCCTTGGCCGTGGCGAAGCAGCCGGGCCAGAAGAGCACCACCAGCAGGAGCAGGTGCGTCCCTGGCGGGGCAAAGTGCCCCTCCCGGCTGCCGAGTGCGCCGCGGCGGAAGGTCTCCTCCCACACGATCAACGCGTACGCCCACAGCCCGAAGTGCCGATCGATGAGCACAAGCCAGGGCGAGACGATCAGCAGCAACACCGGCACCGCCAGCCATGGCCGAACCGCCCGCACCGGTGCCAGCGAGCGCGTGCAGGCACAGAACGCCCCGAGGCCAAGAACCACCACCATCGGCGTGATGAACCCCTTGGCCAGGATGCCCAGGCCTATGCACGCCCACAGGGCTACTGGCCAACCCCAACTGCCGGGCGCTTTGATGCACCGCCACAGCGCCAGCATCGCCAGTGTGGTGCACGCCAGGAGCAGCTGATCGGCCCGGGCTTGGTGCGCGTCCCAGACGACCATCGGGCTTAGGGCCAGCAGGCCCCCGGCCAGCCAGGCGGCCCGGGGGTCGAACATCCCCATCCCGATGCGCCAGGTTGCCAGGACCGCCATGATCGCGCACAAGATCGAGGGGATGCGGTACATCCACATCGCGTCGCGTGCCGGGTCGCCGGCGGTAAAGGCCCACGCGCTGGCGACGTGCAGCCAGTAGACCAGGGGGGGTTTGTTCAGGCGTGGTCGGTCTTGCACCATCGGGACCACCCACCCGCCGGCGTGCTGGCCCAGGGGCCTTGCGTGCGCGTCGGTGCGCACGTCTTGGCGCTCAGCCGGGAGGGTGGCCGACTCGAACATCTGCCGGCTGGCCTGGGCGAACCGGCACTCGTCGCGGTCGACCGGCGGGATCGAGGTCAACCCCGGCAGATACACTATCAGGCACAGCAGCACCAGGGCGAGGCCCCCGGTGCGCCAAGATGACGCCCACGCACGCACCCGCGTGCCCGCGGCGGGTGAGGAGTACAGGTTGGGTAGCACAGACGGCACGAGCAAGCAGATTAGCCAAGATTACGGTGTGCTGCGCCAGCCAGGGGCCGGCGTGGGGGCCGGTTGGCTGGGGTTGGGTTGGTGGGGGTGGTTTTTGATTGTTGGGGTTGTGGGGGTCTTTGTGCTGCACCCGCTGGACCCTGTGGTGGACCGGTGGTTGCACAGCCGGGCGCTTGGCGGTGATCTTCGGCGGGAGCTCATGGCGTTGCAGCAGTACGGGCAGTTTTCTGTCAATGTGCTGGTTTGTCTGCTCATTGTGCTTTTGGACAAGAGCCAGCGTGTGCGGCTGCTGGACTATGGCGTGGCGTTAGCGTTGATGAGCGTGGCGACGTTCGGGGCCAAGATGCTTATTGGGCGCCCGAGGCCGCAGTTCGGGGACCATGAGACGTTCCTCGGCCCGTTCGGGGTCTATCCGATCCTCGGCGACAATGGCCGGAAGATTCTCGTGCATGCTTGGGACCTTGGCGCGCCGTCGCACGCGCAGCTCTGGTCGATGCCCTCAAGCCACACAGCCTTTGCCGTGGGCATGAGCGTGATGCTGGCGAGCCTCTACCCGGCGATCCGGTGGGTGGTCGTCGTGCTGGCGGGCGTCGTGATGCTCTGCAGGCTGCTCTTTGACGCGCACTGGCTGACGGACGTAGTGGCGGGGGCGGCGATCGCGGGGGCGGTCTGCCAGCCGGCGCTGGCCGGGCGGTGGGGGCAGAGGGTGTTTCGTAAGGGGCGGGTGGTGGTGTGAGGGTGGGGGAAGTGGCGGAGTGACAAAGTTGCAAAGTGGGAAAGGTTCAGACCGGCAGCGCGATGTGGCAAATCTGGCGCTTCTAAACCCCTCCCCTCGGGGGAGGGGTTCCGAATGTGAAAAATCGGCGATCCGTATTCGTTCATCGGCACGTCATAACCTTCCCCCATGGGCAGCTGGATCGTCCTCTCCTTGATCACCCTACTCCTGGGCGGGGTGCTGGTGGTCCTGCTTGGCTGGCGCGGGCGGAAGATCAACGACCACCCGCACTGCTCCCGCTGCCGATTTGATCTTGTCGGCATCTACCCGGGCGCACGCATCTGCCCTGAGTGTGGCACGGGCCTGGAAAAAGCGCAGGGGCGAAAGGGTGTGCGCGTTGGCGTGCGTGCCCGCCAGCGGGGTGTGATCGCCTGTGGTATCGCGATTGTCCTCATCGCGGGCATACCGCTGGGCCTTTTCACCTACTCGGCCGTTAGGGGCACGTCGATCGTCAAGCACCTGCCGCTGGGTGCCTTGGAACTCATGGCCAATCGCGGGCCGCAGGGACGCGCCGACGAGGCCGTCGTCGAGATCAGAAACCGCCTTAGGGACCAAACGCTCGATCAAGAGCAGTCCAAGCGTGCCGTGGCCCTGGTGTTGGCCTGCCAGGCCGACGAGACGCGCACTTGGACGCGCGCATGGGCAGACCTGCTCGAGCGTGTGGACCTCAACGGCCTGCTGACGCCCGAGCAGGCGCAGCAGGTGCTTGTCAACGGCATCAGGCCGACGATCACGGCGCGCCCCACGGCCACGCGCGGGGGGCATGCCGTTGTCGAGATCAAACCCGTTGCATCTCGCCTGGGGACCAACCAAGAGTTTGGTGCACGATACAAGGTCCGCAACTGGCGGATCAATGGCGTGCCGCAGGAGAGCAGGCGTCGCCCAATGCCCTTGATGTTCGACGATCTACCACCGGCATTTTCGGCAAAGCTCTCGGACAACGGACACTGGCAGCTCGCCGGGCCATCGGTGTTCCACCCGCAAGGCTCGCCTAGCAGCGGTAGCAGGTCCGACCGGACCGGCACGAGGGTTCGGCGCGACACCCCAATCGGCCCGGCAACGCTCAGCGTTGAAGTGCACCTGGCGGGGGAGTTTCGGCGCACTGCTGCTCCCTATGTTAATCCAATCCCGTCCGAACTGACGTGGGAGCTCTCGGTGCCGATCAAGATTGTTGATAACCCCGACGAGGTCGTGCAGGCACGCACGCTCACAGGGGCCGATTTGGAAGCGTTCAAACGGGGGTTGAACCTCGATGTGGTTAACATCGTTGTTTCCGAATACCACGAGGGCCCTGAACGACAACTGCACTTTGCGATCGATCCGAACGTGCGCCAAGACTGGGGGGGTGCCGATTATCTGGCAAGTAATAAGGTCCCCGACGGCGTGGCGTTTCTCGCGACAGTCGAGATCGATGGCAAGACTTATAGTGCCGGTGCCTTTGTGACGACCAGCGACAACAGTTTTATGAACTACTCATCGACGGGGCCACCAGGGCACTCAGAACAGTTGCTCAGTCTGCCCGCGGCGAAAACCGCAAACGTCCGGCTCATCCCCATGCGGGAACTTGCTGAAATCAACCCCGCCAACACATGGTTCCTCGACGCCGAGATCACACTGCAGGACGTCCCCATCAAGATTATCGATAACCGAAACAACAAGAGCACGCCGCTGTCTGACGTGCGGGCTACACCGTGGAGCTACTTAGCGAGGCCCAGAGCATTTCGAACCGCTAAGGGCTTTTGGCAGAGCGGAAGACCGGCGACCGTGAACGATCCGCCGTCCAACCCTGCCCCTGCCCGTTAGAACGTTCTGGGGGAGGGGTTCTGATGCAGACCTAGGCTTTGTCGGCTGGGTCTTTCCCTGCTTCGATGGCCTGGATTTCTTCGATGCGGCGGGCGTGCCGGCCGCCCTGGAAGGGTGTGGCGAGCCAGGAGTCGACGATTTTTTCGATCAGGCGTTGGCCGAGGAGGTCGGCCGAGAGGCACAGGACGTTGGCGTCGTTGTGTGTTCGGCTGATCTCGGCGGTGAGTTCGTCGTGCGCGATGGCGGCGCGGACGCCGGGGAGTTTGTTGGCGGCGATGCACATGCCGATGCCGGTGCCGCAGATGAGGATGCCTTTGTCGATGGCGCCCTGGCCCAGGGCGGTGCCGAGGTTATAGGCGGGGATGGGGTAGTCGCACGGCTCGCCGGCGAGGGAGGAGAAGGATCGGACGTCGTGCCCGAGTGAGACGAGGCGGTCGTGGAGTTGCTTTGCGCAGTGCGCCCCGCGGTGATCTGCGCCTAGGCCGAGTTTCATGTGCGGGCCTCCGTGTCGTTGGTCTGGTCGTTGGCGTGTTGTGTCTGCGTGGCTTGCAGGTGGGCGAAGCGTTTGGCGATGAGCCTGTGCAGGTCCTGCGCGGTGGAACGGTAGACGCTTGCCGGGCTTCCGATGGGGTCGGGCACGTCGCGTCCGTCGGGGTCGAGGGTTTGGACGATCCTGCTGCTGCCAATTGCGGTCGGGGCAAGTGGACCGGCCAGTACCGATGCGTCCCGGGCGTGGGATTGTGTCATCGTCCAGACGATGTCGGCCCAGGTGAGCAGGTCGCTTGTGAGCCGGCGTGAGCGGGAGTTAGGTGGTGGTACGCCGAGGGCTTGCAGGGCCTCGATCCCTTCGCGTGTGGGGGGTGTGCCGTCGGTTGCGGCGGTCCCTGCGCTCTGGACCTCGATGGGGACGCTGCCGGGGGGGAGGCGCTCGGCAAGGCTTTGGCCAATGGCCTGGGCCATCGGGCTTCGGCAGGTGTTGCCGGTGCAGACGAAGAGGACGCGGACGGTGAGGAGCCTGCGGACATCTTCAGCGGGGACAAGCCCGACGCGATCGACGGCGAAGGAGCCGCGTTTGGGGAGGCGGACGAGCGTTGATGGTTGCCCGGCGGGTGTGGCGTTGGGGGAGGTGGGACGGAGGGAGGCGAAGGCCTGGGCAGGGATGCCCGAGGCTGAGAGCCTTTGGGCGAAGTCTTGTGCTTGGGCGTGGGTGTGCACGCTGGCGAGTCCATCGGCCAGGACGAACTTGGGGCCGAGCGATTGGGCCCACGGGGCGAGTCGGAGGTGGAGGTAGCCCTCTTCGATAGCCGGGGTTAGGAGGGGGTCGATGGCGTGCTGGTTGGGGTCGAGTTCGACGGCGAGGGTCACAGCGCGTGGGCCAAGGACGCGCACGGCACGCTGGAGCAGTGGCGTGTTGGGGAGCACTCCTAGTGCGCTGTGGATAGTTGGTGCGTGCCAGGTTGTTGGGCCGTGGGTTGAGGTGCCCTCGATTGCGCGCACGGCGTGGAGGAAGCGGGGGGCCGAGGTGCCGGCGTGGACGGTGGCGGCCCAGCGTGTGTCCAGGGGGAGGATGGCGATGCCCGGGGCGTCGAGGATGGTGTGGATCGCCTGCGTGTGGTGGGGGGCGGGTTGATGCTTGGCGCGGGGCACGGTTGATCGTTGGCCTGCCGGGGTGTGCAAGTGAGGTGGGGTTACCACGCTGCGCGGGCGGGGCGGAGGAGGGGGCTTGGTGGGAGGTCTGGGATGGTCAGGTCTGTGCCGAGGATGGCGCTGGCGGCGGCGTAGCCTGCGCGGGCGGCACCTTCCATGGTGGCGGGCCAGCCGGTGTTGCAGTAGTCGCCTGCGAGCAGGAGCCGGCTGTGGCCTTGGACACTCGGGCGGAGGCGCTCGAAGGTGGGTGTGGGGGCGAAGGTTGCGCGCTTCTCGCGGACGACGCGGCCCCAGCGCAGCGGGATCATGCGGGAGTGGGGTAAGTAGGTGTGCACGTCGGCAAGCACGCGGTTGATGGTGGCGTGCTCGTCGAGATCGGCCCAGGCGTCCGCGGCGGAGATGACCGCGTGGACGCGCGCGCCCGAGGGGTCCTTGGCAAAGAGCCATTGTGTTGCCCCCTCGATGAGCACGGCGTGTGGGACGTCGAGCACCGGGGCATCGAAGGCGAGGTGTACGCCGAGGATCGGGCTGTGGGGCATGTTGGCCAGGGGGGCCAGGCGGTTGTCGCGTGCTTGGAGTGCGGGGTTGATGGTGCTGGCAGCGCGTTCGTAGGGGAGTGCGCAGACGATGTGCCCGGCGTGGAGGGTCTGGCCGTCGGCGAGGGTTACGCGGTGTTCATCGATCTGGGCGACGCTTGCGCCGAGGAGGACCTGGCCGTGTGATTGTGCGAGCGTTGGTGCGAAGGCATCGTAGAGGCGAGCGAGTGGGAGGCGTGGGATGCCGATGCGTGCGGCACGGGTGCTTGAGAGCAGGCCCTCTTGAAAGACCTTGAGTGCCAGTGAGGCGTCAACGCGGTCGGGTGTGAGGTTGCAGGCGGAGATGACGACTGGGTCCCAGAATCGTTTGCGGACGATCTCGGGTTGCGCAGCTTCGTCGAGGAAGGTGGAGAAGAGCCGGCCTTGCCAGGAGGCGCGGGTTGCGCCAAGCACGGCGAGGATGCCGAGGGAGAGGGTTGCGGCTTGGGGGAGGGTGAGGAACTTTGCGTGGAGCAGGGAGGGGGCGTGGTGTGCTGGGGCGGGCAGGGGTGAGGGTTTGATGGTGGTGCGTTGTCCGCCCGGTTCGATCCAGAATTGCTGGTCGTGCCAGGTGAGGGCGTGGTGCATGCCGAGGTGTGCGAGGAGGTGGAGGTAGGAGGTGCAGCAGCCGAGGGTTACGTGCTGGCAGTTATCAAGCTCTTCGCCGGTGCGTGGGTCGGTGAAGCTGGTGGCCCGGCCGCCGAGTTTTTTGCGGGTTTCCAGGACAAGCACGCGTGCGCCGGTGCGGCCGAGGGCGAGGGCGGCAGCCATGCCGGCGATCCCGGCACCGCAGACGATAGCGTCCCACGGGCGTGCGTTGGTGCTCACGCGAGCACCCCTTGCAGCCCGCGGCGTGCGAGGGCGGCGGTGGCGATCTGTAGTTTTTGTGCGTGCGGGATGCGTGCCGGGGTGGGTGCGACGCACCGGCGTGGGTCGGCTAAGAGCGTGTGCAGCAGTGCGCGGTAGATGCGGGCCATGGCCCAGAGCGTGGCCCGGCAGTCGGGGGTGATGAGTGGTTCGAGCGCGTCGGCGGCGGCGAAGGCGCGGTCGGCCCGGCTGCCGAGGTCGGCGATGAGCGCCGAGCAGCGGGTGGGGGTGTGCCAGGTGAGGAGCTCTTTGTGCGTGAGGTTGTGCTGGGCCAGGAGTGTGCGGGGGATATAGCAGCGGCCTGTGGCGGCGTCGTGGGCGATGTCGCGGAGGATGTTGGCCAGTTGGAAGGCGACGCCCAGCTCGCGGGCGAGTGCGTCGGCTTGGGTGGTGTGTGTGGCGTCGGTCAGGCCCCAGATGCGCACACAGGCGCGCCCGGCGGTGGAGGCGACGCGGTGGCAGTAGCGCTCGAGGTCGGCGAGGGATTCGTAGCCGGTGTGCTTGGCGTCCTCGGCCAGGCCTAGGAGGGCGTCGTCGAGGATTTCATGGGGGAGTTGGTAGTGCTCGACGACGCTGGTGAGCGCGGGCCACCACTGGCCGCCGAGCGGGGCAGGGGCGTGGACGGATTGGCTGGCGGCACCGGCCAGGGCGGCGGTTGTGAGTTGGTGGAGGTGGTCCAGGCGCGCCAGCGCGGTTTGCGGGTCGGGCGCGTCGTCGACGGCGTCGTCGCCGGTGCGCATCCAGGCGTAGATGGTGTAGACGGCGTCGCGTTTGGGGCGGGGTGTCAGGCGCAGGCCGTGGTAGAAGTTCTTTGCCCGCGCGCGTGTGAGCGTGCCGGCGGCGGCGAAGGCGTGGGCGAGATCGGGCGCGGGGGTGCTCATGCCCGCACCGGTTTGTGCGCTAGGTTGTGTGTAAGGGCCAGGGCGGCTGCGCGCAGGACCAGCAGCCCCTTGCGTGCCTTGTTGAGCCTTGGCCTGTGCCAGAGGGTTGTCAGGCCTTGGGATTTGATCTTGGCGTGCGTCTGCTGGCCCCCTTGGACCATGAGCCAGACCATCGGCCAGAGGGAGCGATTGAGCCGTTTGGGCAAGGGTGCGGCGGTGTTGTAGAGGGCCTGGGTTTGGTCCCACAGCGGTGCGATGGCGTTGGCAAAGCGTTGACGCGCGGCGGGTGTGTCGTTTTCGAGCATGTGGCGCAGGGTTGGTTCATCCAGGCCCGTGGTCGAGCTGGGCAGGTAGACGCGGCCGCGCTGGAGCAGGTCGCGCTGGCAGTCTTGCAGGTGGTTGGTGATCTGCAGCGCGGTGCACGCGGCGTCGCTGAGGGTGAAGAGGTCGGGGTGTGTGGCGGGGGTGTAGCCGTCGAGCATGAGGACGAGTTGGCCGACGGGGTTTGCGCTTTTGGCGCAGTAGTCGAGCAGTTCATCCCAGGTTTGATAGTGGGTGTGCTTCTGGTCTTGCTTGAAGGCGTCGATGAGGTCTGTAAATGGTTGTTGGGGGAGGTTGTGGCGGTTGATGGTCTGTGCGAGGGCGAGCATGACGGGGTGCTTGGGGCGCCCGGCGTAGCAGAGGTCCAGTTCGTGTTGCCACCAGTCCAGTAAGGTGGTGCTGCGCTGGCGGGCGTGGGCGTCGTTGCCGGTCTCGTCGCCGAGGTCGTCGGCCCATCGGCAGAAGGCGTAGATGGCGGCGACGTCGTCGCGGAGTCGGCGGGGAACCAGCAGCGAGAGGACGGTGAAGTTTTCGGGGTGCCGGCGTGTGAGGGCGCGGGCGTACAGGACCGCGGCGTGCGTTGGGACCGCGGGGGTGGGCGCGGAGGTTGGGCCAAAGTGGTCCAGGAGCGTGAGCACCGGGGCTTTGGGGTCCAGGCCCAGAGTAGTGATGGGGTAGAGGGCGGGCACCGTGGGCTAGAGTATGTTCGATGAAACTGCTTCTGGCCAACCCGCGCGGGTTTTGTGCTGGGGTCCACATGGCCGTGGACGTTGTGGGTATTTTGCTGGACGCCTGCCCCGGCATGCCGGTGTATGTCTATCACGAGATTGTGCACAACCGGCATGTGGTGAGCAGGTTCATCGACCGGGGTGCGATTTTTGTGGATGACCTTGGTGAGGTGCCCAAGGGGTCGATCGTGGTTTTCAGTGCGCACGGGATTTCGCCGGCGGTGCGTGCAGAGGCTGAGGCGCGGGGGCTGGTGAGCATTGACGCGACGTGCCCGCTGGTAACCAAGGTGCACAGTGAGGCGGTGCGCTATGCCCGGCAGGGGTACCAGATCATCCTGATCGGGCACGAGGACCACCAGGAGGTCATCGGCACGCGTGGTGAGGCGCCGGGGGCGACGCAGGTGGTTGAATCGCCGGCGGATATCGCAGGGTTGAAGATCATCGACCCGGAGAAGTTAGTCTATCTGACGCAGACAACACTGAGCACGGACGATGCGCAGGTGGTGATTGATGCGCTCAAGAGGGCGTTCCCGAAGATCAAGGACCCGCCTGGGAGTGATATTTGCTACGCGACGACGAACCGTCAGCAGGCGGTTCGGCAGATCGCCCCCGAGTGCGACGTGGTGTTGGTGGTGGGGAGCAAGAACAGCAGCAACAGCGTGCGTCTGACGGAGATCAGCCGGAATGCTGGGACGCCTGCGTACCTGTTGGATGATGCCTCAGAGCTCAAGGGTGAGTGGTTCGCGGGCACGCCGGGGCAGGGGCGGGACGCGACGGTGTTGGTTACGGCGGGCGCGAGCGCGCCGGAGGACCTGGTGGCGGAGTTGTGCCGGACGCTGTTGGGGCGGTTTGGCGGGAGCATCGAGCAGCGGGATGTGATGGCCGAGGATATTGAGTTTGGGCTGCCTGCGGGGCTGAAGCGGCTGATGCGCCAGAAGGGGATCAACCCCGACGAGATGCGGATTCATGTGGGGCACTACGCGATAACCGAGTCGGCGTATGGGGCGGTTGCAATCACGGTGAGGGGCAAGCGGGTGTGATGTGTTGGACGGCTAATTCTTGTCGGGTGCAGAGGCCGGCGCCTCGAACTCACGGACATCGACCTTTTCTTTGAGGCTGTCGATGGGGGCGACGGCCTTGGGGTGGCCGCGCTCGTCGGTGAAGATGACGTACTGCTGACCGGTGGGCATGGTGAACTGGCGGGTCGGGCCGGTGCGTGTGGCCAGGAGTGTGCCGCCGAGGATGGACATCGCGAGCGTGAAGTAGATGACGATGCCGGTTACGTCTACGAGCGTGGCGACAAACGGCGTGCTCGACGCGGCGGGGTCGAGGCGGAGTTTTTTGAGCACCAGCGGGAGCATCGAGCCCATCACGCTCCCCCAGAGGACGACGCAGATGAGCGTTGCGCTGATGGCGATGGCGAGGGTGTGGTAGTGGGCCTGCTCGGGGGAGTTGTCCTTAAACCAGCCGAAGAAGCCGAAGACGTTGACGCGGAAGAGGCCGATGAGGCCGACCATCAGCCCGAGGATCAGCCCGCAGGCGATCTCTTTGCGGAGGACGCGGAACCAGTCGCTGGTGCCGATCTCGCGCAGGCTCAGCGCGCGGACGACCAGGGTGCTCGCCTGCGAGCCGGAGTTGCCGCCGGAGCTGATGATGCTGGGGATGAACGTGGCGAGCACGGCGGCCTTGGCGATCTGGTCCTCGTAGAAGCTCAGCGCGTTGGTCGTGAGCAGTTCGCTCATAAAGAGCAGCCCGAGCCATGGGGCGCGTTTTTTGACGAGCTGGAAGACGCTGGCGCCCATGTACGGCTCGTCGAGGGCCTGCACGCCGCCGATTTTTTGGATGTCCTCGGTGGCTTCTTGCTGGGCGACGTCGGCGAGGTCGTCGTGGGTGACGATGCCGAGCAGGTGCCCGCGGGAATCGGTTACGGGCAGGGCGACGCGGTCGTACTTTTGCAGTTCGAGCACCGCCTCTTCCTGCGGCTGGTCGGCGCGGAGGGTGATGAACTGGCGGTTCATCATCGCCTCGATGGGCGTCTCGGGGTCGGCCATGATGAGTTGGCGCAGGCGCAGGTCGTCAACGAGCCGTCCCTGGTCGTCGATGACGTAGACGACGTTGATGGTCTCGGCGTCGCGCCCGTAGCGGCGGATGTGTTCGAGGGCCTTGGCGGCGGACCACTCGCTGCGGACGCGGACGTATTCGGGGGTCATCATCCGCCCGACAGTGCCGGGCGCGTAGCCGAGGATGGACTGTGTGCGTAAGCGTTCCTCGGGGCTGAGGCTGGCGACGATTCGGCTGGCGACTGCCGGGGGGAGTTCGTCGAGCAGGCGGACGCGGTCGTCGGTGTCCATCCCCTCGACGAGTGTTACGACCTGGTTCTCGTTGCCCTTGGAGAGTTCTTGGATCAGCCCCTCTTGTTTGTCGGGCGGGAGGTAACTAAAGACGTGCCCGGCGTCGTCTTGCGGGAGGATGCGGAAGGCGACGGCGGCATCGACCTGTGGGAGTTCGAGGAAGATGTCGGCAACGTCGGCCGGGTCCAGCCCCTGGAGGACCTCGCGCAGCTCGCCGAAGGACTTGCTGTGGATCAGCTCCTCGACTTCCGGTTGCAGGAGTTGGGCGGTGGGGTTCACGCCGGGAGCGTAGAACGGGCCGGTGTATAAAAGATAGAACCCCCGGCAGGCCCGCGGCGGGCGATGCCCCCGCGAGCGTGCTGGGGGTGGTGCTGGGCCGGCAAACTCGCCCTCCTGGGGGCGTTTGAGTATACTTTCCTTCCACGGGCGGTCGTGGCGGAATTGGCAGACGCGCTAGATTCAGGTTCTAGTGCCCGAAAGGGCTTGGAGGTTCAACTCCTCTCGACCGCATTGCCCATAGGCCCCGGCGTTTGCCGGGGCCATGTGCGTTTTGGCGGGCACAGGCCGGGGGCGCGGCGGACCCCTAAACTGTGGGTGTTGATAGGCAAAGTCAAGGCCAAACTGGTAGGCAACGGTGCGGGTGCGCCCCCGGCGAAGCTGGCCGAGGTTGCGCTCGTAGCCGCGCGTGCGGCGAAGCGGTACCCACTGGGGCTGCTGGCGCGGTCGCCCGAGCACGGGGCCTTGGACGCCAAGGAAGAGTTCGCCGCAGGTTGGAGCGCCTCGGCCCATGCGGTGAGCTGGCTTGGGCACTGCACGGTGCTGCTGAAGGTGCACGGGCAAACGATATTGACGGACCCGGTCTGGTCCAGGCGGATCGGTTTGAGCGTTGCGGGGCGGACGATCGGTATCTCACGGCTGCACCCGCCGCCTGTGGCGATCGAGGCTCTGCCGGCGATCGACCTGGTGCTGCTCTCGCACGCGCACTTTGACCATCTGGATTTGCCGACGCTGCGGCACCTGCTGCGGGTGGGGGGCAAAGCACCGCCCAGGATCATCACCGCGGCCAACACCGCCGGGCTTATACCCAAGGGGTTTGCGCAGGTCGATGAACTGGGGTGGAAAAAGAGCATCCAGGTCGGGGACTTGCTGCTGCGCGCCATCGAGCCCAAGCACTGGGGCGCGCGGGCGGGTTGGGACAGGCACCGCGGGTTTAATAGTTATCTGCTCGGGCACGCCGGGGGGGACGGGCCGAGGGTGCTCTTTGCCGGGGACACGGCCATGACGGGCGCGTATGACCACCTGGGGGCGAACGGGGTTGACCTGGCGATCATGGGGATCGGGGCGTATGACCCGTGGGTGCGGGCGCACGCCACGCCCGAGCAGGTCTGGCAGATGTCCGCGGCCATGCGCGCACGCCGGGTGCTGCCGGTGCACTTTGGTACCTTTAAACTCTCGGACGAACCACCCGATGAGCCGATGGCGCGCCTGCTGGCGGCGGCTGGGAGCGATCACCCGCGCATCCTCGGGCCCGCGCTGGGGCATGTGCACCAACTGCCCGGGTAGATGCCCTGGGTCTTTGGTCCCTCTCGCTGGCCTAGGTGTGCTTCTGCTATCCTGACGACCCGCAAACCACTTCACCGCAAGGCGCACCTCATGCTCAAGACCGCACTGAACAGTTACCACCACTCACAGCACGGCAAGATGGTCGACTTTGCCGGCTGGGAGATGCCCCTGACTTATGCCTGGACAAACCCCGACGGGAGCGCGGGTGGGGGGATCACCGCCGAGCACGTGCAGACGCGCACCAGCGGGGGGTTCTTTGATGTCTCGCACATGGGCCGGCTGAAGGTGCATGGCCGGCAGGCGGGCAAGCTGCTCGAGAAGCTCTGCACCCGCCGGGTGCGCGACATGAAGCCCGGCGTATGCCGATATGCGCTGCTGTGCAACGCGCAGGGTGGCATCCACGACGACATTATCGTCTACCGGATGGAAGAGGATGATTTCCTGGTCGTCTGTAACGCCAGCAACCGGGAGAAGGTGATCGCGCACATCAACGCTGTCAAGGATGGGGGTGGGTTTGTGGCGAGCCTGGAGGACCTGACGAGCAAGACGGCGATGGTGGCGGTGCAGGGGCCGAGGGTGATCGAGTTTATCAGTGCCGTGAGCAAGGAGATACCGGGGCTGAAGCGCTACACGTTCGCGGTCAAGAACCTGCTGATTGCCAAGTTGATCGTTAGCCGAACTGGGTACACGGGCGAAGACGGCGTGGAGGTGATCCTCCCGGCGGGGATGATCGACATGGCGATGACGATGATTATGAAGAAGGCCCCCGAGGGGTTGATCCGCCCCTGCGGCCTAGGCGCACGCGACACGCTTCGGCTGGAGGCGGGGATGCCGTTGTACGGGCACGAGTTGACGGAAGAAACCAACGCACTGGGGACGGGGCTTGACTTTGCCATCGCCCTGGACAAAGAAGCGGTCGATGAGGGTGAGGCGTTTGTCGGTGCCGACGCGCTGAAGCGCTCACGCGACAGTGGCGGCCCGCCGACGAAGCTGGTGGGCCTGAAGGTCGACGGGAAGCGCTCGGCCCGGCAGGGGATGAAGGTGATCGTCGGCGGGCGCGAGGCGGGGGTGGTCACCAGCGGCGCGCCCAGCCCGACGCTGGGCGTCTGCATCGCGATGGCCTATGTGCCGTCGGCAAGCAGCACGCCGGGGGTGCAGGTGGAGAGTGATACGGGCAAGGGGGACCGCCTGGGGGCGACGGTGTGTGCGCTGCCGTTTTACAAGGCGCCGAAGGTGGAGGTGAAGGGGGTTGGGGTGAAGGTGTGAGGGGGTTGGATATCGTGGGCCCGTACTGCTACTTCAAGTACCCCCGCAGCCCATGGACGCCACCTTCGCGGCCGAAGCCGCTTTCTTTGTACCCGCCGAAGGGCGAGGCAGGGTCGAACTTGTTGTAGGTGTTGAGCCAGACGACGCCGGCATCGAGTTTACGGGCCATTTCGAGGGCTTTGCTTCCTTTGTCGGTCCAGACGCCGGTGCCCAGGCCGTAGGGGGTGTTGTTGGCGCGTATGAGGGCCTCTTCGGGTGTGCGGAAGGTGAGGACTGAGAGGACGGGGCCGAAGATCTCCTCGCGGGCGACGGCGTGGGCGGGCTGCACGCCCGTGAGCACGCACGGCCGGCAGAAGAACCCTTTGCCAAACCCCGCCGTCGCGCTCCCTGCATCCATTTGACCATTTGACAACTTGGCCATTTGACCAATTCCACCCACGTACAGCCCTGCCCCCTGCTTCACGCCAAGCTTGAGGTAGCCCTTGATCTTGTCGAGTTGCGCCCGGCTGTTGATCGCGCCGATGTCGGTGTTCTTGTCCAGAGGGTCGCCGACGCGGAGGGTTTTGAGGCGATACTTGAGTTTCCGCACGACCACCTCGGCGACGCTTTCTTGCACGAGCAAGCGCGAGCCTGCGCAGCAGACGTGCCCCTGGTTGAAGTAGATTCCTTCAATGATCCCCTCGACGGCCTGGTCGATGCTGGCGTCCTCGAAGATGATGTTGGCACCCTTGCCGCCCAGTTCGAGGGTGAGGCGCTTGTGGGCGGCGCCAGGCCCGGGGTTGTGCCGGGCGACGGCTAGGGCGATCTGTTTGCCCACGTCCGTGCTGCCGGTGAAGGCGATCTTGTCGATGCCCGGGTGGTTGACAATCGCGGCGCCGGTGCGGCCGTCGCCGGTAACGATGTTGACGACGCCCTGGGGGAGATCGACCTCGGCACAGATCTCGGCCAGGCGCAGGGCCGTCAGCGGGGTCGTCTCAGCGGGCTTGAGCACGACGGTATTGCCACAGGCGAGGGCGGGGGCGATCTTCCACGCGGCCATGAGCAGGGGGAAGTTCCAGGGGATGATCTGCCCGCAGACACCGACGCCTTGCGGGTGGGCTCGGTGCGCAGACCTACTTGAAGGCAAGTATTCGAGTTTGTCGGCCCACCCGGCGTGGTAGAAGAAGTGCTGGGCGGCCAGGGGGATGTCCACGTCGCGGGATTCGCGGATCGGCTTGCCGCCGTCGATGGTTTCGAGGACGGCTAGTTCGCGGGCGCGCTCTTGGATGCGCCGGGCGATGCGGTAGAGGTACTTGCCGCGCTCGCTGGCGGGGAGGGCCTGCCAAGGGGCGAGGGCCGAGCGAGCGGCATGGACCGCGGCATCGACATCGGCGGGGGAGCCTTGCGCGATCTCGCCGAGGGCCTCTTCGGTCGCCGGGTTGATCGTGGGGAAGTACTCACCCGATGCGGGTGGCGTGAAGCGTCCGTTGATGAAGTGCTCGCTTTGCGGCGCGAGAGCGACCTTGGTTGTCTCCGGCGCGGGGGCATAGTCCCACGCAACGGCGGGGACGGGCATCTTGGCGGTTCCCTTGGCGGGTTTGGGACTGGTCTTGGGGCCTCTTGGGCGAGCGATTGCCTTACGGGTCTTTGCGGGTGCCTTGGCCATAGGGACGAGTCTATCGCGCAGGTGAAGGCTGCCGGGGGCGTCGATGGATGAGCCCCTACGATTTCGGCGTGCCTATCCGTGTGCAGCAGTATCAAGAGACGCCCAACCCCAACGCCCTCAAGTGCGTGCTCGATGCCCGCGTGGCCGTGGGGTCGAGGGCGTATCGGGAGGCCCATGCCGCGGCTGGGGACCCGCTCGCCCGCGCGGTGCTGGCGATCCCGGGTGTGGTCAACTTGCTGCTGCACGAGGACTGGTTGACGGTCGGGAAGTCGCCGGGGGCGAAGTGGGCGCCGGTCAAGGCCGCGTTGGAGAGCGTGCTTGCCACGATCGACCCGCCGACGCTCTGAGGTGCCTGTGCCTGGCGAGGCCCTGGGCGTCGCTGAAGCCGCGCGCGACCGGGAGATAGCCGGGCTGGTGGTTTCGTGGTTTGAGGGTGCTGCACGCCCGCTGGCGTGGCGTACGGATCTGGGCACTTCGCCGGTGCCGCGTGATCCGTACACGTGCCTGGTCGCCGAGGCGATGTCGCAGCAGACGCAGTTGTCGCGTGTGGAGGTATACCTGGATCGGTTTTTGCGGCGGTTCCCATCTGTAGCGGCGCTTGCCCAGGCCGATGAGGTGGACGTGCTGGCGTTGTGGTCGGGCCTTGGGTATTACCGCCGGGCGCGCAACCTGCACGCCGCGGCGAGGGTGATCGCCGAGCAGTTTGATGGTTGCGTGCCCGAGGACGTGGCCGAGCTTCGCCGGTTGCCGGGTGTGGGTTCATACACGGCCGGGGCGGTCGCGTCGATTGTGTTTCATCGGCGTGCGCCGCTGGTCGATGCCAACGTCCAGCGCGTGCTTCAACGGCTGGACGCGCACGAGGGGGCCGGCAAGGAGGCGTCGGCATGGGCGTGGGAACGTGCCGGGGGGTTGCTCGATGCCATCGGCTCGGCGGAAAAGTTGCCCGCGTATGCACGCCTGAACGAAGGTCTGATGGAACTGGGCGCAACGATCTGCCTGCCGATGCCCGCCCAGGCGCGGTGCGGGTCTTGCCCACTTGCGGGCCACTGCCTGGCAAGGGCCAAGGGGCTTGTCGGGGTGATCCCCAGGCCCAAGGGGGTGAGCGTCAAGAAGACGCTCGTGTGCGCGGTGGTCGTTGTCGTCGATGCCGGCGGGCGTGTGCTCGTCGAGCAGCGTGCCGAGAGGGGGATGTGGTCGAAGATGTGGCAAGCGCCGACGCTCGAGTGCGCCAAACGCCCGACGCAGCAGCAGGTCGCCGAGTTTGCGGCGATGAAGTCTGCCGATGGTGCCGGGCTTGTGCGTGCGGGGGGGTTTGTGCACCAGACGACGCACCGGACGATCCGGTTTGTGATCTTTGCGGTGCGGGCGGTTGCGTGCCGGCGTAAGGGAGGGGCGGGGCGAAAGTGGGTGCATCCGGGTGCGTTACAAGGGCTGGGAATCTCTACTGCGGCTAGGCGTGCGATCGAGATGGGGGTGGGCGCATTTGGGTACCCCGGACCTCCGGTCCGGGCTTCCCATCTACCACCTATCTCCGATCGGTGAGTCAACGGGTTCAAGACGCCCGGCCCGGAGGTCCGGGGTACCCGGGGGGCCGCGATCTGGGTCTGATCCGACTAACCTTTGTTCATGCGTCCGGGGTGGAAGGAAAACCTGCTGCCAGTGCTGGCCGTGCTTGTTGCGGGGTTGGCCGGCGTGCTCACCGTGGCGACGGCGTTGCCAGTGTCGGTGCGTGTGGGGTTGTCGCTGCTGGGGATCGCCGCGGGCGTGGGGTTGGTCGTGGCGTGGTCCTTGCGTCGTGGTGCGCAGGTCGAGCGGATCACGGCAGAAGTTCGGCGGATGCTCGCGCCGGGGCACGGGCCGTCCGTCGAGGCCGCACGCTCGCTGACGAGCAGCGTGCAGGGTGGCCCGCAGGACGAACTGGCGGAACTGCGCACAACCCTCGGGCAACTGGGCCAGCGGATGGCGACGCAGGTCAAGGAGACGGCCAAGAAGGGTCGCAACCTTGAGTCGGTCCTCGACGCGCTCGTGGACCCGGTGATTGTTACAGACCAGGCCGACGAGGTGCTCATGTGCAACGCCGCGGCTGAGCGGCTCTTTGCCGCCCCTCGCGGGACGCTTGCGGGCCGGCCGGTGCAGGGGCTTTTGACGCGGCGTGAGATTCTGGACCTGCACCACGACGCGCACAAGGGCACGAGTGGGTCGGGGCGAGTAACGCTGACGACGGAGGCGGGGCCGAGGGTCTTTGACGTGGCTGCCGCGCCGCTGCCCAACGCGTGGGGGACGGGCGTTTTCGGCGTGCTGCTGGTGTTGCGCGACATCACGAGCCTGGCGCAGGCGGTGCAGATGCAGACGGACTTTGTCGCCAACGCCAGCCACGAGCTGCGTACGCCGATCGCGGCGATCAAGGCCGCGACCGAGACACTCGCTGGCGGTGCGATCGATGAGCCTGTGATGCGCGGCAAGTTGATGGGCACCATCGGCACGCACGCGATGCGGCTGGAGGAACTCGTCCACGACCTCATGGACCTCTCCAGGCTCGAGACGCCGACGCTCAGCGTCGAGATCGAGCCGATCTCTTGGCCCGAGTTGGTTGCCAGCATCCGTCAGACGTTCGACCCGGCATGCGCTACGAAAGGGATCAGGCTGCAGCTGGTGCTGGACCCGGCGTGCGTGGGGTTCGCCAGCGACCGGCGGCTCGTGGGGTTGATCCTGCGGAACTTCATCGACAACGCGGTGAAGTTTGCGTTTGCAGACTCCACGATCGATGCCCAGATCACCCGCACGCCCGCAGGCGTGCGCATCGAGGTAGCCGACAGCGGGCAGGGGATACCGCTGTCGCACCAGGAGCGTGTGTGGGAGAGGTTTTACCAGGTCGACGCGGCACGGACAGGTTTTTCAACCCGCCGGGGGACGGGGCTGGGGCTGGCGATCGTCAGGCATGCCGTGGGCGTGCTCAAGGGTGAGGTGGGGCTGACGAGCACCTGGGGGCAGGGGACGCGCGTGTGGGCGGAGCTGCCGTGGTGCCAGCTCCAGCGCGATGAGGACAGGAGCATCGGGGGTGCCGCGTGAGCGCGGGTGCCACGCTGGTGCTGCTGCGCCACGGCAACGCCGAGCGCCCGACGCCGGGGGGTAGCGACGAGGTCAGGGCCTTGACTGCGCGTGGGCAGCGACAGGCGCGCCATATTGCCGGGCTTTTCCAGCAGCGTGGCTGGATGGGTGAGGGTGTACGCATCGTTTCCTCACCCCTTGTTCGTGCCGAGCAGACGGCACGGATCGTCGCGGGTGCCTTGCGGGTTGAAGTTGAGATCGACGACCGCCTGAGCACGCACGCTGATGTGCCCGAGCAGATTGAATCAGCGATCGAGCACGCGACCGCACAGGGAGTGCTCGTGCTTGTCGGGCACAACCCGACGCTCAGCCTGCTCGCGCACGCACTGCTGGAATCTCCGCAGACGCACGAACGTACCTGGACAGGGCAGTTGCACACGGGCGAGGGGCTCGTGATCCGCTTGCCCGGGGTTATGCGGCCGGGTGGGGGGAGGTTTGTTGAGGCTCTCCGCCTGCTGGACGACGAGCCGGGCGGGTGATGCGTGCCGGCCCGCTTTGGTGTGCCTGAGAGGCTTCTTTGTGAAATCCAAGGCGGGGGGCTGGAGGCCCACCGCACCGGGTGCGGAAAGAGTCTTTATGCCTCGTCTTTGAGTGCCGCGATCCGGGACAGCAGCGGGTGCCCCTCGCGTTTTTTGCGGGCCAGGGCCTGGACGACCAGTTCGGGGACCATCGAGCGCAGGGGGTGCAGGTCGTGCCCCATGGCCGTGAGTTGGCGGATCAGTGAGGAGCTGGTGTAGGCAAAGTCTTGCCCGGCGACGACGAAGGCGGTTTCGATGTTGGCGATGGCCCGGTTGGTCAGCGCTTGCTGGACCTCGCTCTGCAGGTCAGAGAGGTTGCGGATGCCGCGGAGCAGCACCGCGGCCCCGGCGCTGCGTGCAAAGTCGACGGTCAGGCCCTCGAAGCTCTGGACGCTCACGGGCGCGGCGTCGGGTGCGTCGGAGCCTTTGACCAGCTCGCGAAGCATCGCCACGCGTTCGTCGATGGTAAAGAGTGCGTCCTTGCCCGGGTTGCGGCCAACGGCAACGATGATGCGGTCAAAGAGCCTGCGCCCGCGGGTGATCACGTCCAGGTGCCCGTTGGTTACAGGGTCAAAGCTCCCCGGGAAGATGGCAACGTGCGTCGGCATAGGCAGGCTCGCTCTGTCGAGTCGGTCTTAGAAGGGCACGTCCAGGGAGAAACTGAAGATCCGCCTCTGGTCGAAGTCTTCCCTGACCACGGCCCTGGCAAAGTCAAATGCCAGCGGCACCGGCCCGAGCTGCGGGATGTACAGCCGAAGGCCGATGCCCACCGAGGCGCGATACTTATCCAGGCTCACCTCGTTGAGCAGGGTGCCCGAGTCCACAAAGACGACCACCGAGATCGTCTCTTCCACCACCGGCTTTTCGATCTGTGCGCCGGCGAAGAAACTGAACGTGCCACCGATGGAGTCGGCCGAGGGCTGCCCGTTGGTCTGCACCCCGCGCGGGCCTACGCCTTGGAACCTAAAGCCGCGGAAGTCGCGCCCGCCTAGGTTGAAGTTCTCGTAGAACGGCACGTCGTCGGTGCTCTGCGGGATATACCCGGCTGATGTCCGCAGCAACAGCACTGTGCGCTTGCCCAGTGCGTCCTCGTCAATGGGGATATACGCGGCACCGTCGGCGTTGAACTTGGTGAAGGTAAAGTCCCCGCCCAGGAGGCCAAACTGCTCGGCACCAAAGCCCAGGACGGTCCCGCGCGTGGGGCGGATGTTCCTGTCCAGCGACCGCCGGGTCATCTGGGCCTTCAGGCCCGTTAGTGTGTTGGTCCCGCGTTCCTTGATGACCGCCGTCGCGGCACGGTTGTCAATGCTGCTGATGTTCACCAGCTCCGCGCGTGCCGAGACTGAGCCGGACCAGACCTCGCCGAAGCGCCGCCCCACGCCCAGATTTAAGAACGTGCGCCCCTCGTTGTAGGTATCAAAGTCGCGCCGGCGGTAGCCCACGGCCGCCGAGCCTGAATAGTCCGTATCAAAGAGGTAGGGGTTGCTCAGTGAGAGGACGTAGTTCTGCGTCTGGTTGCCCGGCGCGAGCGTGAGGTTAAAGGTCTGCTGCGCCCCGCGGAAGGCCTTGCCGCTGAAGAACTCACCGAACGAGTCGGGCGTATCGAAGACATCAAAGTTGCGCTGCGTCAGCGAGACCTGACCGACGACGCCGCCGTCGCTGCTGGCGCTGGCGCCGAAACCGAACGAGCCGGTGTTGGTCTCGGCGACCTCGACAAGGATGTCGCGGTAGCCGGGGTTTTGCGAGTCCTCGCGCTGTGTCGTTACGCGGATGGCGTTGCGGTCGAAGATCCCGCTGTCGACCAGCCTCCGCTCGGTCTCGCGCAGCGCCACGCCGTTGAGAGGCTGATCGGGCTTGACAGTGATCATCCGGCGGACGACCTTGCTCTGCGTCGCCTCGTTCCCTTTGACGGTGATCATCCCGGTCATCGCCCGGCTGCTCTCGCTGACGATGAAGATCACGTCCGCCTGCGTGCCGTTGTCGATCTGCCTGGTGAAGGCCCGGATCGATGTGTCCACGTACCCCATCTGCAAATACGCGTCGCGCAGGGCAAAGCCCGCCTGCGTCACCCCGTCGGTCGAGAGCGCCTCGCCAGCCCGAAGGGGCATCAGCGTTGCCGCCTGCAGGGGGCTGATGATCTGTGTCGGCTCTTCCGACCCGTCGGGCGTGTTGTCCTCCTGCACCACCTGGATGCCACGCACCGTGAACCTGGGCCCCTCATCGACGACAAACTTCACCACCGCCTCGCGGTTGTTCGGCGAGATGATGATCTCGCGGTCCACACGCGCACGCAAATACCCCTTGTTGGCGTACAAACCCTCCAGGCTGGCGATGTCCGCGGCCATGTCGTCTTGGTCGATGTACCCCTTGCGCCCCTTGCGCTGGCGCGGCTCGCGCACCGTCGCCACGCGGATCGGCTCGTCGAGTTTCAACTTCGGCGAGATCGACACGCCCCCCGGCGAAAGGTCGATCAGCGACCACTCGCGCGTCAGGGTGCTCCCCTCCAGCTCATCGCTCTCGATGTGCGCGTTGCCCTCAAAGACGATCCTCGTAACCTTCACCGGGTCGCCCTCGCGGATGCGGAAGACCACGATCCCCCGCTCGGCTAGCTCCTTGGTGTCGATCGTTACATCCACCTGATAAAACCCACGCTGCTGGTACAACTGCACAATCCGGCGTTTGGCCCCGTCGAGCAGGAACTGGTTGGCCGGGATCCCTGCCTGGATCCCCACCACCGCCGCGAGGTCGGCGTCGGGGATCTCGCGGTTCCCTGCCGCCTGCACGTCCTGCACGATCGGCGCGGGGGTGAGGTTGTACGTAACGACCACCCCGCCGTCGTCGAGGAGTTGCACGCTGGCCTGGATCTTCTCGAACAGCCCCAGCCGGGCCATCCGGCGGACGTCCTCACGGACAGTCTCGGATTCCAGCGGCTGGCCCACCAGCACCCGCACCTGGTTGCGCACCAGCGCCTCCTCGGCGGCCTTGAGGTTGATAAAGACCACGTCGCGCACCGGCCGCGAGTCCATCGCGGCCAAGCGCTCGTCGATGACTTCGACGACGCCCGTGCCCGCCGGTGGTGTGGGGGCCGGGGCTTGCGCGCAGGCGATCTTCGCAGGCACGCCCAGCAGCAACCCCGCGAGCGCGGCCAGCAACGCCGGCGTCGGCCCTGATATTCGTACTCGTCTGTTCAAGTGAGCGTGCTGGTGCATCAGTGATCCCCACGATAGCCCGCAACACCCCACCACCCCCGGCACCACTTCTTCCGACACCAGCCCCGCCAAGGGGCCAACAAGCACAACCCGCCACATCGCGGGCCCGATGCTAGCAGCGGGCACGCACCCAAGTGAGCAACAACCCTTGCCCCCGGCGCACCGGCCCCGGCGCGCCCCGTTGCCTTGGGCGGACACCGATCCGCCGCGCGTTGAATTTATTGTCGCTGACGCTCTTGCCCGCGCACCAAAGTTGCCGATGCACGCCGGCGTGGCTACGAATGTCCACGACAACCCGGCGACACATCTGTACATCCCCCGCGTCTTAACACTCCCCCTGCCCGCCTGCCGAGCAATCGGCTTGCTGGCCGGGTTTTTTCTGGCCCCGGCCGAGCAAAGAACTCTTCCATGTCGATGCACACATTCCTCTCGCCCAAGCGCTCGATGCTGCTGGCGTGCGTTGTCTCGGTCCTCGGCGCTGGCGTGATGATCTGGGTCTTCGCCCCCGGCCTCTTTGCCGGTCTACGCACCAGCGAGCTGCTCATCGTCATCGGCCTGCTGACGCTCCCCGGCCCGACGTGCTGGGCGATCTGGCGCGAGGCCGTGCAACGCCGCGAGGCCGCCCACCGCCGAACGCTCGGCACGCACACGCCAGGCCTCCAGGCCCCGGCAACCGCCAGCACGCCCACCTACCCCCACCACACCCACGACGCCGAGCCACCGCCGCGCAACCCCCCAGGGCACGCGGGGGCACAACCAGGCCGGCCGCCGGGCAAGCGGGTTTTGCATGAGCCGGCGTATAGCGGGGACCCGCGGCAGAGGGTGTGAAGAACCTTGTCCATCGAGCAGAAAAATATCTCTATACACACCCTGCGAGTCGATTCGCTGGGCTGCCCGCCCTCCCGCCCCCCTCTGAACCTCCCGCCTCTGAGTGAACCCCCTCACTTCCCCTTCGGCGGCAACGGCACCACCATGCTCGCCGGCTCCGCGCTCGGCTCCTTCTTCGTCGCCACCTGCCCGCCCGCGCTCACCAGCCGGGCTCGCGTCTTCTGCTGGTTCTTGGCGACCTCGGCGTTCTCGGGCCGTTCGTCGCCGATCGTCTGCGCCTGCGCCTCGCTCAGCCGGTCGACCAGCCGGTCGCGTTCGACCGCAAAGGGTGCCGCGATCACGCCGCTGAGCTGCATCTGGTAGACCGCGCCGACGACCTGCGAGTAACTCAGGTTGAACCCCGTCTCCGGGTTCTCCGGCGAGACCTTGTGCGCCAGCAGTTTGATCAGGTCGCTCACCTTCGTGCTCGTCGTCGCCGTCAGGGCCGAGCCCCCTCGCGGGTTGCGGAACATCAGCCGGACAGGCTCCTCGCCCTCCTCGGCTACGACGAGCAGCCTGTCAGACCAGACACCCGCCAGGCTCGGGCGCGTCAGTTGGGCGTTGCGGCCAAAGAGCACGATCCTCGGCTTGCCCGTTTGCGTTACATACACCAGCGGGCTGCTGCTGGGGACGATGTGCAGGTCAAACTTGTCGATGATCCGCACGCGCGTGATGCTCGGGTCGTTGCGCTCCAGCATCGCGGTGTACGCGGCGATGCGGATCTCCAGTTCCTCGCTGCCGACCAGGTCGCGCAGGGCCAAGTCGGTGTTGGGGTCCGTCGGCGTCGGGCCGAGCAGCTCGGCAGCCTCGGCACGCAGGGGGATCGGCAGGCTCGCGTCCTGGGCGATCTGCCGGAGCGGGGCGGCGGCCTGCGGGTCCTCCAGACGGGCGCCGACACGCAACGCCGTCATCCTTGGCACCAGCTCGGCGCTCTGGTACAAGGGCCGGACAAACGGCAACGCGGGCTTGTTGAGCGCCTGCAAAATCCACCCGAGTTGCTCGGCTAGCGCGGGGTTCTTCTCCAGTTCCTCGGACGCCCGGCGGGCGTATTCCTCCGCGAACATCTGGTCCGTCCGCAGCCCCTGCACCAGGCGGACAAACTCGCCGGTCTTCTGGCTGTAGCTCGGCGGGATCGTGATGGCCACCGACGACGGCCCACGACCGCGTGCCGTCTGGTCGCGCTGACCCGCCTCGATCGGGAAGCGCGAGTTGATCGCACCCTGCACCGCGCTCGCCCGCGCGTGGCTGGCGTTGTCCAGCACCAGCTCCAGCGCCAGCGGCTCGGTTACGCGGCCCCCGCCGAGGATCCGCCCGGCCGTGCGCACGATCCCGTCGGATTCGGGCACCTCGGCGCCTGTGCCCGGCTCGGCAAAGGGGTTGATGAAGATCGGCCCGCGTGCCTCGCCGATCTGCCGGGCCTGCGCGCTGCCGAAGGTCGAGACAGGCCCGAAACGCAGTTCGGTCGTCCAGAGCGTGCCACCTTCGAGGCTCGTGGCTACCGAGCCTGGGAGCTTGCTGACCCGGACATCAAAGACGCCGTTCATCGGCGCACCCGGCGGGACGACACCCTCGACAACCACGACCGCGACGTTTTTGTTCTCGAGAATCTGCTTGGGCGTCAGGCCCGCGAAAGCGTGCCCGTCCCCTTGCGTAGAGCGCCCGAGGCCTTTGCGGGCTATCTCGCGCTCCATCGTCGACTGGATCGCCGTCGGGTACGGCCCGCCCCCGGTGCCGGCCAGGTCGACGACCAGGCCCAGGCCAGAAACGAGCACCGGCTCAACGCCGTTGATAGAAGACTCGGCCCCGATGGTTCCCCGGATGGCCGAGGGAACGTCTCGGACGATCGGCTCGACAGACTTGGCCCTTCGCCGCTCCCCATCGCTCTCGCACGCCGCAGCGCCCAGCAGCAGCACGAGCCCCACGCCACAGATGGACCAGCGCACAAGCGGGCCCAGCAGGGGCCTGTGTTGGAAGCCCAGATCGGACACGGGGTTGAGAATCGACTGGCTCACGCAACGGCTCCAAAGAGTCATATTTCACGCCCCCGCCCGAGAGTCTAGGTTCGGCACCCACAGACCCCCCAAAACACCCGGCAAACCGCACGCACAGGCCCTCTCCCAGGGCACGCACTATTCGTCGAGGATGCCCCGACAGACTTATCCACAACCAGAAATGCCGACAGTCATACGAACGAAAAACGAACTGAGCCCACTCGATGAAGATTCTTTACACTCCGCAACCGCTTGATTGGCAAGGACTTACCAGTTTATCCACCGTCGTCCCAGGTTCATCCGACAACATTTACACAGTATTTGGGGGGTCCGAGGGCTTGAACCCACGATATATCGTGGTATGCTGGTCCCCCTCGAACGCTCATCTCGTCCGAGAATGTTCCTCTAGTAGAGTTGCTTGATTTTGGATCGGAGAAGGCTCCGACGCGGGTTTTTTCGCCCCGGTGCGGAAAAATATGCTGGTTTGATCGGGTTTTATTCGTATCATTAGTTGGTATTCATCCCCGCCTCAGGCGGCTGCAAGGACCGGCGACATGGCGATTCTCTGTGATACGCAGATCCAGGAGCTCATCGATATCCGGCCGTTCGAGAAAGCCCAGAAGCGCCCGGGGCGCATCTCCTACGGCGTTTCCTCCTACGGGTACGACATCCGCGTCGGGACCAGGTTCAAAATCTTCACACCCACGCCGCGCACGGGCGGCGTCTCGATCGTTGACCCCAAGGCCTTCGATAACGACCTCTTCGTCGAGGTGGACACGGCTGCCAACGGGCGCGACCATGTGATCATCCCGCCCAATAGCTTTGCGCTGTGCGAGACGGTCGAGTACATCGCCGTGCCGAGGGACGTGCTGGTGGTCTGCGTGGGCAAGAGCACGTACGCACGGTGCGGGCTGGTGCTGAACGTCACGCCGCTGGAGCCGGAGTGGAAGGGGAAGGTAACGCTGGAGATCAGCAACACGACGCCGCTGCCGGCGAAGGTGTATGCGAATGAGGGGATCGGGCAGTTGCTCTTCTTCCGCGCGGACATGGTGTGCGCGGTGAGTTACGCGGATAAGGCGGGGAAGTATCAGGATCAGACGGGTTTGACGTTGCCGAAGGTGGATTGAGGGGCGGGGCAATGGGGAATCGGCAATAGGCAATCGGCGCGGGTTGTGCGGGTGGTTGTGAAGGGTTGACTGGATGTGGGAGCGGCGCATGGGTGGCTCGGTAACGTCTTACAAGGAACTGCGCGTCTGGCAAGAGGGCCTGGCGCTGTCGCTGCTGGTCTACCGACTGGGCGCCAAGTTCTCCAAGGGTGAGCAGTTTGGGTTGACGTCGCAGGTGCGTCGTAGCGCGGTGAGCGTGCCGAGCAACATCGCCGAGGGGTACGGGCGTGGCAGCCGGGTGGAGTACCTGCGTTTCCTAAAAATTGCCCGCGGCTCACTCTTCGAGCTCGAGACCCAGCTGCGCATCGCCCAAGAGCTCGCGTACATCCAGGCCAGCGAATCCGAAAAAGTTGAGGCGAGCATCACCGTCTGCAACAAACTGCTCGCGGGCTTGATCCGCCGACTCGAACAAGACTAACCAAACACAAGCACCTATCGCGCCAATTGCCGATTGCCTATTCCCTATTGCCTCTTCCTCCCGATCCCCGCACGCCACCGTTTATCTCAAGGGCCCCGCTCCATGAAGATCACCCGTAAGTTTACCACCCCCGGCACCGACCCCTTCTCCACTGTCAAGTGGACGACGCGATCGTCCAAGATCACCAACCCGGATGGGAGCGTCGTCTTCAAGATGGACGACGCGGCGGTGCCTGAGACGTGGAGCCAGTTGGCCACCGACATCATGGTCAGCAAGTACTTCCGCAAGGCCGGCGTGCCTGTCAAGAAGGCCGGGCAGGACGCGGTTACTGGCGAGAATGAGGTGGACGAGAATGGGAAGGTGGTGACCGGGCCTGAGAAGTCGGCCAAGCAGGTGATCCACCGTCTGGCCGGGTGCTGGCGGCAGTGGGGCGAGGCGCACGGGTACTTTGACAGCAAGGAGGACGCGCAGGCGTTTTATGACGAGCTGGCGTACATGCTCACGCACCAGATCGCCGCGCCCAACTCGCCGCAGTGGTTTAACACGGGGTTGAACTTTGCGTACGGCATCATGGGGCCTGCGCAAGGGCACTTTATCGTGAACCCCAAGACGGGCGAGGTGGAGCTCGCCAAGGATGCGTACACGCACCCGCAGCCGCATGCGTGCTTTATTCAGAGTGTTGATGACGATTTGGTCAACGAGGGCGGGATCATGGACTTGTGGACGCGTGAGGCGCGTCTGTTCAAGTATGGGTCGGGCACGGGTACGAACTTCAGCAAGTTGCGTGGGGAGAACGAGCACCTGGCCGGGGGTGGCAAGAGCTCGGGTCTGATGAGCTGGCTGAAGATCGGCGACCGTGCGGCGGGGGCGATCAAGAGCGGCGGGACGACCCGCCGGGCGGCCAAGATGGTCTGCCTGGACATGGACCACCCGGACATCGAGCAGTTCATTAACTGGAAGGTGCGTGAGGAGATCAAAGTCGCCGCGCTCGTTGAGGGGCTCAAGGCGATCAAGAAGGCGGACAAGGACATCGCCTCGGCGTGCGAGAAGATGAACCTGAAGCTCGACTATGACTTCAACGGCGAGAGCTACCAGACTGTGAGCGGTCAGAACAGCAACAACTCGGTGCGCGTGCCCGACGCGTTCATGGAGGCTGTCGGGGCTGACGGGCAGTGGAGCACGACGTACCGGACGAGCGGGAAGGTTGCGCGGACGTTCAAGGCGGGGCAGTTGTGGGGTGATATCGCGTATGCCGCGTGGCGGTGCGCGGACCCTGGGATGCAGTACGACAGCACGATCAATGCCTGGCACACGTGCCCGAGCGCGGGGCGGATTAATGCCAGCAACCCGTGCAGCGAGTACATGTTCCTGGACAACACCGCGTGCAACCTGGCGTCGATCAACCTGATCACGCTCTATGACGCCAAGACGCGCGAGTTTGATATCGAGAGGTACGAGCACGCCATCGATTTGTGGACGGTGGTGCTTGAGATCAGCGTGCTGATGGCGGCGTTCCCCTCCGCGGAGATCGCGCGCCTGAGCTACCGCTACCGCACGCTGGGGCTTGGCTATGCCAACCTGGGCGCGATGCTGATGCAGGCGGGGCTGGCGTATGACAGCGACGAGGGGCGCGCGGTGTGCGCGGCGCTGTCGGCGATACTCACCGGGCGCAGTTACCGCATGAGCGCGGCGATGGCGGGGCAGCTCGGCGCGTTCGCCGGGTTTGCCGACGACCGCGAGAACATGCTGCGGGTGATCCGCAACCACCGCCTAGCCGCGCACGGCGAGGCGCGCCAGAGCGCGAGGTACGAGGGGATCAACCCGCGCACGCGCCCGGTGCCGATCGACCATGCGATTTTCAAGAGCGGCCGGCTGCTGGTCAAGAACGCCGGCGGGCTGCTGGAGCACGCCTTAGCCGCGTGGGACGATGCGTTGGAACTGGGCCTCAAGCACGGGTACCGCAACGCGCAGGTCTCGGTGATCGCCCCGACGGGGACGATCGGTCTGCTGATGGACTGCGACACGACGGGGATCGAGCCGGACTTTGCGTTGGTGAAGTTCAAGAAACTGGCCGGGGGCGGGTACTTTAAGATCGCCAACGCGAGCGTGCGTCCAGCTCTTGAAGCGCTTGGGTACAGCGAGAAGCAGATCAAGGAGATGATGGTCTATCTGCTGGGGACGCTGAGCCTGGACGTGCCGATCCCGGGTGCAGGCAGCGGCAACGGCAACGGTTCTGATCGCGGCCCCACGCAGACGCTCAGCGGGCTGCTGCGGGCCAAGGGTTTTGCTGAGGGGGACCTCAAGAAGATCACCGACACGCTGCCGGGGGTCTTTGAGATTGGGTTTGCGTTCAACGCCTGGGCGTTGGGCGATGCGCTGCTGAGCAAGCTGGGTCTAGACCCGGCCGAGGCGAAGGGTGATGCTGGGTTCAACCTCCTCCAACAGATCGGCCTGAGCCGGTCGCAGATCGATGCGCTCAACGACACCATCTGTGGCCGGCAGACGATCGAGGGCGCGCCGCACATCAAGGACGAGCACCTGCCGGTCTTTGACTGCGCCAATACCTGCGGCAAGTATGGCGTGCGGTTCATCAAGCCCGATGGGCACATCTGCATGATGGCCGCGGCACAGCCGTTTATCAGCGGGGCGATCAGCAAGACGATCAACCTGCCCAACTCGGCGACAGTGCAGGATATCAAGTGGTGCTACCAGCGGAGTTGGGAGCTGGGCATCAAGGCCAACGCGCTGTACCGCGATGGGTGCAAGCTCAGCCAGCCGCTCAACACGACGGTGGACAAGAAGGAAGAGGCCGTGGCACCGGCGGTGGTTGAGAAGGTCGTCGAGCGGGTGGTCGAGAAGGTCGTCGAGCGGCCGATGCGCCGGCGATTGCCCGAGACGCGTGCGAGCATCACGCACAAGTTCAACGTCGCCGGGCACGAGGGGTATTTGACCGTCGGGCTGTATGAAGACGGCATGCCCGGCGAGCTGTTCATCACGATGGCCAAGGAGGGGAGCACCATCGGCGGGCTGATGGACGCGCTGGGCACGGCCACGAGCGTCGCGTTGCAATACGGCGTGCCCGTCAGCAGCCTCGTCGGCAAGTTCACGCACCAGCGCTTCGAGCCGGCGGGGATGACGACCAACGCCGACATCCCGTTTGCCAAGAGCCTCACGGATTACATCTTCCGCTGGATGGGGATGCAGTTCATCCCCGGCTACCGCGAGGCCAACGCCCCAAAGCGCGACCACCAGCGCGGCGAGGCCGACGCGCAGCCGATGGCTCGCCGCATCGCCGCGGCCGTGGGCACCCAGAAGGCCGACCGTCAACGCACGGAGCACCCGCTCCCTTTCGCTGATGATGGGCACGATGATGGTGGGGGTGGTAGCGGAAGTGGTGCCGAGGGTGGCAGCACGTCGATGACGCTCGGCGTATCCCGCCAGCACACCCACAAGCACATGGTCGTCGAGAGGACAGTTACAACGATCGACCAAGAGACCGACCTGGTCCGCAGCACAGGGACGCTCTCGGCCAGCGAGAACATGCTGGCCAAGGCGATGGAGCAGTCGGGCGACGGCCCGCCGTGCGATAGTTGCGGGACCATCACGGTGCGCAACGGCACGTGCCACAAGTGCCTCAACTGCGGGGCGAGCCTGGGGTGCTCATAAGATAACAAATAAACGCACGCGCACGCCCGGAGGGGCATGCGTCTGCTTGCGGGCCTCGGGCGCGACGGACCACGCCGGGGCTTGGCGAAAGAAGGGCGTGTCGCGGAACCAAGGGATCTGCCACGGCGGGCGGACGGACCCCCCCGCCTCGGGAACCTCGACGGATCGAGGCCCCGAATCACGCTCTGACCAGGCTGCGCAGCAGGCTGCCAACAGCGGCTGCCAAGGACGAGCCAGGTCAGAGCGTGCCTCGGTTCCGCCACGCCCCTTTTGTGTTGGGGGAGAGAGAGTAGTGGGGAGTGTTGAGCGATGAGCGATGAGTAGTGCGCAGTCAGTGGCGGGGGCCTCTGCCTGGCGCGGGGGATGCGGTGGGCTGGTAGATAACGCTTATCTGCCTACGGTTCTCTGAAATCTAACACCGATCCAAGGGTGATTCCCCTATGCGCACCTTGATGCCTATTGCCGCCGTTCAATCCAGGCGCGCCCGGTGGGTGTGGGTGGCGGCGTTGCTGGCGCTCCTCTCAGCGGTCTTCGTTACCGGGGTGGTGGCGGGGTGCGTGCTGTTTGAAAATCCCAAGTTGAGCCGGAATGATCTTCTCATAGCCACTATCGAGGGGGACGTAGTCATACGCGCGTCCGAGCGGTTTCTTGAGGCCAACGGCCGACCACCGGGGAGCGTAGCGGAGCTTGTGCCGGCCTATCTCCCGGCCATCCCCGTGCCCCCGGCGGGCTTTGGGCCTTGGAGGCTGCACCCGAAGGACCCGGGTGGAAAAGACATCCGCAAGTTTGCGGTTTCCGCGCCTGTGCTTGGGGCACGCAGGCAGTGGAACACGGGGTACGAGCGCATTGTGTGTTATGTTGCTCCGGGACGCGATCAAGATTGGTATGCGTCGCGGCCGTCGAGTCTGGTCTGGATGTTTGTGGGCGGGGATTCGGATTCAGCCCACCTCCGCCAGGCCGGCAAACCCTTGGGGGGGCCGTGATCCAAGCGTGCGCGTGTGCGTGAGCCAACCCCACCCCTGCCTCAGACCTTGATCTCCCTGCCGAGGCTCTCGACCAGCTCGGCTGGCGCGCCCACCGGGGCGATGAGCACGTCGCCGGTGAACTCGCCTGCGCCCGGGGCCAGGAACCCCGTCTTGAGGCCCATGAAACTCACTGTCAGGTCCGCTCGCACGGCGTGCGGGTGCTCTCCCGGGCCCTCGGCCATCGGTTGGCCCGTCCCCGCGTGCAGGCCGCTGGGGACGTCCGCTGAAACCACCCGCGCGCCCGCAAGCCCCAGCGCGTTGATCGCGACGATCACCTCGGCGAGCACGCCGGCGACGGCACGGGAGAGGCCCGTGCCCAGGACGCAATCAACCACCACCCCCGGCTTGCCGGGCGCGCCCAGCAGTGCGCCGGTCTGGCGAAGATCTGTTAGCACGTCCACACCCTCGCCCGCGACGACGATCGGCAAACGCATCTTGGCGCAGACGTGCGCGTTGACGCGTGCGTCCCCGGCCAGTGCCTCGATCGGCCCGGTGCTGTAGATCGCTACGCCCACACCCGCGTTGTGCAGATGCCGGGCCGCGGCGAAGCCGTCGCCCCCGTTGTTCCCCGGACCACAGACGACCAGCACGCTCTGCGCGCGGGCCTGGCTCAGTTCATCCAGCACCGCCGCGGCGAGCGCGGCGGCGGCGTTCTCCATCAGCACGATCGTCGGCAACCCATACTCGCGCATACAGCGGGCATCGACCTGCCGCTGTGCCGAGGTGGTCAGCACCAGCACGCCCGGGCGGGCGCTGCTGGGTCGGGCCTTGCTTGATCGGGCCTTGGCCGGGGATGGTTTGTTTGAGTGTCGAGTCGGCATATGTTCAGGATACGGCAGCAACCTCTATCCCCAACTTCCAACTTCCATGTTCCAACTTTCACCCCCAGCCCTCAACTCTCCCGCCCGGCACGCGTTGTAGCGATGAATCTCCACGATATCTTTATTGATGCTTCGTTGATCGCGCTCACCTGTGTCGTCGTTGCCGGGGGTCTGTATTGGGCCGGGGTCATCTGGCACTCGGCCAGCGCCGGGCGGAGCATCCCGACGGCTCGGCAAGCGCTGGACCTGCCCGACCCCGCCACCTGGCCGAGCGTCTGCATCATCATCCCCGCGCACAACGAGGCGCACGGCATCGGTGAACTCGCCCGCACACTGCTGGCGCAGGACTACCCGCACCTGCATGTCGTCTTCGCGCTCGACCGCTGCACCGACGACACCGAAGCCGTGCTGCGCCAAGTGCTGGGCGACGACGCGCGGTTCACCCTCCACACCGTGGGCCAGTGGCGGCCCGGTTGGGCTGGCAAGGTCAATGCCGTGTGGGAGGGCGTGTCTGCCGCGCCAGCTGCGCGGAGCGCCGGTTTGCTGCTGTTTGCCGACGCTGACACGCTCTTTGAAGCCCGGTGCGTGCGTGCGAGCGTCAAGCTGCTGCTGCACCGCAACGCCGCGATGCTCAGCCTGCTGAGCACGCTGACGCGGCGGACGTGGTTCGAGCGCCTGATCCAGCCCGCAGCGGGGCTTGAACTCCTGCGCCAGTACCCACCAGCCCGCGTCAACCGCACCACCAGCACGCGCAGCCTGGCCAACGGGCAGTTCATGCTCATACGCCGAGATGTTTACGAAAATCTCGGCGGGCACGCCGCGCTCAGCGATGCGCTGCTGGAGGACTTGCAGCTGGCGAGCCTTGTCAAGGGGCAAGGGGTGATGAGCGAGGTCGCCTTTGCCGACGGGATGCTCTTGTGCCGGATGTACGACACCTGGCCGGCGTTCACCAGCGGGTGGCGGCGGATTTATGCCGAGCTTGCGCACCGCAAGCCAGCCCGGCTGCGTCGGTACGCGATCCTGAACCTCGTCTTCGGCGTGCTGCTGACGCCGTTGGCGGCGCTGGTCATCACCATCGGCCTCGCACGCGGCAGCGGCGCGCCCCTGCCCGAGCCGGCCAGCACGTCGATCGCCTGGGTGTGCGCCGCAGCCGGGGTGGTGGCCCTGCTGGCCTACGTACTGGCGATAACACTCTGCCTTCTGCGTGGTCGTTCACCGATGTCGGCAGTGGTGGCCTACCCGGTTGCCGCGGGCGTGGTTGCGTGGCTGCTCTGGGGCACGGCACGGGAGCTGCTCATGGGCGTGCCGGTCAAGTGGGCCGGGCGTGAATATGTGCGGCAAGTCCGGTAGGGCCGTTGGCACACTGGTAGAGTTACAAAGAGCCAATGTAAGCGGCTTTATGTCGTCGTTCGACGGCTCTGCCGCTTTGTCGCTTTGCAACTCTGCCACTGCGTCGCTCTGACTCCCCACCACCTTACGGGAACAACGGCACCAGTTTGCCAAAGATGCCTTCGTTCTTGACCTCCGGCCCGGCGGCGTAGTAGAAGTGGTTGCGGTAGCCGAGCGATTCGCCGTTGCCAAAGAGCATCGCCCCCAGGCCGTCGATCTCAACGGGCTTCCAGTCAAGGCCATAGACACGCACCACCGCGGTGTTGAAGTCGCACGCGTAAACCCGGTTGCCCTTCTCGTGCTCGGTGATGGAAATACCGGTGAATATCGCACCCTCTGCGCCAACGTCGATCATGGTCGCGGCGTTCTTCTGCCCGTCGGTTCACCCGCTGATGGTCCCGTCGAGGGTAATAAAGATGAACTTGCTCCCACCCTTGACCCCATCGGCCTCGGTGGCGAACTCACCCTTGTTCCACCCCGCATACACCTGCCCGGCGGGCTGGCTCTTGAGGTCAGGGTGCTCGGCGTGGAGTTTGCCCACTGGGATTGGCACGACCTTGAGGTCGCCCTGCCCGAAGGGATGCACCGGCGCATCGCCCACGTACGTTGTGGCCGTGCCACTGTTGGCGTTGGTGATCCACCAGTGCCCACCCTTGCCCGCGGGCCGGATCGTCAGGCCCCAGGCGTTGCCGATGAGCGGATCAACCATGAACTGCGGCTTAAACCGCTCGTCGGTCGCGACCAGGTGTATCAACCCACAGGCGTTGCGCTTGTCATCGTCTGCCTTGGCCGGCAGAGGTTCCCAGTTCGGCATCCCGTCCCGCTCCGTACCGATGGGGTAGACCTCGTCGGGAACAACCCCCGCCTCGGGCGAATGTGGCAGTACGACACCAAGACCGACGCGATCAACGAAGTGGGCATCTCTGATCCGGCACGCTTCATCTCCGGCAGTTCCAAGTTCCTGACCCAGGACGAACAGACCAGCGGCATCTTCGATGCACGCGACATCCTCGGACCGGGGTGGTACCTGCTGTGCATGCAGGCGCACTACGGCATCTCGACGAACAACCTCGTCGAGGGTGGGCAGCTCATGGCCGCCTTCTTCCCCGACGCCGTCAAGGCCTGTGAGATCGACATCGCAGGCCCCGGCCAGACCACCACGCCCGACAACCAGTTCACCGCCGACGACATCATCGTCTTCCTCAACGGCTTCTTCGCCGGGTGCTAAGGGAAGGGATGAGGGGCTGGGTGTTGGGTTTTAGGGCCGAGGGCTGAGGGAATACAGAAACCTCCGTCCTCGTACCAAAGCCGAGACCTGAAACCTGTTACAAACCAACCCCCGGGCCACCTGGCCCGGGGGTTTTCGTTGGTCCCCGGCGTGCCGGGCCTGTGCGCCCTCACAGTGAGCGGTCAGAGGGTTGCTGCGGGGGCGTCGTGTGGGCGATCTCCAACCACTCACTATTTGTTGGCTGTTTGGAGACCCGGCCGGCCCGTTGTGCGGCGCTCACGGCTCTGACGGCCACCACAACATCCCGCCCGGTCAGGTCCAAGGCCGTGGCCGTCCGCCACGTCAGCACCAGCCCCTCGCGCCGAGCGGCAAGCAAGCCATCGACGACTGCATCGATGCTGCCGCCAGAGAAAAAGTGTGTGCCGAGTGCCTTGAGATCGACCTGCAACCCCACGTCGCGCGCCCGTATCGCCGTGTCAATCACCATCGCGGCGTTGATTTTCATGAGCCGCATCTCGATGACTTCCCGCAGGCTCACCCCGATCCCCGCGGCACGACCCCTGTACCAAGTGAACAACAAGGGCAAGAAGATCGCCGCGGCCAGCAGAGCAATGCCCCCCGCAACAACCATGGCTATGAACGATTGGGTCGTCAAGGCGTCGGCTCCCAGGGTGCTTGGCTTGCTTCAGACGGGTGCCTTGCGGGCTTGGAATTGCCGACTTCTTTGAGCAGTTCCAGGCAGTCGATCAGGGTGGGCGGATCGGGCAAATGGCCATGCTGGTATGCAAGAGCCAGCACGCCGATGGTCCGACGAACACCCACGAACAAGTAGGGCCGGATCATGCGGAGGTCATAAGCAACTTCCCAACTGAGCGGGAAGTTCAGCCATTTGGCCTCGGTCATTGCCTCCACAACATCCTTCAACGAGCCGCAGTCGGCAAAGGCAAGCAGTTCCTCGACACTCTTGGGCGTGCCGAGTTCCCGCGTCTTGAGGACATAGCCGACCATCTCCTCAGGTCGAATCTCCCACCATCGCAATCGGTAGTAGGACCGCCAGGAAATCCGGACCCCATTCCTGCGGGCCTTGAGCCGATACCACAGGCTGCTGATGATCTCAGAGAGGCCGTAGAGCAGGAGCAAGACCCCCACGGCCGCGAGTGCCACATAATGGCTTGAAGTGAGGTGCACCGAAATCTCCCCTAGCCGGCGCCTGTCAAGACGCGGACTCCTGGACCCACCTCGGCACCATACCCCGGTACGCTCGGCAGCAACTGTACGGGCACAAACCCCCGCCCAGGCCCTGATTTGACCACTTTGCTATTTGACCATTTGACCATTTGCACCCCCTTCGCCCATTCCCCCCACCCCGGCTACACTCCCCGCGTCCGCCCCCTGACGAGAACCCCTATGCCAGCTAGTGATTCCCGCCTGAAGGTCAAACGCGACGGTGCCATCGTCGAGGTCCAGTTCCGCGACCGCAATATCCTCGACGAGGCCAACATCCAGCAGATCGGCGAAGAGATCAGGGCCATCATCGACGCCGAGCCCGCGCCGCGCCTGCTCATCAACTTCACCGACGTTGACCATCTCTCCTCGGCAGCCCTGGGCACGCTGATCACCATCAACAACCGCGTTCGCACGCTCAAGGGCCAACTTCGCCTCTCCAACATCGATCCCAACATCTACCAGGTCTTCCAAATCACCAAACTCAACAAACTCTTTGAAATCCACGACAACGCCGACAAGGCACGCCAAAGCTTCAAGTAAACCAACCCCCACCCCATCCACCCGCCTGGCAGCGCACGGCCGGCACCCTCGCACACGACGATGCCGCCGACACGCGCCGATCATCCTGACTACGCCCGGCTGAGCCTGGCCAACGCCAGGCCAGAGATCGACCGTGCCGAGGAAGCACTCCTGGCCTGCATGCACCGCCACGCCTACTCAGACGCGGCCAAGTTCGCCGTGCGCCTCGCCCTCGAAGAAGGGATCGTCAACGCCTTCTGCCACGGGCACAAAGACCTCCCCGAACCCAGGCCCGTCGAACTGTCTTACCTTGTCCAGCCCACCCACATCGAGATCACCATCACCGACCAAGGCCCCGGCTACAACCCCTCGGCCATCCCTGACCCGACCCTCGACGAGAACATCGAAAAAACCAGCGGCCGGGGCCTGATGCTCATCCGCTCGTTCATGACAGAAGTCCGCCACGAACTCGATGGCCGCAGGCTGGTGATGGTCTACCGCCAACCAGGCTAGACCCGACTAGGCCAGACCCTGCCGTCCCTCGGCCCTAAAACCTAACCCCTTCCCGCTCAACACCCCGCAAAGAAGCGGTTGAGGAAGACGATGATGTCGTCGGCGGTGAACTGGGTGTCGGGCGTGGTGCTCTGGCCTGGGCCTGCGACGTCCGCCCGCGTGTCGCCGGCGAAGAACCAGTTGAGGTAGACGATGATGTCGTCGGCGGTCAGGGCGTTGTCGCTGCCGACGGATTGGCCGGGGCCGGCGACGTCGCTGAGGCCGCAGGCGCACGACGCAACCGTGAGACTCACGGCGGTGCTCGTCACGCTGCCACACGGCGTGCTGACCACGCAGTCATAACTCCCCGCATCCCCGGCCTGGACGTTCGCCAGCGTGAGCGTGCCCGTCGCGGCGGATGGGTTGGTCGTTGTGTTTATCGCGACGGCCCCCTTGCGCCACTGGTAGGTGAACGGGCCAGTGCCTGCGGGGGTCACGGCGAACGTAGCCGAGCCTGCGGTGCACGCGCTCTGCGGCACGGGGTGCGTGGCGATGGTGGGGGCGGGTGTGCCGAAGGTGTAGCGGGCGAGGTACTTTGTCGAGTATTCACCGGCTACACGGAAAGTCCCACCCACGATCATGTCACCACCGAGCAATTGTGCCAAAGCAAACACATAGGAACCAAATTCCGTCCCCGTTCCCAAGGTAGACCATACGCCTGTGGCTGGGTTGTATCGGGCGATGTTAATCGCCGACACCCCCCCGATGGTGATGAAAGATCCACCCACGATCAGGTCGCCACTCTGCAAGACCGCCAAGGAGTAGACATAAGTAGGGATGCCGCTGATGTCTACCCAGCTGCCCAGTGCCGACCACGTGTTGGTAGCCGGGTTGTACCGAGCGATATTCTTCGCGTACCTTCCATCGACGACAACGAAAGTACCGCCAGCAATCACGTCACCGTCTGGCAGCACGGCTAGGGAGTAGAAGGTGTTTTCGTAGGACTCGCCGCTCCCAAGTGCCGACCAGGTGTTAGTGTTGGGGTTGTACCGGGCGATAGAGCCCACCGGCACACCTCCGGCGGTGTTGAAACTGCCCCCCACTATCACGTCGCCATTTGGAAGGATCGCCAAGGCACGGACGGCGGGGATGGGGCTGTTGAAGGTGTACTCCACTCCGCTGCCCAGGGCAGACCACGTGCCACTAGCCGGGTTGTAGCGGGCGATGCGGTTTGCCGGCATGCCCCCGGCGGTGGTGAAATTGCCCCCCACGATCACATCGCCACTCGGCAGGACCAACAAGGCGTAGACAGTGCCGTTGACTCCGCTGCCTAGTGCTGACCAGAGGCCCGTGGTCGGGTTGTAGCGGGCGATCCGGTTGACCAGTACTCCCCCGGCGATGGTGAAGTCGCCGCCCACGATGAGGTCCCTGCCAGGCAGGACGGCCAACGACCGAACGGCGCTGTTCACCCCGCCACCCAGTGCCGACCACGTGCCCGTTGCCGGGTTGTAGCGGGCGACCCGGTTCGCTGGCATGCCCCCGGCGGTGGTGAAGTCGCCACCCACGAACATGTCGCCACCCGGTAGAACCGCCAAGGCACGGATACCGTTAGATAGTCCCCCTACTACTCCATCAACCCCGCTCCCTAGCGCCGACCACTTGTTTATTGCCGGGTCGAAGCGGGCGACGCTACTAACCGATACGCCCCCAGCGGTGGTGAAGATCCCACCCACGATCACGTCCCCACCCGGCAGGACCGCTAAGGCGTAGACTCTGCCATCCGTCCCGCTCCCGAGGGCCGACCAGACGCCCGTGCTCGGGTTGTACCGGGCGATCGTGTTGCGACCCGACACGCCCCCCGCGGTGGTGAATCTACCCCCCACGATCACGTCGCCACCCGGCAGGACCGCCAGGGCGTGGACGTCGTCATTGGTCCCAGATCCGAGTGCCGACCAGACGCCCGTGCTTGGGTTGTAGCGGGCAATGCGGCTGGCCAACACGCCTCCCGCGAAGGTGAAGCTGCCCCCCACGATCACGTCGCCACTCGGCAGGAAAACAAAGGTCTCGACGGCGTTGTTCACTCCGCTGCCTAGTGCTGACCAGACGCCCGTAGCCGGGTTATAGCGAGCGATGCGGTTCGCCGACACGCCCCCGGCGTTGGAGAAGTTACCGCCCACAAGCACGTCCCCATCGGGTTGAACCGCTAGGGCGTAGACATAGGTGTTCACCCCGGTCACCCCGGTGCCTAGAGAGGACCACGTGCCTGTAGTCGGGTTGTACCGTGCGATCTGGTTCACTGGCACGCCCCCGGCGATGGTGAAGTTTCCGCCCACGATGACGTCCCCGCTAGGCAGGACGGCCAGCGACCGGACGGTGTTGTTCACCCCGCTCCCAAGGGCCGACCAAACACCGGTAGTCGGGTTGTAGCGGGCAATCCGGCTCGCTTGGACGCCCCCGGCGGTGAAGAACCAGCCGCCAACGATCAAGTCACCACCGGGCAGAACCGCCAAGGCGCTGACGACGTTGCTCGTCCCGCTCCCCAAGGCTGACCAGGTGTTGGTGGCTTGGTTGTAGCGTGCCAAGTAGCTCGCGTTGACGCTCCCAACTCTTGTGAACGTCCCACCCACAATCACATCGCCACCCGGCAGTACCGCCAAGGCGTTGATATCGCTATTCACACCAGGCAACCCCTGCCCAGGCAACCACCCCGCCGGGCACTGAGCCTGCGCTCGGCTATACCCGGCAAGCACGACCACCACCAGCGCAATCGCCCTGATCCATCCACCCACCACCCCAACCCCTCGCCCAAACCCCCGGCTGTTGCAGAACGTCATGCAAGAATTCATCATCGTGCTCCCCAATCGAGTTCGCTCGGCGTGGCCGGGGCGACATTGCCGCGGCGGCCGGGCTGACGGGGGGAAGTTTACAGCACAAAACCCCCTCTTGGGAGGTTGCCGGGAGATTTTTCTGCAAGAGATACGCAGGCCCTCAATCCTCCCACGGCACCCCCTAGGCCAACCAAACCCCCGGCCCCGCAACATCCCCGCACCACCCCCACCCCCTCAGGGGGGAGATTAGAACACACCTATCCACAAACCCACCCCAAACAGAATCACGCCAGACCCTCGGCCCTGAAACCCAACACCCAAAACCTAACTCCTTCCCCTAGCACCCCGCAAAGAAGCGGTTGAGGAAGACGATGATGTCGTCGGCCGTCAGTTCGTTGTCGAGCTGGGAGGTGTTCTGGCCCGGGCCGGAGACGTTGCTGGCCAGGTCGTTGGCGAAGAAGCGGTTGAGGAAGACGATGATGTCGTCGGCCGTCAGTTCATCGTCGATCGCGAGGGTGTTTTGGCCTGGCCCGGAGACATTGCTGGGGTTGGGGCAAGCCCGGCCCGGTAGGTTTGTGCGCAGGTTGACGACGCGGATGCCGTTGATTGTGGATTGGCCGATCGGTGAGACGTCGAAGTCCAAATCGCCAAAGAGCGTAAAGGAGGTTGCAACGCACAGGTAGTAGGTGCCAGCCAACAGCGGACCGTCGCGCCCGTTGCGGTCGGCGTCAACAACGGAGGTCCCCGTCGGCACCGGTGGGCGCACGGGGAAGGTGCTGCCGAAGGAGAGGGCCGAGCGCGAATCGCTCCCGTCCTCGTCATCCCCGTCCACAAACACACCGGTGCTTGCGTAGAGACCGATCCGGGTATCAGCAATGTTGCTCAACTCCGGCACGACGCCCGGGGCACTCCCTTCGGTGTCGATGTCGAGATAGAAGGTGTTGGTGTCGTTGACCTCGTTGTTGATAGTGAACGAGAACCAACTGACCTCGCTGGCGTCGGTAACAGTATATGTGCGAGCGACGACGGCCTCGACACCCGGGGTGGTCGTCCCGATGATGCCCAGGTTTTCATTTGCAGGTGGCACGGCGGGGTCGGAGGGTGCTCCCGACGACCAGGCACGCACGCGTGCGGTAACGCTCCCCCCGTTGAGCGAGCCCGCGACGGGCTGTGTGCTAAATAAGTTATTGTTTTTACCGTGCGTGGTGCTGGTGCCGGTGCCCACGGCCAGGAAGTAGGTCGTGTTCGGCCCGATGTTCCCGGCGGTGCCTGATGTGGTCCCGTCCTGCCCGGCAAAGCGAGCGGCATCGCCCGTGCTGCTGCGCCGGCCTGTGCCGTAGCTGAGCTGGCTCAGTAGGCCCGGGCCGTCGTCATCGTTGCTGTCGACGAGCTTGCCCGCGGCGGTGTAGAGGCCGATGCTTGTGTCGTTGTCGGGCTGGAGGTTGGTGCCCACAACATCGATGTCCAATGCGTCGGTTAAGCTCAGGTCAAAGCTCGGGGTGGTGAAGGTGAACCACTTGACGTCGCTGATGCCGACGGGCTGGGTGGCCGTGGCCCACTGCCCGCCATCGACGAGGTTGATGGGCGTAGCCGGCGGGGTTTGATTCGTTGGTGCGCCGGTGGTGAAGTAGCGGACGCGGAGGTTGACGGTCCCCGCGTTGGCCACGGGCGGGACGGTGATGTAGTTGGGCTGGAAGGTTGCCGTTGCCGGGTCAACCGTGGTGGCATCGCCACCGACGACGGCAACGTAGGTGCGAGAGGGCCGGCTCCGGGGATTGCTCAAATCCCTGGTATTTCCATCGCGCCCGTCAAAGCGGACGCCCGAGTCGCCGTGCCAGCCGATGGTCCAGTTCGCGGTCCCGGCGGGGCCGCGGGAGATTGCCGACAGCAGGCCGGTGCCATCGTTGTTGTCCTGGTTTATAAGCTGGCCGGTGCTGTAGCGGTAGAGCGCGATGGCCGTGTCGTTGACTGGCACGAGCGTGGACCCTTCGGTGTCGATGTCTAGCACGCCGGTGGTATTGGACATGACGGGCAGGTCAAAGAAGAACCACGCCGTCCCCCCGGCTGGCAGGGCCTTGGACGTCGTGCTCCAAACGCCTTCGGTCAGAATGATCTGTGTCGCATCGGCCGGCGGCGTGGCAAAGGTGTTCGGGACGAAGCGGGCGTTGAGCTTAACAGTCCCGGTGATCTCTGCGGAGGTGCCGACGACGCCGAACGGACTGTTGGGGTTGATGGCAAGGTCGCCGCCAACGACAGCAACGTAGTAGGTGCCCGGTGGGAGGGCCCCATCGCGCCCGTCATAGGGCAGGCCGTTGCCCGGTGCGGGAATCGAGCCGCTCCCGAAAGAGAAGGATGCGAGTGAATCCGTCCCGTCGAGGGTATCGCTGGCAACCAGCCACCCATTGGCGTTGAAGATAGCCGCTGCGGTGTCGTTGGCCGTCGGGGCTGTAATCGACCCTTCGGTGTCGATATGAAGGGCTTGGCCACTGGTCCCTAAGAGGACGACTGGGTTGACGACCGAGAACCACTTGACCTCGCCGGGGAAGTTGATCGTGTCGCTGGCACTTACAAATGTGTAGTCGACCAACGCGGGCGTGGGGACGACCGGCGAGGGGAGCGTGGGGGTAGCTAGAAGCGAGAGCGTTACATTCTGCAGGGTGCTATCGATGCCCGCAAAGTTGCCCGTGTCCCAGGCGCGCAGCGTCCAGGTGCCGCCGCTGGACGTCACGGTTTCGTTCATAGACGCGGTCGCCTCGGCGGTGCTCGACGACTGGGTCGCGGTTGCCCACGGCTGAACGATGGAACTGACCGTTACGCCATTGGGCGCAACGATTTGGAACCTTGCCCGGCTGAGCGGGTTGACGTTCGAGTTGTCCGTCGGGTTGGCCGTGCGCCCGGTGCCCA
>JBKDDT010000028.1:0-34239 GCA_046339895.1 bacterium | reverse complement strand
AAATTCTTTACAAACCATCGCGCACTAAACCGGGAGGGATATCCAAAATAAAAGCGAAAAGAATGATTTTGATGGGGGAGTGTGGACCGTTTTAGGGGGGGGGGGGTGCGGTGTGGGGTGTAGGTGTGTTGATGCTGAGAGGGTCTTGGGTTGTGTCGGGCAGGTGGTCGAACTCGTCGCCGCGGAAGAGGGAGCCGAGGTAGACGCGGCGGACCATCTCGTCGTTGATGAGTTGTTTGGGTGTGCCCTCGGCGAAGACGCGGCCGCCGTCGATGATGTAGGCGCGGTCGCAGACGCGGAGGGTCTGCTGGACGTTGTGATCGGTGATGAGGCAGGCGATGCCTAGGCCGGCGAGCCGGCGGATCTCGGTCTGGAGGTCTTCGACGGCGATGGGGTCGACGCCGCTGAAGGGTTCGTCGAGCATGATGAGTTTGGGGTTGGTGATCAGGGAGCGTGCGATTTCGAGTTTGCGTCGTTCGCCGCCTGAGCAGGTGCGTGCGGTCTGGTGGGCTTTGTGGGTGAGGCCGAACTGCTCGAGGAGTTGTGCGGCGCGCTGGTGGCGCTGGTCGGTTGTGAGCGGGAGTGTTTCGAGGATGGCCAGGAGGTTGGCCTCGCAGGAGAGTTTCCAGAAGACGCTGGGCTCTTGGGAGAGGTAGCCCATGCCCAGTCGGGCGCGTTGGTACATGGGCAGGGTGGTGGCGTCTTGCCCGTCGAAGGTGACGCGGCCCTGGTCGGCGTCGATCATTCCGATGCACATGCGGAAGCTGGTGGTTTTGCCTGCGCCGTTGCGGCCGAGGAGGCCGACGATCTCGGCGCGCTCGACGCGGATGGAGACGCCGGAGACGACTTGGCGCCCGGCGAAGGACTTGTGCAGGTTGGTGGCTTGGAGCAGGGGCACGTGGGAAGCCTACGCGCGGTGGTGAGCCCGGGGGTGTGGTGGGCGGCTATAAGGCTGTTTCTGAATTTTGGCTCTGGTGGCACTGGCCTGTGGCCAAATGCCTAAGTGGTCCGCACAGGCGGGACGCCAGTGCCACCAGTTGGGCCACCATCAGTGCCACCAATTGAAACAGTCTCTCAGGTTGCTCGGGCCTCGTTCATGAGGGCGGCGAAGGTGCCCAGGGCTTCGGGTGAGTCGGCGGGTGCGCTGTGGCGGGGGACGAGGGGTACGTAGCGGCCGTCGGGTTCGAGTCGCCAGGCGTTGCGGCGGTCTTCGCTCATGATCTGCAGGAGGCGCAGGAGTGTGGCGCGGGAGGCGCGGTCGCGGACGGGGCATGCGGCCTCGACGCGGCCGTCGAGGTTTCGGCTCATCCAGTCTGCGCTGGCGATGTACCAGTCGCCGTCGAGGGGGTCGGGCTGGCCTGCGCCGAAGTAGAAGAGGCGTGAGTGTTCGAGGAATCGCCCGATGACGCTGGCAACGCGGATGTTGTCGGAGAGGCCTGGTACGCCGGGGCGGAGGCAGCAGAAGCCTCGGACGAACAGGTCGATCTGGACGCCGGCGTCGGAGGCCTTGTAGAGCGCGTCGATGATCTGGCGGTCTTCGAGGGCGTTCATCTTGGCGACGATGCGGCCGCCGGCGGGTGCTTGGCCTTGCGCGTGGGCGGTGGCGATCTGGGCCTCGCGGTTGATGAGGTTGATGAAGCCGCTCTTCATGGTGCGCGGGGCGACGAGAAGGCGTGCGTGGTCGGTTTTGAGGCTGCGGCCTGTGAGGAGGTTGAACAGGTCGATGACGTCCTGCGTGATGTTGGGATCGCAGGTGAAGAGGCCCAGGTCGGTGTACATGCCCGCGGTGGAGGGGTTGTAGTTGCCGGTGCCGAGGTGGGCGTAGGTGCGCAGGCCGTCGGATTCTTTACGTACGACGAGGGCGGCCTTGCAGTGGGTTTTGAGGCCCACGACGCCATAGGCGACGTGAACGCCGGCTTTTTCAAGGAGTTGTGCGAGGCGGACGTTGCGGCCTTCGTCAAAGCGTGCGCGGAGTTCGACGAGGCAGGCGACCTGCTTGCCGCTCTCTGCGGCCTTGATGAGGTGGGAGACGAAGGGGCTTTGGCGGTTGGTGCGGTAGATGGTCTGTTTGATAGCCAGGACGGCGGGGTCGCTTGCGGCCTCGGCGATGAAGCGTTGTGCGCTGGCCTCGAAGCTTTCGTAGGGGTGGTGTACGAGGATGTCGCCGCGTTTGATCTCGTCGAAGATGCTGCGGGATTTATCGCGCAGGCGTGCGGGGATGACGGGCTGCCAGGGCTTGTGCTTGAGGTCGGGGCGGGGGAGGTCGGCGATCTCGTTGAGTGTTCGGAAGTCGACGAGGCCTTGCAGGGGGTCGACGTCGTCGGTGGTCAGTTCGAGCATCTCGGTGAGCTGTCGGAGCAGGCCGGGTGAGGCCTCGCGGGGGACTTCGAGGCGGACGACGCGTGCGAACTTGCGGCGTTTGAGCTGCTGCTCGACTTCTTCGAGGAGGTTCCCTTCGGAGAGGTCGTCGCGTTCGTCTTCAGGTGTCTCGGCGGCGCGGGTAACGCGGAAGGGCATGACCTCGACGATGCCGCAGCCGGGGAAGACGTTGTCGAGGTTGGCCGCGAGGACTTCCCAGAGGGGGACGTAGCGGCCGAGGCCTGGGGGTGTGGGCTTGGTGCCCGGCTCATCGGGCACGCGCACCCACTGGGGCATTGTGGGCGGGACTTTGATGCGGGCGAAGACGGGCTGCGCCTCGGTGGGGTCTTTGACGAGCACGGCGAGGTTGGCCGAGAGGTTGCTGATGAAGGGGAAGCGGTGCCCTTCGTCGACGACCAGTGGCGTAACGACGGGGAAGACGTTGACGGCGAACCAGGCGTCCAGGCTCGCACGCTCGCCCTGTGCGAGTTCGGCGTACTTGGAGAGGTTGATCCCCTCGCGGCGGAGTGCGGGGCGGATGAGGCGGTTGTAGCAGTCGGCCTGCTGCTCTTCGGTGTGCTCGAAGGTCTGTCGGATGGTGCGGAGCATTTCTACGGGAGTGATCCCCTCGCCCTTGTCGGGGTCGGCACCGGCCTCGCGAGCGGCGAGCCAGAAGCCGACGCGCTTCATCACAAACTCGTCGAGGTTGCTGGTGCAGATGCTTAGGAAGCGGACGCGTTCGAGGATGGGTGTGCGTTCATCGAGGGCCTGGTGCAGGACGCGGGCGTTGAACTGCAGCCAGGAGAGGTCGCGGTTAAAGCGTGTGCTCTCGGGGCCGATGTCGGGGCGGGCAACCTCGCCGGGGCCCCAGGTGGGCAGGTGCGCGGCGGTGCTGGGTGGTGGCAGGAGCCTGTGCGCCGGCGGTGTGGGTGGGGCGGGTTTGTTGGGTTGGGCCTGGGTCATCGCTAGAGGTTCAGAGGGGGTGGGCAGGTGGAAGATAGACCGCCGCGCACCCGGGGGCCTCGGTTACGCGTACCTCGGCGACGCGTAGCGGGGGCGTTTGGGGGGCTTTGGTGGTAGAGCCGGCAGGGATGTTCTTCGGCTTATCGGGGGTGGAGGTTTGGAGGCGGGCCGATAAAGCCTCGGCGATGTGCCTTGCGACGAGCTCGGCGGAGGGGTTGAGTCCCTGGGCGAAGGGCGGGCAGGTGTTGAGGTTGTTGTTCTGGAAGGGGCCTATAACCTCGTGGAGGTGGGCTTGCAGGGCGTGGAAGTCGGCAAGGAGGCCGTCGGGGTCGAGGGTGGGGCCTTCGACGGTGGCCGTTACGTGCCAGTCGTGCCCGTGGAGGGGTTCGCGGAGGCCTGCGATGAGCAGGGCGTGTGCGGCGGAGAAGGTGGCGGTGATCTGGAGCTTGAACATGGGTTGATCGTTGGCGTGGGGTGGTGCGGTGTTGAGAGTTATTTGAGTTGGGCCGCGGTGAAGGTTTTGCCGGTGGTTTCGCGGTCCCAGGTCCAGGCGGGACCGCGTTTGGATTCGTAGTGGTTCCAGATCTCGAACCAGTAGCTGCGGAACTGCTGGTTGCCCATGGGTTCGTAGTGGCGTTGGATGCGTTTCATGATGGCGGCGGGGTGGCCTTTGAAGCCGAGGACCGTGCGGCCGTGGCGGACGCTCTCGCTATCGAGGGGGAGGTAGGCGTAGCGTCCGAGCAGTTGCATGATGTTGCTGGCGGCATAGGGGCCGATGCCGGGGAGGTCGAGGAGGGCTTGGCGTACGGCGTCGTCGGGGTTGGCGGGGTCCTGGAACCAGGTGGGGTTGATCTGTCCTGTGTTGAACATTTTGGCGAGGTGGACGATGCGTGCATCGCGGTAGCCGACGCGGCAGCGGCCGCGGAGGTTGGCTGGGCGTAGGCGAGCGATGATGGCCGGGGTGGGGAAACTGCCGCCGGGGCCGTAGTGGTGGCAGAGGAGTGTGTTCATGTTGATGGTGTTGGGCCAGGTTACGTTGCAGCTGGTGACGGTTTTGATGACGTCCTCGAACATGGTGGGGCTGCGGAAGAGGCGTGCGTAGCCGACGTGCTTGAAGCGTGGATCGAGTTTGTGGAACGCGCGTGTGTGGGTGTGGGTTTCGTCCAGTCGGAGCATGCGTGTGAGGGAGTGGTGGAGGTCTGTGAGTTCTGGTTTGTTGATGGTGCGTGAGGCGTGGATGGTGAGGTTGCCGCCTGGTTTGGGTCGGTGGGTGTTGGCTTGGGTGATGTGGATCGTGGCCGGGCCGGTGGGGAGCAGGAGGATGCGAGTGAAGGTGCGTGTGGCGGGAGTCCAGCGGTTGGGGGCGAGGAGGAAGTAGCCGTAGCTGCAGACATCGCGGTGGAGGAGGTAGTCGCGTGGGGGGGTGATAGAGATGGTTGTGGGCATTGTGGATTATCGGAGGCGTTGTGCGTGCGGTCCGAGAAGGGGGGCGGTTGTTGGGTGAGGGTGTAGCGGGCTGTGTCTGGGCGTTGGGGTGGTCGATAGTGGTGTGTGCGAGCACTGCGATTTAATGGTCAGCGTGTTGTGTGGGACCTGGATGCGCCCGAGCCTGAGCTGCGTGGGGGTGAGGCATTGGTTCGCCCGACGGTGATGGGTGTGTGCTCGATGGACGTGGGGGTGGCGGGGGGCTTGGTGCCGTTCTCGGGGGTGATGGGGCATGAGTTTGTGGGGGTGGTTGAGCGGATCGCTGATGGTGGGTATAAGGAGTTAGTGGGGTCGCGTGTTGTTGGCTCGATGAGTGTGGCGTGCGGGGCGTGTGATTTGTGCCGGAAGGGTCTGAGTGCGCACTGCCGGGTGCGGACGGTGCTTGGGTTGTCGGGTCGGGATGGGTGCTTTGCTGATCGTGTGTGCGTGCCCGTGCGGAACCTGCATGTGGTGCCGGCGGGCGTGAGTGATGAGGAGGGTGTGTTTGCGGAGTTGGTTGGTGCGGCGCTGCACACACGGCAGATATTCAAGGTGGAGGGCCGGCCGTTTGTTACGGTGCTGGGGGATGGGGAGCTGGGGCTGCTGGTGGTGCAGGTGATGGCGAAACTCAACGCGAGTGTGCGGCTGCTGGGTAAGCACGCCGGGCGGCTGGCGCTGTGCGACCGGTGGGGGATCAAGCACCGGATGGTCGAGGAGGTCGGTCTACGGCATGACCAGGACGTGGTGATCGACTGCACGGGGACGGCGCAGGGGCTGGAGCTGGCGATGCAGATGGTGCGCCCGCGCGGGAAGATCATCTTGAAAGGGCCGGCGTGGGGGACGGGTGCGGCGGGTGTGCAGATGGGCGTGGGGTTTGGGGCAGTGCGGGCGGGCGTGCGCGAGGGGGTGGACTTGTCGCCGCTGGTGGCGCATGAGATCGAGTTGATCGGGAGCCGGTGCGGGAGCGTGCCCGAGGCGTTGGGGGCGATTGCGACAAAGCAGATCGATGTGCTGCCGTTGATCAGTAAGCGGGGGAAACTGGCCGAGGGCGTGGAGATGCTGCGGCTGGCGGGTGCGGGTGAGCTTAAGGTGGTGATGGCGGCGTGAATCGGGTAGTGCTTGGGGTTTGCTCGTTGGCGGCGAGGGGGTTGCGTTTGGGTTCGCCGTCGCGGCGTGGGTAGAGGTTGGGGGTTCGGCTGATTTTTTCGAGCACGACGATGCGCCCGGTGGGTGTGGGGATGGTCTGGGCGTGGCGTGCACCGAGCAGGCCGATGGCGTGTCGTGCGGCGGTGAGTTCGTCGTCGGCCTTGGCGCCTTTGATGGCCAGCACGAGGCCGCCTGGGCGGACCAGGGGGATAAGCAGTTCGACGAGCATGTTCAGCGGGCCGACGGCGCGGGCGAAGGCGGCGGCGTACTTCTCGCGGTGGCGGGCTTTGTCCTGGCCGAGTTTTTCGGCGCGGTCGCTGAGGACGGCGACGTTGGTGAGATTGAGTTCGGCGGCGGTCTGGCGGAGGAACTCGGCCTTTTTGCCTGTGGGTTCTAGGAGGGTGAAGGAGAGGTTGGGCAGACAGATGGCCAGGGGGATACCGGGGACGCCGCCGCCTGAGCCGACATCGATGATCGTGGAGGCGTCTGGGAGGTCGGCGAGCAAAGGGAGGAGTGTGAGGGAGTCGAGGATGTGGCGTTGCCAGCAGTCTTCGGGGTTTTCGATGGCCGTGAGGTTGAAGTGTTTGTTGGCTTCGAGGAGGAGGGCGAGGTAGAGGCCGAGTTTATCGAGGTCGCCTGGGTCAAAGGTGAGAGCAAGGGCCTCGGCGTTGACGAGGAAGGTGGGGGTGGGTGGGAGTGGTTGGGGCACGGGTGGACGGTAGCCTGCGGAGGGTGGTTTAGGTGACTTGTTTGATGAGTTGGACCTGTGGCTGGACGGCGTGGTCGGTTTTGGAGAGGGCGTCTCGGGCGGCGAGCCAGAGGGCTTCTTTCATCGTCTCGACCTGGCCGCGTCGGCACCAGGCGCTCAGTGCCCAGACCTGGTTGCCGGGCAGATCGACAAGATTGGCGGTGGGTGGTGGGTCTTTGATGGCGGCGGGTGAGGCGGCGATAGCCGAGTGGGCGGCGGCGAGGAGGTCGGCGCGGATGGCGTCGGGGTCGGCGTTAGCGGCGAGTGTGAGTCGGATGGTGGCCAGTCGGCGGTTGTGGAAGGAGTGGTTCTCGATGACGGTGCCGAAGATCTGGCCGTTGGGGATGATGATGCGTCGGTTGTCGGTCGTGTCGATGGTGGTGGTGAAGATGTCGATATCGGCAACGGTGCCCTCGCGGCCGGCGGCGGTAACAAAGTCGGCGATCTTAAAGGGGCGAAAGATCAGGAGCATGATGCCCGAGGCGAAGTGCGAGAGTGAGCCTTGCAGGGCCAGGCCGATGGCGATGCCGGCGGTGCTCAGGAGCACGACCAGGCCAGTGGCACTGAAGCCGAAGGCCTCGAGGCAGATGATGATGCCGATGACGAGTGTTACCCAGCGTGCGGCGTTGGCGCAGAAGTGTTCGAGGGTTTCGTCGATTTCGGTGCGTTCGAAGATGCGTTCGAGCGTGCGTTTGACCCAACTGGCGACGATCCAGGTGGCAACGAGCAGCAGCAGTGCCAGGAGGATTTTCGCCACCAGCAGCAGGAGGGGCTGAACAAGATCGGGGCTGACGCCGAGGGCTTGCGCGATGGACTGTGAGATGGGGGTGACGAACTGTGTGAGGGCATTGGCGGGGTTGGGAAGGATGCCGACGATTTTCTTGGCGGTCTCGGCGGCAATCGGCTCGGGGATGGCGTGGGGCATGGTGGGCTTTGTGGTTGGCGTGGGGGTCTAATGGTTTGATGGGCGTGAGCGTTTGTGGATGATGGGCGTTGAGCGTGGCTTGAGTAGGGGTGGTGGTTTATCGGTGGCGAGGGGGATCGGTTCGTTGTCAAGGATGACGTGCGGGGTGGGTGGGCGTAGGGGAACAGTGGGTTGGGTGCTGCGGGGTGTGTTGGCGAGGGGGTAGTTTTTGGTGCTGGTTTTTTTGGTGGACTTGATGATCTGTCCGCCGGGGCCGCGGCTGCGGATGATGTCCCAGAGGGAGTGTTCGTGTTCTTCGCTGGGTGTGAGGCCTGCGGCGCAGGTGGCCAGGGCGATGCCAAAGCCGAGTGCGAAGCCTGCGAGGTGGGCGATGTGGCCAACGCCGGATGCGTTGGTGATGGACATGATGACGATGTCTGTGGCGACGTAGAAGAGCATGACCCAGTAGCCGGAGACCTCGGTGGTTCCGGCGCGGAAGTAAGCCCAGACGTAGAAGACGGAGATGTCGTTGCGTGGGAAGAAGACGAGGAAGGCGCCCATGACGCCGTAGACGGCGCCGGATGCACCGAGGGCGGTGGGGCCTGTGCCGAGGGCGAGCCATGCGAGGCCTGTGCCGACGGCGATAAAGGCATAGATGGGGATGTAGAACGATGAGAGCTTGGAGTTGACGGCGTTGCCGAAGATGAAGAGGGCGAACATGTTGCCGATGAGGTGGATGAGGTCGCCGTGGCCGATGGCGTGGCCGAGGAGTTGGATAAGGGAGAAGTCGCTGTCTTTGCGGTGAAGGACGGCCCAGTTCTGATGCACAACGGGGCTGAGAAGATAGAGCACGGCCCCGATGCAAGTGGCGACGATGAGCAGCCAGTTCTCGATGGGCCAGCGTGAGAGGGGGACGTCGACTTTGTAGGGGAAAAACATTGTGATGTTGTGCGGGTTGTGGTGGGGTGTGGGGTGTGGGGTGTTTGTCGGCGTCGATATTTTACATGCCCGGGGCCGGTGAAGACGCTATCTTGCGCAGCACCCGGCGTCTGCCGGTGGGGGTAGGGGCTGGAGGGTTGGGCCTGCGCATGAGTATGTTGGAGCATTCACAATCAGGATCGAGTAGAGAGGGACCGAGTGCAGGGGTGCAGGGGGCGGCGGAGCCGTCGTCTGATTTTTCGGACATGGACGGTGCGTTGGCGTATTTGTACAGCCTGGTGGATTTAGAGCGTCTGCGGCCGTCGCCGGCGGTGAAGGACCAGTACAAACTCGACCGGATGCGGGCGCTGGCGCGAGCGCTGGGGAACCCGCAGGACTGGATCAAGACGGTGCACGTAGCCGGGACCAAGGGCAAGGGGAGCACGTGCGAGATGGTCGGGGCGATGCTCGAGGGGTGCGGGTACACGGTTGGTTCGTACACCAGCCCACATGTGAACGATGTGCGTGAGCGGATCAGGATCAACCGGCAGTTGATCTCGCCGGGGGATTTTGTGCGGCTGGCCAAGACGGTGGTTTCGGCGGCGTTGCAGGTCGAGGGTGGGTATGGGCGTGGGACGTTCTTTGAGTTGACGACGATGATGGCGTTTGTGCACTTTGCCGAGCAGGCAGTGGATGTTGCGGTGATCGAGGTTGGGCTGGGTGGGAGGCTGGACTGCACGAACATCATCACGCCGGAGGTCTCGGCGGTTGCGACGATCGGGTATGACCACATGGAGATTCTGGGTCAGACGCTGGAGTTGATCGCGGCGCAGAAGGGTGGGATCTTCAAGCCCGGGGTGCCAGCGTTGACGGTGGTGCAGGACGCGGGGGTGGTGAAGGAGTTGCGACGGGTGGCCGGTGAGATCGGCGCGCCGCTGGTGGTTGTCGGTGAGGATGTGGAGTTTTCGTACCGTCTGGAGCGTGCGGCTGGGTCGGGGTGGCCGCAGATGTATGTGCACATGCGTACGGGGCGCGGGGAGTATGACTTTGTGCCCGTGCCGATGGCAGGGGAGCACCAGGCGGTCAACTGCGGGCTGGCGTTGGGGATTGTTGATGCGCTGTGCGGGCGTGGGTTTGTGTGTCCGATGGACCGGATGATCCAGTCGCTGGCAACGGCGCGGCTGCCGGGGCGGTTTGAGGTGGTGGGCGGCTCACCGGCGGTGGTGCTTGATGGGGCGCATAATCCCGAGAGCGTGCGTGCGTTGGTCAAGACGTTGGTGCAATACCTGCGGTTTGATGCGCTGGTGGTGGTCTTTGGCGTCGCGGCGGACAAGCACATTGAGCCGATGCTTCAGGCGCTGGCGGGGGTAGCGGACAAGGTTGTCTTCACGCGGGCGGCGGGGAACAAGCGCTCGGCGGACCCCGCGGTTTTGCAGAAGCGGTACCGGGCGCTAGGGGGGCGGCTGAGTTTCGTCGCACCCACGGTGCGCGAGGCACTGGAAGTGGCACGCAAGGGGTGCGGGTCGGGGGATGCGGTGTGTGTAACGGGGTCGTTCTATGTCGTGGGGGAGGCGCGTGCGATCTTGGGCGAGCGTCGTGGGCAGGTGCGGAGGCCATGAGCGGGCGGGCGTCGGTGGTGGGTTGTGGGGGTTATCCTCTGTTGCTGTGCAGAGTGAGTTGATACAACAAAGGCTTGGTTCGGAGGTGTTCTCGGCGTTACGCCGGCACTGGGGCTTTGACACGCTGCGCCCGTTGCAGGACCGGTCGATCGCTGCGACGCTCGCCGGGCGCGATTCGCTGACGGTGCTGCCGACAGGCGGGGGGAAGAGTTTGTGTTTTCAGTTGCCGCCGGTGGTTACGGGGAAGTTGACGCTGGTGGTCTCGCCGTTGATTGCGCTGATGGACGACCAGGTGGCGGGGCTGAAGATGGCGGGTGTCCCGGCGTGCGCGGTGCACAGCAACGTGCCGGCTGAGGAGGCTGGGGCGATGCGTGCGCAGGTGCGTTCGGGGGAGTTGCGTGTGCTGTTTACATCGCCCGAGCGGCTGCTGTCGCCCGGGTTTATGGGGTTTGTCTCCAAACTAGGCCTTGGGCACGTAGCGATTGACGAGGCGCACTGTATCAGCCAGTGGGGGCACGACTTTCGGCCTGAGTTTCGGCGTTTGCGTGAGCTGCGTGCGGGGCTGCCCGGCGTGCCGATGGGTGCGTACACGGCGACCGCGACGCCGCAGGTGCGGGCGGACATCATCGCGCAGTTGGGGCTGGTCGACCCGGTGGAGTTGGTGGGTAACTTTGACCGCCCGAACCTGACGTACCGGGTGCTGCCGAGGGTGCGTGTGGCTGAGCAGGTGAGCGAGGCGATCGGCCGGCACGCGGGGCGTGCGGCGATTGTGTATTGCCTGTCGCGCAAGAACACCGAGGAGGTCGCGGCCACGCTGTGCGCGCGGGGGATCGAGGCGCGGGCGTATCACGCTGGGATGGATGCGGGCGTGCGGGCTCGCGTGAGCGCGGACTTTCGTGCCGAGCGGCTGGACGTGGTGGTGGCGACGGTAGCGTTCGGGATGGGGATCGACCGCGGGGACGTGCGGCTGGTGGTGCACGCCTCGATGCCCAAGAGCGTTGAGCACTATCAGCAGGAGACGGGGCGGGCGGGGCGCGATGGGCTGCCTGCGGAGTGTCTGCTGCTTTATTCCGCGCAGGACGTGGTGTTGTGGAAGGACCTGATGGACAAGTCGGGGCGTGAGGGTGGGGCGTCGCCGGGGGTGATGGAGCACGCGCGGGAGATGCTTGAGCAGATGCACCGCTTTGCCAGCGGAGCGAGTTGCCGGCATAAGGCGTTGACGCGGTACTTTGGGCAGGAGCTCGAGCAAGGGCCGTGCGGGGCGTGCGATTTCTGCCTTGATGAACTGCAGAACGCCCCGGAGATGCAGGAGACGGCACGGAAGATCATCTCGTGCGTGGCAAGGCTGAGCGCCCCGAGCAGCAACGGGGCGAGTGGTTTTGGTGCTGGGCATTTGTGTGATGTGCTGACGGGCTCGCGCAATGAGCGTGTGCGTAGGCTCGGGCACGACAAACTGAGCACGCACGGGCTGCTGCAGGGGTTGCCCAAGGAGCGGATTGCCAGTTACGTCAACCAGTTGGTGGACCAGGAGGTGCTAGCCCGGCAGGGTGAGTTTAATGTGCTGGCGCTGACGGAACTGAGCCGGGGTGTGCTCAGGAATGAGCTGGCGGTTCGGCTGGTGGACCCCAAGGCGGTGCTGGCGCGTGCGCCGAAGGCGGCGGTTGGTTCGGCACAGACGCCTGTGCTGAGCCGGGAGGAGATGGGGGTGTTTGAGGCGCTGCGGATGTGGCGGCGCGGTTTGGCTGCGAGCAAGGGTGTGCCGCCTTTTGTGATTTTGGGGGATGCGACGCTGGAGGAGTTGTCGCTGGTGCGGCCGGGATCGATGGCGGGGCTGCTGACGGTGCGTGGGATCGGCACGCGCAAGGTCGAGGACTTTGGGCCGTCGCTACTGGAGGCGGTGGCGGAGGCGGCCAAGGTGGAGGGTTTGCAGCTCGATGCGCGTGAGGGGTCGCGTCCAACGCGTGCGTTGCGGGAGGGTGAGGGCGTCAAGCGGTCGCTGGGTGCCGACGCGGCGGCGGGGCACTTTGCCAAGGGGCTGTCGATCGATGAGGTGGCGGCGCTGATGGGGCGTGCGACGTCAACGGTGGCGGGGTACTTGCAGCAGTGGATCGAGGAGGCGAGGCCAATGAGTGTCGAGGCTTGGGTGCCGGGGGTGGTGCAGGAGAAGATTGTTAAGGCGTGGGAGGAGGTTGGCCGGCCGTGGCAGTTGCGGCCTGTGATGGACGCACTTGGCGCCGAGGGTGTGGCGCAGGGTGGTGCGGTTACGTATGAGCAGATCAGGGTGGTGATGGCGTTTGAGAGGATGCGGGAGGGGGAGTGACTGAGTTGACTCCATTTACTCAGAGGACGGGGGTGCGCAGGGGGCAGATGAAAAGTTACAAAGTGGCAGAGTGGCAAAGGTAGTTTGTGGGTGGCTTTGTGAAGAATTGCTTGGCGGCCAGGCACTCTATCGGCGTTGACTCCGCGCCCCTCCGCCAACCTGCGCCCCCTGCGCGAACCTCTTTTTTAGTCCTCTGCGTGAGCTGACTGCACCCCTGGCCCTGCCCGCGGGAACGTTCTGGGGGAGGGGTTCTGAAGATGGTGCGGGTTGGTTTGTGATATGCTGAGAGCATGACAGAGAATCCAGAGACGATCGCTGTTGATGGGGCGCACCCACCTGTGGTCAGGACGCCGCCGACGGTGCCCGGGGCGGTTCCACTGCCTTTGTCGCGGTGGCCGGCGGTGCTGGGGGTGATCAGTATCGTGCTCGGCGGTTTCGGCGTGCTGCGCAACTCGTGCGGTGTGTTTGGGGCGTTTAGCACGGGCTTGATTACAACGTTTTTTTCCAGCCAACCGGGCGCGTCAGGCCCAGAGATGCAGCAGCAGGTGGCGTTGATGCAGGCGGGAATGCCCAGCCCGATGCTGTCGGTGCTCGAGGCTTGCCTGGCGCTGCTCACGAGCGTGCTGCTGCTGATCGCGGGGATTCAGTGTGTTCGTCGGGAGTCGATGGCCAGAGTCTTGCACCTGGTATGGGCCGGGGCGCGCGTGTTGGTCGCCGTGCTGACGTGTGTGGTGGGGTACCTCACTATGCAGTCGCAGGCCAAGGTGATACAGGGGATGGGCGGGGCGGGTGGGGGTGCGGCGGGGATGCCACCTGGGTTTGCGGGGTACATGTCGATCATGGGCATGGTGGGGATCGTGCTGACGTTTGCATGGGGCGTGGCATACCCGGTCGTGGTGGTGGTCTGGTTCAGCAAGCTGAAGGTCAGGGCCGAGGTGGCTGGGTGGGCCAAGGGGGTGCGTTGAGCGATGAACTGCAAGAAGTGTGGCTATGCATTGTGGAACCTTGCGCCCGGGCCTTGCCCGGAGTGCGGGACGGTCTTTCGGCCGTCGGACTATCGGCTGCGGGTGAACGCGTGCCGGTTTATCTGCCCGACGGCGGGGTGCGGGCAGGATTACTACGGGACCGATGAGCATGGGCACCTTGAGCCGAGCGCGTTTGTGTGCGTCAAGTGCGGGCGCGGGATCGAGATGGACGCGATGCTGGTGCTGCCGACGGTGGGGGTTGATGAGCGGATCACCAAGCAGGAGGGGCTGCTGTGGGCCGAGCGCCGTGAGCGCGGGTGGGTGCGTGCGTTCTGGGGTACGTTTGGCACGGCGATCGGCAACCCATACCGGCTGGGCAGGGACGTGCTGAGTGAGGCGTGCAACCCCTTGCAGGCGCGGGTCTTCTCGGCCCTCTGCACACTGCTCTTTGGGGTAGTGGGGATCGGGCCGGTCTTTATGGTCTTGCCGATGAGGCAGATCGCTGGCCTGGGTGTGCAGGGCAGGCCGCAGGACATGCTGATGTTTGTGGGCTATCTGCTGCTGGCGTTCTTGGTTCCTGCGCTGGTGCTCTGGCTGGGGTTGCAGGTCTGGGGGTTACTTTCGCACGTGGCGTTGCTGGGCGTTGTGCACGTGGGGCACAGGACCGAGGCCGAGCGCGACAGTGAGATGCTCTCGCTGGGGCGGACGATGGAGATGATCAACTACAGCGCGCCGACGCTGCTGCTGGTGGGCGTGCCGTGCTTGGGGATCATGCTGGCGCCACTGGGTGTGGTGTGGGTGTGGGTGGCCTCGGCGTTTGCGTTGTCGCAGGTGCCGGGGGTGCGGCAGTGGCGTGCGCTGGTTGCGGTGGGTGTGTGGCCGTTGCTGGTGGTGGTTGGTGTTGTGGTCTGGATGATTGTGATGGGGTGATGTGGTTTGGCGGGGGATTCACTCAGAGGACGGAGGCAGGGAGTTTTTTTCAGAGGAGTTTGTGGGTTCAATCGTCGAGACGCTGTATCGAGCAAGCACTTCACAGGCTTTTCTCCGCGTCCCTTCGTCAACCTCCTCTCCCTCCGCGAACTTCTTTTCTTGGTCCTCTGCGCGAGCCAGCCCCACCGCTGCTCCTCCCATCGGGGGAGGGGTTTGAAGACAGAAGCCAGAGGCTGATGCCGGTGGCTCAGACTGTCATCGAATCGAGTTTCGCGGCCAGGTCGAAGTCCTTGTGGCTGATGCCCCCGGCGTCGTGTGTGCTCAGCGTCATGGTTACTTTGTTGTAGCGGATGAGGATGTCGGGGTGGTGTTGGGCGGCCTGCGCGGCGTGGGCGGCGGTGGTTACGAAGGCCATCGCTTCGAGGAAGTCTTTGAAGGCGAAGGTGCGTTGGATGGCGTCGCCAGCGCGGGCCCAGTCGGGGTGGCGTGCGAGGGCGGCGGCCAGCTCGGCCTCGGCCAGGCGGGGGACAGTGTGGGCCTGGTTGCTGCGGGTGGCGGGGGGCCTGGGGGGGTTTTTTTTGGTAGATGGTTTGGCGGCCATGGGGGGAGTGTAACCGGGATTTGGGTTGGGAGAAAAACGGGGTGCGGGGGTTGATTTTGGTTGCGGATGCTCGGACGCTTGGGGGTGCGTGAAGCCGAGGGTGGAAACAGAGTGTTAACGACCCGGCTGGCGCCGTCGCCGACGGGGGCGTTGCATCTGGGCAACGCGCGGACGTTTTTGATCAACTGGGCGTTGGCCCGGCAGAACGGGTGGCGCGTGGTGCTGCGTGTGGAAGACCTGGACGGGCCGCGTATCAAGCCCGGGGCCGCGGCGGGGATCGAACGGACGCTCCGGTGGCTCGGGATGGACTGGGACGCGGGGCCGGTGGTGCAGTCGGCGGATTTGACGCCGTATGAAGGGGCGATGCAGACGCTCGCGAGTGCGGGGCATGCGTACCCGACGGGGATGACGCGTGGGGAGGCCGATGATGCGTTGTCGGCGCCGCAGGAGGGTGGTGCTGGGGGTGAGAAGCGATTCCCTGCATCGCTGCGCCCTGCGGGGTGGGGTGTGGCGCGGGTGTTTACTGCAGCGGGCGCGGGTGCGGGCGCGGCGGAGGTAGCGTGGCGGTTTGCGACGCCCGATGTAGCGGTGGAGTTTGTCGATGGGTTTGCCGGTCAGCAGTGCATCAACCCGGCGCAGACGATCGGGGACTTTGTGGTCTGGACCAAGCGGGGCGTGCCGGCGTATCAACTGGCGGTGGTCGTTGACGATGCCAGGCAGGGTGTCACGCACGTGGTGCGGGGTGATGACCTGCTCGACTCGGCGGCGCGGCAATGGCTGCTGTATGGGGCGCTGGGGCTTGGAGCGCCGCCGGTGTATGTGCATGTGCCGTTGGTTGTTGGCAGCGATGGGCGTCGGCTGGCCAAGAGGCATGGGGATACGCGGGTGGATGTGTATCGAGATTCGGGCGTGCCGGCTGAGCGTGTGATCGGGCTGGTGGCGTGGTGGTGCGGGATCACGCCGGGCAGGGGGGTGATGAGCGCAATAGACTTTGCGGCGGGTTTGCGGATTGATCGCCTGCCGCGCGGCGTGGTGGTCTTTACGCAGGAGGATGACCAATGGCTCAGGGAGGTGTGAAGATGACTCGTCGGTGCGCCGGTGTGCTCGCGGGTCTGGGCGTTGCCGTGGCGGGGCTGGGGGCGAACGGCGCGTGCGGGCATCGCGCGGGGCCAGAGCCAGCCAAGGAAGACCCGAAGAAAACACCTGCGCCCACGACGGAAACGCCGAAGCCGGGCAGTACGAAGCCCGGAGAGAGCAAACCGTCTGAAACCAAGCCCGCTGGGACCAAGCCCACGGAGACCAGTGGGTCAGCGACGAAGCCGGCGGGGGTGCCCGCCGGGTTTATCAAGGTCGATCTGGGTGGGAAGGGTTTCACGCTGGAGCTTGCGTTGACGCCGGCGCGGCGGTTCCGCGGTTTGTCTGAGCGTGGGGTGATACCCCAGGGCGCGGGGATGCTGTTTGTCTTCCCGACCGAGCAGGTGAGCGTCCAGAACTTTGTGATGCGCGATTGCCCGGCACCGATTGACATTGTCTACTTGGACCAGCAGGGGCGCGTGCTGGCGATGCACGAGATGAAGGCGGAGGAACCGCGTGGGGACGGTGAGAAGGAGAATACGTTGCCGTATGACGGTGCGCCGGCATGGTCGGCGGTGAACATGAAGTATGAGTCGAGGTTGAAGGGGTATTCGAGCCGGTTCCCGAGCCAGTTTGTCATAGAGGTGGCCGGTGGCACGCTGAAGGCGTTGCCCAAGCCGTTGAAGGTGGGGGACCGGATTGAGTTGGATATCGCGTGGCTGACGCCGCAGGCGAAGTGATGGGGGCGCGGGCCGGGGGGTTGGGGTGTCTGTGGTGGTCTTTGTGGTACCTGTGTCGGCTTGTTGGCGCTTTGGGCCCCAGCGGGGCCGTGGGGTGTAGCCACGTCTATGAGAATTCACCGCGAGTCAAGCGGGGCGCGATGGGGCGGAGATATAAGATATCGTGCGTAATCTACTGGGGAGCAAAGCTGCCGGAGATCTGTATGCCGCGGAGTTTGGCCGATCGGCTGCGCGGGTTGGTGCGTTGTTCGTCGTCGGTGGGCGCGAGGGGGTCTTTGATGACGTGGCGTGCGAGGCCTGCTTTGACGAGGTTGGCGAAGGTGTGCTTGACGGGGCGGTCTTCGAGAGAGTGAAAACTGATGATGCCGATGCGGGCACCGGGGGCGAGCCACTCTGTGCGCGGGCCGGTGTGGGTGCTGCCTGGTGGTTGCAAGGCGCGTGCCCCGGCGGAGATTTCATCGAGGAGCGCGTCGAGGTTGCCGAGTTCATCGTTGACGGCGATGCGGAGGGCTTGGAAGGTGCGTGTGGCCGGGTCGATGCCCCCGGTCGGTTTGCCGGCGAGTGCTGAGCGGATGATCGAGGCGAGTTGTGCGGTGGTGGTGATCGCCGCTTGCTGGCGGGCTTGGACGATCCGCCGGGCGATCGGCTTGGGGTGCTTTTCTTCGCCAAACTCGGCGATCGTCTGTACCAGCTGTTGCTCGGTCATCGTGGCGACAAGATCGGCGGCGGTAACCGGGCCGGCGGGGTCCAGGCGCATGTCCAGCGGGCCGTCGTGCATGAAACTCAACCCCCGGGCGGGGTTGTCGACTTGGGTGCTGGCAAAGCCCAGGTCGGCCAGCACGCACGTTGCACGGAGGCCGTGCGAAGCGATAAAGCGGGGCAGCGAGGCGAAGTTGCCAGCGTGGGTGAGGATGGTGATCCCCGGCACGGCGGCGTGCGCGGCCTCGGCAGCGCGGGCGAGATTCCCGGCGTCGAGGTCGTTGAGGATCACGGTACCCGTCGGTCCCATGCGGGCAGCGATGTGCACGGCGTGCCCGCCGAGGCCCGCTGTGCAGTCGGCAAAGACCCCGCCGGTGTGCTCTTGACCGGTGAGGGTAAGAAGATCGACGACCGGCTGGAGGAGAACTGGGATGTGCCCGGATGTGTCCATCTGGCGGCGGGAAGGACTTTGATAGGTGTGGGGATGGTGGGAGTATATGGAGTTGTGGCGAGTAGGAAAGGCTGGCGGGAGGGAACCCCACCCCTGCCCATCCCCTCGGGAGGGGTTTAGAACAAGACAAAGGTAATTTGGATTTTTGTTCGGGTCATTGGGGTGTTACACTATGGCACATGATCCGCAAGCGCGGCGCGCCAGTGCTTATTGAGTTGATCAGGCATTCCCCAACGGGTGTGCCCTCGTCTGGCGACGGGGTGGCACCATACCCAACGCGGCAGACGCCACGCATCCCGACTTCGACGGGGAACATTGCCGAGAACGCGGCGTGGTCTCCCGCCTCGCGGCGCGCCCGGCAAACACTGCTCTTGTGGGCCTTGGCAATCGGGGGAGCGATTGTTCTGGTCGTGGTCGGTCTATGGGTTGGGAGCCTGGTTGGCAAGAAGACAACAGACCAAGAGTGGTCCAAGCGGATGGGTGAAGGGGGCACAACGCAGGTCCCGACTGGGCAGGATGGAGTCGCGGGTGGGGGTGTTGATACATCGGCAGTGCCCGGCCCCGTGGCGGGTGTTGTGCACAACGGGCAGGTGAGCGACCCACTGAGCGAGCCGGCGTTGCCTGCCGGTGGGCAGGATCCGTCCCGCAGCGGCGTGCCCGGCAAGAGTGCGGGCAAGCCGATTGTTACGGAGATTCAGGGGGGGTGGAACTATCTCGTGGTCGCGACGCTCCCCTGGAAGGAGGCGACGGAGGCGGGGCAATACCTGGCCAAGCACGGTTATCCGGCGTTGGTGCAGCCAAAGAACAAGGTTGATCCAAGCCGGGCAGCGGCGAACAATACCGCCTGCGAGGTGGTTTTGCTTTCGGGGTATGCGCCCGGGGCATTTCGAGAGGCACAGAAGGAGCGCGAGGCCCTGATGACGAACATCAAGGGGCTTGGGAGGCGCTGGCGAGTGGAGAACAAGAGGGCGCCTTCGGATTTTTCCGACGCGTTCTGGAAGAAGTTTTAGTGCTGGCGGGGTTGCAAGGCCCGGCCGTACGGAAAGGGTTTGAGCAATGAGCATCGATCGTTCGCTGAAGATCAAGAGTGGTTTGGCCGTCAACCGGAGCGTGTACACGCGTGCTGAGCGTCTGGCCAAGCTCGTCGAGTCCAAGAAGAAGGACACGGGCAAGGACGGCATTCTCGGGGTGCCCAAGACGCGCGTGGCCAAGGCTTGAGCAAGGGCGTGGGGGTGTTGTTGACGTACTGGTTGTAGGTGCGCGTCTGCGGGCGGGTATCTTGTGCGATGCGCAGGATTTTTTCTGCGCGTTGTGGCGTGCCGACCCCACCACTGCCCCTCCGCTGGGGGGAGGGATTCACAGAGGATTGATAACTGCGGTGGGGTCGCCCCCCCACTGCTCAGGGTTTTCAATGATTTAGGCCTCCACTGCTTGACGCCCCGGCAATCGCACCACTGCCGAGTCGAGTTGGTGGTTGTGTAAAGACTCAAGCGGGCGTGTCCCGCGGTGCAAGTCAAGCAGATCGGCGAGCACGGCCTGGGCGGTCGGCCAGCGCCCTGCACCCCGACCGGTGGCGACGTGCTCGGAGTTGTCGCTGAGCGAGAAGACCACGCGGTTGTGCTCGGCACGAATATTGGCCAGCGGGTGGTCGAGGCTCACGAGCGCGAGGCCGACGCCGGCTTTGATCTTTTTGCCATCGAATTCGAGCCAGGCGATGTAGCGTGGTCGCTGGCCCGGCGAGGCCTTTTCAAGGGCCAGTGCGATGGCCGGGGCGGTGAGGGGCAGGCGGTCGATGTCATCGGGATCGAGGTTGAGGCCGAAGGAGGCGTGGGCGATGAGGGCAAGTTTGTCGGCCGAGTCCGAGCCGTCGAGGTCGCGTGAGGGATCAGCCTCGGCAAAGCCGGCGTGCTGGGCGGCGGTAAGAGCGTCGTTGAAGTTACCCCCGGCTAGTACGCGGTCGAGGATGAAGTTGGTCGTGCCGTTGATGATCCCCTCGACTCGGCGGAGGTTGGCCGAGGGTTTGAGCATGCCGGCGACTTCGAGCACGGGTGCTGCGCCGCCAACGGCGGCGGAATAGGTGAGCGTGGCACCGGAGCGTTTGGCCAGGGCGCGGAGCTTGCTGGCGTGGCGTGCGATGAGGGCCTTGTTGGCGGTGATGACGTGTGTGCCGCGGGAGAGGGCCTTGGCGACGATGGTGCATGCGGGTTCGAGGCCGCCGAGGGTTTCGATGACAACGTCAGCGTTGTCGATGGCGGCGGCGAGGTCGGTTGTCAGGAGCGATTCTTCCGCTCCTGCTCGGCGGGCCTTTTCGGTGTCTCGCACGGCGATGGCTGAGATGGCAAAGCGGTCGGGCTGGTGCTTGAGGTGCGAGACAACGCCCTGGCCGACGGTGCCGAAGCCGAGGACCGCCACCCTGCGGATGGGCGCGGGCTGGGTTGGCTCGGCCAGTTGGCTGTGCGCGTCGGCAGTAACGAGCGTAGCGTGCGATGCGTTGAAGGTGCTGACCTCAAACTGCTGGGCGTGCTGGTGTACAAAGCGTAGGGCCTTGTTCTGGACGATCTGCCCGCCGAGGGCGAGGGCGTCGCCGATGCCGATGCGTGCGTAGCGCTGGGGGCGTGGGCCGGGCTTAGCGGGGTCCCATTGGTAGAGGCCGTCGACGTCTTTGATGAGCCTGCACGTTGCGCCGAGCTGCTGGGCGAGGAAAAGTGCGGTCAGGTCCGTGCCGCCACGGCCGAGTAGGGTCCACTGGCCACCGTTGCCGATGCCGACAAAGCCGGGGACAACGGCGACTGGGACGCGGTCGAGGGCGTCACGCAGGCGTGTGATATCCAGCGAGACGGGTTCGGCGTCGAGTGTCTCGCCGAGTGTGCGGAGGTTGATGGCGCTCGGCGGCAGGACGCTGGCGTCGATGCCTGCTCGCCCGAGGGCGAGTCCGAGCAGCGCGGCGGATTGGAGCTCGCCGGTGGCTAGCAGCAGGGCCGTGGCGTGCTCGTTGGCGCCGGGGCCGTACTGGGCGGCACGGTCGAGCAGCGCGTCGGTCTGGCCTTCAATAGCGCTGACGACGGCGACGACCTTGTGTCCGGATCGGACCCAACGGTAAATCTCGTGCACGACAGCGGCGATGTCGGCGTCGGCGTGGAGGACCGAGCCGCCGAACTTGAGGACGATGGTGCTTGGTGTGGTGGTCATGGTGTGGCCTTTGAGTGGTGGGTAGGTCGGCTCTCCGAGCCGACCATCGTGCGTGTGATGGGTTGATGTTTGCGAGCTCATTGCGTTTGCTAACCCCGCCCCTGCCCGCCAGAACATTCTGGGGGAGGGGTTCTTTACTTTGCTGCGACCAGTTGTGCTGGGGCGGCAAGGTGTTTGGTTTCTACCGCCGGGGTGTTGACGGCAGCATGTGCCGCGGCGAGCGCCTGGGTGAGGTCGGCGATGACGTCGGCGGGGTCTTCGAGGCCGACGGAGAGGCGGACGAGGCCGTCGGAAATGCCCGCGGCACGGCGCTGCTCGGCAGGGACGTCCGCGTGGGTCATCGTCGCCGAGTGGGTGACGATCGACTCGATGCTGCCGACATGCTCGGCGAGTGTACATAGCCGAACGGCGCTGAGGAAAGCGAGGGCTGCGGGCACGCCGCCGAGGAGTTCGAAACTCAGCACCCCGCCGTGGAACGTGCCCGAAGCGGTGGCGTGCGCCCGGCGTGCGAGCGCGGCCTGCGGGAACGACTCCAGGCCTGGGTAGTTGACCCTTGCGACGGCCGGGTTGCTTTCAAGCCATTGGGCTATGACCTGCGCGTGGCGTGAATGCTCGCGGACGCGCAGCGGTAGTGTGCGCAGGCCGCGGAGCGTGAGATAGGCGTTGAGCGGGCTTTGGATCGCGCCGGTGCTCTTACGGATGAAGCGGAAGCGGGCCAGCAGGGCCGGGTCTCGGGCGGTCAGTGCGCCGCCGAGGGCGGCGCCGTGCCCTTCGATGTGCTTGGTGGTGCTGTAGACGGCGATATCGGCGCCGAGATCAAGCGGCCTGAGGATGACGGGCGTCAGGAATGTGTTGTCCACGGCCAGCAGGATGTTGCGCGGCTTGCAGATGTCGGCGATCGCCTGGATGTCGGTGAGCACGAGCGTCGGGTTGGCCGGGGTCTCGATGAAGACCAGTTTGGTGCGTGGTGTGATGGCGGCCCGGATTTTTTCTGGATCCGTGCTGGGGGCGAAGGTGTGGGTGATGCCCAGGCCGGCAAGGACTTGTTGCACCAGGCGCACGGTGCCGCCGTAGATACAGTCTCCCAGAACGACGTGGTCCCCGGCACGGAGGACCGAGAGGAAGAGCGCGGTCTCAGCGGCCAGGCCGGTGCCGAAGGTAACAGCCGGGGGGGCGTTCTCGATAGCGCCGAGTGCGACTTCAAGGTCATCGACGGTCGGGTTGCTGCAACGCGAGTAGGCGTGCGGGACCGGGGCTCCGCCCACGCTGCTCTGGCGGAAACTGGTGCTCTGGACGATGCTGCCAGCCAGGGACTCGCCGGTTATACGCTTGGGTTCTAGCCCGTGCAGCGCGATGGTCGCGGGGCCGAGCGTGGGCGTGGGCGTGGAGGTGGTGGCGGGGAGGGTTTCCGACGCGGTCGAGGGGGTGCGGGTGAGTGCCATGGCCATGAATCCTTCATGGCATCAAAGTGGGCAGGCCTGTGTCGATGCGGGGCGTGGCGAACGTCGCCACAGTTGTTTTGCCGGGTGGGGTACCACCGAGCCGCATCGCTCGCGTGTGCAGGTGGGTATGAGCACCTACACAGTTGAACAGGCCACGGCACCGCGACCAGACACTGGCTTACGCCTCGCTGGCTCGGTTGCCGCCCGGGTGTCAAGGCCTCCCGGGACTCTTGATGCTGGCAACATTTTATCCGGATTTATGGATGAATCAAGCCGGGGGGAGAAAAAATATTTTTTTCCTGTCCTAATGCCGGCTGGGCCTGGAAAGAGTGTTCTTTTTGGCACTCTTGGATGGCTGCCCGTTGGATTTGGCGGGGGTGTTCGTGCCGTTGGCGGGGGCTTCGTTGGGTGCCCAGACGTTGCCCGGGGCGGCCTGGGCTGGGGGTGGTGTGAGTTTGTTGGTGTAGACATCGACCAGGTCGCCGAGCTTGGCCTTGATGCGGTTGGCCTTGGTCGGTTTGCCCTCGACCATGTTGCCGCCGACGCGTTCACCCTTGGTCAGGCGCGGGAAGTGCTCACCCTCCCAACTGGCGGGGTATTTGAGGTCTTCGAGCCCGAGTGCTGCCTTGGTTGGGAAGAGCGGCCTGAACGTGTCGCACATCACGGCCAGCTCGGCGGTCATCTGGTGGGCCATGCTCGCCTCGATGGTGCCGGGGTGCGGGCCGTGCGGGATGCCCTGAGGGTGGAGGGTCAGTGAGCCGACCTCGATCCCCTTTCGGCTGCCGAAGTTCCCTTCAACGTAATAGAGCACCTCGTCGCTGTCGATGTTGCTGTGGTTGTAGGGGACTTTGATGGCCTGCGGGTGGTAGTCGAGCATGCGCGGGCAGAACGAGCAGATGACGAAGTTGTGCGCCTCGAAGGTCTGGTGGATCGGCGGGGGCATGTGCAGTTTGCCGGTGATGGGTGAGAAGTCATCGATGTTGAAGATGTAGGGGTAGTAACAGCCGTCCCACCCGACGATGTCCAGGGGGTTGTAGTGGAAGGTGTAACTGTGGACGCAGTCGCGAGCTTTGATGCGGACCTCGTAGTCGCCGTATTGCTCGTAGAACATCGGCAGGCCCAAGGCGGGTTCGTGCACGGGCAGGCGGAGGTCGCGTTCGCAGTATGGGGCGTGCTCGAGGAACTGCCCGGTGGCCTTGCTGACGTACCTCGGCGGGGGGCCGATGTGGCTGCCGTTGGTCGTCTCGATGAGCAGGTATTTGCCCAATGGCATCTGCGCGGCGGACCAGTTGTCGGGCGTGCCAGCGGGGCGCCAGTTGGCAGCCGAGGCCTTGGCCTTTGCGGCCTTGCCGTTTTTGGTGCTTTTGCTTGGGGGCTCGTCCCATACGAGTTTGTAGATGACTCCCTTGGGGATGATGATGTAGTCTTTGGGGCCGAACTTGAGCGCGCCCATCATGGTGTGGCAGACCCCGCTGCCGAAGTGGATGAAGATGCACTCATCCCCCTGGCCGTTTTTATAGAAGTAGGGCATCTGCGTGGCGGGGTTGCAGATGGTCATCTCGCAGTCGGCGTTGCCGAAGAGGACCACTCGCCCGGTGATGGCGTCCCCTTGCGGGAGGACCCCTTGCTGGGGCTTGGGTGCTGGGGTTTGCGGGGGGGTGAAGCCGTTCATACCTTGGCCGCTCTTGACGTGCCGCATACGCATGGTGTCGAGCTCGACGAACTGCGGCTTGGTCGAGTAGAGGGTCTTCCACCCATAAACCTGCGTGGGCGGGTTGATGTGGTACATGGTGCTCGACGGGCCAGAGAACCCCTCGGTGCCAAAGAGCTCTTCGGAATAGAGCACGCCGTCGGGCCGGCGGAACTGCACGTGGCGCTTCTTGGGGATCGAGCCGAGGCGGTAGTAGTGCGGCATGTGCGTGCTCCTGCGAGAAGGGGCGGGCCGGGGGCGATGGTACGGGTCCGGACGGGCGTGGTGGAGGGCGTGGGTGCTGGGGATCAGTGGCCGCTGGTGCCGGGTTTTCTTGGGATCAGCACCGACAGAACAGTGGCCCCGGCAAGGGTGCCCAGGACGACCAGCAGCGAGAGGGTGGTATCGATCTTGATCGGGCTTCCTTTGGGCAAACCAATGACATGAAGATATGGCGGCACGCTCAGCAGCAACAGTTTGACGCCCACAAAAGCAAGGATCATGATCAACGCGGGCTTAAGGAAACGGAACTTCTGGATCAACGCCGCTAGGCAGAAGTAGAGCGCACGCAAGCCCAGGATGGCAAAGATGTTGCTTGTAAAGACGATAAACGGATCGGGTGTAATCGCAAATATCGCGGGGATCGAATCGACGGCAAAGACTAAATCCGTGATCTCCACAAGGATGAGGGCCAAGAACAACGGGGTGATCGCCCACTTGGCGCTAAGCGTGCCGGGCGGGGGTGGGTCCATCACCTCCTTGCCTGAGGGGTCTTTGCTGTAAGTAGGCTTAAGCGTGCGTTTGGTGAAGAAGCGTTGCCCGTCGTAGAACTCGGTTATTCGGAAGAACTTTTTGCACAACCGTACGGCGAGGTTGTTCGAGACGTCATCGTTCCCCTTTATCAGGGCCATCTTCAGGGCCGTCAGCAGGAGGAAACCGCCGAAGATGATGAGGATCCACTGGTATTTCAGGATGAGGCCAGCGCCCAGGAAGATCATCCCGCCACGCATGATCAGCGCACCGATGATCCCCCAGAAGAGGACGCGGTGCTGGTACTTGGCAGGCACGGCAAAGAACGTAAAGATCAACGCGATGACGAAGATGTTGTCCATCGCCAGCGATTTTTCAACAACATACCCGACCAGGTACTGCTTGGCGGCCTCGAACCCCCCTACTTCACCCGGAACGATCAGCGGCGCGCCCCCCTTGATCGCCTCGGCGGAGCTGTACATGGGCGTCGCCAGCCCCAGCCCGAGCCAGTGGTTCTCATAGGCGAGGTAGACAAACCCGCTGAAGGCGACGCCACAGGTGAGCCAGATGACCGACCAGGTTGCGGCCTCCTTCATCGAGACCTCGTGGGCCTCGCGGTGGAAGACGCCCAGGTCAAGGGCCAGGAAGACCAATACCAGCCCGATGAAGGCGATATACGCCCAAACCTTGAGGTTGGCGGGGTTGGATGCCGCGTCGGCCACGGCAACCAGAGCGGGGAGCGTGTCGATGGCGGTCTGGGCAAGGATGAGCATGGTTTGCATAAGTGGTCTTTATCTCGGCATGTACGGGCCCGCAAGGCCAGTACGGCAGGGCAAGGTGCGCACACAAACGCCGAGTATACGGCAACCCACACCACGCGACCTAGCTGCACCCCCCCACCTCTGGACCATCCTGCGGCGTGCCCCTACCATCTTGGCCCTTGGCCGAGGTAGCTCAGCTGGTTAGAGCGCTGGATTCATAACCCGGAGGTCGGCGGTTCGAGTCCGCCCCTCGGCATTTTCACCCCGCAACGCTGGCACAAGCGAACGTCGTAGCTGCGGTCGGCACCGCATCACCCGAACCTGCCCCCTCAACCCTTCCACTTCACCCAGTAGTGCACCGTCGCGGCGTGCCAGGTGATGTGCACGCTCATGCACACGAGCATGCTCGGCAGGTCCGTTTCTGATCCATACTTAAACCGGCGCGCCACCCGGTCGTGGCCCTGCGCGTTGATCCAGGAGGTAAACGCATCGATATCCGCCAGCAACTCGGCATGGGCCGCCGACGGCACTGCCGGGATCGGCACCTCGGGCTTGTCGATCATCGCATCGACCCGTTCGATCCCCTCCCCTAGCCCGAGCAGCACCGTGCGCGCGTGCAGGCGAAAAATCTCGGCGATGTGCCGAAGGTGCCATGCGCCTGTGCCAGCGGTGAGTGGGTCGCCAAGGTCCCGCCCGCCATGCTCGCCGACGAGTTGATCGACCGACTCATACGGGAAGACCACTGCCTAGCGGAACATGAACAACTGGCCGGGGAGGTTCTCGACTATCGAGTGTGCAGGCATCCACAACGATATCGCCCACCGGTTCTCACGCGCTCTACCCTCGGGCTATGGAAACCCCCGCTGACGTGCTGATGCTCTCGGTCTCGGGCCTGCGTGGCACCTTCGGCGGCTCGCTGACGCCCGAGGTCATCGCACGCTACGCCGTGGCGTTTGCCAGTTATCTGCGCTCGCGTGCGGCCAGCACGGGCAAACCGCGCAAGGGCCGCCCGCAGGTGGTCGTGGCCTGCGACGGCCGCGTTGGTGCCGAGGCCGTCAAGGGGATCACCATCTCCGCGCTTAACCTGGCCGGGTGCGACACCGGCGACCTCGGCGTCGCCGCCACGCCCACCGTTGGCCTGGTTGTCGACTTTCTAGGCTCCGACGGGGCCTTGCAGATCACCGCCTCGCACAACCCCCAGCAGTGGTGCGGCCTCAAAACCATCATCCGCTCCCCCAAGGCAAAGAAGGGCCTCCCCAATGCCAGCGCGCCCGACAAAACCACTGCCAACGAGATCGCAACCATCTACCGCGACGGCCCCGGCAAGGGCCAACCCTGGGACAAGATCGGGACAAACTATCTACTCACCGATCTGGACGTGTCGCACGCGATGCACGTCCTTAAGGTGTTCAACACCCTTGGCATCAACAAGCAGATCAAAAAACAAAAGTACAAAGTCATCATCGACGACGTCTGTGCTACCGGCAAGATGCTCGCACCAAGCACGCTCAATGAACTCAACTGCAAGGTCGAGCGGCTCTACCAACAAGCCGACGGCATCTTCCCGCACCCACCCGAGCCAACCCAGACGAACCTCACAGCATTGTGCAAACGCGTCCGCAAGCAAAGAGCCCACCTCGGCCTCGCCCAAGACCCCGACGCCGACCGCCTCGCCCTCGTTGACGACACCGGCACCTACATCGGCGAGGAATACACGCTGGTGCTCAGCGCAATGGCCCTAGCAGAACTCGGCATGCTCAAGAAAGGGTCGGTCGTGCCAGTGAACCTCAGCACCAGCCGGATGATCGAGGACGTCGCCACCACCCACGGCTTCCACGTCGTGCGCACACCCGTCGGCGAGGCCAACGTCGTCGCCGCGATGAAGGCCAACAAAAGCCCACTCGGTGGCGAAGGCAACGGCGGCGTCATCTGGCCCCAGATCACCTACATCCGCGACTCGCTGGGCGCGATGGCCCTGGTCCTCGCCCTCATGGCCCATCGCAAACAAACCCTCTCGGCGATCGTCAAGCAGATACCACCTTACGCGATTATCAAACGGAAGATCGACCTCACGCCCGCGATCAAACCCGCCGACGTGCTCGACAAGGTCGCGGCGAAATGGGCCCACAATAAGCCCGACCGCGCCGACGGCGTCTGGGTGCCATTCCACGCCGAGCGTGCCTGGATGCACGTCCGCGCCAGCAACACCGAGCCGATCATCCGCCTGATCGCCGAGGCCCCGACGCCCGAGCAGGCCGAGGGCCTACTCGAAGAAGCCGCTAAACTCATCGGCTAGCCACCAACCACCAGCCACAGCCCCCAGCGCAACCACCCACCTCCCACCATCCAGACGCCGGCCTAAACTCATACTTGCCCCAGCGGGGCGACAACCAAACGACTAACTCACCGGAGAGGTGTCCGAGCGGCCGAAGGAACGCGACTGGAAATCGCGTATACGGGCAACCGTATCGGGGGTTCGAATCCCCCCCTCTCCGCTTTCAATCAAAGCGTTGGAGCAAGATTTCTGCCGTCGGGGTTAGAGCCTCTACCACAATGGCACATGCGTTTAGCCTGCCTCCATTTTCTGTACCAGGTCCTATGAGGGTCGTTAGGTGAATGAGGATACCAGGGCCCCTCGCCGCGTGCAGGCGGGCGACGGAGCGGAAGCGAGCGGATCGAGCCGTAGGGCAGGAGCCTGCCTGCACGCGGCCGCGAACGCCGCAGGGGGCACGTACCCCAGCGATGAGTGCGGCCGGTGGTGGTTGTACTCGTACCGGCACGAGACCGCCAGCGATTGGGCCTCCCGCACGTGGGTGAACACCTCGGCGTTGAGCAGCTCATCACGCAGCCGCGAGTGGAAGCTTTCCGCGTAGCCGTTCTCCGTCGGGCTGCGGGGCGCGATGTAAAGGGTCTGGACGCCCGTGAGTTCCACTAGTCGCCTAATCGTCTTGGCGATGAAATCGGGCTCGTTGTGGCTGCGGATGTGCTTGGGCACGCCCCGCGTGGTGAACAGGTCGATCAGTGACCTCCGCCACGCCGCTGGCCGTCATCGATCGGCCTACCTCCAACGCCACGCACTCGCGAGTGAACTCGTTCACTCCGCTCAGCCACTTCAGCGACCGGTCGCGGGCATCCGTGTCATAGATAAAGTCGATCGCCCACACGTGATTGATGTGCTCGGCTGGACGACGCAGGATCCCGTTCTCCGAGTGGCCAAGTAGCGTGCGCTTGTGCTGGATTCCAGACACCTTCAGGCCCTCTTGCCTCCAAAGCCGATGCACACGCTTGCGTTTCATACGCCAGCCCTCGAGGCGCAGCATGCCCCGGATCATCCGGTAGCCGGGGCGTGGATGCTGTCGTACCAGATCGTGCTCCGCCGCGACAGATGCTCGTCGCCATCCCGCGGGATCGCCGGGTACCGCTGTGTCGATCGCGGCTGATTGAGCACGCGGCACACCCGTCGCTCCGACTGGTTCGTCTCCGCCCGCACGTGCGTCACCACGCACCTCCGCCGCGCGGGCGATGTGGTTTTCTCAGGTAGTCGTTCGCCTCCTTGAGGATCTGTTTGTCGAGCGTCAGGTCCGCGACGGCTTTCTTCAGCCGCGAGTTCTCGACCTCCAAATCCTTCAGACGCCGCGCCACGTCGGCCTTGATCCCGCCATACTGCTTTCGCCACCGGTTGAACGTCTGCTCGCTCACGCCAGCGCCTGAACCACCTGCGCGACCGTCTGACCCGCCGCCAGCATCGCCTCGGCCTCACGCAGCTTGGTCACGATCTGTTCCGCCGAATGTCTGGTCCGCTTCATCTTCGAGAGTCTCCAGGACCCAACCGGGGTCCGACGGGACTCTCATAGGCTCTGGATCAGGTTTCGGGGGGCAGGTCATTGATGTGAAACCGTCGCTTTTCACACCAATGCATGCTACCATGTGCCCATGCCACGACCCGCTATCTATGTGGTAAAGAGCCCATCGCACTGGACGCTGATGATGGCGCCGGTGCGGTTCGAGATACTTGAGGCGATGCGATCGCTCGCCCCCTGCTCAGTTCGAGAAATCGCGTTGGCGATCGACCGTCCCTCGGACACGCTCTATCCGCACCTGCGGCATCTGCTGAAGATCGGCGTCGTGCTCGATGCGGGCGAGCGGCCCGGACGCACCCGCCCCGAGCGTGTTTACGATATCGCTGCGGACGACTTCCGGCCCGATTTCGGCCGTAGGCATCCCGCCTCGACGGCCAGCGCGATCGATCGCTCGATGCAGACAATGGGTGGCATTGTCGCGAGAACCTCCCGCGCCGCGTCGCGAGCCGGGCTCTTAACGTACGGGACCGACGCGCAGAACATCGTTGGCAAAATCGAGATGTCGTGGCTGACACCCGCCGAGTTTCGGTTCGTCCGTGATCGGCTCCGCGCCATCAAGCGATTCCTCGACGCCCGGAAGACGCGGCGTGATGGCTCGCTGCACCTGGCGGCTTTCTTCGTGCTTCCCGTCGCCCGCACCCGAGGTGCGAAGGTGCGCGGTGCCGTTCCACATCCGAAACGCCAGCGTGCCCGCACCGTCTGACCTTTAAGTTACTCCGGTTCCGCCGCACCACACCACCCGAACGCCAAGATGCCCATGAACACACTCTTTGCTTCCGTCGCCATGTGTCTCTCGCTCGTCGCTTCCGTGCCGGCTGCCCTTCAGCCGACAATGCCCGGATCCCCCGCCGCGGCGTCGACTTCCCTGGCGCGACGTCCGGGTCCACTAGGTGTCCGTCTCGCCGCAGATGGCGATGCGCTGAGCATCGCAGAGGTCGTTCCTGGGAGCGTGGCCGCCCGGGCGGGAATCGCGGCAGGCGACACGATTCTGAGCGTGGCGGGCACGCCGGTCACGAGCCGCGAAGTGCTTAGTGCCCGCTTGCGGACGTTCGCCGTGGGTGACTCGGTGGCGATCGCGGTCCGGCGCGGGGTCGATACGGTCGAACTGCGTGCCACGCTCGACCAAGCCGCCGAGACGATCGAGGGGAGCGTCGTGAGGTACGGCAGCGTGACGGTGCCTGCGGGGTATCGGCTCCGCACGATCGTGACGACGCCCACGGGCGATGCGAGGGTTCGCGACGGTCGTCATCCCGCGTTCATGTATGTTCAGGGGATCATCTGCCAGACCTTGGACCGGCCGTCGGACCCTGGTGCCGTGGACACGCGCATTGTCCACGAGATGGCGAGTGCGGGCTTCGTGACCATGCGAGTGGACAAGCCGGGAATCGGCGACAGCGAAGGGCCGCCGTGCCACGAAATCGACTTCAAGATCGAACTGGAGGGATACCTGGCCGCACTCAAGCAGCTCGCGGCCATGCCCGAGGTGGACCCGGACCGCATCTTCGTCTTCGGTCACTCGATGGGCGGGGTGATGGCACCGTATCTGTCCGCCGAGGTGCCCGTTCGGGGCACCATCGTCTACGGCACGCTGGTGCGTACGTGGTTTGAGTACCAACTCGAGAACGTCCGACGCCAGTCGGCCTTGGACCCCTCGATCTCCGAGGCCGACATCACCGACGCTGTTCTGGCCGAGGCCAAGAGCAGCTCGATGGTGCTCGTCGATAAGAAGACGCTGGGAGACGTGTGGGCTCGCTGGCCCGAGTTGCGTCAGCCCACGCAGGGCATCATGCTCGACGAGAACCACATGTCAACCCGGAGCATGTCCTTCTTCCATCAGTTGCAAGACCTGAACATCGCCCGCGCCTGGGAGCGATCGACCGGCGCGGTTCTGGCCGTCTATGGCGAGTACGACTGGGTCACGTCGCTCCAGGATCACCAGACGATCGCGGCGATCGTCAACCGTCGAACGCCAGGAGCCGGCTCGTCGATCACCATGCCCAGAGCCGACCACGCCTTTACCACTCACGCTTCGCTCACGGAAAGTGTCCGCTCTATGGGCGAGGGCGAGTGGGACGCAGACTTGCCCAAGCGGATGCTCGCATGGATGGACGCGCAGGACGGCAACGCCACAACGACGGGCAACGCCCCGGGGAGCCAAGCTGTTCCGTCAGCCAAGCCCCGTGTCGCCGATAGCGACCCGGAATGGACGAAGCTCGCAACCGAGTCGTACCCGGGCAAGCAGGACGACATCTTCTTCATCGACGCTGCCACGGGGTGGTACGGCAACGGCGCGGGGAAGATCTTCCGGACGGTCGACGGAGGCGACACGTGGTCCAAGGTCTGGGAGAAGCCTGGCACGTTCGTGCGGTGCCTCGCCTTTGTCGACGCCAACGTGGGAGTTATGGGGAACATCGGGCCGGGCTACTTCCCGGGGGTCACCGACGCGACGCCCATCTACCGCACCGAGGACGGCGGCGTAACGTGGACGCCCGCGACGTCGATCGAGGGGCCTCCGGTCCTCGGCCTCTGCGCCTTCGACATCGTGCAGGTGCCCTTCGTGAACGCGGGCAACCTCGACCGAAGGCCTCGGATCGTCGGCGTCGGTCGCGTTGGTGGTCCGACGGCATACGTCTGGTCGGACGACCTTGGAAAGACGTGGAAGCAGGGCTCCATTCCCGCAATTGGCGCGATGGCCTTCGACGTGAAGTTCCTCGATGATCGTCGCGGGTTCATCGCCTCAGCCACTAGCGCGGACGTCGCGATTTCTAACGCGCTGATTCTCGCCACCGAGGACGGCGGCAGCACGTGGAAAGAGGTGTACCGTTCGTCGCGGCCTTTCGAGCTTACGTGGAAGTTCTCCTTCCCGGACGCGAATACGGGCTATTGCACCGTGCAGTCCTACAACCCCGACCCTGCGGCGTCCCAACGTTTCGTGGCGAAGACGACTGATGGGGGCAGGACGTGGGCCGAGATCCCGCTGGTCGACGACGCGAAGGTGCGAGAATTCGGCATCGCGTTCGTGGACGCCGACACCGGCTGGATCGGAGCCATGCCCCACGGTTTCGCGACCACCGACGGCGGCAAGACATGGACCAAGGCGGGCTTCGGCAACGCCGTCAACAAGATCCGGCTGCTGAAGACCGAAACGGGAGTCACCGGCTTTGCCATCGGCACAAACGTTCACCGAATGCGGCTGCCAGCGTCACCGCGCTGAAGTGCCGCAAATGGCTCGCGCAGCCCGCACCGGGAGCATGGACCATTCGCGGATGAAACCCCCCACGGTCCAATCCCAAAGATGCTGTGAGTGTCAATCGCGTTCCCTCTGTAGTTGTTCCTCATGGACCCGGCAGCCCTGTCGATCCAAGGCCTCGTCGAGATCCACCCCGGCCCCGTCTACGCCCTCCACGGCATCGATCTGGAGATTCCAGAAGGGATGTTCGGATTGCTCGGACCTAATGGGGCCGGCAAGTCCACCTTCATGAACATCGGGGCGGCGATCGTCGAGCCAACCGCCAGCCACTATTTGCTCGTGTGGTCACATCAGCCTCGCCCGTTTCGAGGTTCAGCGTCACGTCTCGTGTGTTGCCGAGTGCCGTCCATGCGCCTGCCTGGCCGCCCGTCTTGTACTTCTAGGCGGCCTCCATGCCGAGCTTGATTGCCATCGCTGACTCATTTCACTCGGCGCTGTGGCCGACCACGAAGACCGTCTCGCCGCCTTTGCTCTTGACCAGAATGTCCGCCAGGTTCACCCGCTCGAGGTAGTACTGCGTGCCCGGGGCGACCTCGATGGGGTCGGTCTTCCCGTCCGAGAGCAGCAGGTCCTGCGTGTTCTTGTGCGACGCGGTGAGCGTGAAGGTGGCGATGGTCTTCTGGGTCGCCAGCGGCTTGAGCTCGTCGGTCATTGCCACGCCGAAGATGATCGTGTTGCTCATGGCTACCTCCGCTCCCGGTAGGTGACGCTCAGGACGCTGGTGAACACCCGGTGCTGCTCGAGCGCCTCACTCGACACCACCGGCTCGTTGCTGATCCCGACCCACGCGGAGTCGGGAAAGCCCTCCAGCCGCTGGAAGCGCAGGTGATCCGCGATCGCCTCGACCAGTTCGATCAGTTCGTCGATCGCCGCGTCCGCCCCATCGGCGGGGAGCTTCTTCTGCACGCCCACATCCACGACGTACTCGATGGCCAGGCTGTCCCGCGTCACCGGCGACATCTGCAGCGTGCGGGGAACCACCGAGACCCGCAGGTCTTTGAGGTCCTCCAGCGTGAACGCGGGCTGGAACATCCGCACGGCCGTGAGCGGCTGCGAGAAGGTGCCGGAGTTGATGTGCGCCGCGACGGCGTCGGCAATGGCGGTGATGGTGCTCACGGGCCACCTCCAATGACAGGCGAGCCCGTCGTTGGCACGCTCTGGCGCGGCGAGTTGGACGTCAGCCCGGAGAGCTTGCCCTCGAGGAACCAGATCTTGCGTTCCATCTCGGCGTACTGAGCGCGGATGCTGCGGGCCTCGCCGATGAACTCATCGAGCCGCTTCTCCACCTGCTGGAGCTTAGTGGTCACCACGCCCCACTGGATGGTCATCGCGCCCGCCGCGAGCACGACGGTGACGACCACGCCGGCCCACCGAGCACTGCCGTTCTGTCCGTTGCC